>JBBSAQ010000035.1:0-44538 GCA_038252065.1 Chitinophagales bacterium
AAGCCCTGCCCAAAAATATAATCGTGCCCCGACTTGGGGGGGCACTACTTGTCGGCCCACCACTAGTCGTGCCACGATGTCGTAACTGCCTGATATTACACGTAGTTATAAGTGGAAGTTGGGTACATATTATGGTCCACTTTACTGACCACTTTCTGATCACTTTGTTGACCTTTTTAAGAGTACTATTTTGCAACGATAAGAACGAAATGCCTTACTGATTACACTTATCCCGAATGAAAGGCTCCGCATCCTTTGTCCCCAGCTCAAGGGCTTTCTTCCAATCAGCACAAGCCGATTTCGGGTCGCCGAGAGCCTCCCATGCCCGGCCACGAAAGAAATATGAAGCTCCATGTGTAGGCTGATATTTGATAGACGCATCCATGTCTGCCTTAGCCTGGGGAAATAACCCCATCTTGCCATAACAGAATCCCCTTTCAAAATAAACATTTGGAAAATCAGGCTGCAAGGAAATAAGTTTTGAATATGTCTCTATCGCCTCGTTGAGTTGGTTCGATTCTTTATAGGCAACACCCAGGTTGAACAGGCCGTGCGTATTATTTGGATCGGTATCTAATATGGTTTTAAAATCTTTGGCGGCTTCAGCAGTTTGTCCGCTGGCACCATATGAACTGCCACGGAATTGAAGTGCTGTGACATTCTTTGGTTCTTTTGCAATGACAGCATTTGATATTTCAATCGCCTCATTGTATTTCTTTAGATTGAAATACGCTTCTGCAAGTCTGACTTTAGCATCCGTATAATCAGGACTTAACTTAACACCCTTTTCAATGTAAGGCAATGCATCTTCCCATTTTCCTTCATCGCGCAACATCGATCCATAATTGAGATTGGCCAGGCCTGAACCCGGATTGGTACGAATAGCATTACCGTAATACGTTTCCCATTTCTGGTAAGTCCCTGAACGCCATACATTCACACCCGACCAAAGGACCATCACCGATCCGAATACAGCCGGCGCATATGATTTGTTGATGAATTTTATTTTATCAATCAATCCCAATGCAATGAGCCATATACCTACATAGGGGAACCATGCCCTGTGATCAAGATAATCATACGCTACGCCTGCAAATGAGGGCTCATACGCCATTGATGGTAAAAGAGGCGCAAGCCATAACGCAAATCCTGAAATCAGAATACGTTGATCCGGTTTGTTTTTCCAAACCAAATAACCAAATATCCCCAACAGAACAACGCCTCCAAGCGTCCAGAAAACTGAGTAACCGGGCATCACACTAAATCCCAGGGGAACAATCATTTTAAAAAATTCTTCAGGCAATGATCTGAGATTATGAAAAAATGCAAGTGCTGCTAAATTTCCGGCTGATGCAATTGCTTTTCCACGCAATGCAAAATAAACAGCGAAGAGGACTACATTAATGCCAAACCATATCCATGCAACGGAGCCAGGCATTTTTTTCTTTTCCATATATATCATCACAAAAGCGATAGGCAATAACGCGATCGCCGATTCTTTTGACAACAACGCCATAAAAAAGAAAGGTACTGCCAGCCATAACGACCTCGCAGAACCTGATTTCAAATACCGCTGGACAAGAATTAAAAATGATAATCCAAAGACCATCAAATACAAGTCGCCTCTCGCAGCAATCCATCCAACAACATGCGGTGTAAGCAGATTCACTCCGTAAAGTAATGCACCAGCCCAGGCGAGAAGAGGTTTGAAATAAAACTGAAGAAAAAAGAAAAGTAACACGACACCCAGGATGAAGATGATCAGGTTGTGTACATGATAAACGGTAGGATTGGTTTTTCCTATAGCATAATCGATCATATAGGTGATGCTCTGCCATGGCCGGTACAATTCTATCCGGGCATCCATAAACCACGCATCTGTTGTAAACGCAAGAGGCAGATTAAACCCCTCTTTCAGCATTGGATTTTCTTTGATCATCTTGTCATCGTCATGCATGACATAATCAAAGAAGATTGTCCTGCCATAGATGATAGCAGGTATCGCTACCAGTAGAAGATAATGCCAGAGCTTTAGCTTTTGAACTGATTTTTTCGCAACAGCAGATTTCGGTTTCTTATTGGCCATGGACGATAAGCGAGGTAAGCATCAACAATGATATGAAGAAAAAGTAAGATATAAAGAAGTATACCTTACGCTAAAGTACATCAACAAAACTCCTGATCTCCGACAGCATTTGCTCTCTTGATTTTCCGCCCGGAATTGCCCCATAACGTACAGAAAGACATTGTTCAAAAAATGCAGACACACGGAGCTTTTCCGAATCGACGACATCACTATTATCGAGATAATACCGGAGCTTTCCCTGATCAAGATCTGAAGGCGGTATAGAAAGTTTGTCCGATAGAAATTTGTAAAAAAGTTCGGTAGCCCTCTCGAAAAATTCTTTATCTGAAATATTCGACGAAGACATCTGTAATGCATCGATCTGAAGAAGGGCATTCCGGACAGCTGCTATCCGGATCTTTTCATCTGCCGGAATGGCATCTTCTCGTTTGCGTTTGAAGGAAACGAACATACCCCAGAATGAACCGGAAAGAATCAATCCAAAAAGAAATAAATGAGGAATAGACATCCAGAAACGATCATCTGTCGCAATGTTCCTGATTTTTCTCAATTGATTTGGAATTTCAGGTGCTGTAGTGATCGTTGTTTTTTGTCCACTATTCACTCCTTTTGTGACATTTAGTCTAACTGTATCCGTACTTGCAGTTTCGTATTTCAGAGTTCTTGGATTGAAATAAATAAGGGGTATGACAACTTTATAATGGCCGGGTTCACGTGGTATCATTTGATATTCTATAGTACGGTGATGCGTGATGTGGTCCTGGTCCTCTGTCATTTTATCTTCAGTAATACGAGGATCATAGATTTCAAAATCTCCATCGACGACAGGAGCAGGTGGATCCCATCGTTTGCCATCACCATCACCTTTTATCTCTACTGAAATTGTAAATGCATCATCAGTGGAAAGGTCAGTTTGCCCGGGAGATCCTTTGACCGTATACTGACCTACAGCACCTGAAAATGCAGAAGGTGCTCCAGGTGGTAATGGCAGAATGTGAACCGTCAATGGTGCAGAAGCAGCTTTGGCCATGTCCATACTTCTCATGGAGAAGAATCCACGTTGTTCAGGGAAAGGAGCCTCAATTCCAACGTCCATGATCATCGGAGCAATCCTGTACGTTCCGGATTGATGAGCAAAGAGTGCCACCGCTTTCATGACACGTGATGTGTAGTGGACGCCGTTGACATTCTCCATGGCAGATTGTCGGTTGAAGTTGCCGAAATTCTGAATAAAAAAATCAGCATAATCATCTTCGGAAAGCACATTGACACTTTGTACATTCTGATTGAACAGGAGTTTGTATTGAAGGATGATTTGCTGGCCAGGATAGTACGATGTTGAATCCAGAGAGGCGACGAGCAAAACATTTTCTTTGCCCGTGGCTGTGATGCCTGACCCTGGATTGGCTTTTGATTTCACCACTTCAATCGTCAGCGGCTTTGTCGATAGTAGTTTTCGTCCCGCTGCCACTTTTGCAGGACCTATTGTAAAATTTCCCACCTGAGTAGCCAGTAATGAATAGGACCATGACATACTTTGACTCATCTGCCCATTCATGATCATCGTACTCGATGATGTCGACGGGCCGGCGACGATTTTAAAATTTTCAAATGTGGGTGGTTGAAAATTTCCACCCTGGGCATTGCGAAGTTCAAATGTGATATCGAATACTGAATTTTGTGCAACTTTATCATTTGCTACGGCAGCAGCAAAGACGGGGTCCTGTGCAAACGAATTTTCTACACAGCAGATGAAGACCAGGCAAGTGAAGAAGGCGAAAAGAAGATTAAAACTTTTTTTTCTCACGTGTCGGTTTTGTCGATTGAACAGGTGGTTCTACACCCAGGGGATAGGCATCACTATTGACGACGATTTGTACCGAATCAATTTTCAGACTATTTTCTCCCTCCCGAAAATAGGCTTCCGGAATGATGATTTTTCCGTTGTCAGGAGCTCGCAAAATATAAGAATAAGATTGGCTCGAACTCTTCTTGCCATTGGCGATCATGAAGCTCGAAGATGTATTCGGCCCACTCACCACCGGAACATTGTTGAGGTCAGGGGCTTCAAAGCTGCCTTCTCCATTTTCAATCGTATACGTCACTTCGACCAGATCACCGGGATTGATCGTATCAGCACTGACTTCTACTTTGACAGTAGGCTGAGCCATGAGAATTGTAGTTACAAACAGACTCCAGATTGTAAGTAATGTCTTCATTATTCGTTATTCTTTACTCGTTATTCGTAATTCCTTTTGCCGCAAATTTCGCAAATTAGTGCAAATTAGATTTCGCTATTTGCGACTAATTATACTCATTCATGGCCTTATTTTTTACTTGTTACTCGTTATTTTTTTTCACCGCAGATTGCGCAGAATTATTTTAAAAATAATTAGCACAAATTAAATTTCCCCATGTCATAGCTTCACTCGTTATTCGTTATTCGTTACTCGTTACTCGTTACTTTTTTACTTCACCAGTCTTTCACCGGTGGCGCCTTACTTCCACGCGCCTTTTTTAGTTTTTCCTGGACACGCTGATCTTCACGTTCTACGGCTTTCAGTATTTCTTTGGCTTCATCTTTACTGACATCTTCCTTTGATTGTTGTTGTTGTTGCTGCTGTTGCTGATCCTGTTGAGATTGATTTTGAGATTCCTGTTGTTGCTGATCTTTTTTATCCTTATCGGATTGTTGCTGTTGTTGTTGTTGTTGTTGTTGATCCTGGTTTTGCTGGTCTTTATTGTTGTCTTTATTTTTTTGGTCCTTCTGCTGTTGTTGCTGTTGTTGTTGTTGCTGCTGCAATTGACGCATAGCCAGCATCAGGTTTTTTTTCGCATCCTCATCTGTGGGCTGGAGCTTCAAGGATTCTTTATAGTTTTTGATGGCTTCATCATATTCTTTGTTTTGAAAATGTGCATTGCCCATATTGTAGTAGGCATTGGATTGAAGTATGGGGTCTTTTGAATTTTCAATCGCCTTCTGATATTGGGTTACAGCTTCGGGCATTCTTTTTTGTTCATAGATAGAGTTGCCCAGGTTATAGGATGTTTCTGCTTTCGGTTTGATTTCATCAGCTTTTCTGTACGCGGTCTCTGCATCCTGATATTGTCCGAGATCAAATTGTTTATCTGCTTTACGGTACAATGGATATTCAGGCTGACTTATGCCTTTTGTGAAGGAAAGAATCAGAAAAATGAACTGCAGAAAAATAAATCGGTGGGTACTCATCAGATGACTTCGTGTTTGTAGTTAACGGATGCATACATGAGAATCAATAGAAGCGCGGGCAGAAGAAACCATTGGAAATAACTTTTATGATCCGAAAAAGATCTCTTCTCAAGATGGCTGCGTTCAAGTTTTGACAATTCGGATTTCAAATCATCAATGATGGTAGGTATACTGTTCAGATCATAATACTTGCCATTCCCATTGCTGGCAAGGTCTGTCATGAGTTGCCTGTTGAGTTTTGTTTTTATGGGCTGACCGGTTTCATCACGTTTCACATCCTTATTGCCGTTGATCATGATCGGGATGGTCCCTCCTTCTTCGGTACCCACGCCAACTACATAGGTAGACCAGCCTTTTGCGACTGATTCCTGGATCGCCAGGGGCGCATCACTATCATGGTCTTCGCCATCAGTGATGATGATGATAGCTCCTTCGCCGGGATCTTCTGAATTATTACCAGACTTTGTGGCCAGACGAATAGCTTCTCCTATAGCGGTGCCTTGTGTTCCGGCCTGATCAGGATGGGCTGCATTAAGATATAATTCAATGGCGTGCCAGTCAGAAGTCAATGGGCTTTGGATATACGCATTGCCTGCAAAGACAATCAGACCTATCCGATCAGTTTTAAAAGCAGATGATAAATCAAGGGCAAATCGCCGCGCTCTTTCAAGTCGGTTAGGAGCAACGTCCTCCGCGAGCATGCTGTTGGAAATATCAAGGCACAAATAGATGTCTGCTGTTTTATTTTCGACCGTTTCAGTTTTGTATCCCCATTGCGGATTGACGGCAGCAATGCTGAGTAAAATGACAGCCAATCCAACAAACCAAAGGAATGAAGGCTTGTTTTTCAATTTCTCTAACACCTTATTATTTGACAAAGTACTTCCCCAGTTTGACCATCGTTTTCCTCCAAACCAGGCACTAAGAAAAAAACCTGCGATAATCAACACAGGCAATAGGCCTATCCAAAAAAATTCAGGATGTTGAAATCGAAACATTAGTTCAGAATAATAAAGTGTGCAATTGTCATGTCAATTTCATCTTAAGTACAGTACCGGTGATGATTCTCATCAATATGCATGTATTGTATATAGACAAAAGTACTATACTGGATATGAACAACATTTATTGTGCCCTGATGAATGATGTTTACAGATTGTGAACGTTTGAAAGAAAGGTCTGATTCAGTCCATATATATGGTGTATCAAACAGATCAAAGACCAAATCTGAGGTCTGTGTATCTCCTGTAAAATAATTGTCAGGTATATTGCAGAAAGAATGATTACCAAATTACCGTGGAATACCAAAGTTCATTATCTACTACATTGGTTTTCAAAGATCAATATGTAGGTTTTTTATCACATATCAAAGGCCTGCTTTCATTTTCAAATATTTTGACAATCAATGTATTCTCAAAATTTATGTATTTGATGGGTCGCAATTAAAAAATAAAAATATTTTTGTAACTCTGTTCCTCTTTCATTTTCGACTGGAACGAATTACAGTATTTTCTTATGCTTCAAACCAAAAAATAAATCAACTTTTATGAGCAATCCGAATGTCAAATCTGAAAAGGCTGCCTCAAGTGGGTCTTTCAATAGATTTTTTGCTTCTATCCTGATTCCTGTCGCACTGATCCTGGGGTATTTGATTTTCAAATTTATTCTGGGGAATCCGGGCAATTTTGAGAATGGAGATCCTGAAGGATTGCCTATTCCTGGAAATTATCTCGGGACGATGTATAAAGGAGGAATCATGGTACCTGTCTTGATGGGAGCGATGATGATAGTTATAGCGGTGATTGTAGAACGGTTCATCTCCTTAAGTATCGCGAGTGGTAAAGGATCCATTCCGGTATTTGTGCGCAAAATCAAAGGTTTTCTGGACCGGGAAGATATCAATGGGGCTATCAAGGAATGTGACACCCAGCGTGGTTCGGTCGGAAATGTGATCCGGGAAGGCCTGAGGAAATACAATGATATGACGGCTATGTCCAGCCTGGCGAAGGATCAGAAAATGCTTGCCATACAGAAAGAAATTGAAGAAGCTACTTCGCTTGAGCTCCCTATGCTTGAGAAAAACCTGGTTATCCTCGCCACTTTTGCTTCAGTAGCAACGCTGCTGGGTCTTTTTGGAACGGTATTAGGGATGATCCGGGCTTTTGCGGCGATAGCAAATGCAGGAGCACCTGATGCAGTGGCTCTGTCTACAGGTATCTCAGAGGCTTTGATTAATACAGCTTTGGGTATTGGTACTTCAGCATTGGCGATTATCTCCTATAATTATTTTACGACGAAGATTGATGGACTGACCTACGGTATAGATGAGGCAGGATTTAGTATTGCACAGAATTTTGCTGCAAAACATTAATTCTTTTCTCACCGTTTATTTAACAGACTTATGCCTAAGGTAAAAATACCCAGAAAGAGTACCTCCGTCGACATGACAGCCATGTGTGACGTAGCTTTCCTCTTGCTTACTTTTTTCATTCTGACCACGAAGTTCAGACCTACTGAGGCAGTGCAAATCGACATTCCATCATCTACGGCTCGGATTCCGATACCGGATACGGATATTATGATGTTTCAGATCGGACCTGACGGGCGTACCTTTTTCGGATTAAGTGATCAGCCTACACGCCTGAAACTATTGGATCGATTGGCTTCTACTTATAATTTTCCACTTTCCGAGGAACAAAAGGAGGCTTTTCGGGTCATGGACATTTGGGGTATGGATATTAGGTCGCTTCCGGATTTTCTGAGTAAGCCGCCTGCCGACCGAATGAATGTCCAGCAACCGGGTTTGATGATTGACACTACCGGAGGCCAGCATCAGGTAGAAGACCTGATACTATTCTCCCGTCAGGAAAATAATAAGCTGCGGATAGCTATCAAAGGAGACAAGAAAACCGAATACAGATATTTCGATAAGCTGATACAGGCACTTCAAAACCGAAAGGTCAACAAGTTTAACCTGATCACTTCGGCCAAAACGAGTGAGGAATAATATTCTTAGACAAAAGAAAAATCGTGCATTATGGCTGAAATGAATGTCGCCAGTGGAGGCGGTCACAAAAAAGGAGCAAAAAAAGTCAGAGGGAAAAAGATGTCTACCCGGGTCGATCTTACGGCTATGGTGGATTTGGGATTCCTGCTGATCACTTTCTTTATGTTGGCCACGACCATGAACAAGCCCAAAACAATGGAGGTCAACAAACCTGCCAAAGAAGAAGAAGAGGACAAAAAGAAAGAGCCGCCTATCAAGATGTCAAAAACGGCAACGCTGATGCTGGGCGCCAGGAATAAGCTCTATGCCTATGTTTCTCCGGATGAAATTGATGTCAACACTGAGCTCTCATTAGATAGCCTTGACTATAGCCCTGGTGGTCTCCGTAAGTATATTCAACGCAGACAGCAGGAAGTTAAAGAGCAATGGGGCAATCAGGATGAGCTTTTCGTCATGATCAAACCCTTGCCCGGCTCCAATGTTAAAAATATTGTCGATGTCCTGGATGAAATGACCATCTCAGATGTGAAACGATATGCCATCCTTGAACCGAACGATCCGATTGACTCTCTGGTCGCAGTAATGACAGGTCAAAGCCGAAAATAAATTTTATGTTATTATGCAGGTTTCTGCATCATGATAGTATAAGATAAAGAATTAACCATGGAAAATGAAAAGTGGCAAGAGCGATCGATGGATGACATTGTCTTTGATGGCAGAAATAAATCCTACGGTGCTTTCCAATTAAGGCGTTTGTATGACAAAAACATGTCACGCGCTATGGTGACAGGCATGCTCTTCTTTCTCCTGGCCGTGAGCTCTCCGCAAATCATCAGACTGATCAAAGGATTTCTTCCGGAGAAAAAAGAAGAATTGGTCATGAAAGAGGTGACCCTGGCGGAACCGCCCCCAATTGATCCAAAAAAACCACCTCCGCCACCTCCACCAAAAGTGGATCCACCACCGATCAAGGACCAGATCAAATTCGTTCCTCCGGTGGTCAAAAAGGATGAAGAGGTGAAGGATGAAGAACCACCTCCACCGACTGTCGAAGAGATCAAGGATAAGGAGATAGCAACTGAAACCAAAAAAGGTGATGAAAATGGTGTTGACGCATCACTTACTGTGCCAGACGCTCCTCCTGCAGCTGCCGTCGAAGAGCCCAAAGACGAAGAGCCATTCAGCTATGTAGAACAGATGCCTACCTTCCCTGACGGAACGGAAGCTATGTACAAATACATCTATCAGCAGATCAAATACCCTGCGATAGCCCGTGAAAATGGAATCTCCGGACAGGTCATTGTACAGTTTGTCGTATCAAAGGATGGTGATATACAAAAAGCAAAAGTTGTACGGGGTATTGGAGGCGGTTGTAATGAAGAAGCACTCCGTGTTGTAAACGGCATGCCAAAATGGAAAGCAGGAAAACACAACGGAAGAGCTGTGCCCGTGACTTTTACGCTCCCGATCAAGTTTGTACTTCAATAAAGAATGAATGTCCTCATTGTCAGGCAAAATTTTTCTTTTCTTGCTTGGGTTGACATATATAGGTATCGGTGTTTATATTTTTAGTAAGAGAATACTCGATTCTCCGTGGAGTGAAATCCTTTCGACACTGTTCGTCGTATATGGTTTATGGAGAGTTTACCGTTCGTTCATGAAAAAATAAACCCAAACCGGCATAAAAAGTAAAGAAGGTCTGATGTCCTGGTGTAGGAAATCAGACCTTCTTATTAATGGGATATTAACTGGATTTAACGAGGTCTTAACTTTAATAATTGTTATACAATACGTCATCAGTATATAAACCGGAGACCAGAAAATTAATGCGTACATACTTCTTTCATATCATCATTGCGACTTTATGGCTTCAGTCAGCCTGCGTAAAGAAAACGGAGGACATGACTGGACCTACCATGGGGAAGCTATCTATCATTGCAGATGAAAGCATGAAAGATATCGTCAGTCAGGAAGAAGAAATATTCGAACGCAATTACAAATACGCGAAGCTGAATATTTCCTATGCGAATGAGTATGATATGGTCAACAAGTTTTTAGCAGACAGTATAGGTGCGATCATGACGACGAGGGCACTGACTAAAGATGAGGTGGATCACTTTAACCAGCTTCGGAGTTATCCGGTTCAAAGTATTTTCGCCAAGGGCGCTATCGCGTTCATTACAAATAAAAATCAGACGGACACGACATATACGTATGAACAAATGTTGTCCATGTTCAAAGATTCAACAGGCAGAAAAGTATTTATTATTGAAAATGCTAAATCCGGCATCACCAATCTCTTGCTTGAGTTACTACATCAGGAGAAATTAGCAAAACATTTCTACGCGCTAGGGTCCAAGAAGGAAATATTGGATTACCTGTCGAAACATGATGAAGCGATAGGCATCATTGACTGGAGTGAAGTAAGTGACAGTGATAGTGGTCTGACAAAGCAGATACTCAGTTCGATACACCTGATCGGCATCAGCCGACCTTTGGACTCTATTCAACATGGATTCGTGACGCCATATCAATATAATCTGCAGGATAATATATATCCATTCACACGGTCATTGTATTTCATCAGTAAAACCGGAATGACAGATGTGGGGACGGGCTTTGCGTCTTTCATCTCAGGGGAAATCGGCCAGAAAATTATCCTAAAAGCAGGATTATTGCCCATATATCAATCCGAACGCTTACTGGAAATCAAGAATACCTCGGATATAAAAGTTATAAAATGAACACAATAGGTAAAACTCACGTTGCATTTTTGCACCTTCATTGGCTAAACATCAGAAAAATGAAAAAGATATTCTTTGTATTCGTGTTCGCTTTATCGGCCTATAGCCTCAAGGCTCAGACCATTGAGGAAGGGATAAAGTATATGGAAAACGAGAATTTCACATCAGCGCTTAACACATTCAATGCGATCTGCAAATCAGATCCAAAAGCATACCAGGCTTACTTCTATATCGGAGAGGTCAACTATCTTATGGAGAACTATGCAGAAGCAGAGAAGTCCTATAAGAAAGGCCTGTCCTCGAGTAACCAGTGTGCTGAATGTAATGTCGGCCTGGGTAAGCTTGAGCTTGATAAAAACAACACTGTTGAAGCGGAAAAGTATTTCGCCTCAGCGTTGAAGATTAATAAGAAAAATTCACTGATCCCGGCATTGATAGGTGATGCCTACCTGGCCAGCAAGAAACCAAATCCAGCTAAAGCAGTAGATTACCTTTCACAGGCCCGTAACATGGATACCAAAGTGGCTAAATACTGGGCTCACCTCGGAGATGCGTATCTGATGAATGGAGACAATGGTGAAGCGATGACGGCATACGAAACGGCTGTAGAAAAGGATCCGACGAACGCAGAAGCTTATATCAGCATGGCACGTATATGGGCCAATGCAAAACAAATCGACCTGGCCATACCAAAACTTGAAGAAGCGATCCGGCTTTCTCCAAAGGATGCTCGCCCTATCAAGGATCTGTATGAACTCTATATCCGGGAAAAGAAATATGATAAAGTGACGCCCCTGCTTGAGAAGTATGTTGAGCTGACAGGTTCTGATGTAGATGCGAAAGTGAGGTTAGTCAAGTTCCTGACATTCCAGGCTAAAGATTACGACCGGGCCATCATAGAAGGAGAAAAACTCTTGCTAACTAATCCGGAGGAATACACGCTGCACAGATGGCTAGCCTGGTCATATGCTGAACTTGAGAAATGGAAAGAATCATATGATCACAGCAAAAAACTTTTTGAAGCTATTGGGAAAAAAGAAGATCGTAAATCTTTTGCTTCGGATTATGACTATTATGCCAAGGCCGCTTTACATCTTGGTTTAGTGGAAGATGCTTCACATATCTATAGAAAATATCTCGAGCTGGATCCTTCCCGTGCAAATGAGATCTATGGAGTACTGGCGAAAACGTATTATGATTCCACGAAGTACGATCAGGCGATCAGGTATTATAAACTTAAAAATGATACGAAAGAATTGAATAATGTGGATAGCTATTGGTTAGGGTTGAGCTATTTTTATTCTAAATTTAATGAACAGGCGGATTCTGTTTTTGCAAAAATAGTAGAAAGTGCTCCTAATTATGCACAAGGATGGTGGATGAGAGCAAAGATTGCTAACCGCATCGATACGATCAGAGATGATACTGTGTATTTGCAAAAACCTTTTTATGAAAAATACATAGCACTCACTGAACCTGACACTGCTAAAAATAACCTGACCAAGCTGAACATGGTAGTTGCATACTATTATATGGCCATATATTGGATCAATCAGGAAGAAAAAGGAAATGTGCATGCAAAGGAATTCTTCCAAAAGATGCTTGATATAGATCCTGCTGATACAAGAGCCATAGATGCATTGAAGATCTTAAATGAACAAAAGCGCTGACATGAATAAAAATTCTAATCCTCTGTTGAATTAGTATCATCAGGAGATTTTCAATTTGTGATAATAGAAACCTAAAGGCAGAGCGATCTGCCTTTTTTATTGTTTTCCTGAATGATTTTGTCAAATGAAAGTGATTTCAGTGTTTGTCCACGACCCCTGCATTTCGCTGCACACTTGGCTATATTTGAAAACGCAGCGGTCGGAGGCAACCAGCGAAAACTATCATTAAAATTAAAAAGGCAATGTCCTGAGCACAGTAGACCTCGCAATAAATAGAAGTGCTAACAACGCAAGACCAAAGATCAACGGCACATAATATAATTCCTGGTATCTCTTGAATACCGAGATCTCCACTTGTGTTTTTTCCAAACGATCTATTTCTGCATATACCTGCTGCAATGCTTCTGCAGAAGTGGCCCTGTAATATTTACCGCCTGTCTGATCCGCTATTTGTTTGAGCAATGTTTCATCTATTTCGACATTGGTGTAGCCAAACTGATATTGACCATCTGCATTGCGTCGTACAGGAGAGAGAGCTTGTCCATAACTGCCGATACCTATCGTGTATACTTTGATATTAAATTGTTTCGCAAGATCTGCAGCAGTAGCAGGCCTTATATAACCCGCATTGTTGACACCGTCGGTGAGAAGCAGGACCACCTTACTTTTCGCATCACTATCCTTCAGCCTGTTGACTGCAGCGGCGAGGCCCATACCGATGGCCGTACCATCTTCGAGCTGTCCGCATTGAAGTTGCTTTAGATAATCAACAAGTACCTCATGATCATGCGTCAGCGGACATTGGGTGTAGCATTCAGCAGCAAACACTGCCAAACCTATTCTGTCATAAGTTCGATGTGTGATAAAATCGGCAGCCACCTGTTTGCTCACAGATAATCTGTCCGGATCAAAATCTCTTGACAACATCGAGGAGGAAAGATCCATCACCAGGAAAATATCAATACCCTCACCTTTTATTTTTTCTTCATCATTCTCACGCTGCGGTCTCGCCATGGCGACAATTAATGCAGCCATCGCGATCCAGAAAAGCGGCTCTACAAATCTTAAAGCGATAACCCGCCACGAATCCTGAATTTTTGTATAGAGGACAGGTACATCCAGAGCAACTACTACATCAGGTTTACCCTTACGTAGCCTGTACCCTATGATCAATGGGATCAACGCAAGCAGCAACAGCCACCATGAGTCATGGAGAGAAATATTATGCCACAGGTGCATCTGTACCAGGTTTGTCCGTCTCCGGTGTGAGTAAAGATGGTATCAGCATCGTTTGTTTTACAAAGTTGCGTACACGTTCGATCGTCGCAGCATGGATATCAATCCCCGGGTCTGCTTTTGCAAATTTGATCAGATCAGACAGAGAGAGTAATTCACTTGTATCTGCCAGGAGTAAAGGACTCAATTGCTGAAGACGCAATTGGTCAAGTATTTCATCAGATGTTTGTTCAAGTGCTCTGATGCTATATCGCCTTTCAAGATATTCACGCAATATGGATGTGAGCAATGTGTAATGTTCCTTCACTTCCCCACTCTGCCACAATCGTTTTGATTCAAGCTCTGACAGCGCATTAAATGCCCAATCATGTGGCAAAGGAACGAAGACAATTTCCTCCTGTACATTTTCCTTTTTCTTTCGATGTCTCCACCAATAGATCAGTCCGAATAAAAGCAAAAGAGCCCCAATAAAGTGTGGAATATATTTTTTGAAATAAAGAATATTGAAAGGCTGCCGGACAATGTCTTTGATCGGAAGCAAACCTGTCGAATCGGGCTCAACAGGTTTGATTTGCACAGGCACGTCATTTGAAAAAACGGTATCAATCTTATCCTGATATTTAATCAGCAGTGGCAAAGCAGGTATTCTGATCCACCCGGTATCAAACAATGCAATGGTCCAGGATACTGTCATAGCAGATGGATCACTATTCTCCACATCAGGGCCATGAATGACTTCAAATTGTTTTGAGGAGTCCGGCCAGATCTCTTTCATGTTGACCCATTCACGTCCATTGCTCAGGTTTGTTTTGATGGTTGCTTTCAATTGATCACCTATCGTGGCCTGCATGTGATCGACAGTCAGCGATGCCTGGCTCGTCCCTGCTACATAAATATGGATGGCAATAATGAATATGAAATACCTCATCAGGAAGCACGGTGTTTAAAAAATCTGTGAAACTCCTGAATGTAGGACTGATCTGTGGCCAGTGCCATGACATCGCTTTGATTGCGTTTGAATTGTTCCTTAAAATCAAGCAGTCTGTGCGCATAGTTTACTGCATAGGCATGACGAACTTTCGGGTCAGAAGTATCTACGATACTGATCTTCTGTGTCTCGGAATCCCTCATCCGGACAAGACCTGCATCAGGCAGATTCGTCTCTGCAGGGTCATGCACATGGATTCCCACCATGTCGTGCCGTTTTGATGCAATACGCAAAGTGTCCTCGAATGGCTCAGAAATAAAATCACTGATCACAAATGCTATACATTTCTTTTTGATCACGTTTGACAAATACGCGAGCGGCACATTGATATTCGTCTTTCGGCCTGATGGTTCGAAGTACAACAGCTCACGTATGATGCGCAGCAGATGTTGTCTTCCTTTCTTGGGAGGGATATACATTTCGATCTGATCTGTAAACAGGATCAGTCCTACCTTGTCATTGTTCTGCAGCGCAGAAAAACCAAGGACGGCGCAGATTTCAGCTATCCATTCATTTTTCCATTGATCATGTGTACCGAACTGGACAGATTGACTGACATCAACAAGGAGCATTATCGTCAGCTCTCTTTCTTCTTCAAAGACTTTTATATGTGGCTCACCTGTACGTGCTGTGACATTCCAATCGATGTCGCGGACTTCATCACCATATTGATAGGCGCGGACTTCGCTGAACGACATACCACGACCTTTAAATGCCGAATGATATTCACCTGAAAATATATTTTTGCTCAGACTCCTGGTCTTGATCTCTACTTTCCGTACCCGCTTGAGAAGTTCACTTGTGTCCACGTATGCTTAGCTTTAGTCAGGGGTTATTTATTGCCATCCAAAATTTCGCCAGTACTTCTTTTTGATCAATAGTTTGCTTTGCTCAATCGACAGCAACCTGATATCATCTCCATAGATCATGTCAAATTCGGTGAGCATGACTACCCCTTCACGTGTAGGGATTAAATATTTGTATCCGGCTTTATGCAACCATGTTTCGTATTCCTCATCAGTCTGCGGTCCTGATATTTTGAATGCTAATGATTCCGCTTTTTTCAAATCAGATGCTGTGTTAATCAATTCGGATGTGGGAAGAATGACATCTTCCTTTTTCAGCAATACAAAACATTCTCTACGTGTTGAACCCGGATTGATATAGGTCACTAATCCAGTCACATAATCTTCACCTGCATCAAGTATTTCGACCCAACCAGATGATCGATGAACCAGCCTTTCAATTCCATCTGTCTCATTGAGTTTTGTTAAATATTTGACGCCTTCGGCCCATGATTTATCAACCCAATTACTTACCCATGCATCATATGTTTTACTTCCGAGCTGAGGATATATAAAGTCCAAAAAACCCTTTGAGTTATCAAATTGACGCACGACGAGAGGAAAATTGGCTGTAAGTGCAGCAGGAAATTCTTTTTCATCCATCACAGCCTTATAGCTTTGTGCATCATGCTGACGCATCTGTACACGAATGGGTGCACCATTGGGATTTTGAATCACTGTATTCCAGATCGAACATGTACCATCAAGACAATACCCTTCAAAGCGTGTATACACTGCATTGCGATGTGCGACACCGGAAACAATACCGTAATCCATTTTCTGCACTGAAATAGAGACAGGAGGAGTGGATGCGATCTGGATATACTCAGAATTCGGTTTGAAATTTTTAATCTTGATCAATGTATTTGGGAAGGCGATGATGTTGAACACCCGGCTTTGGTCTGAGGACATCCATTCCATTTTGACCTGGTCCTTTGTGATGAGGCCTTTGAGATAGCCCGTGAGCCTGTCGTATTCGTCACGTTCCTGCAATTCAAATGGTCCTTTTTTCTTCCAGTCTCCCAGCAGGCGGTGTGCCTTTTTATCTCCTTTATGGATCAGGTAACCTGCTATCTGGACACTATCTGATGCGAGAATGATGAGGACCGGGTGATAATCGGCCAGAACGCCTTCATAGGTTTGTTCCCATTTTACCTTGCCCAATTGCGAACGGATCCAGGGATCCGCAGAAGTCTGTGAACTAAGGCCTGAATACAGGCAGATAAAAAGAAATAAAATGTGTACTCTCATGTTGTCTATTGAAACCTAAGGTACCTCAATACTATTTAGGATGGTTTTGATGATATCTTCCTGGCTTATGTTTTCGGCTTCGGCTTCGTAGCTCAATCCTATCCTGTGCCGGAGAATATCAGGACAAACCTGACGGACATCTTCGGGGATCACATAAGCTCTGCGCTTCATAAATGCCATTGCTTTTGATGCAATCACGAGATTTATACTGGCCCGGGGAGATGCGCCGTATGAAATGAGTGGTTTTAATTTGTTGAGACCTATAGTTTCAGGTTGACGGGTAGCGAACACGATATCAAGAATATAATTCTCGATTTTCTCATCCATATATACTTTACGGACGATTTTTCTTGCCTTGAGAATAGCGTCAGGAGAGACGACAGGTTGAAGCTTAATATTCATTTCACCTGTCAGGCTGCGCTGCATGATGATCCTTTCTTCAGCTTTGTCAGGGTAACCGATTTTGACTTTAAACATAAAGCGGTCGACCTGGGCTTCCGGGAGATTGTATGTTCCTTCCTGTTCGATCGGATTCTGAGTGGCAAGCACCAAAAAGGGTTCTTTCAGCTTAAATGTCTCGCCTCCGATGGTCACTTGTCTTTCCTGCATGGCTTCAAGCAGAGCGCTTTGCACTTTGGCTGGTGCCCTGTTGATTTCGTCTGCCAGGATAAACTGGGCAAAAATGGGGCCCTGGCGGACTGAGAACTGGCTGGATGAAGGATTATAGATCATGGTCCCGATAATATCTGCGGGCAGAAGGTCAGGAGTGAACTGTATCCGGCTGAAACTGCCATCAACTGTTGAGGCTAGTGTCTTGATAGCCAGCGTTTTAGCTAAGCCCGGAAGTCCCTCCAGAAGGACGTGTCCATCTGCGAGAAGACCCAGCAGCAGTCTGCTGATCATGTTAGACTGACCGACAATGACGCGGCCGCTAGCTTCGATGATTTTATCTACAAAAGCACTTTCATTGTAAATCTCCTGACTAAGAGCTTCAATATCTACACTGGCATACATAAGGCGGTTGTATTTTTATCGGACCGTGAAATTATACTCTATGCAACAATTGCGACCAATATTACCCGTCATTAACGGGTTATTAAAGACTTACAAGATACCCCGTCTGATCTGGGTCATCATATTAGCGACATATAGCCTCATTGCTGTTAAAGCACAGACGGTGGACCCGGTCATGTCCATTCGTGATCTGAGGGAAGGTTATCTCATCGTGCGGATGCCTGCTTCGAAACCTAAAATTGATACCCTTCAGTCCATGATCGCCAGATCTTCAGACAATACCTCAAAACTTCGTCTTCAACGATTCCTGGACGAAGCCAGAGAAGAACGTGATAGTTTGCTCGCAGATTATACACGGGCCTTCAGAGAATACTATCATTTTTCAAGGACGGCTTATTTTTTCGATTATGAAGGACGCGATCTGCGCAAAGCCAGTTTTTACAAAATGGATGGAACACCTTTTTCAAAAGATTCCATTGGCAACAAACCGGTATTCTATCTCTACTTTGAACGAACGGAAGAAAGCCATATTGAGGCCCTGGTGATGTATAATGTGGAAGGGTTAAAAGTGCCATCGCCTTATCCCAATAATTTTACACGCGGTGGTATTAATTTCCTCTTTCTAAAAATGTCAGAGCGAAAATTTCCGGCGTGGCGTGTGGAGAGGATTAATAAGAGGTTATTTAAGTATTGGGAAGCAAATCGGAGCTAAAAAATTCAAAGTTGTCCGTAGTCTGAGACTACGGACAACTTTGAATTTTTTCAGTTCTTTCATTGACTATCTATCCGTCCTTTTTATAAATCTTCTCTACGATCACGCTATCCGGTTTTTCTTTGAACGGTGGCTTAATTGGCTTAACCGGTTTATCTGGCTTTAGTATGGTATCAAGTTTGGACTCGAGAGAAATAGCTACAAGAACGGAATCCACATATTTTTCAGCATCTGTTAAAATCTTATCATCGCAGGATTTGATTTGAGTTTCCCGCCATTGTGTTAATTTGATTTCGACAGCTGCTTTTATTAATTGTTCCTGGGTAACTTTTTCCTTACAACCTGTCAGGATCAGAATAAGAATAAAGGGGATAGTATTTTGCAGACTCAATTTCACTTTACAAGATTATTCATTTCTGATTGTCGCGCATTCATGATTGAATCTGCGACTATCCTAAAATAGACCTGATGTCTGGCTGCACATAACGAGTCCATACTCGGCTGCAAAAAAACTGTCTGATGATTGTAAATTGAATCAATGATCTGTCGGCTGTTACGGGTTGGAGTCACAGCGCTTGTAGTGCATGCGGCTAAAAAGAAAATCAGGATAAAGAAAAGGAAAGCGAATTTCATCTGACAATTTTCTTTTTCAAAATAAAATTCTGACCCAGATAAACTTTCCTGACCATTTCATCTTCTGCCAAATCTTCTGCCGAACCTGCTTTCAATATTTTCCCTTCGAACATCAGGTATGCGCGATCTGTAATCGAGAGTGTCTCCTGGACATTGTGATCCGTGATCAGGATACCTATATTTTTTACTTTGAGTGCCGCTACGATATTCTGGATATCTTCTACGGCTATGGGATCAATACCTGCAAAGGGTTCGTCGAGAAGAATAAATTTGGGATCTGTAGCAAGTGCACGTGCTATTTCTGTACGTCGACGCTCTCCCCCTGACAAACTATCACCTATGTTGTGCCGCACATGGCCGAGACCAAATTCATCAAGCAGGCTTTCGAGCTTATCCTTTTGTGCTGAAGATGAAAGCGTAGTTAATTCCAGAACGGCTTTGATATTATTTTCAATGCTCAATTTTCTGAACACAGATGCTTCCTGAGGAAGGTATCCTAAACCCAGCCTGGCCCGCTTATACATGGGCAATGTTGTGATTTCAGTTTTATCTACATATACGTGACCTTCATTTGGCTTTATAAATCCAACGGCCATATAAAAGACAGTGGTCTTGCCGGCACCATTCGGACCCAATAATCCAACAATCTCACCCTGGGTGACTTCAATAGAAACTTTATCAACCACCTTACGGCTGCCATAATATTTTACAAGTGAATCAGTCCAAAGCCTCATGCTACCACAGATTAATCAGATTACCCAGATTATTTTTCGTTTTTGCGAACATCGCTATTTTGAATTCATTTTAGATTCCAGGTTACCTTTACTTCCAATTCCCATCCGGCTCTTAAATTGTCAGGTATAAACATCATTTTACGCTCAGGTTGTCTTTTCTTTTGATAATTGCCTGTATCCCACACACCATTCTGATTTGAATCTTCAATCATTTCAAGAGTGTATTTTCCGGGCTGCAATCCCTTCTTAACCAATTGCGTTCCACTTTGGTGTTCAATAACAAAGGTATCGGATATCTGTTCACCTGCTTTGATGAGCAGGACATATTGCTTTGTAGAATCCAGACCATCAATAGTCATGGTGAGATCACCATATTGATCAGTCCCTGTGATCACCAGTGTTTGTCTGGCAGTATCATTTGACCGTCCCCAATAATCAGTGATGGCTCCGGGTAATAATGTCAGATTGTATTTCATCTTTTCTATCCAGATAGCTCTCATGTCAAGTCGTCTTGGATCATGCATATCTTTTTCAATTCTATATGGAATGATTCCGAATGAATCTTGAGACAATAAAATCCTCGATGTATCAACAGATAACAAAGGGAGTTCAGAAATAATGGATACCTGTGATCCGGGCCGAAGCTTAATAGAAGAGATTTTAACTCCTGCAGGTTTATTGATTAGTGATGGTGATGTAGAGGCTTTTATTTTTGTCGAATCATTTTCAAGAATAGCATATCCTGCATAGTTTTTAGCAGGACTATAAAATACCTGCAATGTATCCCCATCCCAAATCATCATTGAACTATCAATAGCAGGTAAAAAAACAGGAACCGGTTTTGGATATGGCGCATTGCTGACCACTTTGAGCCAACCTGGCGCCACATTAATTATTTCTTTGATGACATTCCGGTTTTCACGTGGAAAGACTTTAAGCTCTGATAGCAATACTAACGGTTGAGATGTATAGACTATACTATCCTGCCATCCGAATAATTCGCCTTCCTGATCATAAAGAAAATTCTGATTATCATCCTTGAGGGCGACGATTTTAAAACTATCACTCCTGACATTTGATATTGTCCATCTGCCATCTTTATTTGTTTTCGCCAGGTATTCGGGTTTGCGTTTGTAGACAGCACTATCCTCGCCTACCGGATACAACATCACCCATACACCATCCACGGGTTTCAAGGTCAATGCATTCGTCACAATCCCGGTAAGTCTGATGGAATCTAAATTTTTTCCTGTTGAAAATATGAAAGAATAATTTTCAAGGATATTGCCTTCGTTCAGATCGGCAATCGAATTGCCAAAATTAATTGTATAGGTAGTCTCAGTTTTGAGACTGTCCGGTAATTTGATGATGATCCCTTTGCCTTTTTGCTTTATATCAGGATCATGCGGCATCAGCGGAGAGACCACAAGCTGGGTGTACACATCCTTCATTGTGATCCATTCATCGAAGAGAATTGTGATTTCCTTTTCGTGGAAGTTTGTTTGCTTGTTCGGTGTGGACTCCTTTTCAATGATAGCAGGAGGAATCATGTCTTTCGGGCCACCGGTAGGCGCTTTGGGGCTTGCGCATCCTATTGTACAGAGTAATCCTGATATAAACAGTCCAACAGAAGGTGACTTAATTAACATGGAGCAAAGATATTGATCTTTCAAGAACGCAAAAACTGATGAAGAATTTGAAATGGGGAATTGGGAATTGGGAATGAGGAAAGGAATCGGGAATAGAGAATTTTGAAGTCTGAATTTAGAGCTTGAATGGGGAATGGGGAATTGAGAATGAGGAAAGGAATCAGGAATTGAGAATGAGGAAGGGAATCGGGAATAGAGAATTTTGAAGTCTGAATTTAGAGCTTGAATGGGGAATGGGGAATTGAGAATAAGGAAGGGAATGTGGAATTGAGAATTTAGAGCTCTGAATTTGGAGCTTGAATTTAGAATCTGAAACATGGAATTTCGCGCTTGAATTTAGATTTTCCAAATTTTATCAGCTAAACAGATAAGTTATCTGATTTCTATATTGCTTTTGAAAAATTTATCCGATATTTTTACTGCTTTGAATACTTCGCCATGGGGAAAAATAATCTTGAGGAAAGACTAATCAATTTCGCAGTTGCTGTAATTGAGATTGCTGAAAATTTGAAAAAATCTTTTGCGGGATCCGACTTAAGTGGTCAGCTCATCAGATCGGCTACCTCGGCTGCTCAAAATTATGGAGAGGCACAGAGTCCGGAATCAAGGAAAGATTTTATACATAAAATTAAGGTGGTCCTAAAAGAACTTAGGGAAACAAAAATCTCTCTTTCCATTGTTCATCGTACAAAGCTCTATACTGAAGATTCAATCATTCAACGTGTCATCGACGAAAGCAACGAACTCATTGCCATCTTTGTTCCATCATCAGCTACAGCTGCAAAAAACATGGGAGTGGAAAACAATAAAAAGGAAAGACGGTAGCCATTAACAAAATGGCCTGATATTTTTGAATATTCATTGATTTAATCTTCCTTGCTCATTCAATATTTTAGATCTTCATTACCGATTGCATGTTCAAAATTCAAGCTCCAAATTCAGACTTCCTTATTCTCTATTCACGATTCTCTTCTTAACTCTAAATTCTGAATTCAAAAAATCTGTTGCTACTTATTAAATCTCCCCAACGGATGAAACTGATTCATCGTATCTCTTAGATAATCCGCGTTCAAATGGGTATAAATTTCAGTAGTCGTGATCGATGCATGACCAAGCATCTCTTGTACAGCCCGCAAATCAGCGCCTCCTTCTACCAGATGAGTGGCGAATGAATGGCGTAGACTGTGCGGTGAAATCGTTTTTGTAATTCCTGCTTTTTCAACGGCTTCTTTTATAATGGTAAATATGGTGACACGTGATAATTTCTTTCCTCTTCGATTCAAAAATAAGATATCTGCTGATGAAGGATCGATATTCATCATCCGATTGCGGTCACCTTCGAGATAAAGATGGATTTGATGAAGGGCACTCTCGCCGATGGGAATGAGTCTTTCTTTATTATTTTTCCCGATCACCCTGATCATCTGCAGATCCGGATAGATATGACTGATGCGAAGACCCGTCAGTTCTGAAACACGGAGTCCGCAGGCATACAATGTCTCTATAATTGCAACATTCCTCGTGCCTTGCGGTGTACTGCGATCAATGGATTCGAGCATGCGTATGATTTCCTCATAGCTGAGAACTTCGGGCAGATATTGATCAAGCTTCGGTCCCTGCACCAATTCTGTCGGATCAACAGTGATCATATCTTCCAACATCATGTATTGAAAAAAGGATCTGACACCTGACAGCATCCTCGCCTGTGAACGACGACTGATTTCTACATCATTAAGGACATGGAGATATTGTTCGATATGTTTTCCTTCAACTTTTGTGGGTGTCGTGATGGACAAATCTTTATACATAAACTCAGCCATGCGGCGCACATCACGTTCATACGCTTCAATGCTATGCGCGGAGAGACCTTTTTCTAAAGTCATGTACGCAATAAATCCATTGAGCGTCGAGTCCCAGTCCATACGGCGTGCAAGTTAGGGAATAGAAAGGATGCCGGATGAATGGATGCCAGACGGCTGGTGAGCTGTAGGACGAGGTAGTGAGAATGAAAGTCGAACCATGCCGGACTCGAGACGCACATTTTAATTAACTTGAGAATTGAAGAGTCATATCTCTCCATTCGAAAATAAATAACGACTTAACATCCGAAAATAAAATGCGTAATAAGTCCGGCATCCGGCATCCCATTTATCCGGTTTCCAAAAATCGTTAACCCTGTGATCCCGCACCGGCCCTCTGCTTCTCATCTTCCGCACCGCCTACTCTTCTACGTGAAGGTGAAAGTTGCTTATCGCCGAATCGTTGTGTATAGGTTATTGATGCCTGGCGTGTCTCCCTGAATACTTCAAAAGTCTCCTGGTAGTCTCTGTATTTGATAAATGCTGAAGGAAGGTTCTGCCAGAAAATATCGCTTATAGCCAGTTTTATTGAAGCCCTGTTTTTGAAAAGCATTTTCTGCACACCTGTCCCTAATCCCCACATTGGATTGAGATCCATGAAAGCATAAACTTCTCTGGTGTGATAATTGAAATTAAGTTCTGCCGTCCAGCCTTTGCCAAAAGTAAAAGTATTGTTGGTCGCAAAATTATATACAAGATTTCCATCACTAAGATTGGTGTTCGCATAGTTGCCTCTGTATTTTCCGACATAGGCATCAAAGTTGATTGTATTGTTCCACCATTTTCCGATCGAGATAGGGGCTGATGCGCTGAAGGAATAATATTCAACGTTATCGAGATTTTTATCCGTCTGAACAGTGACTCGTTCAAGACCTTCAACCGGTGCAATCACCTGGGTGATGTTGTCAGTCGTCAAGGCGTAAGAAAGCGTAGCTGTAAATCGTTGGAAGAATGTATGATTCCATTCGAACGACCATGTGAATTGCGGATTGAGAAATGGATCTCCTTCACGATAAGTGCTCGGATCGAGATAATATTTAAACGGATTTAATTGCTGGTAGGAAGGCCTGTCCAGACGACGGCTCATATTCAAACCCATTGAATAATGATCACTGAAATTGTAATTCAGAAAAATACTGGGAAATAAATTGATATAATTCCGGTCAAAAGATTGTCCATTGATCAATTGAATGCCTTCGGCGATCGTATTCTCCGCTCTTAAACCCGACTGGATACTGAATTTTGCCCAATTGCGACTTAAGTTGATATAGGCCGCATTAATTTTTTCTTTATAAATAAAATGATTGCTGATCGTGCTGTCAAACACAGGATGATCAATATCACTTTTATCAAAAAACTGTACGTCATTGTCAGCGCCTACAACGCTTGCCTTTACGCCGGCTTCAAATTTTAAATCTTTTGTGATGGGATATACAAAATCCACCTTGGCAGATTTAATATCCAGATCGCCTTGCAAATCTCCATATAATAAATATTCAGGAAGATTCTCCTGGCCTTCCAGGTCATAATATTTTGTGGTGAAAAGTTGAGTTGTATTGTTCCAGTAATTGGCATAATCCAGATCAAAGGATAATTCCTGATGTCCTTTTGGAAATGTATGTTTGAAATTGCCATTCAATGCATAAGATGGCCAGAGATCATTGCTCCGATTTGAAGTGCTGAATCCTGAAACAACTTCCTGCAGACCATTCTCAACATCAGTGGTGTTTTCACCATGATGTTTAAATTTATTGATATTGCCACTGGCCAAAACTCCTATGACTGTATTTGGTGAAATATTATAATCCAAACCCAGACGACTTGAATTTAAATAATAAGGAATCTTGAGATAATTTTTTTGTTTGTATGCGCCTGTTCGTTCCCCCTCCTCAAAAAATACACGATACAATCTCAAATCATTTAAACCCATCCTGTAACTGTAATTATAACTCCCAAAAACATTAACTTTTTTATTGCGGTGATTTAAATTAATTCCTCCGCCAGCTTTTGGATAAATGCCCTGACTATAAAAGACATTAAAGGATCCATTCGTTCCCTGGTTTTCATTTTTCTTCAATCGGATATCGATAATTCCTGCATTACCTGCAGCATCGTATTTTGCTGAAGGATTGGTGATTATCTCTATTCGATCGATACTGCCTGATGGCATTGCCTTGAGGTAATTTGTTAAATCCTGTCCCGCCAATGGTGTTGGCTTGCCATCGATCATGAAGATAACGCCTGATCTGCCGCGGATGGAAATGGATTCTCCGGCACTGACAATGACTCCAGGTGATCGTTCGAGAACATCCATGGCACTGCCTCCTGAAGCGAGAATACTATTATCAACATTGACGATGAGCCTGTCTGATCTTCTTTCAATAAAAGGTTTTTTAGCTACAACACTTACTTCAGCAAGATCGATGCCACCGGCCTGAAGAAGTACTTCAGGAATATTTATTTCATGCACATCAGTTGTAACCGTAAATGATTGACTTTTAAAATCTGTATAACCCAAAAAAGAAACATTGACATAATATTCACCAGGTGGAATTTCTACGAAAGAGAATTTGCCATCGACATCTGTCAGCTCTGCTTTGACCAGCGTGCTGTCAGAGGTTCTGAATAAACTGACAGTAGCAACCTCTACAACTTTATTCTCATTGTCTTTTACAATACCGTATAAAGTTGATGCATTCAGATACGCCGATGATAAAATGATATTGAAAAGCATCATTAACATTATGCTGTATTTATGAAGTATAGATGTCGTCATTTTATTTCTTTTTGATCAGATGATGAATTATCAATGTCGAATTAAGAGAATATTTATTTTCTATATTGATGTATTCGGCAGATGGGTGTTATTACATGGTCAGCAGTAAGAAGGGGACGACAAGAAAGATTTTCTTCGATACCGGATGAAAGGATGCCGGATGCCTGACGAATGACGAGATCTTTTTTCGATACCGGATTGAAGGATGCCGGATACCAGACTCGAGATGCAATATGATTTCGGATTTACCGACACGATTTTTCCTTTCTACACATTTTAGGTCATTATATGACGAGGCCTTTTTTTCGATACCGGATTGAGGGATACCGGACTCGGGACGCAATGTGATTTCGGATCAACCTGCAATTATGCACTTAAATCTATTATAGTCATGTGTCCGGTATCCGGTATCCCTTAATCCGAAATCCAATCCTTCGGCATCCATAGTTCCCCTGTAGTCCTATCTTTGTTGTAATATGGATCAAACAGCACTTAAAAAATTCGACAGGTATGTCGGCACGAAATATCATCTATTCAATAGTCTTTTCCTCAGGCTGCCCTTTGATCTGATACATCAGACAGGAATTTTACTGCCATTGCTGACTGAGGCTTGCAAGAAATCATATGAGGCCGGTGGGAATCCAAAAGAAATCATTGAGGCCTTTTTCGAAGAATTCATACCGGAGGCCAATCAGGAAGATCGCCTGACATTGCTTTTTAATTTTATCAAGTACATCGAACGGCAGGTTGTCCTTTTTGATGCGACCGAAGATGCGGCATTTGATCAGCTGCATGATCTTGATGGCCCGGGTACTGTCTTTGATCTGATTTCTAAAGTAAAAGCCAATGGTCTGACTGAAAAGCTGGTTCAAAAACTGAAAGACTATCGTCTGCGTGTTGTCCTTACTGCCCATCCAACCCAATTCTATCCAGGCCCTGTGCTGGGCATCATCACTGATTTATCCAAAGCCATTAAAGAAAACCGGATTTTCGAAGTCCACGACTTATTGCATCAGTTGGGAAAGACGCCTTTTGTCAATAGATCAAAACCGACACCTCTTGATGAAGCGAGAAGTTTGATTTGGTTTTTGAGAAAAGTATTTTATCATGCTATTCCTGAAATCGTATCCAAATTTGAAAAACATCTTCAGCAGCCCTTGCCGCAAAAGGATATCATTGATCTTGGTTTTTGGCCCGGTGGCGATCGCGATGGAAATCCGAATGTATCAGCAGAAATCACAATTGAAACTGCTTCCCAGTTGCACAATGCCATTCTGTCGTGTTATGAAAAAGACATTCAAAAACTGCGACGAAGGTTAACGTTTCTACATGTGTACGACCAGGTTTCTGCGGTAGGTGCTAAAGTGCACAAGACATTATTGAATTCGATGGAAGGTTACAATTCTTCGCTGACACTTCTTGAAGATTTGAGAAGCATCAGAATGGTGCTGGCTGAGCAACATGATAATCTCTTTGCAGAAGACCTTGATCTGTTTATCACCAAGGTGGAAATGTTTGGTTTTCATTTTGCGTGTCTGGATATACGCCAGGATAGCGGCAAACATGAAGCACTCATTGAAGAAATAATAGAAAAGAAGGCTGGTCATGGTGGTCTTGAGTTATATCGTGTTGCGACTATCACAGAAAAAATGAATTTTCTTGCTGAATGTGATTGGACTATCGATCCATCGATTACTGATGATCCGATTTCGCAGGACATTATTAAATCAATTCTGGCCATACGAGAAATACAGAAAACGAACGGTGATAAAGCATGTCATCGATATGTGATCAGTCATTCACGACAAGCGCTGGACATTTTTTCGATTCATGTTTTGGCAAAATGGATCTATGGTCATGAACCCGATGCGTTGGATATCGTACCCTTATTTGAATCCATTGATGATCTGGCGATAGCAGGTGATGTGATGAATGAACTTTATCAATTTGGGCCCTACAAGAATCACCTGATCAAGCGCCAACAAATGCAAACGGTAATGCTTGGTTTTTCGGATGGGACAAAAGATGGTGGATATGTCAAAGCTAACTGGTCTATCTACACGGGCAAAGAGGAATTGACAAAGACGGCAAGAGCAAATGGAATCAATGTTATATTTTTTGATGGCCGCGGAGGACCTCCTGCACGGGGCGGTGGAAATACACATAAATTTTATTCATCGCTTGGATCGACGATTGAGAACAAAGAAGTGCAATTGACAATACAGGGACAGACGATCAGTTCGAATTTCGGAAGCAAAGATCTTGCGATTTATAATCTTGAACAATTGTTGACAGCCGGTATTGAAAATGATCTTTATCCTGAACACACACCAGACTGGACGCATGCGCAACGTGCGTTGATGAAAGAGATGGCGGATTCGGCCTATGAATATTATATTAAATTAAAAACGCATCCTGATTTTCTGGCCTATCTCCAGGAGAATGGAACACTGCCTTATTATGGGGAATCAAATATTGGAAGTCGTCCGGATAAACGAGCTGGCGGGAAACTGTCACTGGATACATTGAGAGCCATTCCTTTTGTGGGATCATGGAGTCAGTTGAAACAAAATGTGCCAGGCTATTATGGTTTTGGTGAAGCTTTGGATGAACGAAAGAATGTAGGTCGCGAAGATGAAGTGAAGGAATTATATAAGAAGTCTGGATTCTTTCAAACGCTGGTGGGCAATAGTATGCAGGCGCTGGCGAAATGTTACTTTCCACTGACAGCCTTTCTATCAGTGAATCCGAGATTCGGAGAGATCTGGAATATGATCTATGATGAATATCTGCGTACAGAAAAACTTTTGCAGGAGACCACAGGTGAAGAAGCTTATGTCGCAGACAGTAAGCCTAATCTTGAGTCCATTAATCTTCGTGAAGAAATCGTTTTGCCATTGCTTACGATTCAACAATATGCGCTTCTTATGCTAAAGGGAATAAAGGCGGAAGGGGCAAAAGGGGCAAAAGGGGCAGAAGGGGCAGAAGGGGCGGAAGGGGCAGAAGGGGCGGAAGGGGCAGAAGGGGCAGAAGGGGCAGAAGGGGCAGAAGGGGCGGAAGGGGCAGAAGGGGCAGAAGGGGCAGAAGGGGCAGAAGGGGCAGAAGGGGCAGAAGGGGCAGAAGGGGCGGAAGGGGCGGAAGGGGCGGAAAAGGCAGAAAAGGAAATGGCTGAATTATATAAAAAGTTAATAACACGGACGATGCCGGGTATAATAAATGCGGCGAGGAATTCGGCATGACAGAGGCTGAATGACGACCACATGACAATTTCTTTATTCATGAGAAAATTTGGAATCACTTCTTGTTTGACTTTACACGTTTTTATGTGTATTGGTCAATTAATAGTGCAGAAGGATAAGGCATACCGAAAAATGGATCCACTTATTAAAACAATTGAGCGTTATTATATTTCTTATTGTGAGGATACATTCGAAATAAATCGAATTGCTCACTTTCCGCAATATCCTTCTTCTGTTGGCCATTATTCCAGGGAAGGAAATCTTGTTAAATGGGATCTGTATAACGAAAACGGAGAGTTGAGTTCCTATTTCGCATTTCATTATGATTCTTTGAATAGAATATTAAATGAAAATGCTTTTGAAATCGGAGGAGAATTGGAAGTTTTTGCCAGGTACACATATCTAAATGATACACTGGTTCGAATCAATGATACGTCCGACTTTTCATTCATTACTGAATGGTTCAGAAAACTAAATAAAGCTGGAAATGTAACAGAGGAATATTATTTTTCTGAAAATGGTGATTCTGTAAATCTGCGGGAAATAAAATATGATGATAATAATCGGCGGGTGTTTGAACGACGAAACTCGTTTAATGAAAGTGAAATTGATTCAATTGAATATGATGAAAATAACAATATGGTTAAGAAAACAATTCTGTATGGGAAAAGCAAACTTTTATATCTTTTTGAATATGAACGATCTCCTCTGATAGAAACTACAACCATTTGGATTAAACGAAATGATGAGGAGCCTTTTCTAACAAAAGAAATCAGTTTTTTCGATGAGTATAAATTGCTTTATAAAACATATACCTATTCTGCATTCAATCTATGCCATTGGGGATGTTCTTTAAGTAAATTTGAGTTCTATAGTGACTAGTGTTTTGATCATGTTCTAATTCGAGACCCTCAATAGACTCAATATCAATCATTTCATATTTTCCTTAAATACAATTATGTTTTCCTAAAACATCCACATATTTTCCTTAAATATTTTACTGGTTCTTTTCGAAAATTTCCTGTTGGCATTTCACAATAACCTCAGGATCAATCATTTCATGTTTTCCTAAAATATAATTGTGTTTTCCTAAAACATCCTTATGTTTTCCTAAAACATTTTTGAAGACTTATTGGAATTCAGCGAATTAACACCCTCGGCGAGCAATAGAAAAATAATATTTGTTCCTTATCCTCAATGCCAGAATCCCTCATCATATATTTTCCGGGCATGTTCATATCCCATTTTCCACCATTGCGACATTTCCTCCGGATCGAAGATGAAACTATTGTCAGTCAGTTCTTCGGGAGTATGAATAAGCCTGATTTTGATGCCGCTATATCTTGACTCTGCCATCCCCACACTGATATCATCTCTGGCCAATTGATGTTGCATGAAATTAAATGTATTGAGCAGGAGCATGAATGCATTTGATGAAGGCGGTGTAATAAGTGTCCGATGGCGGGGTTGCAAAACGACGACATCGATTTCGGTGGCGCCGAGATTGATCGCTTCCTGCACCGGGATAGGATTGCCAAATCCTCCATCGGCATACTCACAATTATCTTTTTTGGCAAGGCTCATAAAAGGCACGAGATTACATGAAATCCAGACCCAGTCAATGAAATCATCATAGGTGCAATCACGGGCATATTTATATTCAATCACATTGTGTGTCAGATTGGAGACTGTGACAATCACCTGTTTGCCGGAATCCTGGAAGGCATTCCAGTGTTCGATGGTGAAGGTTTTACGGATGAGCTTCATGAGGCTCTTGCTTTCCCCGAGTGTCTTTCGTCCCTGAATAAATTGCAGGATGATGCCCATGTGATTGAATGAGGCTTTGAAGCGATCATTTTTTTTGTGGATAATAAACGGGCAGTTGCTGAAAATATCGCTTTGGCCGCTTGTGGTATAGGCCCGCTTCACATCATCCCATGCCTTGATAGCGATACATGGCACCAGTAAGCTTCCTGTAGAAGAACCCACCAGGATATCCCAGTCCATACCTTTTTCCCTGGATAAATATTCGACAAGACCACCTGCCCAGGCACCTTTGGCTCCGCCTCCCGAGATAACAAGTGCCTTCATAAGTTCATAACGTTCTGGAATGATAAATCACAAATCATTCCAGAAAACATGCAGAATTTGGATCCGGATGGATCTGACCTGAAAGCTGTAAATATGAGACCAAATAGTGGCCGAAATTGTGGATCATCGTTCCACTTATAAGTATGTGTATTATCAGGCAGTTAGACCATCGTGGCACGACTAGTGGTGGCACGACTAGTCGTGCCACGATCACTTTGATCGGGGATTGAAATTCATCACGAGGATAAATCCTCCCCCTTTGCGACCTTTGCACTCTTTCAACCATAACGTCGTTATCTACAAGGAATGAATGAAATACTAAAAGGAAAGACCGCTATCATCACCGGAAGCAGCCGGGGCATCGGCCTGGCCATTGCCAGAAAACTTGCTTCGGCAGGAGTCAACGTGGTCATCGCAGCTAAAACCACTGACCCCCACCCAAAACTACCGGGCACCATCTACTCCGCAGCAGAAGAAATAAAAGCAGCAGGTGGCCATGCTATATCTGTCGTTCTGGATGTGCGCGAAGAGGAACAAATTCAGAATGTGGTCAATGAAACGGTAGCGCATTTTGGCGGAATCGATATTCTGGTCAACAATGCCAGTGCCATTTTTCTGGCGGGAATCGAACATACCCCATCCAAAAGATACGATCTGATGCACCAGATCAATGTCAGAGGCACTTATCTCATGTCACAAGCCTGCATCCCTCACCTGAAAAAATCAAATCATGCACATATCCTCACGCTTTCACCTCCTGTGGACATGGATCCGAAGTGGTTTGAAAATCATACTGCCTATACTATGAGTAAATATGGAATGAGCATGGTAATGTTTGGGCTCGCGACAGAAATGAAACCTTATAAAATCGCAGCGAATGCACTCTGGCCTAAGACAACAATCGCAACAGCAGCAGTACAAAATCTGTTAGGAGGAGATGCGTTGATAAAACAGTCCAGATGGCCGGCTATTGTAGCTGACGCTGCGTATTATATCGTATCCCAAGATCCTGCAGCAGCATCAGGTCAGTTTTACAGCGATGAAGAAATATTGATTAAAAATGGAATCAGAGATTTTACGGAATATGCAGTTGATCCAACGTCTGAATTAGCACCGGATTTATTTGTAATCTCTGCCCTTAAAGGGGACTTTTGATCCATATTCTGCATGAATTAAAATGAAATAGAAAATTTTCTTCATGAAAAAAGAAAGAAAAGACAAAGATTTCGTCAAGGAACCTTATCTCGAAGGGGGCAGAGCGGCACTTGACGCATTTGTCAAAAAAGAACTACGATATCCAAAGGAAGCTCTTGCAGCTAAAATAGAAGGAACCGTAAGTGTACGTTATACTGTAGACTATAAAGGCAATGTAACTGAAGCAAGTATCATTTCTCCTCTCGGTCATGGTTGTGATGAAGAAGCACTGCGTGTCGTCAAAAGTCTTAAGTTTAAAGTTCCAAATGATGGGAAAATAAAATCTAAGTTCACACGCAAACTACATATCCATTTCAGATTACCCGGATCACCGGTAGTGCTGCCGGCAACAAAAAGTATGGCCGTGACACCGGAAGGAACTTCACTATCGTATCAATATCAGATGGTCCCTACGCCTGCAAAAACAAATGTGCCAATTGTAAAAAAGAGCTCGTCGTATGAGATCAATATCACGATGCCAACGAAAGACAATTAGCAAATAGCAAAAAAAATACTCATTATTCACAATTCACTATTGACTACTCATTTATGACAACAAAAGCATTAAAAGGAGGCGAATACATCATCCGTGATTCTTCACCTTCAGAAACATTTATCCCCGAGGATTTCAATGAAGACCAGCGAATGGTGCGTCAGATGTGCAAAGATTTCGTGGCTGAAATGGGGGAGAAAGGAAATGTCCTGAGCGAACAGGTAGGTCTCATGGAGAAGGCAGGTGAATTGGGTCTGCTCGGAGCTCATATTCCGGAAGTTTATGGTGGCAATCCACTTGACACTAATTCCAATACGCTTATCGGAGAAGAACTTGGCAAAGCAGGTGGATCATTTGACACAACATTTGCGGCGCATATAGGGATAGGTATGTTGCCGATTCTTTATTTCGGTACTGATGAGCAAAAGAAAAAGTATTTGCCGGGTCTTAGTTCTGGTGCACACAAAGCATCATATTGTCTGACTGAACCATGGTCTGGATCGGATGCATTGGGAGCGCGTACTCGAGCTGATCTGTCAGCTGATCAAAAACACTATAAGATCAATGGCCAGAAAATGTGGATCTCCAATGCAGGGTTTGCAGATGTCTTTATTGTATTTGCGAAAATCGGGGGAGAGCAATTCACGGGATTTATTGTTGATGCGCATTCGCCGGGTATAACCCTAGGTGAAGAAGAAAAAAAATTAGGTATCAAAGGATCTTCTACACGCCAGGTATTTTTTGAAAATGTAGACGTGCCAGCTGAAAATGTGCTTGGAAAAATCGGACAGGGGCATCTGATTGCTTTCAATGCACTCAATATCGGACGATTCAAATTAGGCACCATGGCCATGGGTGGTTCTAAAAAATGTATAGATATCGCGGTGAAGTATGCTAATGAACGACAGCAATTTGGTGTATCGATTTCTACTTTCGGTGCTATCAAGCACAAGCTGGGCGAAATGGCATCACTCATTTTTGCGCTCGAGTCCGCATCCTATCGATTGTCTGATATGATGGGTCAGCATAAAGATGAATCCATAGCATCAGGCTCAATTTTCGAAATGGCAATGTTGGATTCGGCAAAAGAATATGCCTCTGAATGTGCTGTCATTAAAATAGCAGGTTCAGAATACCTCGATTTTGTCGTGGATGAAATGTTGCAGATCCATGGTGGTAATGGATATTCGGAAGAATATCCTGCAGCACGTGCATATCGTGATCAGCGAATCAACCGCATCTATGAAGGAACAAATGAAATCAATCGACTTCTTCTTGTTGACCGGATCATAAAGAAAGCGCTGAAAGGTGAACTTGATCTTGTCGGTCCCGCATGGGCCGTGCAGAAAGAATTGATGTCAATGCCGGCGAAATCAACTGATGATGGTCCATGGGCTACAGAAATACAGGCTATCCATAATTTTAAAAAATCAATGTTGCTCGTGGCCGGTGCTGCTGTCAAATACCAGATGGATGGCAAGCATGATCTCAATCATGAACAAGAAGTGGTCATGCATATTGCAGATATCGCTATAGACTGCTTTATCGCTGAATCTGTATTACTCCGCGCCCGGAAATTGGCAGATGGTAATTACAATTATCCGGCTGATGTTGTAAGATCATTAACACAACTATTCATCGGCGAAGCACAGGCCAGAATTCAAAAACATGCCATTGATGCGCTCACTGCATTTGCCACAGGTGATGAACTGATCATCATGCTGAAAGGGGTAAAACGGTTCAACAGCTATCCTCCGGTCAATACGGTCCAGGCCCGCAGAGTGATCGCTGACGACCTCATCAGGGCAAATGGATACAGTCTTGAATTTTAAAAAATGAAAAAATAACTGAGATTAAAATTCATGGCATCGATTAAATCTATCATCATTCGACCTGAACGAAGAGCCACTCCGATACGAATCAATGAAGCCAAAATCAATTCAACGGGGATAGAAGGTGATCATTATGCAAAGCCTAATGGCAAGCGTCAGGTGACGATCATAGCCGAAGATCAATTGGCTGAGATGACGGGTATTGTTGGTTTTCAGGGCGATGCGCACGTGGCCTGCAGAAGAAATATTCTGGTTGAATCATTGCCGAAAGAAAATTTAGAAGGTAAATACATCACCCTTGGTGAAGATGTTATTTTAGAGATCACAGGATACTGCACACCTTGTAGCCGCATGGAAGAAAATTTTGGTAAAGGTGCTATCGATGCATTTTCACAACGGGCGGGATGGGTTGCAAGAGTCATTTCACAAGGCTCGATATCCACCGGAGACATCGTAAAATTCCTGTAAAAAAAAATTTACATAAGTAGTACAAGTACTAAAGTAGAACCATATCTTTGATAAATCAATTTGGAAAATCATTACTATCAATATCCAAATTCGTATCAAGAAGATCAGCGCCGAAAAGCGCTGATTTTTTTTTGTGTTGGTGGTTTCAACATCTGAGATCCTCTTCCCTGAAATTTTTCGTATGGAGACAGATCTTCCTGATTTGAGATCCTCGGTTGCTCAACCACCTTTATTCCCATCATTGAAAAATTGGTAGTTTCGGCATCACACATTTCTAGATCAGAAAATTTCCAAGTTGATACATTACAATTATTCTGGAGATATTCGAATGTTCAACCACATCAGTATATTCCTGCTTTCACTCCTCCTGATGCCCCGGTTCAGCAATCATCCAAAATTGCAATTATATTCTTATTTTAGTGTGCGTTCAATTTAATCGTCCATCACATGAGAGCATTTCGTTTACTATTCATTTTCAGTCTGATCACCATCTCTTCTTACGTCCAGGCTCAATTCATTCTTACGTTGCATTGTTCAGAAATGGATCCATATCTCGGCAAATCGTTTAATGTGAGGGTTACTGAAAGAGAAAGTGGCTGGGAAGTAGGCCGTAAAATAATGTCACCGATTGACACTGCAGACTTTTCTCTGGATCTGTATGTGCTACTGGCACCACATAGTTATAATATCGATTTCTATGTGGATGTAGACGACAATGGGGCTTACGATGCGCCGCCGACGGATCATGCCTGGCGGAGGGTGCTGATTACTCCTGAAAAGGATACCATAGTGAATTTCCATCCTGGCGAGACATTTACGGACATCGCCTTTCCAGAGGTATTTCCATACAATACATATAATGCCCGCTGGGGTGGGAAATGGATGAATCTTACATTCGGGACCACGGATAGTATAGAAGCCGGTTTTAATGTGCGATGTGACAGTATACTTGGTTTTTTCAGGACAAAAAATGTATTTGGAAATCCTGCTCCTGTAGAATTTACATCTTCAAATCCTCGCCCGGCTGATGGTACTCCGATACCGGATACATTGCATTATTCAGTCATTCCTCCTTGGTCAGGAGATATTTATTTTACAAATGGTGATCTCTATGGCGATCTTTCATTGGCTACACTTGGATTTCAATTCAGAGGCACGGTGGGCGAAAAACAAATGTTGGGTCTGTATACAATCACAAGTAGCGGAACACAATTTGCAAATGGTTATTTCTATGTTCGCGAACTTGCAATTATCTCAAGCACCCCAACCCTCGAAGCAAAACCGGATTCGATTACTACTATAAGTTGTGCTGGTTTATCTGACGGTGCGATTTCTGTCGATGCGGTCGGCGGGACATCACCCTACACCTATCTGTGGTCTACCACTGAAACAACTCCTGATATTTCTTCATTAACACCTGGTACATATAGTGTGACCGTATTTGATGCCGAGGGTTGTTCGACCAGAAACAGTTTCGTTATAACAGAGCCGGAACCATTATTTGCAGAAGTATCAGCGATCGATGCATCTTGCGCTGACGTCTGCAATGGAACAATTGATTTGGATATTTTCGGAGGTACACTACCTTATCATTTCAACATTCCTGAAGATCTATGTGCTGGAAATTATGATGTTCTTGTCACAGATGACCGGGGATGTTTGTTTGATACTACTGTCTTTATCAATGCGCCGGGGCCAATTTTTGTAGATATAATTGTTACAGGTGCTACGTGTGCTGGTGCATGTGACGGGACAATAACGCTTGACATTATTGGGGGTGATCCGCCTTATAGCTACCACCTTTTACATGATCTTTGCGAAGGTGAGAATACAGTTTTTGTGACGGATGCAAATGGTTGCCAGATACAGCAAGATTTTTTTATGCCCTCACCCGACCCGATCATCATTGTGGATACGATCATAGTAAATGCAACGGAAGGCCAGTCAAATGGTGAAATCAATATCATAGCAGCAGGAGGCGTTCCACCATTTCACTATTCCCTAAATGGTGTTGCTTTTCAATCCTCAAATATTTTTACCGGTCTTTCCGCAGGAAATTTTATTGTTACCATTAAAGATGGTAATGGATGTATTCTTGAATTTGAATTTGAAATTCAAAATATAACGGCGGTAGCTAATTTACAATCGAAGTTCACCTTCTATCCAAATCCTGCATCGACAGAAATTTATCTTCAGTCAGACACACCCGTTTCTGTAGAAATGCTTGATGTGAATGGTCGTGTACTACTGGAAAGCCCGGCATCAAACCATCATACACTTCAGGTAGAAAATCTGGTTACAGGAATGTATTTCCTGCGAATTTCAGATGGAAATGGTTATGCTTATCGCAGGGTTGTGCTGAAATAAATCGTCCATTACTCGGTCCTTTTGATTTGCCCATTTAAACCCCAGGATAACGGCCTCTAAAATTGATTTAAAAAAATCGTAATTCGTTACTCGTAATTCGTAATTTCACCCCTGCTCACCCCCGATTAGAACTAGCTAAATCGGTTATTTATGAAACACCATTCTTATTCTCTGTTCCGCGCTCTTTTCCTGTTTTTCTCGCTGATCCTCTCCGGTCATTTCTGTATGGCGGCCACGAAATATGTATCGAATGCGGGGAATAACAACAATTCCGGCAACTCACTTGCTCAGGCCTGGCTGACTCTTCAATATGCCGCCGATCATATCGGGGCCGGTGATTCTGTGTGGATAGCCAATGGAACCTATGTCGGCTTTGACATCCGTACCACAGGCACTGCCGCTAATCCTATCGTTTTCATTGCTATTGGAAATAGTGCAGTGATCAATTTGCCCACAGGCACTACAGATGGTATCAATGTCGAAGATGCGGATTACATCGAAATAAACGGTGTCCGTGCAATCAATCTACCACGAAATGGCATCCGGCTGGTGTTTGCTAATCATTGTATTGTTCGAAACACGTATTGTGACCACAATCAGAAAAGAGGAATTTTTACAGGTTTCACAGATGACCTGCTGCTTGAGTATAATGAATGTCTGAATTCAATTGATGAGCATGGTATCTATGTCTCGAACAGTAGTGACAGATCCATCATCCGCTATAATATCTGTCATCACAATCACGGTGGAGGTATTCAGATCAATGCTGATATAAGTCAGGGAGGTGATGGTATCAGTACAGATCCTGAGATTTTTGGAAATGTTCTCTATGAAAATGGTGTCGGAGGAGGCGCAGCTATTAATCTTGATGGAGCGCAGAGTGCATTTATCTACAATAACCTTCTTTATCAAAATCATGCCACCGGAATTGCACTTTTCCAACAGGATGCAGCTGAGCCTTCGATCAATGCAGTCATCGTGCACAATACCATCGTCAATGCAGTGGATGGTCGCTGGTGTATACTCGGTATCAATGGTTCTTTAGGAGCCCAGGTATTTAACAACATCATCATCAATCAACATCCTTTCCGCGGAAGTATCGCCCTTGATCCGGATGCAGTTCCTGGATTTGATTCGGATTATAATATCGTCATCAACAGGCTCAGTAAAATGGGTGATGGCACCAGTGTTCCACTGAGTACATGGCAAACCTACGGATACGATACCCACAGTATGCTTGCAGCTCCGTTGGCCAATATATTTGTCAATCCCGGTTCAGATTATCATCTTCTTACAAATTCGCAGGCTGTAGACGTGGGGAATGGATCCTTTTCGTTCGGAGTGACCACCGATATCGAAGGGACCAGTCGTCCGCAGGGAAATCAGGTGGATATCGGTGCTTATGAATTACAGGGTCCACTTTCTATTGATACAGATCATCAGGGACATGTGTATGTCAAAAAACCTGATCCGCATATTGTCATCAGTCGTGAATCTATTTCCTGGCCGGATGATCTCGAAGGCAAAATGAATATCCTGACTGTTGAAGGCAAAGTGGTGGCACATCTTGATATTTCATCAGAGGGAGAATATTCTTTTCATGAATTGATTCCCGGTATTTACGCTGTTGCAATTTATGATGCAAATGGGATACAATGGAGCCGATGGTTTGTGTGGTCGGGGAGGTGAAAGAAGGGTGGAAAAGGCAGAAAAGGTAGAAAAGGTAGAAAAGGTAGAAAAGGTGGAATGGGCAGTGCCTTGTACCTGCAAGGGGAAAACAATTGAGAAGTGAGCGAAATATACTTATCCACTAGCTAAAGCTTGTGGCAATTCAAAATTGTTTTATTACATATGCTTTTATGCAATTTCTAATTAATTAATCCTGGATTTATCCAGGGGATACTCTTATCCACTAGCTAAAGCTAGTGGCAATTCAAAATTGTTTTATTCAAGATACTTCTATGCAATTTCTATTTAATTAACCCTGGATTTATCCAGGGGATACTCATACCCACTAGCTAAAGCTAGTGGCAATTCAAAATTGTTTTATTCAAGATACTTCTATGCAATTTCTATTTAATTAACCCTGGATTTATCCAGGGGATACTCTTATCCACTAGCTAAAGCTAGTGGCAATTCAAAATTGTTTTATTCAAGATGCTTCTATGCAATTTCCATTTGATTCATTGAATTGCCCCTGGATTTATCCAGGGGATATGATGATAATAAACATTTTGGCTTTAGCCATCGGGGAAAACCTAAAATATCTGTTTATTTCAATAAAGAAATAATGTTTTGAATATTTTGCTCTTCCTGCTCCCCGCTAACCAGATTCTTAAGCATCACAACTTCTTTTTGCATTTCTGACTCCCCTACTATGCCAACATAAGTACACCCTATATCTGAAGCATACTTAAGCTGTTTCTTTATTTTTCCTGGCTCAGGATAGAGATCAGAAGAAATACCAGCCTGACGAAGTGCTGTGACACATTTGAAAGCATAATGGTGTGAAGCTTCATCAAAAGCTGCCAACAAAATTTTAGGCCCGGCTTGCACATGTGAAGGAAAAAGACCTTTCGCTTCCAATACATCATAAATCCGTTCCGCTCCAAAGGAAACACCTACTCCCGGAACATCAGGCCAGCCAAATACACCCGTGAGATTGTCATATCGTCCACCCCCGCCAAGGCTGCCCATGTCTGCATCAATTCCATTTACTTCAAAAATGCAGCCGGTGTAATATCCTATCCCTCTCGCAAGAGTGATGTCAAATTCAATTTTATTATTTAATACTAATCCATTGAGATATTGAAATACATTATTAAGCTCATCAATACTTTGTGTGCTCTCTTTTTCCTTTTCAAAAATATTTTTCAACGACAGTAAATCCTTTTGTCGAAGAAGATAAAATATTTTATCCTGGACATCTGATGCAAAACCCCGTTCGCTCATTTCTTTTCGCACACCTTGCTCCCCTATTTTGTCAAGTTTGTCAATAGCCATCGTCATATCAATCCATTGCTCCGCCACACCGGCATGCTGAGCAATCCCATACAGCAATTGCCTGTGATTGATCCTGATCACCACAGGAATATTTAATGCAGCAAATACTCTGTCATAGATCTGAACAAGTTCAGCTTCGTACGAAAGTGATTTACTCCCCACGACATCGACATCACATTGATAAAACTCCTGGTATCTGCCTTTCTGTGGTCTGTCAGCTCTCCATACCGGCTGTATCTGATATCTCTTAAATGGAAGGTGAATATCATTCCTGTGCATCACCACATATCGTGCAAAAGGCACAGTCAGATCATACCGAAGCCCTCTTTTTGAAACAGAACTTGTGAATTTATTACTATCCTTCTTTTGAAAAGCCTCTTGATCAGACTTACTTAGATAGTCCCCATTGTTGAGGATCTTGAAAAGCAAGCGATCTCCTTCTTCACCATATTTACCAGTCAGTGTACTCAGATTTTCAAATACAGGTGTCTCAATAGGCACATATCCATAGGTTTTGAACACCTCCTCAATAATACCAAACATCCATCGCCGTCTTGCAACCTCAATCGGCAGAAAATCTCTTGTCCCTTTCGGTAAGCTTACATCCATAAACGATTTTAGATTTTGGATTTTAGATTTTGGATTTTAGATTCTAAATTGAACCTCCTATTTTACCTATTAAACAACCGCTGAAAATTGTTTTAAGAATCTGATATCATTCTCAAACAATAATCTGATATCATTGATCCGATACTTAATCATCGCTTGTCTTTCTATTCCCATACCACATGCAAAACCGGAATATTTTGTGGAATCAATACCGCATGTTTCCAACACCGCAGGATCCACCATACCACATCCCAATATTTCAAGCCAACCTGTGCCTTTTGTAATCCGATGTGCATGTTCATCAGCCAGCCCATAGTACACATCCATCTCTGCACTTGGTTCTGTAAATGGAAAATAAGAAGGACGCAAACGGCTCACCACATCTTTTCCATAAAGCGCTTGGGCAAACTGATGTAATGTCTGTTTCATATCTGCAAACGAAACGCCTTCATCAACATACAATACTTCAACCTGGTGAAACTGACAATGTGATCGTGCTGATACTGTTTCATTCCGATACACTCTGCCCGGAGCAATGATGCGTATCGGAGGTTTCCTCGATGTCATGACTCTCGCCTGCACAGATGATGTATGCGTACGCAGCAACCATCCAGGAGGCGATGCTACATAATACGTATCCTGCATATCCCGGGCAGGGTGATCAGGCGGCGTATTCATCGCTGTAAAATTGTGCCAGTCATCTTCAATCTCCCTGTCTTCAGCCACTTCGAATCCCATGCGCGCAAAAACATCAATAATCTCTTCCATCACGATACTGACCGGATGACGGCTTCCCATTTGAAACGGAATCTCAGGCAATGACAAATCCGGAATAACAACATTCTTATGTGAAGTACCACCTGCTAATTGCTCCTGATGACGAAGAAATAATTCATCAGCTTTCTGCTTTGCTTCATTCACCAGTTGGCCAAATTCCTTTTTCTGTTCGTTTGGCACATCGCGAATTAAAGCCGACAAAGGCTTCAGGATATTCTTGGTTCCTAAAAACCGGATTCGAAAAGCCTCCAATGCAACCGCATCTTCGATCTGTGTTGACTCGATTTCAGAGATAATATTTTTTAATTCATCTAATGGGTTCATAAATTCAATTTGTTTCTGGCAATTTACATGTTGGGTTTATTGGCTTATTAGTTTATTTGCTTATTGCCTATTCTTAATTGCTTCGCCTTAGCCTTTGCCTTTGCCTTTTTCTTACAAAAGTAAGCATCTGAAACTTATAGCTAATTTGGCACCAATGTCTATACGTCACCCGATAGCTGTTTTTCTCTGTATGGCCATGGCGATGTCCCTCGTCTGGTCACGGGCCCTGCTATCCATTTTACCTGTGGCATTTGCTGTTTTTACAGCTGTTGACATCCAGATTGAGCCGTTTAAAGTGAGGTGGGTTCTAACCCCAAAAAATGTGCTTGGGATCATCAGGTACAAGCCATTTATCATCGTATTCTCACTTTATTTTCTCCTTTTTGTTGTCAGTATCGTCTATGCCGGCAATATTTCGGAATGGTGGCAGCTTACACATCCAAAATTTCCATTTCTGCTCATCCCCCTTGGATTCCTGATGTTGAAACCTTTTTCGCGTAAAGAATATATGCTCATCACGCTATCGATGATCGTACTGGCGGTATGGAGTTCGATCTGGGTGCAGGTGGCCTACTATAGCGAACATTACTTATTTAGTCAAAGTCTTGGTTTTGGTGGTTCTCTTCCCACACCGATCGATCACATCCGATACAGTGTAGTCATAGCGCTGAGCATGATCTTATGTCTTGGATTTGCTATAGAAGGATGGAAGATTAAATACCCCTGGGAGCGCTGGGTATATGGACTTGCTTCGGTCTATTTATTTTATTTTCTTCATGTATTATCTGTCCGTTCAGGTTTAGCTATCGCTTATGCCGGAATATTTCTGATGGTTGTCTTCTATCTGCGCGTTTTAAACAGATTGAAACAAGCTGCCATAATAGCAAGTATCCTGATTGCACCGGTTGTTGCCTATAAAGTCCTTCCAGGTTTTCAGCTTAAAGTCGATTATACTTTATATGATTTTGGAAAATTCAAACAAGATCAGGGTAATGACTATTCCGATTCTGAACGATGGGACTCCTGGCATGCCGGAATCGCAATTGGTAATCAGCATCCATTTTTTGGTACGGGTACTGGCAAATTCAGATCTGATTTGCAGACATATTATAAAGAAGAATTAAAAAGAGAAGATTATACAAGGCCACACAATCAGTTCATCAATATATTCTGCGAATTTGGATTATTCGGACTGTCCGTTTTTCTGTTCACTTTAATCTACCCGATGACCTTCCGGTTTTTCTGGCGTCCTCCTTTGATGCCTGTTCTTTATATCATGCAGATTCTCTCGATGCTGGTCGAGCATCCTTTGGACACCGAGTTTGGGACAATGTTGTTTATTATTATTACGGTTTTGGGCTTGAGCTACCAGGATGGAATGGATGGTCCCGATTCCGAAAAATGAACAGAATTGTGCTTTTTTATGAGGCCATATTTGGGTCTCTTTTTTGCACCACCCTTCCACTTATAAATACGTGAATTATCAGGGTGTTATGACATCGTGGCACCCCAAATTGTGGGGCACCAAAAAAAGCGGACAACACAAAGTGCCCCCAGGAATTTTTTAAATTATAAACATTAATTTAATTAATTTTCTAAAACACCTTGCCAGCGGTCTCTGTTTTGCGGGGTCCCTCAGTGCCCCCCCCACTATTCGTGCTCCCACGATGTCATAACACCCTGATAATTCACGTATTTATAAGTGGAA
>JBBSAQ010000036.1:0-44238 GCA_038252065.1 Chitinophagales bacterium
AACTTTAGTTTTTCGAAATGCAGGGGCAAGCCCTGCATCTACAATGCCCCAACTATCCTAAAACTCTTTTTTCCTCAAATCTCGAGAGACAAAGTAGAGGCAGGGCTTGCCCCTGCCTTGTTGAAAGTCAGTATTTCCTTTTCTCAAAATAAAAATGACAAAGTAGAGGCAGGGCTTGCCCCTGCCTTGCCGAGAATCAACTTTTCTTTACTGCAAACATCGAAGACAATGTAGAGGCAGCGCTTGCCCCTGCCTTAGTGAAATTCCAAAACCCTCTGTCCATTTGCCTCTTCCTTAGCCTTAGCCTCCGCCTTCACCTGCTTTCCTACTAGTTTTTATCTTTGAACAATGGAAACCGGCCGGAATCAAATCTATACTGACCTCGTCATCGCCAGGCAACTGGGGAAGAAGAAGCTGGCCGTCCTGATTGACCCGGATCAAATGCGGATGGGGAAGCTTGATCAGATCATCGATCTGTCCATTCGTTGTAAAGTGGATTACTTTTTTATCGGTGGCAGTCTGTTAGTGAATAGTCAACTGGATCAGTGTCTTGAGATGATCCGCAAGCGATGCCCGATCCCACTCATCCTTTTTCCCGGCAATTCATATCAGTTGAGTTATCACGCGGATGCGATACTGTTTCTTTCATTGGTTTCGGGCAGAAATCCGGATTTGTTGATTGGCCAACACGTCATCGCCGCGCCATATCTTAAGTTGAGTCCATTGGAAGTTTTACCTACGGGTTATATGCTTATAGATGGTGGTGTAGGGACTACCGTTTTATACATGAGCAATACATCACCGATTCCTGCCCATAAATCAGATATTGCTGTTTGTACTGCACTCGCTGCGGAGATGCTCGGGTTGCGTTTGATATTTATGGATGCAGGTAGTGGGGCGATTAAACCTATTCCGTCAGATATGATCGCTGCAGTGAGAGGTGCGATTTCGATCCCGATCATTGTAGGCGGTGGGATTAGATCTGCAGAAAAAGTAAAAGAGAATCTTGAAGCAGGAGCTGATGTCATCGTCATCGGTAATGCATTCGAACACGACCCTTCATTGATGATCGACATTGCGGCTACTATTCATGAGCATAATATAGCCTTGAATGTTTAAGGAAATCCGGATTTTGCTGACTGCGGGAATAATGATTTTATGGGCCGTTATTTCTTCAGCCCAGCGAATAGGTCTGTTGCCTCCCAATGTGAAATGGCATGAAATCCACAATGACAGTCTTCGGATTATTTTTCGAACGGGCGAAGAAAGATTGGCCACACGAATTGCATCCGTGATGTTAAAACTTGCTGCCTCTGATCCCATTAATACGAAAGGCCGGTACAAACCCATTTCAGTCATTCTGCAGACACAAACAAACATATCCAATGGCTATGTCGGACTGGCACCATATGTTTCGGAGTTTTATCTGCAACCATTCGAAAATCCTTTTTCACTTGGCTCATTGCCCTGGCACGATTTACTTGCCATTCATGAATACAGACATGTATTACAACTCAATGCGGCTAATACAGGTGTCAGTCACACCATTAAAAAGTTTTTCGGCGAACTTGCTTTTTCAGGCATGTATGCGTTGTCCGTTCCAAACTGGTTCAGGGAAGGAGATGCAGTGATGGCCGAATCAAAATGGACCGAACAAGGACGTGGCCGGCTCAGTAGTTTTACCTTGCCTTTCCGCGAAAAATTAAAAGAAGGAACCACCTGGGAATATTATAAAATTCGCAATGGTTCTTATAAATATTTTACACCCGATCACTACGCTTTGGGTTATCTGCTGATTCAATATGGCAATCATGTTTTTGGCGAACAGACATGGGATACGATTTTGCAGGAAGCTGCTTCATTCAAAAATATCTTTCATCCTTTTTCGGAGCCTCTTCTCAGGCATTACGGGAAACGAACAAAGTATTTTTATGAAGACGCGATGAAATGGTATGCACAAAACTGGAAAGACAGTCAAACGGACGATATTGACTATCCTGCCATCGCCTTAAAAAAAGAGGATCTGCAAAACGATTATTTCGATATGGCTTATGCTGACGTTGATGAAGATGGAACGATCTATACGTCGATCAAAACGTTTGACCGGACAACGGCCATATATAAAATTGACTCGTTAGGTAAGAAACGAAAAGTACAAAGTGTGGGTTTGCAACAGGATCCATACTTTGATCATCATAATCACCGGCTTGTCTGGACTGAATTGAGATTTGATCCGCGATGGATCAGAAAAGATAAAAATGTCCTGGTGGTCTTTGATGAAAGATCTGGACGCAAAATTACCATCCAGCCGAAAAAAGGATTTTTCACACCTTCATTTGGACCGAAAGGACGACGGATAGCGACACTGCATGTTGATGAGGATGATCATTATAACATTCAGATTTATGACGCAAAGACAGGTGGATTGCTGGGTACTTTACCTAATGGCGACAATCTATATCTTGAATATCCGATCTGGGATCAGGATGAAATATCCATATTGGCTATAGCACGAGACAGAGATGGGCGAATGGCTATCATCAGCCAGGATATAGCTACAGGAAATATTACCCCCATTACGCATTTTAGCTTTACCATTTTGGGGAAACCATTTCTTCATGACCAATGGATTTTTTTAACGACTAATCTGGATACACTGGATCAGGTATATGCAGTAGATAGAACAGAAGGAATATTCTACAGAGTGACCAGCGGGAACTTTGCACACTATGATCCGGCATGGGATCCGACTACCGGGACGATTATATGTTCGGAATATCATCTGAACGGAAGAAAACTTGTACGCGTCAATGGACGTCCGGGAAAGGATTGGAAACTAACAGGCCTGGATAATGGAGTGAAAGCCATGGAGGGTGCGGTCACGGATTTATTAGCAGATGTTGAGAAATCAAGTTCCTATACTATAAGTGATTATTCAATGTGGAAAGATGCTGTCAATTTCCATAGTCTCACGCTGGTTGCCGATGACCCCAGTTGGCAAGCTGAGGTCCGATCGAATAATGTGCTTAATAATCTATCAATTGCTGCAGGATACGAGTACAATCGCAATTCCAAGGCTGGTGGGCCGTATGCTGATGTTAGATTAGGTATGTTTTATCCTGTTATATCGGTTGGAGTAGATCAGTCGGCAAGAAGAGCTACGAATACAGCGGGGCAGAGATTCAGGATAAGTAATGATCATATTCATGCAGGACTTTTGTTGCCACTGACGTATAGTGTCGGGCCTTATCAGAGAATTGTTAATCTTTCGTCCACGTATCACAAAGGGTTTAGCCGTATTCGGCCGGAGATTGCTGGTATTTCTGATTTGTCCTATAATTATATTTCGCACCGGATTGTATTAATCAACAGCCGAAATATGGCTTACCGACAGGCTATGCCCTCATGGGCTCAGCGCTTTGACCTTAGCTACTCGAAGGTATCAGGAGAGCCGGTAAAATATCTTTATATGAGTACTGATTTTATTTTGCCGGGGATTCAGCCATCTCATTATTTCAATGTGATCGGTGAGTATTTATCGCAGAAGATTAGCGCAAATACCATACTATTGAGTACGCCCTTTGCAGGTGCAAGAGGTTATGATCAATTAAACGGCACGAAGGAATATCGTCTCGGTTTGACCTATGGTTTTCCGGTGTGGTATCCTGACTTTGGTTTGGGAAGTATTTTGTACTCTCGTCGCGTCAGGCTGCAACCATTTTATGATGTCGCTTATTCAGATGATAAAAATGCGCGAGCTAAATGGATGCGAAGTTTGGGTGCAGAAGTTATTGTGGATTTTCAATTACCACCTTTTTCGATTGGGCTTCGATATTCGAAACTATTATCCGGTGGAAATCGTCAATCCAATGTGTTTGAATTCTTCATACCTGTTCAACGATTTTAGATGGAAGGAGTAGTGGTGAAAGTGACTGGCAGTTGGCATGAAATCAGACTGGCCGACAATTCAATTCTTCCTTCACGCATGGCAGGCAAGCTTCGCATGGAAGATATCAAGACGACTAATCCGGTCGGTGTGGGAGATCGTGTGACTGTGCAATATGATGCAGGAGAAACGACGAAGGGATTGATAACTGAAATACTACCGCGTGCAAATTACATCGTCAGACAATCGCCGCGTAAAAAACATGATCTCCATCTTTTAGCTGCCAATGTTGATCAGGCGATTCTCGTCACTACGATAGTAAGTCCGATGTTGAAGATTGGTTTTATCGATCGATTTTTATTAATGACAGAGCCACATAATATTCCTGTCGTCATCGTTGTCAACAAGAATGATCTTTTCACTGAGGAAGAAGAAGAAATATTTGGTGGACTTAAAATACTTTACGAAGATATCGGATATCATGTGATCAGTTGTTCTGCGATCACAGGTGAAGGTCTCGATGAATTGAAATCTATTCTCCAAAATAAAACTTCTCTCGTTGCAGGCCAATCCGGTGTTGGCAAATCAACGCTTATCAATTCGATAGAACCGGGATTAAGTCTTAAGACGGATGAAATTTCTGATTATTCAGGCAAGGGACAGCATACGACTACATTTGCAGAGATGCATCCATTGACGTTTGGGGGTAATATCATTGATACGCCAGGAATCAAGATGTTGTCTTACAATAATCTCGAACCCCTTGATGTAGCTCATAATTTCAGAGAGTTTTTTGTTGTATCAAAAAATTGTCGTTTCCCTAATTGTCTGCATAAGGAAGAACCGGGATGTGCTGTCAAAGCGGCTATAGAAGCCGGGACTGTATCTTCATTGCGCTATGACCATTATCTTCAGATCATGTCGGAGATAGAAGATCAGAATTATTGGGAGAGACATAAGGATCTTTAGAAAGGAGGCGAAGGCGAAGGAGGGATGTGACAATGTGGTAATGTGACAATCTGATGATCTGATGATGAGGCAATCTGATGATGATGTGGTAATGTGACAATGTGATGATGAGACAATGTGATAATGAGGCAATGTGGTGATGTGACAATGTGATGATATGGTAATGTGACAATGTGATGATGTGACAATATGATGATGATACGATGCCCCGGAGGGGCTAAAGGTTGGTAACCCAGGTAAGAAAAATCATATCTCGTGCCGTAGGTACGAAACTAAAATCTGTGTGTTGCGATAAACTGTGTGAACGTTTAAGAAATTATGATAACTAATAAACAGGATAAATCAAAAGCCCCCTGGATGCTGAGCTGTAGCACACGCTTGAGCATAAGCAGGTCGAAGCATATGGGATGGTTGTTGAGCTGTAGCATGAGGATATGTTAAGCAGGTCGAAACATAGGGGCAAAACCGAGGGCAAACCTGTGGCTAAACGTAAATGGCCCCTCATCACAGCTATCCTCATAGGTGGTCTCGCTTTGATTTATTTATTGGGACCTAAAGCGCCAACACCTGATTTCTCAAAATTACACCGCTCAACTTTCAATTCTGATCTGCATCTGCTGGAAGACAGTATTAAGAATGCAGAAGCTTCGGTCCCTTTGAAACCGGATAATGAAGCGAGAATAATCTGGGAGAAGCCGTATGAAAAAACACCTTACAGCATCGTCTATCTGCATGGCAATGCGGCAAGTCAGGAAGAAGGTGATCCGATTCATGAAGCTCTGGCGCATCGCTATGGTTGTAATATGTATCTCTCCCGTTTGTCCGAGCATGGTTTGAAAGGCGAAAATCAGTTGCTGAATATCAATGATGAAGAATGGATGCAATCTGCACTTGATGCAATAGAAGTTGGGAAAGCGATTGGAGAGAAAGTGATTGTGTTGTCCTGTTCGACTGGAAGTATTTTCGATCTGTACTTATCATCGAGATATCCTGATCTTGTGGTCGGTCATATCATGATGTCGCCTAATGTGGATATCTATGATCCGCGTTCATCAATGCTTGCAGGCCATTGGGGTTTGCAAATAGCAAGAAAAATCATGGGCTCTGAATATTATGGATGGAAAGCTCCGGGGCCTGCGCAACAATACTGGTATACACATTATCGTATTGAAGAGTTGACAAGATTGAAAGCGCTGATCAATGCCACGATGACAAAATCTACTTTTGCAAAAGTTGATGAACCCTTGCTGATGCTGTACTATTACCAGGATGACGATCATCAGGATAAAACAGTGTCTGTAAAGCGAATGAAAGACATGTTTGCAGAAATTGGAACACCGATGGATCAGAAAAAAGAAATTGCACTGCCGGATGCCGGTACGCATATTATTGGTTCATCTCTCTTCAACACGCATCTTGAATCTGTATGGACACCCATCACCTCTTTTATGGAAAACATCATGCATATCGCACCCGTCTACGATACGGATTGGAAACCGTTTTTAGATCAATATTAAACGATGTCCGTACTCCATGAATATTATCCGGCCAAGCTTTTACTCTTCGGAGAATATACCGTTCTGAATGGATCGCAGGCATTAGCTGTGCCATTGAATGCATACCAGGGTAAGTGGATAAAAGGAACAATTCAAGATCCATCATTGAGTGATGTATTGAACAGATATGTCGCCTGGTTAACGAATGAGGGTTTAATAAATCAGGACACCGTACAAAGTATCATCTCTGATATTGAAGATGGTTGGAATTTCGAATCAACCATTCCGCAGGGATATGGTATCGGTAGTTCGGGGGCTTATGTAGCTGCGATATATGACCGGTATTTCAAAGCGGATGAAGATATTAATGTCATTCATGCGACAATGGCACGAATGGAATGTTTTTTTCATGGAGCGAGTTCGGGTTTAGACCCATTAATTTCTTACACGCGTAAGGCAGTGTATAAAGATGAGGATGGCCGATATCACGCTGTAGTTGATCCGGGTTGGCCTGAAGGATATAAAATTTATTTACTGGACAGTGGCCTGGGTAGAGAGACAGGTCCTTTAGTGCAACAGTATAAAAATAAATTACTGGATCCTTCGTTTGCGGAAAAAATACAAAGGCAATTTATCCCACTGGTGGAGCATGCCATTCATTTTTATTTGGGAGGAGAAAATAAAATGCTGGAAGAATGTTTAAGCATCATCAGTCAGTTTCAACGTGAGTATTTCACTGAAATGATTCCTGATCATATTCAAAAGCGATGGGATGAATTGGTGAATAAACCTGGTGTGTATGTAAAATTGTGTGGTGCTGGGGGCGGGGGATATTTTTTAGTGATAAGTGTTGCGAATACAAATGATTTAATAAAAACATTAGAAGAGGGAGAAATAATTTCGATTTGACGTTCATAAAATTCAGTGAATACCCTAATACATTTACAAGAAGAATAAGTTTGCTTTTGTAACACAAATTGACGAATACTGAAAATCCTCCATATTTAGTAGTGTCGTCAAAATAGCCTCCCACCTTTACCGCAACTTAGATTTTTTTGCATACAACTCTCAAAGGGATTTAACCTTCAAGTTTGATGAAGGCTTGGTTGTTAATTTCTCTTATTGTCTTCCCCTAAGACAAGATTTTTCACATTTAAACACTATATCATGAAAAATTTAACACCACATTTCCCCCTTATTATCCATCCTTCACAGGATTGTAGAAAACAAATTAAAATTAAGTCTGTGTTCCGGAGGTCATACATTAAAAAGATTTATCTTTTTAATCTGCTACTGACATGCTTATTTGCAATTTTTGCGCTTGATAGCAAGAGCCAGATCAACTGCTTAACAACCCCAACAGCTACGTATGACAATAATGATATGGTTGGTATGGCAAGCGGCACCTATGATGATCCAATTGTAATCAGGCTATATCTTCATGTCGTCAGAAATGATGATGGGTCTGGCGGATTGAGTGCGCTTAATCTGCAGGAGCAAATTGATTTCCTGGATGATGTGTACAACCCATGGCATATTTATTTTGATTATTGTGTACGCGACTTTAAGTGTAGCACTTGTTTTACTGATCTCCCATATCTTAAGAGCCAATGGGAGACGAATAGCCTGGATGATGGTATGAATGGTTATTTACTTTCATCTAACTCATCATTGATTGGCGAAGCTGAAGACGTCGGTGCAAAGAACTTTTTTGCACGAATAGACCGGCTTGATATACTGGCTCATGAATTAGGTCATGCTCTTGGCCTTTTTCATACACACCAGAATTCATTTTGTCCACCTCAAGCCATTTCTGAATACGCTCCAACAATCGTAATGAGTGTATTGGTACCAGGTAGTAATAGCAGCACAGCAGGAGATAGAATTACAGATACACCAGCTGATGTTAATTGTTACAATTTTGATGGACCAAATTGCACATTTACCAATCCAACTTCTATTCTGGATTATCTTGGTAATCCCTATATAGACCCTAATAATGTTTTACCGGTGAACATTATGTCCTACAATCATTGTCCAAGAGAATTAACGCCAAAACAAAATGAACGAATAAGGGATATGCTTGTTTTTTCTGAGGAACTTGCAGAAGTTGTTTCTCCATTTTCTCAAATTAAATTAGTAATCGGCACTGAAGAATGGACTACTCCTTTGTTTTTTAATCATGATGTTAGAATCGAAGGTAATCTGACGATTTCTACTAATGTGGGATTTGCACCCGGATGCGGATTAATTGTTGAAAAAGGGGCATATCTCTCAATAGATGGTGGAACATTGACATTAAGTTCATATGAAAATACCTGTTCGAGCGCCAATTCTAAATTCTGGAACGGAATTATGATAAAGAGAGATGGTGATCAAAGAGGGTTTTTGGAAACGAGCAATCATGCTGTGATAGAGCATGCTGACCAGGCTATATATTTTGATGGCATCGGTCCACAGTGGCTCCTCATTGATGATTGTACTTTTAGAAATAATAGACTTAGCTTGAACAATACTCAATCAACTTCAGGACCTGCAAGATTCACACTCTGTGATTTTATCATTGATGAGAATTATTTAGGGTCTTCTTATTATCCACAAGTTCAATCACTACACTCTTACGCCACTTGGTTTAGAGGTTGTCAGTTTCTGTTTGAACCTGTTTTGGTAAGCTCTATATCGAGACAAGCCATTTCATCTTATGACGGTCAGATTCTGGTAACTGCGGGCCCGGGTTCGGTGAAGTCGAGATTTGAGAATTGGACTAAAGGAGTGAATGCTTCTCAAAGCCAGGATACCAAACTTACTCTTGTGCGAGGTTCAGAATTCATAGGTAATAAGTACGGTATTTTTTCTGAAGATTTCTGGAAAACATTTGCTTATGACAATGAATTTGATATTTCAAATGACGATATCTCATCTACCTGTTGGGGAATATATACATCACTGTCTCGGTCTGTTCAATTACATGATAACAAATTTTCAAGTACAAATACCTCGGTCTATTCTACGGGTATTCATGTTGATAATACCGTGGGTGAAAATCTTGTTATAGGTGAATCTGATTTTACTGATCTTGATATTGGGGTTGATGCTGAAAGAGCAGGAACTGAAGCGAGAGGATTAATGTTTTTATGCAATAAAAATGAAGGGAACAGGGACTTTGATTTTAAAACTACAAATGGTATTGCTCCCAGACATGGAAATATGTTTAAACCTGCAGGAAATACATTCTCGCATACGGGTGTCGAGTCGGCTAGTGACTTTAGTGCTACTGGTATCGAATACAATGTATTTTATTTTCGTAAGTCCGGTGCAGACCAAGAGAATCCGATCTATATTACTACCAATGTTAAACCAACGGATGCAACGAGTTCGATTGGATGTGAGCATTTCGGACTATTTCAGGATCCATTTGAAAATGATAATCTCGCAAATTATATAACCTATGACTCAGATATTTCTGCCGAAATTGAAGATAAGGAAGATGAACTGGATCAGCCTAATCTTACAAAACAGCAAATCACAGAACTATCTGCTGATTTAGAATTGTTGGAATTGGATAAGGCGATGAACATTTCTTACGCCATAAGTTTTGTTTTGATTCAGGACAGTTTGATCTATAACGATTTAAGGACCGCTATTAACCTAAGAGATGATTTTCGCTCAGAAGTTTCAATAGCTCAAACGTGGATCGATCAGGGGGATTTTACTACTGGCATTTCTGCACTTGAATCTATCTCCAATAGAATGACATTAAATCCTAAAGAAAGTCTGGATTTGGATGATATTCTTGCATTAACTAACATGTTAGTGAATGTCTATAATGATGATCGCATTGAGAGCCAACTTTCTGAAGAAGAAATCGACACAGTAGAAAAGATTGCAAATGATGGGATCGACATTGGAATGAATCAGGCCCGGGCATTGCTGGTGTATTTCTACGGATTTGATTTTTCCAACGAAGTGCAGGAATTTGAGGTTGTTGACCCGGGAGTTCAAAATCCAATTCAGCCAGAAGAATTATCTTCATGGCCAAATCCTGCAAATGACCTGATTGAAATTGATCTTCCTGAAGGAACATTCTATGGCAAAATTACTGTAGCTAATATGGAAGGAAGGATAATGACGACCCAAACACTGGATGCTGAAAATGATGGTCATATAATGATTAAGACTGGGGCATTTCCCCCGGGAGTTTATGTCATAGCGCTGAATGATGGTGGGAATAACCTGTTTATATCACGATTTATTAAATAAGCAATTCCTTATCAGGAGTCATCAGTTTATGATGACTCCTGACTTTTACTCACATTTTTTTAACTTCATGTATAAACTTATTCTTATCATATTAATTTCTTTTACGAGTTTAATTATTTGTAATGGACAGACAAGGATAGACTCCCTGTATGATCTGCTCAAAATCCAATCTTTTGGTAATATGATTAATAGGACCGATGATGGATTTATTTTAATAGGTCAAGGAACCGATACGGTTCCTTGGAATGTATATGGTTCCATTTTTACGTCAATGAATTATGATGGAACAATTAATTTTTCTAAATATACTCTTGATCGGAACAAACAGAAATTTTATGATAATCTTAATGCAGTTGTTTTTGATAGTTTTTCTTACACGACTTTTGTAGGTTCAAAACCAATTCAAATTCTACAATTTGATTTATCCTCAGGAACTATAGTGCACAGAACGGAAATCATAAATGCAACAGGGGGAAGTGATCCGACATTTCCTTTCGCTATTCAAAAGATTGATTCCAATAATTTAATTGTTGTCAGTTCGAGTCTGAATAATGAAAATCAATATGTAACACAATTGTCAATCCTAAATCGTCAGAATGATAATATGACATATCATTTTAACGCCTATTCAAGCTATGAACAACATTTAACCAATGTAATAGTAACTCAGAAGGGTTATGTATTAAATGGATATATCAGAAAAGGAGACCCATGGAAGCTTGACTTTGTATCTCATGCAACTATCGTATGGTTGGACAGAAATTTCAATGAGGTCAAACGATATATATCAAATGATGAGCCATGGGAAATTTTTGGAACAGATTTGGTGGTTAATCCGGACGGATCGGTAGTTAGCACAAATTGTATCGGACGAAAATATCAGGTAGGGATTTATTTTTTTGATGAATGGAGACCCTCTATATACAAAGTGGATTCTACCGGGCATTTTTTATGGCAAAGGCCAATGGGAAGAGATTTATTTATAGACGATCACTTTATATTTAGATGTATGCTGCCCACTAATTCGGGAGATGGTTTTATTGCGGCTGGGGGACAACCCAATTTTAGCGATTCAATATATTACAGTGGAGCTAATTATAATGAAAAGGGGGAGAACCTGAGATTTGAGGCATTGATTGCCAAAGTATCAAACGAAGGTGATAGCCTTTGGTCAAGATGGTATTATAAAGCGGATTTTTTGTTTAGCAGATCTGAATTTTATGATATGATTCCTCATCCTGATGGTGGATATTTATTGTCTGGTTATGCTAACAAAGGACCTATCCAACCAGAAGGAATTTCAATATACACTTGGGTCCTTTATGTAGATGAATATGGATGTGCTGTACCCGGCTGCCAGAATATTGTGAAGACAGATGATCCAACACTACCTGATCCTATTCGCCTATATCCAAACCCTGCAACCGATGTGTTATATGTGTATCAGCAGGAAGATGAAATGATCAGATATATGATTACCGATATTGAAGGTAAAGCAATGACGAGTTTTAGTTGCACTCAGGGTAGTACAACGGTTGTTACAGAAATTGGCAGTTATCCACCTGGGGAATACATTTTGATCAAAACAGATAGTCATGGCCGCACCCGGTCAGAAAAGTGGATTAAAATTTAACCATATTATTAAGAAATATTAATTATTTTTCGATACGCAATTTGGTGATTTAACATGCTTAAACTTATCCTGATTAATTTATTTTCTCTTACAAACTTAATTGCTTGTATTAGTCAAACAAGAATAGATTCCCTCTATCCTCTGGTAAGCCATCAATCATTTGGAGATATGATTGTCGGGACTAAGGATGGTTTCTTTGTTATTGGTCATGGAACTGATACGGTGCCATGGAACTCCCTAGGATCTATTTTTACTTCCTATAATTATGATGGAAGCATTAATTTTTCTAAATTCACTTTGGATCAAAATGAAGAAAGATTTTATTACGATCTTAATTGTATTTTAATTAACTCTTTGGCGTATACTGTATTTGTTGGCACTACTCCTATTCAAATTGTTCAATTTAACATCAACACGGGTGAAATAATCCATCGTTATGAGATATTAAATCAATTTGATAATAATATTCCACCATATTCATACTCTATACATCAGATTGATTCTATTCACCTATTGATAAATAGCTCTGTATTATTTAACCACAATCAAAACATTACACAATTAACTCTATTTAATAGGTTTAACGGAAGTCTAAAATATTATTTTAATCGCTATTTTGATTTTGATCAGGAAATAACGAATGTGCGTGTTTTGCCAAACGGATATGTTTTGGGAGGGTATATTAGAAAAGGAGACCCATGGAAGCTTGACTTTGTATCTCATGCAACTATCGTATGGTTGGACAGAAATTTCAATGAGGTAAAACGGTATATATCAAATGATGAGCCATGGGAAATAGCAGGAAAAGATTTAGTGGTTAATCAAGATGGATCAGTTGTGAGTACAAATTGCATTGGCCGCAAATATAAAGTTGGATTTAATTATTATGATGAATGGAGACCAACAATCTACAAAGTTGATTCAACCGGTAAATTTCTCTGGCAAAGACCAATGGGTAGAAATTCTTACATCGATATTCATTATACCTTCAATTGTTTAATTACTTCCAATCAAGGAGACGGTTATATTGCAGCAGGCGCACAAACGAATTTCAATGATTCTATCTATTACAGCGGATTGAATTATAACGAAAAAGGTGAGAATCTAAGATTTGAAGCCCTGATATCTAAAATCTCAAATGAAGGAGACAGTCTGTGGTCAAGGTGGTATTATAAATCGGATTTCTTATTCAGTATATCGGAATTCCATGATATAATTCCACATCCTGAGGGAGGATATTTATTGTCCGGTGAAGCAAATAAGGAACTTCTAAGTCCTGGTAAGACAGAAATTTATACCTGGGTGCTTTATGTAGATGAATATGGATGCGCTGTACCCGGCTGCCAGAATATCGTGAAGACTGATGATCCAACACTACCTGATCCTATTCGCCTATATCCAAACCCTGCAACCGATGTGTTATATGTGTATCAGCAAGAAGATGAAATGATAGAATATTTGATCACCGATATTCAGGGTAAAACCATGACTAATTTTACCTGCAGTCAGGGTAGTACAACAGTTGTAACAGAAGTAAATATTTATCCGTCGGGGGAATACATTTTGATCAAAACTGATAGTCATGGCCGTACCCGGTCAGAAAAATGGATTAAAATTTAAAAAACTATTTTTTACAAAGAACCAGTTATACAGAACTAGGATGTACTAAAAAAGTAGAAATATTTTTAATCTTTGGCAGAATGAATCAAAGTATTTTGGAACGCATAGCCAAATATTGTTCCGACACCGAACGATCCACTCACGATGTCCTTTCAAAGCTGACCTCCTGGGGCGTTCCTCCGGATGAAACAGAGATTATCCTTGCAAAACTCCGCACTGAAAAATTCCTGGATGATCAACGTTATGCCAAAAGTTATGTTACTGAGAAATGGAACCTGGACAAATGGGGACGACTCAAAATTGAAAATGCTCTTCAACAAAAAAATATTGATCCTGCTATCATTCATGCAACATTATCAATCATTACTGAGGAAGAATATTTGCAGGGACTGAATGAATTGCTTGAGAAAAAATATAAAGAAGTAAAATCAAATAACCCCATGGATGATGCCAGACGAATCATGATGTTTGCGTTGAGCAGAGGATTTGAAGAGGAATTGATTCAGGAGTGGATAGAGAAAAAAGGATTTGATTATTAAAAAGGATGCCGGATAAAAGGACGGTTACTGAGCTGTCGCAAAAGGCTGAGTATTGCAAGTCGAAGTATGCCGGATACCGGACTCATGACACGAACAATTCCAAACGAACAATTCACTATTCACTATTCACCACTCACAATTGAAATTAAACTATAAAATCACCGGCTCAGGACCGCCGCTCATCATCCTGCATGGCTTATTCGGGATGCTGGACAACTGGCGAACAATAGCAAGAATGCTGGATGACAAATATCAATGTATCCTCGTGGATCTGCGCAATCATGGTCGCTCACCACATGATGATGAAATGAATTATGAGGTGATGGCAAAAGATGTGCTTGAACTTATGAATGATCTTCATATTGAACATTCGTACCTGATGGGTCATTCTATGGGCGGAAAAGTAGCCATGTTATTTGCATTGACTCATCCCGAAAAAGTAGATAAACTCATTGTAGTGGACATTTCACCAAATGAATATCCAATCCATCACGCAGCAGAAATCGAAGCGATAGAATCAGTAGATCCTCCCGCCCTGAAAAACCGCTCGGAAGCAGAAGAATTGCTTGCCAAAAAACTTGGTGATGATCAGGCAACCATTCAATTCCTTTTGAAAAACTTATCCAGAAAGCCTGAAGGTGGTTTTGAGTGGAAGGCAAATATGCCTGTCCTGATTGCCAATTATGATAAACTTATGGAGGGTATAGTCACATCAGACATCTTTGACAAGCCTGTATTATTCATCCGCGGACAAATGTCCAATTCCATCAGGGATGAAGACTGGCCTGCGATTTTAGCTCTCTTTCCACAAGCACGCCTATCGACGATTCCCAATGCAGGTCACTGGGTTCATGCCGATCAGCCCGAAACATTGAAAAACGAGGTTTTAGCCTTTATCAACGGGTGATTTGACGTGAAATAGCATCAACAAGGGATATAGGTGTCTTTACCCCTGAATTCCTTAACTTTGATAGCATAACTACTGACACAAACCCTATAGCTATGATGGAACACAGAGCATTCTTTACTCTTCTCCTTCTATGTATTTCTTTACCATTTTCCTTTGGTCAGATGATCGTGGGCCAGGATACCCTTGTCGGTAATGAATGGATCCGCTATGGGCAGAAATATTACAAGTTTTCAATTGATCAGGATGGAGTGTACCGGATCTCTCATTCAGTATTGCAATCCGCCGGAATCTCGGACGCAAGTGCAACTGGTGTAAATTTCAGAATATACAATAAAGGAAAACAGGTTCCGCTCTTTGTCAGCACGGATGGTCAGTTTGGTGATGCAGATTTTATTGAATTTTTTGGATACAGAAACAGGGGAGAACTTGATCGGTATTTGTTTGCTCATCCGGATAGTGATATGCTGCATCCGGATCATAGCATGTATACAGATGACAATGTTTACTTTCTCGCATATGAGGGTGATGATGTTCCGTTGCGGGTCAATAATTTAAACAATGATCTTACTAATCCTCCAGCAGCTTCACCATTTTTTATGCACACCGAAGCCATCAGCTACTCCGATGCATTTAATGATCCATACAATCCCGTAAGTGGTGGCGGCACAGTCTCGTATTCAAGTTATCTGCATGGTGAGGGTTTTTGTAAGGGGCCTGAAAACAACAGCACTGCTCAGATTCCATCATTGAATAGATTCATCGGAGGCCCCGATGCTACTATTCATATTCGTTTTGTTTCTGCCAATCTGAATGCTCATGTTTTTGTGATTTCTTTGAATGATCAGGTTTTGGACACCCTTAAAGCCGTGGATATTCAAATCAAAGATTCAACGTATATCATTCCTGTCAGTTTGTTGTCGGATAACAATCAACTAAAAATAACGGAACTCATCACCGGAGGCCGGCATTCTTTGGTGAGTATTGAATTGACTTACCCGCAACCAACAACATTAGCGGGATTTCCACAATCTTCTATACTACTGAATGGCCAACCCGGTGTCCAACATTTGATTTTAAATGGATTTCCTCATCAGGGCATACAACCTGTCGTCTATAGTCATGATGGGAAAGAAAGGATGTTAGCAGCAGTCAATGGTCTGGAGCAGATTGAATTTGTATGGCCCGAAACATTTACGAATAGGAGGCTTGATATCACTGATCCTTCAGGAGGCATCAAGTTCATCACTCAATTGGAACAAAAACAGTTCGTTGATTTTTCTGCGGACAATACGGAATACATCATCATCACACATCCTGATCTTATGTCGATCGGAACGGGAAGTGAATATGTTCAATACCGAAGTTCACCCGAAGGCGGATCATATCGTGCGAAAGCCTATTCAATACTTGACCTGTATGATCAGTTTGGATATGGTGTTGAACAGCATCCGCAGGCGGTCCGCAATTTTGTAGAATTCATTCACCGTCATTGGTCTTCTGCTAAAATGTTTTTTATCATCGGACGCGCCATTGAGTACAACAAATCAAGATATGCAGGAACAGGGTGGGAATCATTCTTCTTTGTACCCACATTTGGCCGACCTGGTTCTGATCAACTGTTGACAGCTACCAATTGGAATATTTTAGCTAGATACCCGATCGGCCGACTGGGTATTACAAACAGTGCCGCCATAAATACCTATCTGAATAAAATCAAAGAATATGATCAGTCAGTCAATGGTGATCAAACACTTGAAGATAAAGCCTGGATAAAAAATGTGATTCACATAGGTGGTGGCGAGGATGCCGATCAGCAGAGTGGATTTAAGTTTCAACTCGCTGAACTTGGAAATCAATTGACGAATTCTGAATTCGGGGCCAAGGTTAGTTTTTTTCAAAAACAATCTACAGATTTCATCGGAGAATCTCAATCGAAACAACTTGAGAAACTTTTACATGAGGGAAGTACGATTATCAATTATCTGGGACATTCCTCTCCCAGTACATTTGAGTTTAATGTACCTGATCCATCTGACTGGAATAATAAAGGTCGTTATCCCATCTTCAGTGCGATGGGTTGCAGTGCCGGTGAGATGCATGGTACTGTACAAAGTCTGAGCGACCGTTTTATTGGTCCTGCTGATGAAGGTGTCATTGCTTTTATTTCAGGTTCGGGATCACAATTCCCAAGTGCTTTATACAACTGGGCAGAACCGTGGTATGACTACATCGGTGGTTTTGGTTATGACGGAACACTTGGAGAATCCATTCTACACGGATTAAGGAATATCAATAATTCAGTAAATATCGATCTCAACAACTCCAATCCTTCCAGGTATTTATTAGAACAACAAACTTTGCAGGGAGACCCTGCTATACGATTTCATCCTTTGCCAGGTCCCGATTATCTCGTTGATGTTGCTTCAGTTTTCATAAGTCCGAAAGTTTTGAATACAAAACAGGATAGCTTTGATCTTCATTTTTCCATTTCAAATATCGGACGGAATATTGCAAATGCAATAGGGTATTCGATAAAAATTAAATCGCCTGATGGACAGGAAAAAGAAGTACGTCATGCACAGATTCAATCCACTTCTTTTCAGACAGCCGTATCGCTGCATTTGCCTTTGAATACGAATAAAAAACCAGGCGCATACAGATTGTTGATCACTGTGGATCCGGATCATTTGATTGATGAACGTCCATCACCACAAGCCGAAGACAATAATGAATTGAAAGATAATCTGGGCACAATCGGAGTTCCATTTGTAGTCCTTGATAATGTTATTTCTGCGGTTTATCCTCCGGATTTTGCTATTGTCAATACAGTGACACCCGTATTGGTTGCGACCAGTAGTAACTCATTTACAAAGCATCAGGATATCGTTCTGGAGCTTGACACAACTGCACTTTTTAACAGCCCTGCAAAAATCCGTGAAGTATTCCCCGGACATTCTGCAACACTGAAATGGTCACCGCAATACAGCTATGTACCTGATCGTGTTTATTACTGGAGAGTGAGTACCGATAGTATATCTCCGGAACATCCTTACCTGTGGAGTAAACGATCATTTATTTACAAACCTGGTAGTCCGAATGGGTGGAATCAATCACACTTTTATCAATTTACAGATGATGATCTTGTACGATTAAGTGCAGATAGTTCTAAACAGAATTTCAAGTTTGGCCGGCAAGTGAGAAATTATAGATTGGTCAATCGGTTTCACAATACTGATCTGGGGTTAGCACCTCTTTTTTATGAAGATGGTGTGTTCAATGCGAAACTTACCTCTGCCTTTAGAACTCTTGATGTAACAGGTTTTGTAGTTGCTATAGATTCTACAACAGGGAAGTATATGATCAATTCCAGCAGCGGTCTTTATGGGTCAGTTCCTCTTACTATACCTATGGAGGGATTCGCCTATGATCTTAAGAATCCTCAGAGCAGGCAGGCTATGCTTAACCTGATTGAAAATATTATTCCTTCAGGATATTATGTTTTTTTCTACACCTATCAACACACCTTATTTCCGGATTATGAACCACAGGAGTGGGCAGACGATGAAGCTACTTTCGGAAAAAGTATTTTTTCGGTGATCGAGCATCAGGCTCCTTCTTCCATGATCAGGACATTGGCGACAACAGGGAGCAAGCCTTACATTATCCTATTTCAAAAAGACAGGGGACTTATTGAGGAACAGATAGCGTCAACTGTTGATGATATCATTACGGTAAGTTTTGATGGAGGAGCATCGCTTTCATCAGGGAAATATACATCAACCCTCATTGGACCTGCTTCAAGCTGGTATTCTATAGAAAATCAGATTTCAACGCTTGTTGATACTGCAGGCTTGAATGTGTTGTCTGCCTATGCATTAAACAAAAGTCAAACGGATACTTTATGGATTTCACATGATCTGAATAGCCAGGTGCAGACTATAAGTGATATTGATGCAAAAGCATATCCATTCATTCGGCTTTCATTGACGACCGGTGACAGTTCTGCATACAAGCCATCAGATATCAATTACTGGAGAGTTTACTACGAAGGATATCCGGAATTCATCATCAATCCTGATGAAGGTTTTGTATATGTGGCAGATAGTCTGCTGCAGGGACAAAAAATGACACTGAGTACTTATGTTGAAAATCTAAGTCAATACGATGTGGATTCAATACCTGTCTCCCTGCGCATCATCAGTGGAAATAACACGACGCAGGAATTAAACTATAAAATCCCACAATTGAATGCACATACCAGTGCACCCGTGCAATTTGAAAAAGCAACTGATCAGATGTCGGGGGATTACCAGGTACTGATGGAAGTCAATCCGGGCAGTGTGGTCAATGAATTGGATGCTTCTAATAACATAGGTATTCTTCCTCTTCATGTAGAAGGTGATGCACTTAATCCTGTCCTGGATGTGACATTTGACGGACATCATATTCTCGATGGTGATCTTGTCGCTGCTAAGCCGGTGATCGTTGTGCAACTTCATGATGAAAATGAATTTTTGCGTCTGGATGACACGAGTTCATTTGCGATGTTCCTTTCATTTCCATCTGATGTGCAGCCACGGCGTATTACATTTTCTGAAGATTGGGTTCAGTTTAATCAGGCACCCGGATCAGGACAGAATACAGCGAGTGTAGAATTGAGGCCAGACCTGCTTGAAGATGGTATTTATACACTTCAAATCAAAGCAAAAGATGCGTCGGGTAATCTCGCCGGTGCGAATGATTTCCTCATCACATTTGAAGTGATCAATGCGAAGTCAGTATCACATCTTTATAATTATCCAAATCCATTTAGTACATCAACGCGATTTGTGTACACGTTGACGGGTAGTGGTTCACCGCCTTATTATAAAATTCAGATCATGTCCATAAGCGGCAGAATCGTCAGGGAAATCACTCAGGATGAAATAGGTCCATTGACGGTAGGCACACACATGACCGATTTTACATGGGATGGAAGTGATGAAGCCGGTGGTCAGCTTGCAGCCGGCACCTATTTGTACCGAATGATCGTGAAGGATGAAAACCTCAAAGACTTTGACCGGTACCGAACTTCAGGAGACGATACTTTTTTCAGAAAGGGTTGGGGCAAACTCGTGATCATCCATTAGGAAAGTGATGACAAAAATTCGAAGTTGGTTCTTTTCAAATGACAATAAGAAAGAACATGTCAAAGCTTTGGATGGGCTGCGGGGAGTGGCTGTGCTGATGGTGCTTCTTTCACACACGAGTAATAATTTTATATACTTCCATCCTTCGCTTGCATTTAATGGTATAGGTAAAGGCGGAGTATATCTTTTCTTTGTCCTCTCAGCTTATCTGCTTGATCGGCAGATTTCTATGGTGATGATGAATGGGAGTGCGGATACTTTTTTTTGGAAACGATATTTTTTAAGACGATTTCTCCGCATATTTCCGGTTTTGATTGTTGCGCTGTTATTGTATTGGGGACTTACCGACATGGGAATAACAACCGTCATTGGAAACGCAAAGGATATGTTCATGCATTTGTCATTATTACGGGGTAACGGGGTATTTTGGTCAATTCCTGTAGAGTTTAAATATTATATTCTCTCTCCGTTTATTCTTCTGCTTTGTCATTACTGGATGAAATGGAATCTTAGGTACATTTTGATATTTTTTGTAATGATTAGCATTGCTTCACTGGGGCTTGATTATTTTATTCAGTTTAATAAAATTAATACACTTAAATTTCTGACCGTATTTCTCACGGGGACTTTTCTGGCTATATATAGTTTGCGATTGCCACCGTCATCATTCATTTCAAAATGGAATAAAACAATAGGCATGGCGGGTCTGTTTGCGTTATTATTTTGTATCATCATGAATCCAAATTATTTGGGTGATTGGATGGGTATTGATACCAGTAATAATGGACGAAAAGTGATGATCCTGTATGCTGTTTTTTGTTTTATAATGTTATTTGCTGCTCTTTTTACAGATGGTATCTTCAAGCGTTTACTTGAAACCACATTTTTACGTTTCATCGGGGTTATAAGTTTTAGTATGTATCTGTTCCATATGCCGGTCATTTATTTTTTAGAAAGAGATATCCTTCATATTCCCGAGGGCTTAAAAATTTATTTCTTTTTGGGTGCCACAATTATAATTTCCACGATCACTTTTTTATGTATAGAAAGGCCCATGTCATCGATCAGAATTTCAAAGCCATCGGTGGTTCCTGAAGTGATCCGGTGATCAACTTCTGCCTGTCTAAGTGGATATATATATCTTAGCATCGCATATGCAAAAACCACTTGTCATCGATGCTAATTCAGGCGTCAATATCCTTGACAGACTCCGGGAATGTTGGCAACGCTGGGACCTGGTCATGATGTTGAGTTACAGAGATATCAAGGTTCGATATACCCAGACAGCGATAGGGATGTTGTGGGCAGTGGTCAATCCCCTGGTATCCATACTTTTATTATTCTTTGTCTTTAATGTCGTTGCCAAAGTGGATACGGAGGGCATACCCCCTTTGTTATTTACAGTGAGCGGGTTATGTGCATGGAATTATTTTTCAAAAGTTGTAGCCGAAGCCGGAACTTCGATTGTAGGCGCACAAGCCTTAGTCAAGAAAATATATTTCCCACGTTTAGTCATCCCTCTGTCGAAAGCGATTAGCGGACTTGTTGAATTAGTAGTCGTGCTTGTCCTTTTATTTATATTATTGATTTACTATCACTACAAAGTGGATACGCAAATCCTTTTATTGTTACCCTGTATCATCCTCGTATTTTTTGTTGGATTAGGTTGTGGCATATGGGTCGCGGCGCTCACGATCAGATTCAGGGATTTTCATTACATCGTGCCTATCTTATTACGGATCGGCATGTTTGCAAGTCCGATTGCATATGGAACGAAAATAGTACCTCATGGATATAAATGGATACTGAGCTTAAATCCACTTACAGGCATTATCGATGGATTCAGATATGCCATCTTTAATATTCCACTGGATTATCAGATATTCATGACATCAGTAGGTATCAGTTTAATTTTACTGATCAGTGGACTTATCTATTTTCTAAGGATGGAGAAGTATATAGCTGACATTGTATAATCGGAGACCGGAACATGGAAGCTATCATCATTGAACATCTATGGAAAATGTACCAGCGAGGTAAATCGAGACGAGGAGATATGCGTCAAAGCCTCACGTTCTGGTGGAATAATCTGAAATCAGGTCATGAATATTTTAATGCACTTGAAGATATCAATCTGAGTATAAATGAAGGCGATGTGGTCGGTATCATCGGACCTAATGGAGCCGGAAAATCAACATTATTAAAAATATTATCCCGCATCACTTATCCTTCGAAAGGGAAAGTCACCATCAACGGAAGCTTATCTTCCTTGCTTGAAGTCGGCGTGGGCTTTCATCCTGAACTGACCGGAAGAGACAATATATATCTCAATGGAGCCATCCATGGTATGTCCAAAAAGGAAATTGACCGGAAGTTTGAAAGCATCGTTGAATTTTCAGGTCTTGAATTATTTCTCGATACGCCGGTGAAGCAATATTCATCAGGTATGTATGTGCGTCTTGCCTTTTCCATTTCCGCCCACCTTGATACGAATATTCTCTTGCTTGATGAAGTATTGGGTGTAGGTGATTTGGAATTTAAAAAGAAAAGCTTACAAAAGATCGCGGAGAAATTGAATGAAGGCAGGACAATCATCATGGTCAGTCATCAACTGGATGTGCTTCGATCTCTTTGTGTCAATGGCCTTTATCTTGATAATGGAAAATTAATAAAAGCGGGTCCTATCGACAGTGTCATCGAAACATATCTGACAGCTAAAAGCGAATTGAAACATATTGACCTGGGTCTTCGAAGGGACAGAATGGGTAATGGAAAAGCAATTGTGAGCGCTATCCGTTTTGTAGACAGGGATGGTAAAGATTTACCCACAATACACAGCGGGCAATTTGTGAAAATTGTAGTTGAATTAAAATCGATGGATAAATCTATTCAGAATGTCGATATCCGTTTAGATGTATTTGACAAAATGGGTCAGCAATGGTTCCTGCTGAGTAATACAATAAGTGATGGTACTTTTTTGCAATGCCCCGGTGAAGCAAAACTGGAATGTGAAATCCCTAAATTTCCATTAGGAGAAGGACATTTCATCTTCAATGCATCGTTGAATATCAACAATCAAAAAAGTGATTTTATCCAGCAGGCGGCAGAGATTGAAGTGCTTCCGGGAGATTTTTATTCCACAAGCAAATTACCTTCTGCTGCTAACGGTGTGTTGATCAATTATCATTGGAGGATAAAAGAGAAGTAATTTTTTTCTTTTCGAAAAATTTTGCCCTTAGTCGTCGAAATGTATATTTCAATGTATTGACAAACGAAAAGTGAAATTCTTTATTCTTGATCCCATTGAAATAGATATTTTTCTTTGCAAAAATTGGCTTCCCTTTTAACTGGCTCTTAATATTTTTTTCATGAATTATTTTTAACCATGCCCGATCGCCGGCGATATTTTCAATCACTACACCGGGCGGGGGATTGTCATGAGGAAAGCCTAAAACAGTAAGCAGCTCTTCAGCCGTTTTATTTTTTTCAATTAAGCTTGTGTAATGATTCCGTTTACTGTTGCGCATACGGGTCATTACTTTTTCATTGATGTCATAAATGATTCCGTCTGTAGGATTCAATACTAATTTATCCGCTTCTTTAAAGTGATCCTGTATATTTTGGATTAGGTTCTCCCCCAATCCATCATCATTGTCCAGTCGGGTGGTGATCACAAAGGGGGTAGAAGAACCTGAAATAAGTTCGCGAAGGTCAGACATCATTGCTGCGTGGTGAGTGACTAATCTGATCAGTGTGCCCGGAACCGACCTGACGGATTCCTCAATTTGGGTCTTTTTGATAAATGAGGTATTCGTGTCGCAATAAATAATCCATTGAAAATTATGACTGGTTTGGTCGATTATCGTGGGGACGCAATACTTTCTGAAAAGCCACAGACGGTGTGTCATCCAGGGTTCATCCAGCGTGGGACGGCCTGCTTTATCCTTGTCCCAGTTTTCCACCGGAACATTAAATCGGGTGACGAGATAATGCGTAAATTTCACCATCATTCATACAAAGTAAACTAAAACTATGCAGTGGTTTAGAAATCTAGCCTATATCCTTTTTGTCATTATGGCAACCGGTTATCTGTTATTAGCAGGACAGTCAATTCTGTTTCCGATCTTCTTTGGGATGTTTTTCAGCTTTATGCTCATGCCGCTGGAAGGTTGGATATTTAAGCACATCCCCAGCAAATTTGTCTCCATCGTGGGCAGTATTTTATTGGTGCTGGGTGTATTTTCCAGCCTGGCTTTTTTATTCGGCAACCAGCTCGTCAGTATCGTTTCGGACATGAGTTCCATTCAGGATCAACTCAAAGTAGGCGTTCAAACCCTTCTTGGATATTGTGATAAGCACATGCCATTTATGAACCTTCACTCCGACCCCGAATCGGTCAACAATATGATGAATAAAATCCTCCAGGCTCCTATAGAGTTTGTGGGTTCCGGTATTACCAATATTGGACTGTTTTTGTTCAATGCATTCCTGACGCTCATTTATATCATATTTATCCTGATGTACAAAGAGGCACTTCGAGACTTCCTGATGATTCAGTTTTCAAAAGACAAACGGGAGGAATTGGGGATCATTCTTGAGGAGTCTGTCCGCATGATACAACGCTACCTTGTCGGTATGCTCACCGTTGTCATTATCCTGGCGACGATGAATTGTGTCGGACTCATGCTACTGGGTGTCAAGTATGCCATATTCTGGGGCATCCTGGCAGCGTGTCTGGTCATCATACCTTATATCGGGGTTACGATAGGTGGTACTTTGCCATTTCTGTATTCATTGGCGACCAGTGATAATAGCTGGCAACCCTGGGCCGTCCTGGGTATGTACATTGTCATCAACCAATTCGAAGGAAATTTTATCACGCCTAAAATTGTGGGTTCAAGTGTTCGCATCAATCCTTTCTTTGCATTGCTCGGAATTGTGGTCATGGGTGAATTGATGGGTATCGGAGGTATTGTGCTTGCTATTCCCACGATGGCTATTGTAAAACTCGTGGCACAGCAAATTGATGTATTAAAACCACTGGCATTGCTGATGGACAAGGATCTGCTTAAAAAACGAAATCAATTCTTTGGCAAATTTGATCGTGAAAGTTTCAGGATCTCAAGCCTGTTGAATGAAGAAAGAGATAAGCGCTGATGCTGACTTCATCTGTAAAAGATTTCTTCAGAAAAACGCTTCCATGGCCTTTATACAGAGGATTGAAACGTCTTCGGGAAGAGACCAGGGTCTTTTTTTCTGCAAGGGATCTCACATCACTTGCCCGAATATATCAAACAGATAAATGCGGTAGGCATTTTTACACGCCTGTTTATAGTCATTGGTTCAGCGATTTACGTTTCAAGTCGGTAAGACTTTTGGAAATAGGTATTGGAGGTTATGCTAAATCGCGTATGGGAGGGAATTCACTGCGGATGTGGAAAAGCTATTTTCCAAACGGCATCATCACCGGAATTGATATTTATGATAAAACCGATCTGGCTGAGAATCGGATTAGAATCTACACAGGTAATCAGGCAGATGCTGATTTTTTAAATAGGGTTTCAGATGCTGAAGGCCCGTTTGATATCATCATCGACGATGGGAGCCATATGCAATCCCATGTTATCAAAAGTTTTGTAACGCTCTTTCCGCTGATGTCATCCGGTGGCATTTATGTCATTGAAGACACACAGACTTCATACTGGCCCAAATTTGAAGGAAGCACAAAAGAAATGGACACCGTGGATTCTTCGATGAATTATTTTATCAACAGAATTCATCATGTCAATAAATCAGAATGGATAAAAGAAGATTTACAAAAAGAATATCCTGCGGTTGGGATCGCGTCCATTTCTTTTTATCATAATCTGATATTTATTACAAAAGGGTAAGCTGATTTTCGATTTTCGATTTTCGATTTTCGATTTTCGATTTTCGATTTTCGATTTTCGATTTTCGATTTTCGATTTTCGAAAGTGATTTGCAAATTACTAATTATTGGTTTCTTCAATACCGTATTTTTGGATACCCGACCGATATTCACCACACGATCTCATCACAACCTTAAATTGTAAAACCAAAATCTCAACTCATGGTTGAGCGGAGCCGAAGGGAACGTCTCGCAACACGCCCATATACTCCTTCCACGGTCCCACTTCAACAAGATATTGTGTAGCTATCACTCTTGAAAGCTGATGGATGTGTGTCATATCATGCACTGCCCATGCCGCAAGCAATTGCCTGAGCGTGACTGTTCCAAAAGCAGGATGTATTCCGGTTTTATCCAAATCTTCAGAGGAAATAGCACAGGCGAATAGAATCTGAATGTTTTCTTTCCGAAGCTGTTCGAATTGGTTGAGCAGTGATTCAATAGACCTGCCTTTACCAACTGCGAAATGACCATGCCGGTCAAAAGATGCAAACGTTTTGTCCACTGCATCACTGAGAATGATCTGCATGCGAGGGATCCAATCCGTTTGCTCGCCGAAGATATAATGGGCTATTATATCATGCGCAGACCATGTATCAGGACCTTCCGTCGCATGCAACCATTCTTCATTCAACCCTGATACAAGTTCTTTGACCACAGCCGGAGTCTTGCTGATGATGGTGACGACATCTGAAATTTCCATATGAATCATACAATTTATTTTGAAAACTAAAATATGATTTTGTGTTGGAAAATTAAAAATGGATGTCCGTGATTTTTTTCGCAAAACGGAGTTTTAAGAGACGCAAGGCCCAGCCTTGCAAACGCACAGACGTAGGCACAGCCTACGCCTAACAATGTTTATTTTTTGTCAAATGCTTATTGTTTTTAATGCCGCAAATTTCGCTGTGTTGTTGAGCTGTCGCAAACGGATGAATATAGCTTGTCGAAGCATTAACGCAAATTAATTTTTTGCCAATTGCCAATTGCCAAATTGATTACCCCTGCTCCCTGCTCCCTGCTCCCTGCTCCCTGCTCCCTGCTCTCTGCTCTCTGCTCTCTGCTCTCTGCTCTCTTAGTATCCCGGATTTTGTAAGATAGCCCCGCCACTCAAATCTATTTCCGATTGTGGAATTGGCAATAAAATGTTTTTTGAAGCGACGAAATTTGGCATCAAAGGACCCATCACATCCGCGATTCGTCCCCATCGGGCCAGATCAAACCATCGATGTTCTTCCATCGCTAATTCTGATCGACGATCTGCATAGATTTTTTCACGCAAAGCATCTTTATCCGTTATCGTCAGATTTGGGAGAATAAAATTATTTGTTCCTCTTGCTCTTGCCCTCACCATGTTGATATAGTCAAGTGCTTTTGATGTATTGCCGATTTCATTATTCGCCTCAGCCGCCAGTAGAAGTATGTCTGCATATCGAAGTATACGGATATTGCCCGGCCCATTGTCCTGCAAACCCGGATGCGCAGGAACCCATGCTTTTTGATTATAGCGGGCATTAAGTACTTCACTATTATGTTGCACGATTGTAGATCCATCCGGGAGTACTTCCCCTTCATAGATCACTGTGGCTTGCCTCCTTGGATCACCTGCTTCGTAGGAACTGACCAGGTTATCACTCGGACGATTAAATCCCCAACCAAGATTAGGGACACCACGCACACCCTGAATCATATTGTAAGGCGTCGCACCAGGTCCGGCAACAGGTGCGTTGATCGATACGGCACCGATTTCAAATATACTTTCTGCACCTTGTTCGCCTACGCGAAGAAAATTGTCCCCATACCTTGGTAGTAAATGATATTCGCCTGATTGAATTATTGCTTCACAATATTCTGCACCTTTCGCAAAATCATGTTTCACCATATATAATTTCGCCAGTATACCTCGTGCAGCTCCTTTCGTCGCTCTGCCTAAATCTGCAGAAGGATAGTCAGACTTCTCAGGTAAAGCATCAATAGCATCTAAAAGATCCTGCTCTATAAAATCATAAATCTGTGCAGCCGGTGTGCGTGTCTGTGTATAGTATTCATCACTATTCAATGGCCTTGTGACCAATGGCAAATCACCGAACCATTGCACCAGACGGAAATAACAATACGCACGAAGAAATTTACATTCACCTACCAGTCTGCTCTTCAAGGCTTCATCCATATCAATACCCGGAATATTGATGATCGCCAGGTTAGCGCGGAATATCGTCTGATAATGTCCCTCCCATGCTTCCTTAAAAGCAGTATTCGTGGAGTTGAATGTAAAATCATCAAGTTCAAGAACATAAAGTGCATCATTTGGTGAACTGCCTTTGTCTGAATCATCGCTGATAATATCTGTGATACCAATCCAGGGGAAAGCACACATCTGCCATGAACGGAAATTCTGATAGACCGCATTCGTTGCCCAGATCGCATGATCCTGCGTTTCAAAAAATGTATCGAACGTGAGCTGTCCTTTTGGCTTTCTGTCCAAAAAATCATTACTACATCCGGTGATAAAAATAAAAATGAAAAGACCACTTAAGATGAATTTACCCTGGCCGATATAGGAGAAAAGGATTGACTTTTTCATGATTGTATCTTTTAAATAATTAAAACTGAATTTCTACTCCTCCTTGTATGGCCTTTGATACAGGGTAACCCCCAAAATCAAGACCTACTTCGTATGAATTTGATCCGTTTGCAAATTCAGGAGAATAGCCACTGTATTTTTGTTTTGTCCAGATATTTGTACCTGTCACGTAAAATCTCAATTTGCTGATGTTTGCTTTCGACAGGATTGTTTTTGGTAATGTATAACCAATTGTTATACTCCGCAGTCGAATGAAACTTCCATCTTCAAGAAACCGATCACTGACGCGGTAGTTGTTCCCTCCATTTGTTATACGAGGTTCAGTCAGCGAATGGTTTTGAGGAGTCCATCTGTCTGCAACATGGTGTTCCCAATTGTATGTCGCAAAACGGAAGGTTTCTTTGGCATTAAATACTTTATTACCACTCGCACCTACAACATCTGCATTAAAATCTATTCCATTCCATTCAAGACCCGCCGTCATCGAATATGACAAAGTGGGAATCGGACTGCCAAGGTAAACTCTGTCATCACCACTGATGACGCCGTCTCCATTCGTATCCTCGTATCGGACATCACCTGGTTTCTCACCACCAAATTTTGGAGATTGATCCACCTCTTCCTGAGATTGAAATATACCTGCAACTTTGTACCCATAAAATGCGCCGATAGGTAAGCCAACAATCGTATGCGTAGCCGGTTCTCCCTGCAGAAATGCTGAAAAAATTTCGTTCCGCCCTTCAGCCAGCTTTATGACTTTATTTGTGACAGGCGATAATATAACCCCGAAGTTGTAGGATAGTTTACCTCCTTTTCTATAGGTCGCTGTAATATCCCAACCTTGATTATTCACCTTCGCCGTATTCACTACGGGATCATCCTGCGAGCCTACATAATCTGGAATAGGAACGGCGGCAATGATGTCATATGTTAATCTGTTGTACCAATCCACTTCCAATTCAATGCTTCCATCCAATAAGCCCATTTCAACACCTACGTCCGTTTGTCTTGAGGTTTCCCATTTCAGATTAGCATTCGCAAGAGAGACCAGCGTTGCTCCCTGGTTTAGACTTTCATCAGGGCCAAAGACACCATACAAGCCACTGGTGACAGCTCCGGTAGACGGATATGTAGACGAAGCCGCCTGATTGCCTAATATGCCAAAACTGCCACGCACTTTACATCTGTCCAGCCAGGGAAAATTTTTCATAAATGGTTCTTCTCCGATATTCCATCCGATACTTCCTGAAGGAAAATTTCCTGTTCGGTTAGCTTTTGTAAAACGACTCGATCTGTCAGTTCTCCAACTTAGTGTCAACAGGTATCGGTTCTTATAGGTATAATTGATACGGTAAATATTAGACGTCAATGCTTCATCACTTGCGCCCTGGTAATTCATTTGAGTTGTATCATTCCCTGCTGAGAGATAGAGTAATTCTTCTGCTGTACCCGGAAAGTTTTCCCTGCTGCCGCCGAGGGACTCAAATTTTCTTTCTTCTGCGGTGTATCCCGTCAGAACAGTCAGGTGATGATCAGTATTCCAGGTATGATCATAGGTTAGGGTTTGTTCCCAGATCCATTCGTTACCATTATCTATTCCTACAGAAAGACGATCATTGAGATTTCGTTGGGATGCACTTACTTCAAATTTCGGTTCAAAAAAGCGTGAATTTTTCTTTACTCTGTCGATACCCAAATTGGATCTAAACGTAAAATCTTTAAAGAGATTAATATCAACATACAAATTGCCGAATAATCTTGAACCTGAATTATGGTGATTACTTTTGTAAAAAAGATCAGCAGCAGGATTGGCAATGGCAAGTCCAAAAAATGTAGGATCTGAAAAATGACCTGTGGAATCTCTTGGTGCATATATCGGCGGCATGCGATACGCACTACCTACTACATCAGGTGCAACATCTTCACGTATAGTTGAATGCGAAAGATTATGCCCAAGTTTTATAGAAGGGGTTAATTTATATTCTGCATTAAGTCGCAATGTCAGCCGGTCGTAATGTGAATTTTTTATAATACCATCCTGCGAATTATAATTTCCACTGAAGCTGTAACTATATTGATCAGAACCTCCATTGGCACTTATCGTTGAATTGCTGATCGGCGCCATTCGATATATTTGGTCCTGCCAGTCAGTCCCTGCGCCGAAAACACTGGGATCAGGAAAATAATTGTTCCCCTTGAGATCATTATAAGCTGATGCAAATTCAGCACCATTAAGTAATGCCAATTTCTTAGTGATTTGCTGACTTCCATAATAAGTGGATCCGGAAATATAAGCTCTGTCGCGAGGGATTCCCTTTTTAGTCGTGATGATGATGACACCATTCGCGCCACGGCTTCCGTAGATGGCAGCAGCTGATGCATCTTTCAACACTTCAACACTTTCAACATCCTCAGGATTGACCAGTGATGCATCGTATGTGATCATGCCATCGATGACATAAAGTGGATTGGCATTGTTTAAAGTTCCCGTTCCGCGTATACGGATTACCGCTCCTGCTCCGGGTGTTCCGGAAGCTGGAGAGACATATACACCAGCTACTTTTCCCTGCAATGCCTGTTCAACATTGGATGTAGCTACACGGGCCAGATCTTTCCCTTTGACTGTCGAAACTGCTCCGGTGAGATCACTTTTCTTCTGGATTCCATAACCGACGACGACGATCTCATCAATCAGAAAAGGAGCTTCTGTCATTTTTACTTCCAGATCAGTCCGGCCATCTACTTTCAGTTCGATCGCAGTATATCCGGTATACCTGAAGATCAGAACAGGGTCAGGCTTTTCAAGTGTTATCGTAAATCGACCATCGACATCTGTGACCGTACCGCGATCAGTGCTTGCTTCCTGGATCGTGACACCGATGATGGGTAGTTCAGTTTTAGAGTCAAGGACCACACCTGTCACGGTTTGCGTCCAAGCGCTAAGCGGCATAAGGGTAAGGAGAACAAAAAGGGTGGGTAGATATTTTGAATTCATAATTGTTAGTTAGCCAAGTGTATAAATTATTCAGTTAATGAGGGAGGAGACTATTTGATAAGGGTAACTTCGCGCTTTTGCAAATGTTCTGAATCAGGGCCTACCATGATCCAAAACTTACCGGGCTCTGCTTCGAATTTCATATCTGCAGTATAAAAGGCAAGATCTTCAGCAGTTAGTTTAAAATTAACCATTTTATGCTGACCGCTTGGAAGATTTATTTTTTCAAAGCCTTTCAGTTCTTTCACGGGACGCGTCACACTGCCCACCAAATCTCTGACATATAACTGAACGATTTCCTCACCTTCCTTTTCGCCGGTATTAGTGACTTTAACAGAAATCAGCAGTGAATCTTTCATTGCGAATTCAGTACGTGAAATTTCCATCGAATCATATTTGAACGTCGTATAACTCATGCCATATCCGAAAGGATAGAGTGGGGCATTAGGGCCATCAAGATATTTTGAAGTCCATTTGCTATTTGGATCATAGGGTCGTCCGGTACTTTTATAATTATAATAGATCGGGATTTGGCCCATCGATCTGGGGAATGTCATAGTCAACTTGGCGGAAGGATTGTAATCTCCAAAGAGTACATCACATATGGCAGGACCTGCTTCTGTACCCAACCACCAGGCTTCAAGCACTGCCCTTGCATGTTCAGCTATCCATGGAATGGTCAGCGGCCGTCCATTCATCAATACCACAATTACAGGTGTGCCTGTGGCAACAAGGTCTTTGATCATTTGTTCCTGTACACCTGGTAGTGATAAATCTGATCGTGCCGATGCTTCGCCACTCATTTCTTTTGATTCACCGACGACAGCTATGACAACATCTGAATTTCGCGCAGCCATGACAGCATTTGTAAATCCTTTTGTAACGTCCCCTTCGATTTCACATCCTTGGACAAAATTTAATTTGAATCCATTTTTTTCTGCACGTTCAGTGAGCGCTTCTTTTACGCTGATGCAGGATTCACCATCGCCTGCACCGGACCACGCACCCATCATTTGAGATTTTGCATCGGCCAACGGACCTACAAGTGCTATAGAATGCATTTTTTTAGGAAGAGGAAGTGTGCTCTTATCATTTTTTAAAAGCACAATTGATTTTCTCGCCATATCTCTTGCCGCTTCAAGATTGGCAGGAGAAAAGATGTCGGTTTTTTCACGTTCAGCATTACAGTACCGGTAAGGATCTTTGAAAAGGCCCAATGCAAATTTGGCTTCCAATATTCGTCGGACACTAGCGTCAATAGTTTTTTCAGTTACCCTGCCGCCTTCGACGCTATTTTTCAGGTATTGTTCAAATACGGCGCCTTGCATGTCCATATCTACACCGGCATTTACCGCAAGTTCTCCGGCGTGTCCCAGATCACGTGCATAACCATGATTGACCATTTCATTGATGCCTGTATAATCAGTCACTACAAATCCTTTGAACCCTAATTCATTCCGCAAAACAGTTTGAAGTAAAAATTTATTTGCGGTAGCAGGTATTCCATCATACTCATTGAATGAGGTCATGACAGACATAGCGCCTGCCTCGACACCTGCTTTGTAAGGCGGAAGATAGGTATCACGGAATACGCGTTCACTCATATCTACAGTGTTATAATCTTTGCCTGCGATAGGAGCTCCATAACCTGCATAATGTTTTATACAGGCCATAATTTTATCAGCGTGATCAAAATTTTCACCCTGGAAACCACGCACACGAGCGCGGGCGATCAGTGATCCGAGATAAGTGTCCTCACCTGCGCCTTCCATCACGCGCCCCCATCTGGGTTCACGCGATATATCAACCATCGGTGCATACGTCCAATGGAGACCAGCAGCAGAGGCTTCATCGGCAGCTACAGAAGCGGAATTTTCAATTGCAGCAAGATCCCAACTGCAAGACTCTGCAAGAGGCATTGGGAAGATCGTCTTATACCCATGGATGACATCATATCCAAAAATGAGTGGTATGTGAAGACGACTTTCTTTCACTGCGATTTCCTGCAATTGCCTCGTAAAGGCTGTCGTGTGACTATTGAATAAAGCGCCACAACGTCCTTGCCTGATGTCATCCTGGTATCCTTCCCTGATCGTCGGACCCGTGGAACCCCAGTCCGTAGTGAAGAGTGTCATCTGGCCTATCTTTTCATCGAGGGTCATCAGGGACATGATGCTGTCGATCTTTTGACTGATTCCTTTTGCAACAGGATCAGAAGGTTTCTGTGTTTTACAACTAAACAGAAGAAATGAAATCAGAGAAATAAAAAAAATCTGGTATATAGAATTCCTATTCATTATATTTTCGTTGTTCTTATTCGTTATTCGTTATTCGTTATTCGTTATTTGTTATTCGGGTTGTGCAATGAGACGCGATAAATCGACGTCTCTACAACCGATCTCGTTATTCGTTATTCGTTATTCGTTATTCGTTATTTGTCCAGCCATCCTCCGTTGAATCCTGCTTTTTTCAACCCCTCCACGATATAAGGATTCTTCTTCATGACATTCCATAAAAGTCCTGTTCGTTGATTTTCAATCATCAATAGAATCGGTCCCTGATCTATGCCAAGGTAATCTATATCAAACCATCCTTGTGGTGTTTGGGAAGTAACATAAGTTAGATTGAAAGCATCTTTGAAACCATATTCACCAACAAGATTTTGATAGTAGTTATCCCACATGTTTTTCAATGTGTGATCACTTATATCCGGCGTGAATGCATAAGAACCTCCCGCCGCCGTTGGTGCTATCGTTCCATCATCTACAATTTGATAACTACATGCACCTCTAGCACGGTAATCAAAAAATTCACGTTGTGTTCCATTTACATCCATTGTTTTTGAGATTGGGCCGTCACACGCAGTCAATCCCCAACACCATTCTCCATACCCTGAATTATGCATTGGATTTCGGATACAATAACTCCGATTGGCTAATGTTGCCCTTCTGCTGTTTTCAAAATAATCGATGCCTTTCGATTTCATGTATGCATCATGTATGCCTTTGAAGTCAATCCATACATGGCTGTATTGATGGCCGAAAAGAGGATCAAATTGTATACAGGTTTGTCCTTCAAAAGTATCCCAGGTGTATGTTGAGCACCACTTGTCCCACGCCGTACCAGGAATCGGATGCGTAGGCGAACCAATCGCCATAATCAATAACACCATGGCTTCATTATAGCCTTTCCACTCAGCAGGTATAAAACCATGTTCAGGATGCCATCCCATGGAGAGCAGCTTGTCGTCATTGAACATCCAATCCCATTCCACACGACGGTAAAGACTATCACTGATGGCATGAATTGATTTCTCTGTCGGATTGTCTCCATCAAAATAAGACATCGATGAAAGTATACCTGCCATCAACAGCCCGGTATCAATGGACGATAGCTCGACATTTTTAAAACGTACAGTTTTATCAAGAGTGAGAAAATGATAATAGAATCCATGATATCCGGAGATGCCTTCTTTACCTGGACCCACAGGCATATGCCACAGTGCATTTAATGTTTGCAATGTTCTTTCGGCAGCTTCAACCCTTGTCACATAATGTCTTTCAGCGCCAACAATATAAGCACTCAATCCAAATCCTGTAGCCGCGATAGATGAAAATGTTAATGTCGGATACCGATCTGGTATCTGATAATTTGTTTTGTCCGCAAGGTTCCAGAAAAAATTAAATGTGCGGTGCTCAAGTTCATCGATTGAATAAGCAACCTTATCCTGATGCTGTGGAGGAGTCGCTGTTTTACAACTAAGCAACAGGGCAAACACAACAAACCATGTTCGCCGAGACTGGTATAAAAAGAAATCGGGGAGGCAATGCACTCCCCGATTTACAGTGTAGTTTGATTTAGATTTTAACAAAGCGGGATAAAGCTAAGAGTTCACCTTTTGAGCTGTATCCTGTCAATATGTATGTGCCTTGACTGAGTGCACTTACATTCACATACGCATTACTTGCATTTCCAACGGAAACACTTGCTATTTTCTGTCCAAATATATTATGAACATCAAGTCTTGAGATTCTGCCCAGTTCTTTGATCAGCAGTTCATCAGTGACCGGATTCGGTGATATGGAAAGATCAGCAGGATGTACAGGACCTGAAGTACTTACAGTACCGCATTCTCCTCCAGTCAGTGCCACGTCATCAAAATAATACACTACATCTTCCGCAGGAATATTATTGATGTCAAAGATCAAAGTCACACGTACATATTGTCCATCATCAATGATCGGTGTTGATGAGAAGTCCCATGACAATTCTTCCCACTCATTTGCTTTTGTATTTGCAATAGTTAGATCTCCTGAATTTGGACCAGGAGGTGTGGCCTTGCTGTTTTCAATCTTCATTGTGATCGTTGTGATCTGAGGAGACCATACTTTCATTTTGACGATCTTATCACTTCCGAATACAATAGGTGCAGGAAGATCAGCATACATACCCTGCCACGGCTGACCACTTGAAGCTTTTTCAACAGCCTTACCCACTTTAGCACTGGTATTGATACCACTTGGATCAGGATTGTCGACTAATTCAAATATTCCTGAATCATCTGCAGGGAAGAATTTCCAATCCGTAGAAATGAAAGCAGCATCATCAAAATTCATCAGGCATCCTGTAAATGGTGCGTGTGCAAATTGCAGATTGTCGATATAATAGTCTGCAGGATTTGGATCATCAACACCGGCGTTGATAAAAATACACGCACGTTTGTGATCCATACCGACCTGACTTGAGAAATCACCTGTGATGGTTTCCCATTCACCAGGTAGTGTGCTTGCAGTCCAAACTTCATAACCAGGAGCAGTACCGCCTTCCAGTTTCAATAAAATAGGAACGGCCGCAGCGCCAAGTATCTGGAATGAAAGCTGATTGTAAGAAGACAAATCAATGCCATCAGGAAAATCAACGCACAATGCAGCAAATGCATCATTCGGTGGATCCTGATAGAGACCTACAAATGTTGAACTATTAGCCGTAGTAACAGATGGGTTGCCGACTACGCTGAGCTTATCATTACCTGCGAGATATCCGTTGTTGCGCTGACATTCGAAGTCATCAATAATATTTGGTATAGCCACAGTTCCCTCACAAGGATCAACTGTAGTTAAACTTTGAGTCAGGTTGTCAAAATAAAATACAGCACCTTCTTCAGCCACGCCCGGATTAAATATCATACGGATAGAATTCCAGTCTGTAATCGATTGATAAGATGAAAAATCAAACGAAATATTTTGCCATTCACCACCGGCCGTGATATCTCTTTCAACTTCTTTATTTCCTTGTGATATACTTTCCAATTGGAAAATAACTGTTCCCGGACCAGGTGCATAAACATCAACATTATATTGAGGTCTTGTAGAAATATCAATTACACCAGGGGCTACTGCGGATACAGTACTGAATGCAGAAGTACCTTTTGTATATTTTCCGGAAAAAAGAGACGTATTAATACCTGAAGGGTCAGGATTTTCAACGACCTCGAATGTGCCGTGCAAAAGTGTTTGTTGCTCAAGTGGCTCCCAAGGTAGATAAGCAGCACCGGTTTCAAAATCTTCCAAAGCCAGATCTGTTTTTTCTACCAAGCGAATATCATCGATGTAGTAAACATCACCGTCCTGAGGATCCTGACCGGCATTAAAGAAGAAGTCTAATTTAGTATGACTGGCTAATGCCTCCCCACTAAAATCAACTGTATATTCTACCCAATGTCCCGGATCTGAAGCATCCATAAAAATCTCTTTTGCAGGAGAAGATCCGCCTTCAAGTTTGAATAAAATAGGCACAACACGTGGTGACCATATTTTTACTTTGAGTTGATTCTTTGTAGACAGATCAATTGGGTTTTGATAGTCAATCAAAAGTGTAGCCCATTGTTCTGTCACAGGATCCACATATTTTCCAACTTTAGCCGATGTATTACCAGCATCAGGAGCAGGATTGTTGACAACGCTAAGACTATCCCATCCATTGACATAAGTCGCATTACGATTGCATTCGAAATCATCGATGATATCAGGATCAGGAGTTACATTTTTACATGCACCCTGGGGCAGCGCATAAAGATTATCGAAATGATATGTATCAGCACTCATCTCTACGCCTGGATCAAAGAACAGAATGACCTTTGTCAGATTGGTATAATCTGCGGCATCAGAAAAATCGAACGTATAATCCTGCCACTCATTGGTGAGACCGATATTTTTTGTTCGTTCGATTGATGGACCACCAGGACCTTCAAGTTTCAAAAGTACCTGTGTTGCTGCTTGTGCACGAACCTGCAGATGAAATTGATTCAGAACACCCATATCAAAAGGAGTACCCCTGTCAGCTAGTAATAAACTGTATGCAGCAGCACCTGATTTCACATATAGCCCTACACCCTCAGTGCTATTGACACTGTTTGGATCTGGATTGACTATGGGTCCTTCAAAATAACCATCAAGACCCTGCCATGGAAGATTAGCTCCATTCTCAAATGTTTCATAGTCTTCTCTTGCCACGGAAGCAACGATATCATCAAAATAATAAGTCTCAGTGCTTGTATCAACACCCGGGCTGAAAGAAACTAATATTTTGTCCAACATCGTGTAGCCTGCTCCGCCTGTAACGTCAAATGAGTATTCAACCCATTGGTTAGCGACGGTGATATCTCTGATGGATTCAACATTGTTTCCTCCACCTTCAAATTTGAATAGGACCTGTGTAGGCGCTATTGGCGACCAAACTTTCATTTTGATCAGGTTTAATTGGGAGAGGTCCGCCGGACTGACTAAAGTGCCTAAAGCAAAGCTGTACGCAAAGCCGGTAACATTCGTATAGGAGCCTACAAATGCACTTCCATTGACTGCATCAGGGGAAGGATTATCCACGACGCCGTCATAAATTCCGTTTAGACCAGTCCAGGTTACACCATTTGAGCCACCTTCAAAGTCTTCGTAGTAAATCTGGGCCTGTAGCCACTGAAATGTGAGGAGGGAGAAAAAAAGTAGAAATACATGTTTCATATCCGAATTGAGTTTGTGAATGTTAAAAGATGAATAAGGTTTAAAATTAGGAAAACACATTGAAAGCAACGTGTAAACAGGGAATTAAAATCAGGTGTGATTTAGAATTGATATATTTCAATATAGTACACAAATTTTTGTAAAAGTCAGATACTGAATGATGTACAGATTAATAATATACCATACATAATAATCTGGTGGATATTAACTTTTACTGATGGGAAATATTTAGAGGATTATGATCTGATTAATTTATCCAGACGGGTTTAGTCCCCATGAAATGGTTCTTGTCCGAGATAACTACCCATGCCCACCCGGAGAAATTGGGATCTACATTGATCGTCAATACATCATCGCTCATGGATGAATTATTTTCATAGAATGTAATAGGTCTTCCGAGGTTATCTGCAATTGTAATTGTCAGGTTCTTATAGGTTTTATCATCCACCTTTACAAAAATGTTACCATCTCCGTAAGATGGATAAACAGACCAGCTAATTTTTTTTGCATATTGATCATCAATAGCTACAATATCATCAACAAATCCAATAGCAGATAAGGCAGGTGATATTTCCGGGTTGGACATAAAGTTTAACCATAATATTCCGGAGCGATAGTTTTCAATCATATTGATGATCGGTCCCTCATCAATCGCGAGATAAGAATCTGCAAACCAATTTTCTTTTGGATTAAAAGCATCATAAAATCCATACGGACCCCAAAGATGTTCGCCATATTGTTGATATAAATGCCGCATCACCTTCTTACTTTCTTCTGGAGTATAGGGCATGGAAGGAAGCGCGGCAGCAGGTGTAATGGTGCCGTTATCAGATGTTCCTCCCGGAGCATGAGCCAGGTAACCAAAAGGGTCATCACTCGCCGTGAGCCCCCAGCATTGATCATTGTAGCCTGTATAATGCAATGGATTGGCGATGCAATACGCACGATTGATTAATGTATGATTGGTATTTTGAACAAAATAATTGGCGTACTGATCTTTAATATTTCTAGGATCAAATCCCTGATAAGAATAGTGCGCAAAAAAAAGTGGCCCGCCCAATGGAGGTCCGACAAGAAGTTTAATACCAAACCATTTCAATCCGCTTACATATCCTGCCCCGGCCCAACCGCTTTGCCAATAGGAAGGAGCTACAGGATGAGTAGGTGAAGCAATAGCCAGAAGATATACGATCAATGCTTCATTGTATCCCCTGATCGGAAAGTTCATTTTCCATGCATACTGAGGTGACCAATGCCAATATAAAACACCAGAATTGTCACGCGAATAAAAATCCCATTCTACATCTTCCCACAATGACGTGATCACTTCACGTAGTACATTTTCTTTTTCATTGTCTTCATTAAAATATCCGCGTGCCGTAAGCAGACCTTCCATAAGAAAAGCTGTCTCGACCAAATCACCACCATTGTCAAATGTGCTGAATGGATAAACGGCACCTGTCTTGCCATTCATCCAATGTGGAAATACGCCATGAAACCTGTCAGCAAATTGAAGAAAACTGACCAGCTGCAATAATCTGTCAACTCCCTGCTGACGTGTGATAAATCCGCGGTGAACTCCCGCTACAATACTCATCACTCCGAAACCTGTCCCGCCCGTAGTCACAATATCATCACTCCCTAGTCGCTCTCTGGCCATCCGGCTGATGGGATGCGCATATTCCCAAAAATATCTGAACGTATATTCCTGCACCATATCAAGGAACTGATCATCAGAAAAAGGGGAGATGGTCGTCACGATGGTATCAGAGATAGACAATACATGACCAATCACCGAAAGTGCATCGATATAATACTGATAATCGTGATCCTGTTGATCTGTTCTTCCGGTCCAGTCTATCCAGCGCAGGTTCCTGGTTGTAGCTAATAATGAGAATTCAGTTTCTGAAGCAGATTTTCTCCATATTTCATATCTGTCTGCGCTCGGGTAGGTATGCCAGTTGATTTCGGCATGCATATCATATCCTGATCCGGAAAGATCTAATGTCTGCGCTTCAATTCGGAGAGAAAAGAAAAGGAAAAAGAAAAATAAAATATTGAATTTCACCAAGGCCATGTTGCACAGAATTCAGAAAAAAATCAAAGCCTCAGCATGAAGTAACTTCTAAGCCGGGGGATACGCAAATGCGCAGAAATGATTGTCGGGTATCGGCAATTAGTTATCAGTATTGCGATATGCCGATTATGGTTTTCTGATCTGATTTTTGATAGCCTGTATCAGGTTGGTCGAGTTGAGTGGCCGGTAGATGTGTTTCTTAATATTGTCACGGATCACTTGTTCATGATTGTAAGCTTGTTGATAGCTTGGATCGGAATTGACTTTCTGGAGAAATTCGTCCCTGGACTGCGCATCAAGGGCCTGGTCGAAATACATCCCTACTTGTTTCCTTAATTCATTGTTGGTGTTGAGGTCTTCCATCGATAAAGGTTTTAATTAAGTTCAATTCGGATCATGGGATGTAAAAAAATACGATGTCAATGTTCTGATTATTCTTCTTCTGTATTGTCTTTTTGAGACGGGTCAGTTCCGGGTTTAAGCGTTCTGTTCTTTCCTCTGTGGTCAGTAAAGCCCATTTTCTGGGCATACGTTGTCAATTTTTCTTTCAGCAGGTTTCTGGCCCTGAAAAGCCTTGATCGCACTGTACCGATGGGTACATCAATAATGCTGGCGATCTCTTCGTACGTAAACCCTTCGATATCACAGAGCAAAATCACCGTTCTGAAATCTAAAGGAAGACTATTGATAGCAGAGGTCACTTCATCTCCCATCATATGAAGGAAGATTTCTTCTCTCAGATCACTGTACCCTGATAAACTGTCATCATCAGTATCGTGATACGCAGTTATCTCTTCATAATCAACTTTGGTGGGCTGTTTGACCCGTTTCCTATATTCGTTTATATAGGCGTTCTTGAGGATTTTAAACAGCCATGCTTTGGCATTAGTTCCTTCGTCGTACTTATCGATGAATCTATATGCTTTAAGATACGTCTCTTGTACGAGATCATCAGCATCTTCCTGGTTATAGGTCAGGTGATAGGCAAAGGTTTGAAGAGCCCCGACGTGTGGCAAGAGTTCCTTTTCAAATATGTTGTCGTATTTCGTCTTTGCGGGTTTCTTCGGCATTTGTTAAAATCCGGGTGTTGATAAACAGGGTGTGAATGTAGATAAAAAAGCCAAAAGGCTGAAAAATGGAGACGACACAGTTTAAATCAAGATTGACCCTTTTGGTTCCCGAAACAAACCCCTAAAAACCATCGTGGCACGACTAGTCGTGCCACGATGGTTTAACTGCCTGATAATGTATATAGTTAGGAGAGGTTTTTGGGTGCAGATTTGGACACCTTTTTTATCGGGTTGACACTAATCCTTAGCTTTGCGGAAATGGGTAGAAAAAGTAAGTTAAAGAGGTTTGCAGAAGTAGCGACATTCTCAAATGTGTATGAAATAGACCCCGCGCACGAATCCTTTATTTCAAATGCGGAAGGTATCAGTAAGGACTTGCGGGGCAAGTGGGCAGCCGGTCATTTTCAAAATGATCATCCTGTCATCCTTGAACTTGCCTGTGGAAAAGGAGATTACACTGTGGCTCTTGCTCAGGATCATCCGGAGCAGAATTTTATCGGAGTGGATATCAAAGGTGCCCGGATGTGGCTTGGCGCAAAAAAAGCCCTCGAGACTTCGATGCATAATGTGGCATTCTTACGAACGAGAATTGAATTTATTGATCGGTTTTTTGCGCCTGGCGAAATCTCGGAAATCTGGATCACCTTTCCGGATCCATTTGAAGGGAAAATGACACGGCGACTCACATCTCTTCCTTTTCTTCAGCGATACAGAAAAATATTAAAACCTGGTGGCATAGTTCATTTGAAATCCGATTCACGTCTGTTGTATGAATTTACACTTGATGTCATCCACTCCACCCCGGACTGTAGTGTCTTATATTCAAATCCGGATATCTATAGTGATCTGTTAGATTTTCCGGAATTAGAGCATAAGACTTATTATGAAAAAAAACATCTCGCAGATGGAAGAACGATTAAATATGTACGTTTTACGATTTGCTCCTAAATCCCCTGAAGGGGACTTTCTTAAATACCATTATCTCAACAACGTTACATCTCCTACTTTAATAAATGGGTTGCCATCTTTGAATTTTGCAATTAATTTATAAGCAAACACTGCTGAATTCAAATCCCTTCCATTTAATCTTCCATCCCACGCATTGTTCGCATCGTTTGCCTGAAAATGATCCCGAGAGAAAACCATATTCCCCCACCGATCAAAAATGATGAATGAAGAAATCTCTTCCACATCCGATCCCGCACTGATGATCAGTTTGTCATTAATATTATCTCCATTAGGTGAAAAGATATTCGGAACATAGATATCTGTGTTCTTTTCCAAAAAGATCGTCAATGCATCTTCATCCGAGCAACCATCCTCTGTCGTCACTGTTACGGAATATGTCGTGGTAATGATCGGCACAACAGGCTGTGTAAGGCATGTAGGACAAACAGGATTATTAAGCCCCGTCCATGATATGGAGGACAGTGAATCAAAAGGAACATTTATAATCGCATTGAGGATAACTGTATCGCCCGCCATGATCACCTGATTGTCTCCCAGTTCCACATTGACCATCAAAGGCACATTGATCCCGATGATTTCCTTTACTTCACAATCATTCGCATCAAAGGCCGTCACCGTGTATGTTCCACCACTCAAATTATTGAACGTAGGGGATGGCTGAAAATTGACTCCATCAATCGAATAGCGAACAGGTTCAACTCCACCGGTTTGATCAGTTATGATGCTTCCATTATGCTGATCAAAACAATCCGGACCGGTGATCGTGAATCCAATCATGAATTGTTCAGATTGGACAAGTGTGATTTCATCTGTGGCCATACATCCGTTTGCATCTGTGACGGTGAGGGTGTATGATCCTGCAGGTAGCCCCGTAAGGCTTTGATCTTTACTGCCGGTGCTCCATATGAAATCGAATGGTGAGGTTCCTACAATATTTGCATTCACACTGCCATCACTTTCTCCAAAACAACTGATGTCAAATCCATTGTAATCTGAAGTAGAAGAGATATTCAGCGAAGGCAGATTATATAAAGTGGTTTGTTCGATGACCACACTGTCGCATCCAAATTGATTTGCGTATTGCGATATGTGTATTGAGACATTATTCGGGTCGCATGTTCCATGCTCTATGTAAGTTGTGTCTTGAGGTACAAGC
>JBBSAQ010000037.1:0-43646 GCA_038252065.1 Chitinophagales bacterium
AGAAGTGAATTGATCAATCTCAAAGGCACTGACATAGATCCTGACCGGAATATGTTGAGAATCACAGGGAAAGGACGTAAATTCAGACAGGTACCGATCAGCACTGATGTAGTGAAGTTGCTCCAAAGGCTTGAAGAACTTAATCTTGAATTGTGGGCCCTATCGAAAGAAGACCGTGTAATTCTGACCGATAATGGTAAACCTTGTTACCCAAAATTCGTTCATAATAGGGTGGTAGCCATGTTAGGAACAGTGACAACAGCGGAGAAAAAAAGTCCGCACGTACTTCGGCATTCGATGGCCACACATTTGATGGATCATGGGGCGGAACTAAACGCAGTGAAAGCTATTCTTGGGCACTCCAGTCTTGCTGCTACACAGGTTTATACACACAATTCGATCAGCAGGTTAAAAGAAGTATACAGACAGGCTCATCCTACCTCTAAGATTAAATGATGGGACAGGATGAACCTTGGAAATCATATTATAAACCGAAAACAAATGAAGATTATGAAGATTACCACCACAGCGATTCATTTTGATGCCGATCAGAAACTGCTTGATTATATCGAGCATAAAGCCTCAAAGCTCGACCAGTTTTTTGACAGGATCATTGATGCACATGTTTTTTTAAAACTTGAGAATTCAGGCCAGGTTCGGGATAAAATTGTGGAAATGAAGCTGAATGTTCCCGGAGATGTGTTGATGGCGACTGAAATAAGTAAAACATTTGAGGCATCTGCGGATGCAGCTGTGGATAACATGAAAAGGCAACTAAACCGTTATAAAGAAAGGATTCAGGCGAAAAGCCACGATGAAAATCCACTGGCTTCATAGAAAAATATTGGAAGTTAATCACCAGAAATCTTAGAATAGTTTTATCTTTGCATTCGCTTTCGGGGAAAGCCCTGGAAAAGTATATGTAATTCATTGGTTTACAGACAGATATTATCAAAAATTGAGGTCTCTAAGGATGAATTGTAAAACATGAAATTTGATAGGTGAATGTAACTTTCGCTACTTCCTGGTTGATCAAAGGTTTCAATTGCGCGGCCTTTGAAATGACCGCAGAGACCACTTTTGAAGAATCATCAGATTGTTTTTGGCACATCTTCATTTGCCAGTGTAGCTCAGTTGGTAGAGCAGCTGATTTGTAATCAGCTGGTCGGGGGTTCGAGTCCCTCTACTGGCTCATACATGATCAACAGAGAAGCGTTTGGACATGTACTTAGGGAGTGCGCCGGAGTAGGAGAGCCGGGCCAGACTGTAAATCTGGTGTCTTTGACTGAATAGGTTCGAGTCCTATCACTCCCACTCTAAGATGATAGTGAGAGAAGTGAGAGGAAAAGCAAACAACCAAAAGTCCCCTTCAGGGGATTTAGAGGCAAAATGCGGGCGTAGCTCAGTTGGTAGAGCATCAGCCTTCCAAGCTGAGGGTCGAGGGTTCGAGTCTCTTCGCCCGCTCTGTTTTACCGTACAAAGGTTGCGGTATCAGCCGATGTAGCTCAGCGGTAGAGCACTTCCATGGTAAGGAAGGGGTCAAGGGTTCAATTCCCTTCATTGGCTCGGATGCATACATCATAAATTGAAATAAATAACAAGTAACACGGAATCAGAATTTAGTCAAATAATATCTTTTAAAAAAACAAATCCATGGCAAAAGAAAACTTTCAACGGACCAAACCACACGTAAACATTGGGACGATTGGTCACGTAGATCACGGGAAGACGACGTTGACAGCAGCAATTACGTATGTGTTGTCAGAAATGGGATTAGCAAAAAAAGCATCTTATGATTCGATTGATGCTGCTCCGGAAGAAAAAGAAAGAGGTATCACGATCAATACAGCACACGTAGAATATGAGACTAAAGCTCGTCACTATGCGCACGTGGACTGTCCTGGTCACGCTGACTATGTAAAAAACATGGTTACAGGTGCCGCACAGATGGACGGTGCTATTCTTGTGGTAGCCGCTACTGACGGTCCTATGCCTCAGACTCGTGAGCACATTCTTTTGGCTCGCCAGGTAGGTGTGCCTAAGATCGTAGTGTTCATGAATAAAGTGGATCTCGTTGATGATCCGGAGATGCTGGAATTGGTAGAAATGGAAGTTCGTGAACTTCTTGAGCAATATGGCTTCGATGGCAATCATTCAGCGATTATCAAAGGCTCTGCATTAAGAGCATTAGAAGGTGAAGCTGGTGGTAAAGCAGCAATCATGGAGCTCATGGATGCAGTGGATACACAAATCCCTAATCCGGTACGTGAAATTGACAAGCCGTTCCTTATGCCTGTTGAAGATGTATTCTCGATCACTGGTCGTGGAACAGTTGCTACAGGTCGTATCGAGCGTGGTGTTATCAACACGGGTGAAAGTGTTCAGATCATCGGTATGATGAAGGATGGTGAAAAACCATTGGTATCTACTGTTACCGGAGTTGAAATGTTCAGGAAGATTCTTGACAGAGGAGAAGCAGGTGATAATGCAGGTCTTTTGTTGAGAGGTATTGAGAAGGATCAGATCCATCGTGGGATGGTTATCTGCAAACCAGACTCAGTAAAACCACACAAGAAGTTCAAATGCGAAGTATATGTACTTGGTAAAGATGAAGGTGGACGTCATACTCCTTTCTTCAACGGATACCGCCCTCAATTCTACTTCCGTACAACGGACGTGACAGGTGATGTTAAATTGCCAGAAGGAGTTGAAATGGTTATGCCAGGTGATAATGTTGCTCTTGAAGTGACACTGATCAATACCATCGCTATGGAGAAGGGACTTCGGTTCGCTATCCGTGAAGGGGGACGTACTGTAGGTGCCGGACAGGTGACAGAAATTCTGGACTAGTCAACACGATCAAACAGATTTATTAATCCGGGCAGGACAATAACCAAAGGGATATTCTCCTGCCGGGATTTTGAAATAAAGATTCGGTTTTCTCCTTAACAGGACTCGGCATTCGAGGACGTCAGGAGTGAATGTTTTAGGGAAGTAGCTCAATTGGTAGAGCGGCGGTCTCCAAAACCGTAGGCTGCGGGTTCAATTCCTGTCTTCCCTGCCACATTTAAGGATAACCGTAAGATTGAATTATTAAGAAGGCATTAATTACAGCGGATGGAACAGATAAAGTTATATCTCATCGAGAGTTACAATGAACTGGTTAATAAAGTAACCTGGCCTACCTGGGAAAACCTCATCAGTAGTACAAGGGTTGTCCTCGTGGGATCTTTATTAATAGCTATAGTTGTGCTCCTGATGGATTTTATCAGCAAACAGTTCACAGGATTTTTATATAATATCTAATACTGGGAATATGTCTGATGGTAAGAGATGGTACTCGCTTCGTGTGATTTCAGGTAAAGAACGCAAGATCAAAGAGCGTATCGAACTTGAGATTAAGCGATCCGGTTGGGACGACATTGTCACCCAGGTACTGGTGCCCTCAGAGAAAGTATATAAGATCAGGAATGGCAAAAAAGTAATTCTTGACCGGAATATTCTTCCCGGGTATATTTTGCTTGAAGCGATCCCTGAACGTTTTAGCTCTGAAATTGTTCAGGGTATCTCCAACATGCCAAATGTGATTCATTTTCTGGGGCGGACACATCCGATACCGATGCAGGAAAGCGAAGCAAACCGCATGTTAGGAAAGGTTGATGAGTCACAGGGATTAGTAGAATCCATGGTAGAACCATTTATCGAAGGAGAAATGGTTAAAATCATCGATGGACCGTTCAATGACTTTGTCGGTGACATCAAAGAGATTAATGAAGAAAAGAAGAAATTGAAGGTAATTGTAAAAATATTCGGCCGTGGAACGGAAGTAGAGCTCAACTTTATGCAAGTTGAGAAAACTTCTTGATTTTCAGGCTTTTAGTTAATAATATCTGAAGCGCTTTATGGCAAAGGAAATAGAAACATTCATCAAGTTACAAGTGAAAGGTGGTGCTGCAAATCCAGCTCCTCCTGTTGGACCTGCTTTAGGTTCGAAGGGGGTCAACATCATGGAATTTTGCAAGCGATTCAATGCCAGGACGCAAGATGCTCAGGGGAAATTGATCCCGGTTCTGATCACTGTCTATAAAGACAAGTCCTTTGAATTTGAACTCAAGACAGCTCCGGCTGCAGCCCAATTGCTAGAAGCATCTAAGGTGAAATCAGGTTCAGCGGAGCCAAATCGCAAGAAAGTAGGTTCTGTCACCTGGGATCAGGTAACGGCTATCGCACATAATAAAATGCCTGACCTCAATGCATTTACGATTGAGTCTGCTGTATTGATGGTTGCCGGAACTGCACGAAGCATGGGCTTAACAATAACGGGTACTCCTCCAGAAGGAGTTGTTGTTAAGTTATAACGGAATAAGATCTTCCAGTCCGTCAGAAAGTTGGCGGATTTAGTTTAATAAAACAATTAATTCAAAAGGGAGTGACGCCCCAAAAGCGCCACGCCAAAACCTTTAAAATACATTTGAATGGCTAAGCTTAGCAAAAAAATGGCTATCGCTTCCAAGAAAGTAGATAGCGACAAACTTTATGACCTCACAGAGGCTATGAAGTTGGTTAAGGAAGTGAACCTTACCAAATTTGACTCATCAGTTGATCTTCACATCAGGCTTGGTGTAGATCCACGGAAAGCTGATCAGGCGATCCGGGGAACAGTAAGCCTTCCGCACGGAACGGGAAAAACCAAGAAAGTACTTGTATTATGTACGCCTGACAAGGTTCAGGAAGCACTTGCTGCAGGTGCAGATTTCGCAGGTCTTGATGAATATATCGCCAAGATCGCAGAAGGCTGGACCGGAATTGATGTGATCGTGGCTATGCCTTCAGTCATGGCCCAGGTCGGTAAAGTAGGACGTATTCTCGGTCCACGTGGTTTGATGCCGAATCCAAAATCAGGAACGGTAACAATGGATATCACGGGTGCCGTACAGGAAGTAAAAGCGGGTAAGATTGCATTCCGGGTTGACAAATTTGGAATCATTCACTCACCAGTCGGTAGAGTATCCTTCACTGCTGAGAAATTACAGGAAAATGCGCTTGAACTTCTTAATACTATCCAGCGCCTCAAGCCGAGTAGTGCAAAGGGTGTCTATATGAAGACTATATCTGTGGCATCGACGATGAGTCCGGGCATCAATGTAGACCCGAAATCATCTCATTCGCACAAGGAATAAACTAAATGTGCAGATCATCTAAAATAATAAGACGATGAAAAAACAAGACAAAGATGTAGCTATAGGCGTGTTGCGCGAAAAATTCGACAACAGCACATATATCTATTTTACAGACGCTTCTGCCATGACGGTTGAACAGGTCAACAAGCTGAGACGCATGTGTTTTCAGAAGGGTATTGAAATGACCGTTGTGAAAAATAAGCTGGCGCGCAAAGCGATGGAAAGCCTTGGAGAGGAAAGAGGATTTGCGCCTGTGTATAAAGCGCTGGCAGGTCCTACTGCGATCATGCTTACAGATAGCGCTAATGCGCCTGCGAAACTGATCAAAGAATTCAGAGGTAAAGAAGGTAAAAGGCCCATTTTAAAAGCAGCATACATTGACAGTGACGTCATCTTTGGTGATGAGAACCTGGACATGCTGATTGCACTTAAGTCCAAGAATGAACTCATCGGAGATATTCTCATGCTTCTGCAATCTCCTGCTAAGAATGTAATCTCTGCACTTAAATCAAGTGGCAGCACGATCGCAGGTTTAGTGAAGACATTGCAGGAAAGACAAGCACAATAAGGCTTCCAAGTTTTTCAATTCATATTAATTCAACATTTGACAATTTCTAAAAACAACACAAAACATGGCAGACGTTAAAGCATTAGCCGAACAATTAGTTAACCTCACCGTAAAAGAGGTTAATGATCTCGCTGGCATCCTGAAATCCGAATACGGCATTGAACCAGCAGCAGCTGCTGTAGCAATGGCTGCACCTAGTGCAGGCGGAGGAGAATCAGCAGCACCAGCAGAAAAGACCGAATTTGACATCTTCCTGAAATCAGCAGGCGGAAATAAACTTCAGGTAGTAAAAGAAGTGAAAACCTTATTAGGTCTTGGTTTGAAAGAAGCCAAAGATTTAGTTGATGGTGCTCCAGCTATGCTGAAACAAGGTGCTCCTAAAGATGAAGCGAATTCTGTAAAATCAGCTCTTGAAGCTGCAGGTGCAGAAGTCGAACTCAAATAAGAGATTCCTTGTAAAGGCATCATTACTTAATCTTAAACTGGTGACATTGCTCAAACAAAAGGTGCATCATTGAGATATAACATTGTATTAATACAAAGCTTAGCTGGAGGATGTTTACATCTTCCGGCTCAGCTATTTTGTATTTGAAAGAATTGGCTCAAATGAGTTTACATTCCTAAATCGTAATAATCCATGGCCGGTAACACTGCTGTAAAATCCATTACCAAAGAGAGGATCAATTTCGGAAAGATTGATCTCAATACTCAATACCCGGATTTTCTGGAGATCCAGCTTAAATCCTTTCACGAGTTTTTTCAACTCGAGACGACACCGGAAAACCGGAATAGTGAAGGGCTTTATAAGGTATTCCAGGAAAACTTTCCCATCTCCGATGCCAGGAGCATTTTCGTTCTTGAGTTTTTAGACTATTTCATTGATCCACCCCGCTACAAAATTGAAGAATGTATGCACCGTGGACTCACGTATAGCGTACCACTGAAAGCTAAGCTAAGGTTATCCTGTAATGATGAGGAGCATATTGACTTTGAAACCATCGTTCAGGATGTATTTCTTGGCAATATTCCTTACATGACACCAAAGGGTACATTTGTCATCAATGGTGCTGAACGTGTGATCGTTTCTCAGTTACACAGATCACCTGGTGTATTTTTCAGTCAGTCATATCACCCTAACGGTACAAAAATCTATTCTGCCCGTGTCATTCCTTTCAAAGGAGCATGGATGGAATTCGCGACCGATATCAACAATGTGATGTATGCATACATCGACAGGAAAAAGAAATTCCCTGTTACTACCTTGTTGAGAGCGATTGGATATGACTCTGACAGAGAAATTCTTAGCCTTTTCGAATTGGCAGAAGAAGTGAAGGTGAGCAAAGCTTCATTAAAGAAAGCGATTGGCAGGAAATTAGCCGCTCGTATTCTCCGCAAATGGACAGAAGACTTTGTGGATGAGGATACAGCAGAAGTGGTGACGATCGAGCGTAATGAAATCATACTCGAGCGTGATGTCATCATCGATGAAGATCACATCGACATGATCTTAGAAGCGAATGAATCCACGATCATACTTCAGCGTGAAGACATCGGTGAGGATTATTCGATCATCTACAATACGTTACAAAAAGACCCTACCAGCTCCGAAATGGAAGCTGTACAATATATCTATCGCCAGCTTAGAGGATCTGATCCTCCGGATGAAGAAACAGCTCGGGGTATCATCGACAAATTGTTCTTTTCAGACAAACGATATAACCTGGGTGATGTAGGACGATATAAAATCAATCGCAAGCTTGGTATCGATATTGATAAGGACCTCCTCGTACTGACAAAAGAAGATATCATCTCTATCGTCAAGTATCTGGTCAGTCTTACAAATCAGAAAGCTGAACTTGATGACATTGACCATTTATCAAATCGTCGTGTCAGAACTGTAGGTGAACAATTATATGCTCAGTTCGGCGTCGGTCTGGCAAGAATGGCGAGAACGATACGTGAGCGTATGAATGTTCGCGACAATGAAGTGTTTACACCTATTGATCTGATCAATGCACGAACACTTTCGTCAGTGATCAATTCATTTTTTGGTACGAGCCAGTTATCACAATTTCTAGATCAGACTAACCCTCTATCTGAAATCACGCACAAGCGTAGAATTTCAGCACTAGGCCCGGGCGGTTTGTCAAGAGAGCGTGCAGGCTTTGAAGTACGGGACGTTCACTATTCTCATTACGGACGACTGTGTACAATTGAAACTCCTGAAGGCCCGAACATCGGTTTGATCTCTACACTTTGCGTACATGCAAAGATTAATAAGATGGGATTCCTTGAGACTCCATATCGTCGGGTAGCTGATGGAAAGGTGGTGCTAAAAGGAAATGCAGAATACCTGACCGCAGAAGGAGAAGATTACCTGAAAATAGCACAGGCAAATACCCCGATCGACAAGACAGGAGTTTTCATGACAGACCGTATCAAATCACGGGAGCATGGTGATTTCCCGATGTTAGGTCCGGAAGAAATTGAATACATGGACGTTGCACCAAATCAGATTGTAGGTGTTTCCGCTTCCTTGATTCCATTTCTTGAAAATGATGACGCGAATAGGGCGCTCATGGGATCGAACATGCAACGTCAGGCTGTACCATTGATCAAACCTGCTTCTCCGATCGTAGGTACAGGTCTTGAAGCTAAAGTGGCTTTAGATAGCCGGATGCTGATCAATGCGGAAGGCCCGGGTGTAGTTCAATATGTAGATTCTACTAAGATTACAATTAAATACGACCGTTCTGAAGAAGATCAACTGGTCAGTTTTGAAGATGATATGCGTACATATTATCTGACAAAATTCCAGCGTACAAATCAGGGCACATGTATCAACCTGAAACCGATCATCAAGAAAGGTGACCGTGTGAAAGAAGGTACAATCCTTTGCGATGGTTATGCAACTGAGAAAGGTGAATTGGCTTTAGGTCAAAACCTTAAAGTCGCATTCATGCCCTGGAAAGGATACAACTTTGAGGATGCCATCGTGGTCTCTGAGCGTATTGTGAAAGAAGACATTTTCACGTCTGTCCACATTGAAAGTTTTGAACTCGAAGTGAGGGATACAAAACTTGGTGAAGAAGAATTGACAAATGATATTCCAAACGTCAGTGAAGAAGCCACTAAGGATCTTGATGAGAACGGTATCATCAGAGTAGGTGCAAGTGTCAATGAAGGTGATATTCTGATAGGTAAGATCACACCTAAAGGTGAGACTGATCCGACACCTGAAGAGAAACTCCTTAGAGCTATTTTCGGTGATAAAGCCGGTGATGTTAAAGATGCTTCATTTACAGCGCCTCCTTCTACAGATGGAGTAGTGATTGATAAACAACTTTTCGCACGTGCGAAGAAGGATAAATTCCAAAAAGCACAGGAGAAAAAACTCATCGATCAGCTGGATGACAAACATTCAGTAGCATTGAATGAATTGAAGACATTACTGATTGACAAGTTATCAATACTGATCAAAGGCCAGGCCTCAAATGGTGTAAAAACTATTTATGGTGAAGTGGTGATCAACAAGGGTAACAAGTTTACACCTAAGACACTGAAGACAATTGACTTCAGCCAGGTTGATTATACAAACTGGACCGGTGAAAAACATGTCGATGGTCTTATCTCAAGACTGCTGCACAATTTCAGCATCAAGGTAAATGAAGAAATAGGACGATACAAACGTGAGAGTTTCAATATCAGTATTGGCGATGAATTGCCTCCTGGTGTATTGAAGCTGGCGAAAGTATATCTCGCTCGTAAGCGTAAGCTAAAGGTGGGTGATAAAATAGCTGGTCGTCACGGTAATAAAGGTATTGTCTCTAAAATCGTTCGCGCAGAGGATATGCCATTTCTTGAAGATGGTACACCTGTTGACATCGTTCTTAATCCGCTGGGTGTGCCTTCGCGGATGAACCTTGGACAGATTTTCGAAACGGTATTAGGCTGGGCAGGTGAAAAGTTGGGTGTGAAATATTCGACACCGATCTTTGATGGTGCTGCGCTTGATGAAATAGCCGCACAGGTCATTGAAGCAGGTCTGCCAGATCTTGGCCAAACATATTTGTATGATGGCAACACAGGAGATCGTTTTCACCAGCAGGCTACTGTAGGAGTTATCTACATGCTTAAACTGTCGCACATGGTAGATGATAAGATGCATGCAAGGTCCATCGGTCCGTATTCATTGATTACGCAACAACCACTCGGAGGTAAGGCTCAGTTTGGAGGTCAGCGTTTTGGTGAAATGGAAGTTTGGGCACTTGAAGCGTATGGTGCATCAAATATTCTGCAAGAATTACTTACTGTAAAATCAGATGATATCATCGGCAGAGCAAAAGCTTATGAAGCGATTGTGAAAGGTGATAATATGCCGGAGCCTCATATTCCTGAGAGTTTCAATGTACTGGTGCATGAGCTTCGTGGCCTTGCACTCGATGTAAAATTTGATTGATTTCATTCTATCCTAATTCAGCTATAGACTATGTCTCTTAAAAAGAAGCACGTCAAACAAAAACAGTTTTTCCGTAGTATTTCACTTAGCCTCTCGTCTCCTGATGATATTCTGGAGCGTTCATATGGTGAAGTATTGAAACCGGAAACGATTAACTACCGTTCTTACAAACCGGAACGAGATGGATTGTTTTGCGAGCGCATCTTTGGTCCTGTCAAAGACTTCGAATGTTATTGCGGAAAGTACAAGCGTATTCGTTACAAAGGAATCGTTTGCGATCGTTGTGGGGTAGAAGTGACAGAGAAAAAAGTCAGGCGTGAGCGCATGGGCCACATCAAGCTTGTTGTGCCTGTAGTCCACATTTGGTTTTTCAAATCTTTGCCAAACAAGATCGGGTACATACTCGGATTGTCTTCGAAGAATCTGGAGTCAATCATTTATTACGAGCGATATGTAGTCATCAAGACGGGTGTGAAAGAAAATGAAGGAGTTGACTTCATGGATTTACTGACGGAAGAAGAATACTTTGAAGTATTAGATACGCTTCCGGAAGGAAATCAAATGCTTGATGATTCTGATCCGAATAAATTTATTGCCAAGATGGGTGCTGAAGCCGTTTTTGATTTGCTGGCCAATATTGATCTGAAAAAACTTTCTGACAATCTTCGTCACCAGTCAGCTACAGAGACATCACAGCAAAGAAAATCAGAAGCGTTGAAGCGGTTGCGTGTAGTGGAAGCTATCCGTGAAGGGAATACACATACGAACAATCGTCCGGAATGGATGGTCATACAATATCTGCCGGTCATACCACCGGAACTCAGACCACTTGTTCCTTTGGATGGAGGACGTTTTGCAAGTTCAGATTTGAATGATTTGTACAGGCGTGTTATTATCCGTAACAATCGTCTTAAGCGTCTTCTTGAAATCAAAGCGCCAGAGGTCATTCTTCGAAATGAAAAACGGATGCTTCAGGAAGCAGTCGATTCCTTATTTGACAACTCCAGAAAATCCAATGCTGTCAAAGCTGAAGGTGGACGTGCATTGAAATCTTTGAGTGATATTCTCAAAGGAAAGCAAGGACGTTTCCGTCAGAACTTACTTGGAAAACGAGTTGACTACAGTGGTCGATCAGTTATCGTCGTTGGACCGACATTGAAATTGCATGAATGTGGCTTACCTAAAGGTATGGCTGCTGAGCTTTTCAAACCATTTATCATCAGAAAGCTGATTGAACGGGGTATTGTAAAGACTGTAAAGTCAGCGAAGAAACTAGTAGATCGTAAAGAACCTGTGATTTGGGATATCCTGGAAAATATTTTAAAAGGACATCCGATATTACTTAACCGGGCTCCGACACTGCACAGGTTATCTATACAAGCTTTCCAACCACAATTAGTGGAAGGCAAAGCGATACAATTACATCCGCTTGTATGTACAGCGTTTAATGCTGACTTTGACGGTGACCAGATGGCTGTTCACGTTCCGTTGGGTCAGGCTGCTATTCTTGAGGCTCAACTATTAATGTTGGCTTCGCATAACATGTTAAATCCACAGGACGGATCACCAGTGACACTTCCTTCACAGGACATGGTACTTGGACTCTATTACCTGACGAAAGAAAAGAAGGCTGAACATAGTGGGAAAGTATTAGGTGAAGGGCGCACATATTACAGTTCTGAAGAAGTGGTGATAGCGCACAATGAAGGCAAACTTGATTTGCACGCCACAGTTCGTGTCCGCGTAAATCAAGAAGATGAAAACGGTAAAATGATCAAGAAGTTAATTGAGACTACTTGTGGCCGTGTTTTATTCAATGAAGTATGTCCGCCTACAGTGCCTTTCATCAATACACTACTGACAAAGAAAAATCTCAGGAAAGTAATTGGTGATATTCTGATCCGGACAAATTTCCCCAGGACAGCACAGTTTTTGGATGACATCAAGGATCTTGGATTCAGCTGGGCGTTCAGAGCCGGTTTATCATTCAAACTTGGTGATCTGATCACGCCATCGATTAAAGAAGAAACACTGAAAGCAGCTCAGGATGATGTCGATGATGTAAATAACAATTACAACATGGGTCTTATCACTGAAAACGAGCGTTACAATCAGACGATTGATAAATGGACGTATGCAGATAATAAGATTACCGAAAGTCTGATGAAGGAGTTGTCGCTACACAATGGCGGATTCAACTCTGTATTCATGATGCTTGACTCAGGTGCACGGGGATCAAAAAATCAGATCAAACAGTTGTGTGGATTGAGAGGATTGATGGCCAAACCAAGAAAGTCAGGAGATACAGGAAGAGCGGTTATTGAAAACCCTATTCTTTCAAACTTCCTTGATGGACTAAGCGTACAGGAATATTTCATCTCTACACACGGTGCGCGTAAAGGTCTTGCCGATACAGCGTTAAAAACTGCTGATGCTGGTTACCTGACACGTCGTCTTGTGGATGTTGCCCAGGATGTAGTAGTGATGGAAAATGACTGCGAGACACTGCGAGGTATTGAAACATCTGCATTGAAGGATAATGAAAAAGTCATAGAGAGTCTTGCTTCAAGAACACAGGGAAGATATTCTCTGTATGATATCACCCATCCGGTTACAGACGAACTGATTGTTGCCTCAGGTGAATATATCACCGATTCAATAGCAGAGCGAATAGAGGATATCGGAATAGAAAAAGTGACAATACGTTCAGTATTGACATGTGAAGCGAAGCGAGGAACCTGTGCTAAATGTTACGGGAAGAATCTGGCTACAGGACGAATAGCTGAAATGGGTGATGCTGTCGGTATCATTTCTGCACAGAGTATTGGTGAGCCTGGAACACAGCTTACACTTCGTACATTCCACGTAGGGGGTATTGCTTCACTCTCAAAGAAAGAATCCGAGCTCGTCGCTAAATTTGACGGAACGATTGAATTTGAAGAAGTCCGTACCGTGAAGTTTGAAGATGAAGACGGAACAAAACAGGAAGTTGTCATCTCGAGGTCAGGTGAAATAAAAATCACTGATCCGGCGAATAATCGGGTCTACACCACGCATCACATTCCTTACGGTGCAAAGATTATGGTGAAAGACAAACAAAAGATTCACCGTGGAGATATGATTTGTCATTGGGATATTTTCAATGCCGTGATTATATCTGAGTTTTCAGGTATTGTGAAATATGATTCTATCGAAGAAGGTGTAACGTTCAGAACTGAGCGTGACGACCAGACAGGATATGAAGAGAAAGTAGTCATCGAATCAAAGAACAAGAAGAAAATACCAGGGCTCAGCATCATTTCAAAAGATGGTGAAGAACTTCGTAATTATTCTCTTCCTGTTGGTTCTTATATTAATGTATCTGATGGTGATGAAATCGCTGCGGGTAGGATCATTGTAAAAATACCTCGTAAGACTAGTCAGATCCAGGACATCACAGGGGGTCTTCCTCGGGTAACCGAGTTGTTTGAAGCGCGTAATCCATCAAATCCGGCTGTTGTATCTGAGGTCGACGGTGTCGTAAAATTCGGAAGTATCAAGAGAGGTAACCGTGAGGTTTATGTAGTGGATGAGAAGACAGATCAAAGTCGTAAATATCTTATTGGGCTTTCGAAGCACTTACTTGTACAGGAAGGTGACTTTGTCCGTGCAGGTATGGCTTTATCCGATGGCGCGATTGCTCCAGGTGATATTTTGTCTATCAAGGGCCCATTTGCAGTTCAGTCTTATCTGGTAAATGGTATCCAGGAAGTTTATCGTTCTCAGGGTATTGCGATCAATGACAAGCATATTGAAGTTATCGTTCGTCAGATGATGCGTCGGGTATTGATTATGGATCCGGGAGATACAAGTTTCCTACAGGGTGAGTCAGCGGATCGTCATGATTTCTTTGAAGAGAATGACAATATCTATGATCGTAAAGTGATCACAGAGCCTGGAGATTCGAAGAAATATAATGCCGGTGGTGTTGTGTCACTAAGACAGATTCGCGAGGAGAATTCATTCCTGAAGAGAAATGATCAGAAAATAATGGAATACAGAGATGCTGTTGCAGCTACGTCTAGTCCGATGTTGCAGGGTATCACCCGATCATCTTTGGGTACGAAGAGTTGGATATCTGCTGCTTCATTCCAGGAAACGACAAAAGTGTTGAGCACAGCGGCTATTGGAGCGAAGCGTGATGATCTGCAGGGTTTGAAGGAGAATGTAATTGTAGGAAAGAGAATTCCTGCAGGAACAGGTGCTTTCAAATTTGAACATGTACTTGTGAAAGCCAAAGGTGGTGAAGAATATATCGAACATATGTTCGATGAGGAAGATGAATTTAAAACGGGGAGATAAGAGATTTTATAGCCTTCTATAATTTAAAAAAGCCTGATAAAGAAATTTATCGGGCTTTTTTTATGATTGTTGAGCTGTTGCTCCTTAGCTGTCACGGAGAGGTAACTTTATTTCAGCCTTTAGTCTCACGATTCATTCACTACGCACCACTCACTCCGTGAGGGTTCTTGTTTCAAGTTGTCTTATCAGATATTTTCCGATGAGGTCGAATTCAACATTGACCATGTCACCTTCTTTTACGAATTTAAAGTTTGTGTGCTCGTAGGTATAGGGGATGATTGCCACATTGAAAGAACGTGTGAATAAATTGGCAACAGTAAGGCTCACACCATTGAGACATATTGATCCATGGGGAATGATAAGGGCTTCATATTCTTTTGGCAAATTAAACTGTATCAGCCAGCTTCCATCGAGGTCTGCAATTTTTTCGCAGCGAAGTATATTATCTACGTGTCCCTGGATAAGGTGACCATCCAGAAGTGTTTCCATCGTGATGGATTTTTCCAGGTTGACCATTTGTCCCGGCTGTAAAAATCCCAGGTTTGTTTTTGACAACGTTTCATTTACTATTTCTACCTGGTGAAGTCCATCATGTATATTGACAATAGTAAGGCAGACACCATTGTGCGCGATACTTTGATCTATATGTAGTGAATTGGACATGGGGGATGAAATAGTCAACAATTTAGTTGATCCCATTTCCTCGATAGTTTGAACGATACCCGTGTTCTGAATGATCCCTGAAAACATAATTCGATTTTGTAAAATTAAAACATGTTCAAAATAGGTTTTTTATACAAGTCCCCTGTTGCTATGCTGTGGTTGGTGAGCTGACGCACAAGGTTGAGTAGAAGCCGGTCGAACCAAAGCACCAGGATGAGTAGAGCTGGTCGAAGCATCCGACGAAGGTTATCCCCGAATCAATTCAATGTATCCTGAAAGAACAATTGGTGGAAGGCTATGACTTTCGAATGCCTGACAAGTATAAAAATATACGCCGTCAGAAACGTCCTTTCCGGATTTGTTAGTTCCATTCCAATTGATTTGCGGATCAGAAGTAGTAAACACAACTTGTCCCCATCGATTGAAAACTTTGAAGTCAATCGATTCAATAAATCTCGCCCTGAGGGGTTTGAAAATATCATTTTGCCCATCGCCGTTTGGAGTGAAAGCATTTGGCAATTCAAACACAGGACAATTATTGACACAAACCACGGTGGAAAACTGACTTTCATTATTGTTCTGGTCGAACGTCACAATTGCATAACAGCCGGCAATTTTTTCGCCCGGCTTATGTTCAAAGTGATGTTCAGTTGCGTTTAACGTACCTACCAAAATCATCTGGCCTCCGGGTTCAGGGCTATAGAAAATTTTATATCCTGCTATATCAACATCGGGACATATATCTTTCCATGTGAGATAATTGATGAAAGCGTCAGCCGGAGTACCCGGATCTGCCTGGTCACAAATATTAGAAACAGTTAATGCCGGAGGACACGGAGCCACATTATCAACAGGAATACCACATACGTCCTGGGATTGATTAATCAATGGAGAGGGAACATTTGTTAATCCATAATTGCCCAGTGCTATTATTCGGTAACAATACTCCAGCCCATTCTCTACATGTAGTCTATCCGTATAACTTTCATCCTCTGTTGTGGCGATTAATGCATAAGTACTCCCCTGATCACTACGCCAGATCTCATATTCGTAATTATCCCAGGGCGTATTTGATTTCCAGGATAACAAGTTAGATTGATCAGAGGGCGCTACACTAAGGAAGACAGAAGAAGCCGTCTGTGAAGACCCAAAAAGGGTATTCGCGTCTCCTGTCAGCAGATCTAACCTATATGTATATCCAAGGCTTCGGGTATCAAGATTACTGTCCAGCTTCAAACTATCTTTTAATCCGTAAAATGTCGGGCTTGAAAAACTACCTCCACTAACAGGTTGAAAGTTTGTACCCTCTATTTCATTGGCGCGCATCAATTGATAACTGTATGGTCCAGGGTTTAATATGGTGTCAATTGATCCGGCTTCAGGACCTATCCATTTTATTTTGATAATACCGTTGCTGACATCAGTTGCTTCAACTGAAACATTTGTTAACAGTGGACGGTCAGCTTTGGCGCGCAGACATGCTTCATCAGAAGGTATACTGAGGACACGCAGATAAGGTTGGCCTGAAGGTGTCGTCCGTGCAAATTCAGCAAGGATGCGATAGCAGTAACTTCCTTCATTTGAAATATCCTTGTCTTCAAAGAAATACCTTCCGTTTTTCATTCCTTTCCAATTGGAAGCAATCTTCGTATAGCCTCTGCCTTCGAGGCCTGTTTCGCAACTATCCAATTGAAATTGGTTGCTTCCATTTCGCTTCCATATCGAAAAGCCCTTAAAATAATCGGCACTTGCGTTTTCACATGCATAGGGCATCATCCAGGTCAGATCAAAGCCATCAGGAGCATTTTCAAGTGTTACATCTTCAGGTGGAGGACCGATCACTTTGATACGGATCGAATGAAGGTCAACAAGACCTGTGGTATCAAAAAAGTTATCGACACCTTTTATAATCACACTGTATGGTTGTTCACGAATATGTTCACACTGTGGATCCCATATTAGCTTTGCAAAAACAGGTGGTGGCTGGAATCCGGTTCCACCAGTTTCAAGAATAGCTTTGTTGCCAGGCACCTCAAAAGGACCGCCTTCGGCAGTTACAGTTACTAACTGACCAGAATCAGGATCTGAGATTAGGACATTTAATTCCAGATGATGACCTGCGATAACACAAACTTCATCGACAGCTTCAACATCGGGGGGGGTATCATCACAAAGTAACACGAGGATTTGCATGTCCCTTATAAATGAGCTGATCAAAACGCCTCCACGATATTCTTTGACCCTGAAAGCGATGTTATATTCTCCAGCGATCTGAGGTGAGTTCCATACAAGATTGCCTGAAACCGGATCAAGCGTCATTGAATTATTTGGACCAGGTGCGATATTCTGGGGAAAAATATAATTCGGCACATTTACTCCACTATCCTGGAGCGGAACAATAAACTCAAAAGCTAAGCTATCTCCATCCGAATCATAAGCGGTTGGGTTGTGTATGAACTTCTGACCTACGCATCCGAAATCTATAGGTTCTTGAAGCAGGACTGCTGTGTTGTTGTATCCCTGGAATTGAGGATTGAGAAATGTATATGTTGCTTCAATATAGAAGGGCACACCTTCCGAATTGGGTGGATTGACATTAAGGATGCCGCCGTTGCGATTTGGATCCATCATTGAGATCGTGTACGTGGCACGTCCCGGATAAGTATGGCTGGCGATATATTTGTTTAATTTCCGGTTATTGGACAGCGGAGTACCATCACCATTGCTACGATAGATGAACTCAGAGCTTCCATCTCCCCAAAACACTCTTACGCTGTCTCTGTCAGCCTGTGTACTGGAGGTTTTGGTATAGGTCGTCACCGTGACCTCAATAGTGAGATCACCAGTCTGTTTTATGGTGATTTCGCCAGCCCTGTTATGCGTGGCGCATAACTTTCCACTGATCAAAAAACTGAGAAAAACGAGGATAATAAGATGCCTGACCATTTCTGTTGATAAATATATGGAAAAACGCTTAGGTGGGGGTCAAAGTTGGGGGAAATGACAAATAGGAGGTGAAAGGAGGCGGACGCAGAGGCGGAGGCGAAGGCGGGGGCAAAGGCAAAGGAGAAGGCGGGGGCGAAGGAAATGATGAATAGACAATGAGCAATGCTTCGACACATTCGACTAGCGCTCAGTGCATCGCCAGGTAAACTCAACCTAGTGTAGCAGCTCAGGTACCATAAGCAAAAAGCAAAAAGCAAAAAAGTTGATGCCTTTGTAAAAAAGCTATAGTAACCAAGGAAGGAATAGTAATAGGCAATATGCTATTGACAATATGGAATAAGGAAAAGAATGATTTGCTTTAATGACCGGAGTAAGCGGCAAAAAAAGCTGACATTAATGGAATGAGGATTTGCAAGATTTAATGTTTAATCCAATCTGAAAATTTTTCAAAGGGAAAATCTTTGTCATAGAATAATTTTGTTTTGGTATTATCCTTATGCCAACATTCACAGTATCCATCAAAGGTCGTTACAGACTGGCTATTTTTACATCTTTCGTTTTTAAGAATAAAGTAAATCCTATTTTGAGAATGGTCGATGACGTAGCATTCATATTGACCTATCGGCGTGCCGCAGGATTTACTGACAGAATACACTCCGTAATTAGTTCCTGATATCGTATATCCACTAATGCATTCAGTTGAATCAGCATTTTTTGAGAACATGGTTTTACCTTCTTTGATATTTACGATATTAAATGAATTTGGATAGGATTGGTCTTCATTTACCATTCCACCTGTATTCACATACATAAATCGGTTGTCAACAGTTACATAAGTTCCATTTAATGGCCCAAAGCCTTTATATCTCCCAATCGTATTTCCAAGACTATCATAAACAATCGATTCAAATCCTGGAATGCTCATACTTTCTTCATATCCTGCATAGTAAGTGAGATTTGTAATGAGCGATTTTTGTTGAACATAAAATGAAAGAGTGGTATTTAATGTCGAACTACTTCCTTTAGGAATATTTATAGAATCTTTATAAAGCGGATTGATTAGGCGGGATGTATTGTAGATTATAACATCGTAGTTATTTTCATTATTCCCGGACACAATTTTTTGATGAAACTTACTTCCTTTCATTAACGCAAATTTGGATAAAGGATATATCGTTTTAATAACCGCATCATTTTTCCCCAGGAAATCTATTTTGGGCAGTCCTGAATAAGTTGATTTGTTTCTTATTGGAACATCATTATATAATCGAAATGGACCAACCCGCTCTATTCCTTTAATCAGGCTGTCTGCTGGTTCCCGGGAATACATCTCAATAGGCCAATAATCAAATTTACTATAATGTACTGTACGAACATAGACTTCACCGACCCCAGTTAACGTCGTTTTCAGAATGGATGGGTCATTATCAATTTTTTGAACAGAATCCAAAATAATCCTCCATCTTTCCTCTTTAAGCAGAGTGTCGGGGATATATTCTTCGCATTTTTCACCAAACCCAACAGATGTTTCCTTTCTATTGGATTTACAAGCAACTGTTGAAAAGAAGATGATTAATAGTAAGGGATAAAAAAGTATATCAGATTGAATCTTTGTTTGCATGATCCGGAAATTTTCATTTCATCATTCTTAAGGACTATGAATTTGGTATAAAAAAATGATGTCTTATTCTCAAAAAATATTAATCACACATCACTAAATACCGCTTCAACGCATCCTCCCAATGAGGAATGGCGTCGGATAACAAAGCTGAAATTTTATCACAATTCAATACACTGTAAGGAGGCCTTGGAGCCTGTGCACCATATTCTTCAGAAGTAATGGAATGCACATTGCATTGAATATTAGAGTCTCTGAAAATCGTGCGTGCAAAATCCGCCCAGGAAACTTCCCCATTATTTGCAAAATTAAATACACCCTGAATGTTTTCTTTTTGTTCATCTTCATAAAGTGTAATCAAATCCTTCACAGCATCGACTATATCAAATGTAAATGTTGGGGCACCAATCTGATCAGAGACAATTCTCAATTCGTCTTTGATTTTTCCAAGACGAAGCATGGTATTGACAAAATTATGTCCACCAGGTCCGTACACCCACGATGTGCGCAGAATCGTATGACTTACACCTGAATAAATAATCTGTTGTTCTCCTTCAAGTTTAGTTTTGGCGTAAATGCTTTTTGGTTGTGTAGGATCATCTTCCATGATCGGTCTGCGAAGATCATTGTGATACACATAGTCTGAAGAGAAATGAAATAAATGAACGCCGGCTTCCCAACAGGCACGAGCCAGATACCCGGGAGCAAGGACATTGTACAACGTAGCGTCTTTTTCATTTTTTTCTGCATCATCTACTTTCGTATAGGCCGCACAATTGATCCAGAATTTTACCTGAGGAAGGGAAGCAAGTGTTCTGTATATTTTATCCTGATCAGCAATATCCAGCTGGCCGCGATCAAAAGAATAAAAATTATATCCTTCCTGAAAATTCAGACGATCGATAAATGCTTTTCCAAGTTGGCCACCGGCACCACTGACGATAACGGATATCATATCGACACATCAGTTAGTGAACCTAAATCAAGATCTTTCTCAGAAACAATAAATGGAGTCCCGATGTCAGGCCAGCTTATGGTAAGTCCTGGATCATCATAACGGATACCATGCTCCGCGAACTTATGATAAAAGTTGTCGCATTTGTAACTGAAGATTGTATCATCTTCTAACACAAGGTAACCATGCGCAAATCCACGTGGTATCCAGAATTGTTTTTTATTATCACCAGAGAGAAGTATACCGTACCACTTGCCATATGTATCAGATTCCGGCCTTATATCCACTGCAACATCGTAAGCTGACCCTGTGACTACCCGAACGAGCTTTCCCTGCGCATGAATGCCCGTTTGAAAATGCAGTCCGCGCAGAACACCTTTATTCGATTTAGCTTCATTGTCCTGTACAAAAGAATTTGCATAAGGCAACTGATATCGGGTAGCATGATAAAGCTCAAAAAAATAACCGCGGTCATCAGCATACACATTTGGTTCGATCACCAGTAATCCATCAATTTCAGTATTCGATGTTTTCATTCTATTAAACTAAAACATTATAATATTTAATTTTCATTTCCAACACAAAATCGGAGCATTAATATTGCATATTGAATCTCCCTTTTAACTTATCCCTCCTTTTCCGCCCATTCTGCCCATTCCGCCCATTCCGCCCATTCTGCCCATTCTGCCCTTTCCGCCCATTCTGCCTCTTCTGCCTCTTCCGCCCATTCTGCCCATTCCGCCCATTCCGCCTCTTCTGCCTCTTCTGCCTCTTCTGCCTCTTCTGCCTCTTTTATTTCTGTCTAAAATAAATGCGAATAGGTGATCCCGTAAATTCAAAAGCAGCCCGTATTTGGTTCTCAAGGAAATTGCGATAGTTGTCTTTTACTTCTTCAGGATAATTGCAAAAGAGTGCAAAAGCCGGATAGGAAAGTGGAAGTTGTGTGCCGTATTTTACCTTGATCAGGTGGCCTCTGAAGCTTGGTGGAGATTGTTTTTGAACAGCTTCTTCAATCAGTTCATTTAGTTTTGCAGTAGGGATTTTTCTGGCCCTGTTTTCAGCCACCTGCAATGCAATTTCTATCGCTTTATAAATTCTTTGTTTTTCATAAACAGAAATAAATAAAACCGGCACGTCTGTAAAGGGTGCCATTTTATGTTTGATTTCAGCTTCGAAATCCCTGGCCGTATTTGTTTCTTTTGTCATCAGGTCCCATTTGTTGACCAGGATCATGATTCCTTTGTTACGTCGGAGTACAATCTGAAGAATACTGAGATCCTGACTTTCAAGTCCTGTAGTGGCATCGATCATGAGCAGACAGACATCAGCTTCTTCGATTGCTTTCACTGTTCTGATGACGCTGTAGAATTCAAGATTTTCTTCGACCTGACTTTTCTTCCGCATGCCTGCAGTATCAATGATGAAGAAATCTTTTCCAAACTTATTGTACCTCGTATGTGATGAATCCCTTGTCGTGCCCGCCACAGGAGTCACGATGTGTCTAGTCTCTCCCATGAAGGCATTGATCAGTGAGGACTTCCCGACATTAGGTCTCCCTATGACTGCAAGTTTTGGAATATCACTTGGTTTTTCTTCTTCTCCATCAAGCGTCAGGGCCATCTCATCGAGTACTTCACCTGTACCACTGCCTGAAATAGAAGATAAAAAAAATGTATGTTCGAAACCAAGAGCAAAGAATTCATTTGCGGCCATCTGACGTTCATGGTTGTCTACTTTATTGACGACGAGAAGAACTTTCTTTTGGCCTTTTCGAAGTTTATCCGCTATTTCATCGTCAAGGTCTGTGATGCCTGTCATCACATCTGTCATAAAGATGATCACTGATGCTTCTTCGATGGCGATATCAACCTGATCTCTGATGGCGGCTTCAAAAACATCATCGGAGTATTTAACAAAACCTCCTGTATCGACGACGATAAATGTTTTTCCATTCCAGTTTCCTGAGCCATATTGACGGTCACGTGTGACGCCGCTGACATTATCCGTGATGGCCTGGCGCTGGCCTACCATTCTGTTAAACAACGTCGACTTTCCTACGTTGGGTCTTCCTACAATCGCTACTATATTCGACATAATTTATTGCTGGTATCCAAAAGTTTTTAATGACTGGTCATCGTCGCGCCAATTGTCTTTGACTTTGACAGCGAGATCTAAAAATACGCGCTTATCAAGAAAGGCTTCAATTTCAGTACGCGCTTCCGTCCCTAATTGCTTTATTGCCAGCCCCCCTTTTCCGAGTAGTATTGATTTTTTTCTTTCATCCATCGTATAGATGATAGCCCCAATACGGGTGATTGGTCCTTTATTACTATCACCTTCTGTAAAAGAATCAATACCGATCTCACATGTATAAGGTATCTCATCGCGATAAAGCTCAAGTATTTTACCTCGTATGATCTCACTGACAAAAAAACGTTCCGGACGATCAGTTAATTGATCTTTCGGATAAAATGCAGGTCCTTCGGGGAGCATTGAGGCTATATCTTTCATCAGTTCTTCAATACCATCACCTCTGAGGGCAGATACCGCATGAATTTTTCTATCAGGTAATAATGCGCTTAATTCTGATTTTCGTGACTCAAGTGCATCCGGTGTAAGAAGATCTTTTTTATTAATAATCAATAGGGCAGGGGAGGGATGTATGCTGATACGTTTGATCAGATTATGTTCCTCATTCAATGGCTCGTAAGGATCCGTGATGAAAAGTATAATATCTGCATCATCAAATGATGATGTGATAAACGAATTCATCATCTTGTGCATCTGATAAGCAGGCTCATCGATGAATCCGGGTGTGTCGGAAAATACGATCTGAAAATCCTCTCCGTTGAGGATTCCGATGATGCGATGACGTGTCGTCTGCGGTTTGGATGTGATGATCGACATCTTTTCACCTACTAAGGCATTGAGCAAAGTTGATTTGCCCATATTTGGTCGTCCGAGAATATTGACGAACCCGGAGCGATGGGGTACAGGTTCAGCCAACGCGAAGTAGTTTAAGAGAAGAGATTTGATGGTCGACCCATTTGTAAAGCGCTCTGGGTTTGCGACCTCGCCATTCCGCACCTGTCAACAAGTGAACATAGTGGCCGAGGTTGTATTGATTCATTTCGTCTAATACATGATCAAGCGGATTGACTATTGCAATCCAACCACCCTCCTCTGAGACTTCGTCATACCATTCTTCATAGTAGCTGTTGTCTTCATCGGCGTGGTAGTTCAGGACGTTTTCACAGATGAGGATGAATTGATTTATTCCTTGTTCCTGCATCAGATCAGTGATCTCACGACGAAGAGTCATGATATCACTGTAGATACAGTCGTTCCATTCGCCGATGAGTTCAATGACAGCATAATGGAGGTCATAATCTACGTATAGTATCTTAAGGTATAAGGTCGAGCTCCCAAATGCATCCCATTGCGGGTGAATATAGTAGTTGTATATAGCGTTCGTATAATAGAATTCATCATATTGCCTGCCGTACAAGGGCGACTTGTCATCCTCAGCTGCCACGTAGGCGTCAATCCACTGAAAGTATGGTTCAATATCATGCATACCGCAAAAGTACGGATTTCGCGGGTAGGGCACGGGATGAAGGCTCAATCCATACCTTTACACAAGAGATATATGACTGTGGATAAACCATTTGTGATCACAATAGTAGGTGCCGAGAGTAGTGGGAAGACGACTTTGGCGATGAAATTGGCGGAGTATTTTGATTGTCCCTGGGTTCCGGAATATGCACGCGAGTATCTGGAGGGATTGGAAAGACCTTACAATGAGGAGGATCTCGGGGTCATTGCTTCCAGGCAATTGGAGGAAATCAGCAGGCAATTGGCAAAAAGCAACGAGCAATTGGCAATAAGCAATAGGCAAATGGCAATTGACAAAAAGCAATTAAAAGAATCAGGTCAATCAAAATATCTTAAGGATTTAATCAATCACATAAAATCGTTGCTCGTTACACGTTACTCGTTAATCCTCGTAGTGGATGGTGGTATGATGAATCTCAGGTTGTGGGCGAGATTAAAATACAAATCAATAATTCCAAAGGTGGAGAAGGCATTGGAAAATGATGTGACGGATCTATACATACTCTGCCGACCATTGAATGAATGGGAGCCTGATCCACTGAGAGAAGCGCCATCAATTATTGACAGGGTCTGGATATATAATCAATATCTGGATGAATTGAGTAGATCAAAAATAAATTTGGAGATTTTAGGTGGTATAGAAATTGAAAAATTTAATAAAGCTGTAATTGTAATTGAAAAATTATTTAAAGGAATAGCTGACCCAACGACGTAGGCTAAGAATCCTGTGTAATATATTTTAATACATACTGAATTCGGATTCATTTATTTGGAATCAAAGATAGGAAAAGGTTAAGGCGAAGGCTGAGGTGAAGGCAATGAGCAATAGGCAATGAGCAATAAGGAACAGGCGAAGGCTAGGATGCGTGTTATGCTGCAATCTGACTATGGAAGGAAACCCAAAAAATAATTTCATGCAAAGGCGTAAAGCCGCAAAGAATGATATAAATTTGGAAGAAGACCCTCAAATATTTGACTGGAAGATGAAAAAGATATACCACCTTGGCACCTGCGACAAATGCAGGGATATAATTAAAAAGCTTGGAGGCCTCAATGATTTTGAAAAACATGATATCAAGACGGCGCCGATTGATGAAGATGAACTTGATTATTTGAAAGATCTGGTTGGTTCTTATGAAGCACTCTTCAGCAAGCGCGCCCAACTTTTTCACGAAATGAAATTGAAGCATGACGATCTGCAGGAACAAGACTATCGGAAATACCTGCTTAGAGAGTATACTTTTTTGAAACGACCAGTGATCGTTATCGACGATCAGGTTTTTGTGGGTAATGAAAAAAGGACAGTAGAGGCTGCAGTGAGAACAATATTGGGACAGGGGGAGTAGGAGATGAGTAACGAGTAACGAGTAACGAATAACATGCTGCGACTTGCTCCACTCATCCATGTGTTCCAGGTCAGCAACCGTAAAGAGTTATCGGTACGAGCGATTTAATTACATCTTAAAATAATCGGCGCGGTTAGTATTTCATTGCTTTTATGGCCGGCCTGGTCAGTGATATAGATCCTGTATTGAATGGTATCAATGGGTACTGAAGGATTTGGTGAACAGGGATCGGAGCCATCGTTGTAAATACAACATGTTGAAAACAGGACAATTTTCACGACGCCTTCTATGCCATTACCTGCACCTTCTTTGGGGATTTCAGGAATACCGAAAGTATTATCCAGTATACCGGTCCGTTCGTCGATGAAGAAAATATTATTCGAATCCTGCTGATTTGTCCGGCCAATATCGCCATCACCATCCGTAAAGCTGAATTGGACGGTTAAAGAATCCTCCTGGAATTGACCCTGATCGAGCGTATCCTTCGAAATGCCAATATATTTAATCACAGGGGTATCCGGAAAATTCGGAGAATCAAGGCATTGCCAGCCTGCCAGTGACAGGAGTAGTAAAAGACCTATTTTTGAAACCGATGCATTCATCTGAACCTGGACGACAAGTATTAGCGGACCGAATATACAATATTAACGAAGAGGACTTCGCAACTGTTGCGATGGATGTCTGGCAGTACCAATATGCACACAACCCCCTATATCATTCATATTGTAATCTCCTGAACATAAATCCTTCCTCAATACAAGGGATTGAACAGATTCCTTATCTGCCTATTGTGTTGTTTCGTGAGCATGAGATCAAGACAGGACTTTGGTCATCTGAAGCTGTTTTCAGGAGTAGTGGTACTACAGGAGCCATTCAAAGTCAACATCATATCCGCAGTCTGGAATGGTATCATCAGATGTCAGAGATGTGTTTTAAAAAGAGTTTTGACAATCCTGAAGATTATACATGGCTTGCACTTTTACCATCTTATCTGGAAAGACCAGACTCTTCACTTGTAGATATGGCGCATCACTTTATGCAAATCAAACCTTCTCCTAAAAATAAATTTTACCCTTCTCCAAATATTGAAATCATAAATGCGCTGCATGATCTGAAAATTAAAAATCAAAAAACGATTTTACTGGGCGTAAGTTTTGCACTTCTTGATTTGTTTGAAGAATATAAAGTTCCTGTCTGGAGAAATCTTTTAGTCGTGGAGACGGGAGGTATGAAAGGGCGACGACAAGAATTGACAAGAGAAGAACTGTATGAAAAAATAAAACTTCATCACCCTGATTTGCACATTGCCAGTGAATATGGAATGACGGAATTGAAATCGCAGGCGTATAAAAAGGACCTGCATTTTTTTCCAGGGCCTGCGATGAAAGTGTACATCAGAGATATAAGTGACCCACTCAAACTTATCAATACTGGACAGCGTGGAGCCATCAATATTATTGACTTGGGCAATATCGATACGTGTTCATTTATAGCCACTGATGATATCGGGATCTCATATGAAGATGGTTCTTTTGATGTTTTGGGTAGGCTTGATCAGAGTGATATGAGGGGGTGTAATTTGATGTACACTTAAGATCTATTTTTTGCAAAGAATGGATGATGTCGGGTACGTCTGAATATTTTATTAAAATCCGCTATGAAGGAATTGAAAGAGAGGAGATGGAAATGATTTAGGGTGATGTGATGGTGTAGAGAGATAATCGCAACTTAAATAGGAATCCGCAACAAACAGCTCAGCAGTTCACATCAAAACCTGGGACATTTAGCTTTGTTATATGATCTTCCTGTCGTTATTAATTCATAGGCAACATAAACACCAATAGATTTAACAGGTGCTAACAAAATATATTTATCTATATCCACATCATGCAGTCCGGCAAAATAATATGCATTAATATTAAATCTGTTGAAATGGATTCCTGTGCCAAACACAAAGCCTTTTATATTTGCTTCATGTTTCAATCCGGCCGTTTGATACTTGTGTTGCATATTGCGTATAAATCCAATTTCAAATCCTGCTGAAACATAGACCTTCGAAAAAAAGTATCGAACATTCATCTCACTAGTAAAATAATCAAACTTAATCCCTTTGATGTCGAAAAAATTGGCTTCTCTTGTCGCACTAAATTGTTTGTTTGTATATGATGCATTAGATGAAATTTTGATTTCATCCGACAACCTATAGCCAATTTCGAGTCCTAACACTTTACTTCCATTTGTAAACCCATTATCCAGTATAGTTATCGTCTCAGGTCCATCGTAACCAGTTCTTTGAAGTCTCATAAAGTCAATTCCTAAAACCGGAGAAATACTAAATTGAGTATAGCTTACCAATGGAATAATCACGAATAATATCAATAGAAATTTCATATTTACTACAAATAAAGAGCATTTTTCGTCACAAAATATGATTTCATTCTGCAAGTCAGAAATCTGCAAATGCTGCGATGTTTGCACATCCAACCTGAATAATACAGGTTATACCTATTTCATCAATCCCTCACACAACCAATTCGCCAGAGCCTGTCGATTTGTCGACGGCAATATTCTTTTTCGATCATATTCATTTCTGATATTGGCTAACTCAATGTAAAGAGAGGTGGGTTTTGGAATGCGTAACTCATAAAGATTTCTGTACGAAACAGTGCCTTCAAAATGAGCTCCAGGTCTGTAGCGCGCATATTTTTCTTCGAACACTTGTTGCATGGTTGTGGCCAATTTCTTGCCGGAGGTTGAATTTTCATAATGATAAAAAAATACATCCTGGCGCTCACTTTCAGATCTGGAATCTACATGTATGCAGATGAGTGTCTGATCTTTTATGCCTGACTTTCGATATTGATAATAGAGATTATTTATGGCGTCGGTACGTTGCTTTAAACGGGCCAGTTGATTGAGAGGCATTTCAAGCGTGCCCATTGTCTTTTCATCATGGTCGCAGGTCAGAATGTCATCGTTGCGGATTCCGTCCGTTTCATCCTGAATAACAATATGTACAATAGCGCCATTTTCCATCAGATTCCTGGCCAGTCTGAGCGAAACATCATACGCGTATTCATCTTCACAAATCATATGCCCGCCTATTTTAGTAATTGCTCCGGGGTCAGGTCCTCCATGACCACTGGAGATATAAAATACTTTTCCTTTGAGATTATCACTTTGCTTATCCAGATGTTCATATTCAGGACCAAAAATGGCGGTCATATTATTGTGTATTTTTTCAGATACCTTTTCAGTTTTTGGTTCAATGGTGATGGGTTTTGATGTCAGTGTAGGGCAGTTCAATTCATGAAATGGGACCCACAAAATGCCACTGGTTTCATAATCACTTTTACGAAGATTGTGATTTAGGATAAGTTCATTGTAGTGGGCTATTCGTTTGGCGGTTTCCATATCCTTGATGGAAAGTGTGCTGCGGATACTTTTACCATTATAATGATATATCAGTACCGGTAACTGATATTTTTTCCCTTCATATAAGGGGTCATTCTTTTTAAGATTATTCAGGTCAAGAAATTTATCCACGTTGCAGTCATATTCATCGAGATCATAGCGATTGAGGAGGATAGTGATGCCATCACCTGCCTTTGCGTCACAACTAAGGAAATATGGGGTATTCTCTGCCCACAAGCAGACATTCGTTATAAATATCAAAAAAACTGCGATTAAACCCTTATTCATTGAATTAAAGCATTGATTTTGACAAAGATAATACATTATATAAATATGTAATATGTTTTTGGTTCTTCGCTTGACTCCATTTTTCTGAAGAGCACAATTGAAAATCATCCCAGCTCAGATCAGACCGTCTATCTTTGCGCCACAATGGGTAGAATATGGAACCTGGTCTCCACGGAAGCACGGATAGAACTGCGTGAACGGTTTGCCCTGGCTGGTATTTTACTTTATGTGTTGTCCTCTTCATTTATAGTCTTTTCGATCTGGAGGCAGCTGCCTGCAAGGGAGTGGGGTCTGACATTCTGGGTCATATACCTGTTCTCCTCCTTAATGGCTGTTTTAAAGACTTTTGGCCGTGAAAGTGAAGGCCGCTACTTTTATTATTATACGCTTTATCACCCTTTGGAGTTGTTTGCCGCTAAAGTTTTATACAATGCGGTATTGCTCATCTTTATTTTTTTTTCGCTTTGGTTTGTCCTTTACGTGATGGCCGGTAATCATCTTGTACGGGGTTGGTGGTTTTTAGTGACAGGCCTGATCGCCTCTGTTGGTCTATCCATCCTGCTCACTCTGATATCGTCGATCGCCATCAAAACCCAGCAAAATGCTTCAATGACAGCTATTCTGGCCTTGCCATTGATGATTCCGATCCTCATCAATCTGCTTCGTCTCACGTCCTATGCATTGGGTACGACGCCTGATCAAAATCCGTGGAATGAAGTTACGCTATTGGCCAGCATAGTTTCACTCGTGACAGCTATGTCCCTTTGGTTGTTTCCTTATCTTTGGAGATCATAATGGAGAATCCAAATCAGCCTGCAAAGCCATCCTCAATAGCTCTTTGGAAGTGGGCTGCAATCCTTATCCTGGTCTATGTCTTTATTGCCGGTTGGTTTGTACCGCTTAAGCCCGGTATTATTGGGGCTTCACCTGACAGGACTATTGCCGGAGACCAACTTATTTTAGCTGTAAAAGGGTATAACTCCTATTTTATGAAGGATCCTGACCAGATCCGGGCCTGGTTGAGATTGACAGGCGATACAGTCATCAAGGCGCTTCATGTGGAAGTAGTGGATGACAGACATCTGAGAGCTGCTTTTTACATACCATCAGTATTTCCTGTCAAGCAGGATGCTTATCCGCTTACATTGATTCTGGATCATCCGGCAGATGGGAGTAGTGTACTTCCGAATGCAGTATTTGTGACTCCTGCCGCGGAAGAGGACCCTGCCGAAATGGGTCTATGGACCAGAGATAAGATAGATCATATTCATAAACTTGCAGGGTTTCGTTATCCTTTTCGTAACATCCTTGCCGAGACCATTCGAAATACATATTTCCACGTTCCAATGTGGTTTACGATGATCATCTTGTTTGGGATCAGCGCGTGGTATAGCCTTAAATATTATCGGCAGGGACTTATAAGAGATGACCAAATCAGTACGGCTTTCGTAAAAGTTGGTCTTGTATTTGGGTTGCTTGGCCTTGTGACAGGCATGCTTTGGGCTAAAAATACCTGGAATGCTTATTGGAGTTGGGATGTCAAACAAAACATGTCCGCGATAGCACTTCTGATATACTCTGCATTGATGGTATTGAGGTCATCGATCGAAGATGATATGCAGAAAGCAAGATTATCTGCGGGCTACAATATGTTCGCATTTGTTTTATTAATCCCTCTTCTGTTTATTATACCGCGGATGACAGATAGTCTGCATCCCGGAAATGGAGGTAATCCGGCCATGGGTGGTGAAGATCTGGACAATACAATGCGCATGGTATTTTACCCAGCAGTCATCGGATGGATACTCCTGGGAATCTGGATTAGTCAACTTGTATACCGTGTGGATATTTTAAAACGAAACCAATGAAGGTGAATAAATCTTGGCATATTTATGGTCTATTTCAGCAGAATATGAAGATCAGGAGTATACTCATCTTTGGTGTGATTTTAATAGCGCAGTTCGCACAAGCCCAGCAGGAATATTCTCCTGATTATATGCGTAGTGTTGGGAAAATCTACGTTGTAGCAGGTGTGACATTGATTATACTATTGACGATCCTGATCTATTTGATCCTATTGGATCGTAAAATTTCAAGACTTGAAAAACGGCAAAAAAATGAGTGATACAACAAAAAAACATCTTAGCTTTTTTGAAAGTGTAAACCGCAATTTTGATATGGCTGCGGCACATACAGATATTCCAAAAGGCCTGTTAGACCAAATCAAAATTTGTAACGCAGTATATGAAATGGCTTTTCCGGTGAAAATCGGGGATGAGTATCAGGTGATCGAAGCCTTTCGCGTACAGCACAGCCATCATCGTTTACCTACCAAGGGGGGTATACGATTCAGTCATCTCGTCAATCGTGATGAAGTGATGGCGCTGGCAGCTTTAATGAGCTATAAATGTGCCCTCGTGGATGTTCCTTTCGGAGGAGCCAAAGGAGGTGTAAAAATCAGTCCGCGAAAATACACTGAGGAACAACTTGAAAAAATTACACGCCGATATACAACCGAATTGATTCGTAAAAATTTTATTGGCCCCGGTCTTGATGTTCCTGCCCCGGATTATGGTACAGGTAGTCGTGAAATGGCCTGGATCCTTGATACATATCAGGTTTTTAATCATGGTGAAATAGATGCTGCTGCTTGTGTCACAGGTAAGCCTGAGAATCAAAGTGGAATCAGGGGCAGAACAGAAGCGACAGGTAGAGGTGTATACTACGGTATCCGTCAATTTCTCTCATACGCTGATGATTGCAAGGCGCTGGGGATGTCACCCGGAATAGCCGGTAAGACAATGGTCATCCAGGGATTAGGGAATGTGGGATCTTACTCCGGCAAGATTTCCCAGGATGAAGGTGATGCGTTGGTGATCGGTGTTTCTGAAATTGAAGGCACGATCTACAATGAGAAAGGTATCGACATGGATGATCTGCTTAAATACAGAAAAGAGACTGGATCTATCCTCGGTTTCCCGGATTCTACCACCTTACCAGATCGAGATGATTGGGTAGCGATTGAATGTGATATTCTTATTCCGGCTGCTCTTGAAAACCAAATTACGCCTCAGAATGCAGGTAAAATTAAAGCAAGAATTATCGCTGAAGCTGCCAATGGCCCTGTGACTTCACAGGCTGCGGATATCTTAAGGAAAAATGGAGTTGTCATTTTGCCGGATATGTATCTTAATGCCGGTGGTGTTACGGTGTCCTATTTTGAATGGTTAAAAAATCTTTCTCATATGCGTTTTGGACGTATGGAAAAAAGATATCAACAGAATTCATTGACGAATCTCGTTTCCACTTTCGAAAGATTGACAGGACATTCTGTAGCGATGAAAGAGAGAGATATTCTGACGCATGGGGCTGATGAAATTGATTTGGTACGTTCAGGGCTGGAAGATACGATGGTCAATGCGTATGATCAGATCAGAGAAGTGTACAAGGAAAAAGGTACCATAGAAGATCTGCGTACTGCTGCATTTATCGTAGCCCTCAATAAAATATCAGGCGATTACGTTCGTTTGGGAATATTCCCGTAAACGAATAACGAATAACGAGTAAGAATAACGAATAACGAATAGCTGACGTTCGAGTGTCTCTGACCTCGAACCCCGAAATTCAAATGAATACTGAATAACGAATAACTGACGTTCGAGTGTCTCTGACCTCGAACCCCGAAATTCAAATGAATACTGAATAACGAATAGCTGACGTTCGAGTGTCTCTGACCTCGAACCCGTAAACGAATAGCGAATAACGAATGACGAATAACGAGTAACGAATAACGAGTAACGAATAACGAGTAACGAGTAACGAGTAACGAGTAACGAATAACGAGTAACGAGTAACGAGTAACGAATAACGAATAATTGACGTTCGAGTGTCTCTGACCTCGAACCCGTAAACGAGTAACGAATAACGAGTAGCGAATAACTGACGTTCGAGTGTCTCTGACCTCGAGCCCCGAAATTCAAATGAATACTGAATAACAGGTAATGAATAACAAACAGCAGGAGTTGATCAATTATTTTTTTTCAATACTGGATTCATTCATTTTTTTATCGCGGATGTAATGAATCGTATTAACTGGGTTTAAAAAAAAATTAAATACATGATTGAAGATCTCGATAAGATTGATTTCCAGATTTTAAGAATGTTGCAGGAGAACAGTAACATCACAAATCTCAGCCTTTCAAAGAGAATTGGATTATCTCCGGCACCTACACTGGAACGGGTGAAAAAATTGGAAAAAAATGGTATCATCAAAAGCTATCATGCGGAAGTGGATCCTCTTGCCTTGGGATTGACCGTCAAGACATTCATACTTGTGAATATTGGTTGGCACAAAGAACATGCGTCTGAAAATTTTCTTCGAAAAGTAAATGAGATCGATGAAGTAGCAGAATGCAATATCATCACAGGGGACGGTGACTTCTTGCTGAAAGTGATCTGTAAGGATTTACAAGCCTACCAGAATTTATTATTCAATGTGCTTTCTCAGATTCCGGAAGTCGAGAGGCTAAAAACATTGATGACGCTTTCTACTGTAAAGAACAGAAAAGTATTGCCCCTTTCGTATTGAATCTTTGAGCATGACCTTTTCTTTCAATTTAAATCATCTTTGAGCACCCAGTCTCTTCTCTGGTCTATAACTCCGCCCGAAGGCAAAGCATCCTGGATATTCGGCACCATGCACATTCGCGATGAGCGTGCCTATCAATTGAGCAAATCGCTCTATCCACTTATTCTTGGAGCCGATACATTTATCGGGGAGATGGATATGAATGCGTCAATGATTCCGATGGCACATGCCGATTATGATGCAAGAAAGCATATGTCCGGGACCGCATTTAAAAAACTTCAACATCAACTCTTAAAATCATTTCAGATCGATCTGGCGATCTACAATCATCTGCATCCATTGATGATCATGAGTGTTATTTCCAATAGTGTGCTGCAAGCCGAGCATCAGATATCGCTTGACGAACATCTATGGGAGTATGCGAAACAAAATGGAAAAGTGATGATGGGACTGGAATCTTATGAAGAGCAATTCAGGATATTGCATGCGATTGATGCCCTGCCCCTCTATGCGCAAATCCAAAAGATAGGTCGGCATCCATCAGGTGTACGGAAGCATACGGCACGAGCATTAAATCTATATATCCAGGGTAAAATACATGAGTTGTATATCCTTTCAAAATCATCAATGCATGACCTGAGGAAGAAAATTATCTATAAACGAAATGAAAAGATGGCAGATGTCATCACTCAGTTGGATACGTCATACCAATATTTTATCACTGTCGGCGCAGGCCATCTGAGTGGAAAGACAGGAATCCTCTCTTCATTAAAGAAGGCCGGATGGAGCGTAACATCAAGTGGAAATCGCCTGGAATTATAGGTATAATCCTCCACCAATAGTTACAGTAGCATGTCGTGCATAACTTACAGCAGCGGATGCAAACACAGGACCTAATCTCATCCCGACATTCGCTTCCATGATCCAGGGATTATTGTTGTTGAGGTATAAATTCACATCGTAGTTGAGATCTCCGTCCTGATAATTATAATGGACTTTTGAATGCGAAGTCTGATACCCAACCATCAACTGACCTGAAAAAATCTTACCTGACTTCCCGAGATGCGCCGTGATCAAACTTTGATCACTATAGAGGTAAGTGCTCGCTGTAATGTGATGATAAAAATAACCCACTGAAAAATCAACTGGCGGATGATCAAAATATCCGGTCAGTGAATGCCTGAAACCCAGGCCTATAAATCGAACTCTTCCAATATCCTCTCCCAGTGGGAACGAAAGAAATCTTACACTGACTTCAGAATTCAGAAATCCACCGACAGTCAGTTGTGGAGTGCCAAGGGTCATCCTTTTTAAATCGTATCCACCGGCAAATACATAAAATGTTGTGTCCGCTCCCTGAAGAAATATTTCTCCCTTGTCACCGATGATAGTAGGTACAGTCAAAGTTTGTTGAGGATGGAAATCTCCTGTAGTCGTTCCCTGAAAAGTCCGCATGGCGGAGGAAGGTATTGAAACCATAGCCTGCAATTTGAACCGGATAAAAAATTTCTTATCAAAATTGGACCATTCCCAAATGCCTGTATTCAGATTCGATGCAAATAAATCAGCTAAAGGCTGAACGTATGGTTTTGCATTTTCACCTATGTAGGAATCCAGATATTCTTTGATGGAGGAACCCTGGGATCTGATCAGGTTGGTTGTCAGCAGGCAGGTTATAGATAACAGGATTAGCTTTTTCATTTTTAAGGTTGTCGTTGAATAAGTAAAAGTTTAACTTATCATAGAAGCCAAAATCATGAGGAAGCCATATGGATCTAAGGTGAATAAATTAGCTAACCCTTATTAAACACCAGATTGCTTTATATGTTCCAATGCCTGTTTTATCTTGCCTAAAATTTTCATCGTCTGAATCAAATGTTTCTTCTAATCTTTTGGGCTATTCTGTAACAAGATGGCCTCAAAAGCGTTCTCCACTCTACTTATGAGACATACTCTACTGCGCTACTTATTGACCTGTGTGTGTTTTTCTATTATCATCCTGGCCCATGGTCAGACTAACCATACCCTGAGCGGTTATGTCAAGGATAAAGAATCCGGTGAGACCCTTATCGGTGCCAATATCCACCTTGAAGAAGACCTGGCAAATGGAACGGTGACCAATACGTACGGCTTTTATTCCATCACACTGCCCCGGGGTGTGCACAGATTTGTGTTTTCATACCTGGGTTATCAGAGTTTTACGAAAGAGATTTCATTGGATACAAATACGACTTTGAATGTTGATTTGATATCAGGCATTGAAATGCGGGAAGTGGTGGTTTCGGCTAAAGAAGACCAGCAAGATGAAAATGTCCAGAGCACATCAATGGGGAGAGTGAATTTGCCCACAGAACAAATCAAAGTACTTCCGGCTCTCCTGGGTGAAATTGATATCCTGAAGACCATTCAATTATTACCCGGTGTGTCATCCGCAGGTGAGGGTAGTGCAGGCTTTTATGTGCGTGGAGGAGGGGCAGATCAAAATCTTGTATTGCTTGATGAAGCTGTTGTGTACAATAGTGGTCATTTCCTTGGATTCTTCAGTGTGTTCAATGCCGATGCGATTAAAAACACAACGCTGATCAAAGGGGGCATTCCGGCATCCTATGGAGGAAGGCTTTCATCAGTTCTCGATATTCAGATGAAGGAAGGAAATAATCAGCATTTTGAAGCTGAAGGTGGAATAGGCCTCATTTCTTCACGTTTAACTTTTGAAGGTCCGATTATAAAAGAAAAGGCAAGCTTTCTGATCAGCGCACGTCGCACATATGGATTTGATCTTGCACAACCTTTGATATCAAAGACAGATTTTGCCGGAACAAATTATTTTTTCTACGATCTCAATACAAAAATCAATTACCAGTTTTCGCAAAAAGATAGAATTTATCTGAGTGGTTATTTCGGTCGCGACGTGTTGACATTAGCACAGCGTGAGCGTGATCTTCAGTTCAAGCTGCCTTACGGCAATGCCACAGCCACACTGCGATGGAATCACCTGTTCAATGACAAGTTGTTTTTTAACCTGGCGACGATCTACAATGATTACCAGTTCAGAGCAGCATTCGATCAGGACGAATTTCATTTTGATGTGTTCTCCGGTGTGCGTGATGTGGGTGTTAAATTTGATTTTGATTATTTTCCTTCCACGCAACATCAGATCAAAACAGGTTTCCAGGGAACATATCATCGGCTTACGCCAAATATCGTAACCGGGAGTGCAGGTGAAACTGATTTTGTGTCTTCAGCAAAGCCAAAATTTGGAAATGAATTCGCGTTGTATGTACAGGACGACTGGAAATTAAATGATTGGTTGCGAATTAATCTTGGCCTCCGTGGAACATTGTTTCAACAGACAGGACCATATACCTCAAAAATTACCGGTAAAGTATATAGCTCAGGAGAAGTAGTCAAAACATACAATTCTTTAGAGCCTAGAATTTTTATTAATACAACGGTTGGATCTAATTCTTCCCTGAAAGGCGGTGTGACATCGACAACACAATATCTTCATCTTGTCAGCAATAGTTCGTCAACACTTCCTGCTGATGTTTGGGTTCCGAGTTCTGAGATCGTCAAACCACAGCGAGGCTGGCAATATGCAGCAGGGTATTTTCAGAATTTTCAGAACAACGCATATGAAGCGTCTGTAGAGGCTTATTACAAATCACTGCATGATCAGATTGATTATCGTGAGAGTTTTGTAGACAATAGTGTTGATCAGGTAGAAGATGAATTCGTGTTTGGGGAAGGCAAAGCTTATGGATTGGAATTATTTGTGCGCAAAAATAAAGGCGACCTCAATGGCTGGATCGGGTATACGCTGAGTCGAACTGAACGAACTTTTCCTGACATTGAAAACGGGCGTGTCTTCCCTGCTACCTATGACAGGACACATGATTTGACCTTCGTTTCAAATTATAATATCAATCCTCGATTGACTGCTGGGTTGGTGTTTATATATGCCACAGGCCGGACGTTTACTCCTCTTGAAAGATTGTATATAATCTCCGGCAATTTGCAGACGGATTATGGACCACGGAATAGTCAACGACTAGAACCTTATCACCGGATGGATATATCATTGACATGGACACCAAGAGGAAGTGCCACGAAAAGATTTAAGTCCAGTTGGGTTTTCTCTGTTTATAATGTTTACAACCGGAAAAATACTTTTTTCACCTACACCGATTACAATACTGATCTTCAGATGGGAGAGGCTACGATCAAAGCTTACAAAGTATCTATATTCCCTATTCTGCCTTCTGTAACCTGGAATTTTAAATGGCAATGAAAATCAAAATCAATATACTAATAGCATTTATTGCATTGGTGATTTTCTCTTCTTGCGAGAAGGAATATACACCTGCTAAACCTGAAGGTGGACCTAAGTATGTGGTTGAAGGGTACATTGAAGCAGGAGATAATCCGTTTCCGCCCTATATCATCCTGACGAAGACATTTGATTTTTATGGGACTTTAAATCCGGAGCAATTCACCGGTTCATTTGTGCATGATGCAGATGTACGTGTCTCTGATGGGACCGATGAAGTTGTATTTAAAGAAATATGCTTTTCGGATTTAACGCCTGAATTACGCAAGGAAGTGGCAGCTCAGTTTGGATTTGATGCAGATAGTCTTGCTATTGATTACTGTGTATATCTTGATGTGCTGAGCCAGTTGCATCCGCAACAGGATAAATCTTACGATCTGACTATTGTCACTGAAGGCCATACGATTACGGCTACAACATATATACCTGATCAGATCCCGTTGGACAGTCTTCATTTTGAAGCGCCGCCGGGCAAGCCAAATGACACACTGGCACAATTGAGATGTCACTTATCGGACCCTGCAGGTGTGCGGAATTTTTACCGTTATTTTGGTTCCACAAATGGTGGACCATTGAAGACCGCCTTCTCGAGTGTGACAGAAGATTTATTTTTTGATGGTAAAAGTTTTGAATTTCAACTTTACAATCCGGCGACGACCAACAGAGATGTCGAACCAAATGAATTTGGTCTGTATATTGTAGGTGATACAGCGACGATAAAATGGTGTACGATGGATGAAGCTCATTTTGATTTTTGGAATACATTAGAGTTTAGTAATTCCAATCAGGGTCCTTTTTCAAGTTATACACGATTGAAATCCAATATCCATGGAGGCCTTGGTATATGGGGTGGATACAACGTCTCTTATTACACAAGGAAAGTAGCGTATTGAGTTTGCATGGCCAACCAGCTTTTAGAAGAATTATTATCGGGTGTGGAGATACAGCGCCATCACAAAGTGGCTGTACTCTTTGGAGCTTCAGGCTTGATCGGCCATTGTTGCCTTCGCAGACTATTGGTACATCAGGCTTATGAGAAAGTTATTTCGATAGGCCGTAGCCCACTTAAAGCAAGTCATCCGAAACTGATTCATTATGAAGTGGACTTGTCACAACCCGACAATTATCGTCATCTGATGCGCGGAGATGATCTTTTTATTTGCCTGGGTACGACAATGAAAAAGGCAGGTACGCGAGAGGCCTTTTATGAAGTGGATCATGACCTCGTCTTCAATATCGCAAAGACAGGATCTCTTCAGGGAATGAATCAATTACTTTTTGTTTCAAGTATAGGTGCTGACAATCGATCAGTGATCTATTATCTCAAAGTCAAAGGAGAGCTTGAGGCCAATGTCAGACGCTTACCTTTTTGGGGCATCCATATCATGCGACCCTCTGTCCTATTAGGCAAACGGGAAGATCAGCGGCCTGCAGAACAAATCGCCGGCAGACTGGCGAGAGGCTTGCAGCGATTTTCAGGTTCAATTCTGGCCGATATCGCACCTATCGATGCAGATGATGTAGCCAAAGCCATGGTCCAATCAGCACAAAGTCTTAAACAGGGCACCCATATCTATCATGGAAGTGAGATTGTGAAACTGGCCAGGATGTATAATCAGTAGGACTTCTTTGTTTTTCCCCCCGAACCCTTGGAAAAAGGGAAGATGATCTCTCAAGTCCCCTTTTTCAGGGGATTCAGGGGAAAAAATTTAGCTTCGCATCATGTCTACATCCTCTGAAATCATAGTCCGCATCAGCCTGGACGAAAATAAAGTGCCTGATCATATCGAATGGCAGGCTTCTGAAGGTGCTCAAACACATCCCGCAGAAAGTAAATCAGTGTTTTTATCCTTGCTGGATAAAGACTCGCTGGATACATCGACATTATTTCTCTGGACCAAGGAATGCCAGGTCGCAGAAATGGATCGGAATGTATTTTATGCTCTCGGTTCGATGGCGGATGGCTATTACAAAGCCACTCAGAATACAGAGCTGGCCAATGAGATGCGAAGGTTCGTGCAATATTTCGGGGAGAAAACCGGGATTATTAAACCTGAGGCAAAGACCTAAATGAAACCGGCACTTTTTCAAAATGACGATGCTGGTCGCGAAGCATTTGAGGCGTTGGCATCAAGAGCAGTCGAATGGATCGTCAATTATTATCGTCACATTGATGAATTCCCAGTCCGTAGTCAGGTCGCTCCGGGTGATATCTACAAGCAGTTTGATGATCAATTGCCTGCAATTCCAGTCAGTGATGATGAGGTCTTCAGAATATTGAATGAAGTCATCATTCCCGGTATCACACACTGGCAGCATCCTGATTTTTATGCATTCTTTCCGGGGAATACAAGTTTTCCTTCTATAGCTGCAGAGATGATCACATCTGCGATCGCTGCACAATGCATGCTTTGGGAAAGTTCACCTGCTGCTGCCGAATTGGAGCAACGATGTATGGAGTGGTGCAGAAATTTGTTAGGACTACCAAATGGATGGCAGGGTGTGATTCAGGATACAGCATCAACAGCTACATTGTCTGCTCTTCTCACGGCCAGAGAATGGAAATCTGATTTTAAAATTTCAAAAAAAGGATTTGATGGCACGACGTACAGGATTTATAGTTCAGCACAGGCGCATTCATCCATTGAAAAAGCTGTGCGTCTTGCAGGATTTGGAACGGACAATCTTGTGGCGATTCCTGTGGATCAAAATCTTTCAATTATTCCGCAGCGACTGGAAGATGCTATTAATGAGGATTTGAAAAATGGTTTTGTACCCACATGTGTGATCTCCACGATTGGCACGACAGGTACAGGTGCGGTTGATCCTGTAAAAGAAATAAGTGACATTACCTCCAGATATGGTCTATGGCATCATGTCGATGCAGCTTATGCAGGTACGGCATTGATGCTTGATGAATTTGATTATCTGCGAAATGGGTTGGAAGGTGCGGATAGTTTTGTTTTTAATCCGCACAAGTGGATGTTTGTCCAGTTTGATTGTACAGCTTACTATGTTCGTGATCCTAAATTATTGATCAGGACGATGAGTATTTCTCCTTCCTATCTGGCTACGGTGCATGGCGACAAGGTCCGTGATTACAGGGACTGGGGCATTCCGCTGGGTCGGCGTTTCCGGGCATTGAAACTATGGATGACACTACAATTGCTGGGAACCGATGCCATTAAGGAGAGGATCAGACATCATATTGCACTGGCACAAAAAATAGAACAATGGATAGAAGCTGACCATCTTATGGAATTTGCTTATCCCCGTTCACTTAATATTGTTACTTTCAGATTGAAAAAAGAAAATGATCCGGATGGCAGGCTGACGAAGTTACTAGTGAGTGAAATCAATGAAAGTGGAAAGGCGTATATGACGCGCGCTGTAGTTGAAGGCAGGAGCCTGGTGAGGTGGGTGACAGGACAAACTTATGTGGAAGAAAAACATGTGATCGCCACATGGGATCTGATACAAACTATACTGCATAAAATTATCTGATATGACTCTACCAACTAAAGCTGATCTCATCAAGGCCCGCATGTGGCTTGAAGGGATGGTTCATCACACACCTGTATTGACCTCCACCACCTTTGATGAAATGACAGGGGCACATGTATTTTTCAAATGTGAGAATTTTCAGCGTATGGGGGCGTATAAGATGCGGGGTGCATCACATGCGCTTGTGCGTTATCATCTTGACGAATTGGAGAATGGGATAATCACACACTCATCAGGAAATTTTGGGCAGGCGGTTGCTCTCGCTGCGAAAATCAAACATGTCAAAGCGAAAATAGTTATGCCTGAAAATTCTCCTGCTGTGAAAGTAGACGCTGTGCGAGGGTATGGTGCAGAAATCGTTTTCAGCGGCAACAAGCCCATTGACCGGGAGAATAAAGTGAATGAAGAAATAAAAGCCAAAGGAATGCCTTTTATTCATCCATCCAATAATCTGAATGTGATCCTGGGAAATAGTACAGCGACACAGGAATTTGTAGAGCAGGTGACGGGGTTGGATTTTATCATTGCACCCGTCGGTGGTGGTGGATTGCTTGCGGGTACGGCACTGGCGGCACATTGGTTTTCTGCGCTGACGGAAGTGATAGCTGCTGAACCTGAAAATGTGGATGATGCCTATCGTTCGATTCAGTCAGGACATATTGAAACGAATGAAACTGCAGATACGATAGCCGATGGATTGAGAACAAATCTTGGGGATATTAATTTTCCAATCATCAAAGAACTTGTGCATAATGTTTTATTGGTGAGTGAGCAGGAAATACTTGATGCAATGAAATGGGTTTGGGAGCGTATGAAAATAATCATTGAACCCAGTAGTGCTGTTGCAGTGGCGGCTGTGATCAGATATAAGGATCAGTTTAAGGGAAAGAAAGTGGGGATAATAATTACGGGGGGGAATGTGGATTTGAAGGAGATGATGAAGCTAATGGGGAAAAATGAGTAACGAATAACGAGTAACGAATAACGAGTAACGAGTAACGAATATCAAGCAAAGCGATGATCCCCGTCAAACAAAGACATGGTGAGGGAACTGGTAACGAGTATTGAGATCGGTCGTAGAGACGTCGATTTATCGCGTCTCTTTGCAAATCATACGAATAAGGAGTAACGAATACCGAACAACCGAACACTGAATACCGAATTTTCATATCGTCAATGCGAGGATTTTTTCTCCGTGCGCTCCGCGTGCTCTGTGCTATACATATCCACGCGACTTTTTTATTGAAAAATAATTTTGCTTGACACCAATTGATTATTAATTCGGGTCGTAAGAATATAAATTCCTTTTGATGGTATTTCTTTTAGCAAAATTGAATTATGGCCTGCTGAATAATGCGTTTTTGGAAAATAATCAGTTTGTTTGCCCATGATATCAAAAAGATTGAATTCAATAGATTTGTCTGTGTCTGTTGTAAATTGAATTTGATTTGAAAAAGATACTTGTCGGATATGGATTCCATAATCTTCGGGCCTGATTTCCTGAATGGCATTGAGAATCACTTGTGAAGTATCAGGATAGCAGTCGTCGATGATGTAAAATGAAGTAAGCATTTCAAAATCACCAATCAGAAATTCACTTTCAAAGGGCTCCTGTGAAAAGCAGACGTCGCCATCCATCCCCTGAAGCATGTTGAATACAATCTGACATAAGACAGTGTTGTCAGGAAGGGATACGGATTCTAATGTAAAATCTGTCCATTTATTGCAGATATAGTTTGGACTTTCTGTAGAGAAATCAAATATGGACATGAAAGAAATAATATTTTTGATCCTGTTAAAAGAGAGTTTACTCTGGTCATATGACATACAG
>JBBSAQ010000038.1:0-41122 GCA_038252065.1 Chitinophagales bacterium
CCACAAAAACGTAGTTGTTAACAAAAAGAAAAAAGTAGCAAAAAAGAAAAAGTGATGATGATAATGACTATAATTGAAATGTAAAACGAAAATGTCAACCTATTTCAGGCATCAACAGAATTGTGAATAGTGAAAATGGTCGTAGAGACGACGATTTATCGCGTCTCCTTGCAAACCGCGTGAATAGTGAATTGTGAATAGTGAAAATGGTCGTAGAGACGACGATTTATCGCGTCTCCTCCTTGCAAACCGCGTGAATAGTGAATTGTGAGTAGTGAAAATGGTCGTAGAGACGACGATTTATCGCGTCTCCTCCTTGCAAACCGCGTGAATAGTGAATAGTGAATAGTGAATAGTGAATAGTGAAAACGTAAATCGTAAATAAATCTTGATCCTGAAAGGATCATACACCTGATCCTGAAAGGATCACATGTTAATAACCCCGGGTGAAACCCGGGGATTAAAAGTGAAAAAAGAATTACAACCCTGAAGGGGTTGAACAATCATAAATCCAAAATCCAAAATCCAAAATTGCTTAAGGTGGTTGACGATACAACAATAAAATTCAGTCCCGAAACGGAAGCTCTAATGAGGCAGATCATGCGTCGCTATCCGGAAGGACGACAGAAATCTGCATTGCTTCCTTTACTCCACATCGCACAAGCTGAGTCTGAAGGATGGCTGAGTGTCCCGGTGATGAACAGCGTAGCTGAAATATTGAACTTACAGCCGATCGAAGTATATGAGGTAGCCTCTTTTTATAGCATGTTCCAATTAAAACCTGTCGGCAAATGTCTTATTGAAGTATGCAGGACCAGCTCTTGCTGGCTGAGAGGTGCCAATGACATTGTGGCCCACATTGAACAAAAACTCGGAATCAAAAACGGAGAAACAACGTCTGATGGAAAATTCACTTTACGGACGGTAGAATGTCTCGGTTCATGCGGCACAGCCCCGATGCTTCAGATCGGAGAGAAATACTATGAGGATCTGACTTTTGAAAAAGTGGATCAGATACTCGAAGAAAACAAAAACAGAGAGAATCACTCTACATATTTAACGAATACAACTTTTCAAAATCTATAAAATATGAAAGCCGCTAATTGCGCTAATGAACGCTAATTTGAATTTTATAAACCAAACCAGATGGAAACAGATTTTATACTGCTTGACGAAGCAGGAGATTATAACCAAAATGCAGATTACCCATTTTCCAGAGAGATTTACAATATCATTGGAGCATGTATGGAAGTACATTCTATACTTGGTAGAGGTTTTCTGGAAATCGTTTATAAGGATGCTTTGGAATACGAATTTAAATTAAGAGGAATTCCTTATGAACGTGAACAACAATTCTTGGTACCCTATAAGGACATAATCTTAAAAAGAGAGTTTTATGCTGACTTTTATGTGTACGATGAAATCGTACTTGAGACTAAAGCCCAAGAGGGAGTTGTAGAGGCATTGTACAAGCAGACCATAAATTACCTGGCTGCCTCTCATAAGACACTAGGACTTTTGGTCAATTTCGGAGAAGATTCACTGAAGTATAAAAGAGTGATTCTTTCAAAAAATAAGAAATACAACAATTAATGCGAATAAGAATTTAGTGCTTATCCGATTAATTAGAGACTTTAAAACGAATACAAATTAGCGTTCATTAGCGCAATTAGCGGCTTTAAAAAAAAGCGGCAATAAATAAATATGGAAAGAAAATTATTATTCGAACATATTGATGTACCCGGCATACAAACCTATGACGCGTACCGTGCTCATGGTGGCTATGCGTCTTCAGAAAAAGCACTGAAGACAATGACGCCGGAAGCTGTACTGGAAGAGGTTAAAAAATCAGGACTGCGCGGGCGTGGTGGCGCGGGATTTCCTACAGGTATGAAATGGAGCTTCCTGGCCAGGCCGGAAGGTGTCCCCAGATACCTGGTCTGCAATGCTGATGAATCAGAACCCGGCACATTCAAGGATCGATATCTGATGGAGCATATCCCTCATCTGCTGATCGAAGGCATGCTGACATCAAGCTTTGCACTCGGCGCAAAAACATCCTACATCTATGTCCGCGGTGAATTCTTCTATATCATCCGCATTTTAGAAAAAGCGATAGCTGAGGCCTATAAAAACGGCTGGCTTGGAAAAAATATTCAGGGCTCCGGTTTTGATCATGATATATATGTACATCCCGGTGCAGGTGCATACATCTGCGGCGAAGAAACCGCATTACTTGAATCACTCGAAGGAAAACGTGGAAATCCGCGCATCAAGCCACCTTTCCCTGCTGTAAAAGGACTGTATGACTGCCCCACCGTAGTCAACAATGTGGAAACGATCGCCGCAGTCGTCCCGATCATCAACAATGGCGGAGAAGAATATTGTAAAATCGGTATTGGAAAATCAACAGGAACAAAACTGATATCCGCGTCAGGCCACATCAAAAAACCAGGTGTGTATGAAATCGAATTAGGTGTACCTGTTGAAGAATTCATCTACTCTGATCACTTCTGTGGAGGAATGCTCACTGACCGCAAATTAAAGGCAGTGGTTGCAGGTGGATCCTCTGTCCCCATCCTCCCTGCAGACCTCATCCTGAAGACCGCAAATGGAGAGCCTCGGCTCATGACCTATGAATCCCTTGCAGACGGAGGTTTTGCTACAGGCACCATGTTAGGCTCAGGCGGATTCATCGTCATGGATACAAGTGCAAGTGTAGTTTACAACTTATATACATTCACCCGATTTTATCATCATGAAAGCTGCGGTCAATGCAGTCCTTGCAGAGAAGGCACGGCATGGATGGAGAAAATCCTGCACAAAATTCTGGATGGCCATGGCACGATGACAGATATCGACTTATTGTGGGATATCCAGCGAAAAATAGAAGGCAATACCATATGTCCACTCGGTGATGCAGCCGCATGGCCGGTAGCCAGTGCCATAAGACATTTCAGACCCGAGTTTGAAGAATTTATTTCCAAATCGGCTCAAGAACAAGTACATCACAATTATCAAAATCAAACTTTAGCAGTAACATCTTAAAAATACCTCATTCAAATCTTTCGATGATCAATTGGTTTGAATAAGTTTGTCCTAGAAAAGAAAATGGCGAAAGTAACGATAGACGGAATTGAGATAGACGTACCGGATGGTACCACTATTCTGCAGGCAGCCAGGATGATAGGCCCTTCGGTGGCTCCACCTGCCATGTGCTTCTATACGAATCTCAAGACAAGTGGAGGTTATTGCAGGACATGTTTGGTTGAAGTCACAAAAGGATCCGATAAAGATCCCCGCCCGATGCCAAAACTGGTGATCTCCTGCCGCACCACCGTCATGGACGGAATGGTCGTCACTAACCAATTATCACCAAGAGTTCTCGATGCCAGGGCCGGAATCGTGGAGTTTTTATTACTCAATCATCCGCTTGATTGTCCTATTTGTGACCAGGCAGGAGAATGTGATCTGCAGGATCTTTCCTATGAGCACGGCAACTATACGACGCGAACAGATTTCGAACGAAGGACATTTGAAAAAATAGATATCGGTGATTTCATTCAACTGCATATGACACGATGCATTCTTTGCTATCGTTGTGTCAAAGTCGCCGAACAAATCACAGATGGTCGTGTGCACGGCGTACTCAATCGCGGAGATCTGTCTGAAATATCAACCTACATCAAAGAAGCTATTGACAATGATTTTTCAGGTAACATGATCGATGTTTGTCCTGTAGGCGCATTGACGGATAAAACATTCCGTTTCAAAAGCCGAGTCTGGTTTACAAAACCGGTAGATGCACATCGTGATTGTGATAAATGTTCAGGCAAAGTTGTTCTTTGGTATAAAGGCGAAGAAGTACTGAGAGTGACCGGACGTAAAGATGAGTGGGGTGAAGTCGAAGAATTCATATGCAATACATGTCGCTTTGAAAAGAAGCATACAGCAGACTGGACGATAGAAGGTGTTCGCAATATCAGCAGGCACTCTGTCATATCAGCTAATAAATATAAAAATCTGGTGAAACCAAATGAGTTTCATCTTAACGATATCAAAGCGATCACAGAATAATGGATTGGAGTATTCTACTGGATAAAACTATTCTGATCGTTATCATCTTCGTGATAAGCCTTGCGATCGCTGCCTACTCTACTTACGGAGAGCGAAAAGTCGCTGCTTTCCTACAGGATCGGATTGGCCCTGATCGTGCAGGACCCTTTGGTTTATTGCAGCCACTTGCTGACGGACTCAAATTTTTTCTCAAAGAAGAGATTATTCCTTCAGCATCGGACAAGTTTCTATTCATCATCGGACCTTGTATTTTCATGATGACCGCGTTGATGACGAGTGCCATCATCCCCTGGGGTATGCCTCTTCATTTTGGAAGTCACGTGTTCTCCCTGCAGGTTGCTGATCTTAATGTAGGCATACTGTATCTTCTGGCTGTTGTATCCATAGGAGGATATGGTATCATGATCGGTGGTTGGTCATCGAACAACAAATTTGCTCTATTGGGCGCCTTGAGAGCTTCATCACAGATGATTAGCTATGAGCTTTCCATGGGCATGGCGATCATTGCACTATTGCTATTATCCCAATCCCTCAGCATCCGTGAGATCGTAGATATGCAGCAGGGATTTCACTGGAATGTATTTTATCAGCCTGTCGGATTCCTCATTTTCCTGATTTGTGCATTTGCGGAATGTAACAGAGCACCGTTTGATCTGCCTGAATCAGAAAGTGAACTGGTAGGTGGATACCATACAGAATACAGCTCAATGAAACTCGGGTTGTTTTTATTTGCTGAATACATCAATATGTTTATTTCTTCAGCGATCATATCATGTCTGTTTTTCGGCGGATATCATTTCCCGGGGATAGATAGTCTTGGTTTGTCGCCCAATTGGGCTGCTGTGGTGAGTATAGCTGTACTTTTTGCGAAGATCTTTTTCTTTATTTTCTTCTTTATGTGGGTCAGGTGGACAGTACCACGTTTCCGATATGATCAATTGATGCGGTTAGGCTGGAAGATACTCATACCTTTATCCATTATCAATGTTTTGGCGACAGGGGCGTGGCTTACGTTTTTTAAATAGATATTATGCAGCTGACGAATAGATCGAAAGTCATCAACAAAAAGAAACTGAATTGGGTGGAGAGTTTATATCTCCCTGCGATATTTGCAGGCATGATGATTACGATCAAACATTTTTTTAAGAAGGCGGCTACAACACGTTATCCTGAAGAAAAACGATACATCGCTCCGGTCTATCGTGGTGTGCATGTGTTAAAAAGAAATGACAAGGGACAGGAGAATTGTACAGCCTGCGGATTATGTGCCGTGTCCTGCCCGGCTGAAGCCATTACGATTGTAGCAGCAGAGCGCCAGAAAGGAGAAGAACATCTTTACAAAAAAGAGAAATATGCAGCTCTATATGAGATCAATATGCTGCGCTGCATCTTTTGCGGTATTTGCGAAGAAGCATGTCCCGAAGATGCTATTTATCTGACTGACCGCATTCTTCCCTCAAACTATAAACGCAATAATTTCATATACGGAAAAGATCTGCTTGTAGAAGGAATCAAACCCGAAGACAGAATCGACATCGGTGTTCGGAAGAAACATTACGAGATGGATGAAAACCCAAGAGTATAATTTCTCGCTTTTGAAAATATACGCTTAGAAATAAACGAATGAGCCAACTTATATTTTACATATTATCAGCGATGACGATTGCAAGCGCACTTGTGGTTGTTTTTTCCAAGCACCCCATGTATAGCGTACTTTCACTTGTTGTTTGTTTTTTCACCATCGCAGGTCATTACATTCTGCTCAATGCCCAGTTTCTCGCGATCACGCACATCATCGTATATGCGGGAGCGATCATGGTCCTGTTTCTTTTCGTGGTGATGCTACTCAACCTAAACCGGGAATCGGAACCGCATAAACCGGGAAAAATGAAATTTGCAGCCACCATCTCTGCCGGAATGCTTTTTCTGATTCTTATTGCGGCCATGAAATCAACCACGATGGAAACTTTTTCTTTTCCACCACCCTCAACCAATGGGATGATTCAACACGTGGGACAAAGACTCTTTACGGATTATTTATTGCCATTCGAAATATCCTCCATCTTGTTTCTATCCGCAATGATCGGAGCCGTCGTCCTGGCTAAAAAAGAAAAATACTGATATGGGACACGCAGATCAAATCGTACCGCTCAACTGGTATCTCGTCTTAAGCACGCTTTTATTCTGTATCGGTGTGATGGGCGTACTCTTTCGTCGCAATGCGATCATCATGCTGATGTGTATTGAGATCATGCTCAACGCGGTCAATTTGTTACTGGTTTCATTTTCAGCGTATAGCGGTAATAGCGATGGTCAGGTGTTTGTATTTTTTATCATGGTGGTGGCGGCAGCGGAAGTAGCCGTAGGACTCGCCCTGATGATGAGCATATACAGAAATATAGGAAGTACAGATATTGATGTGTTGAATAAATTAAAATGGTAGTAGGTATATTTCTTTTGGTTGGAGAAAACTCCAACCAAGGCCGAATGCCATTGCAGGAGTTTTCTCCTGCAACATGTAATGCCGTTGTTAGAGTTCTCTCCAACAACATGTACAGAGTGACATTGACAATAAACAAACAAAAGTGACCGAACAACTACTTAACGATCCAACATTGATTTTCCTGGGGCTACTTATCCCCCTGTTTCCGTTAATTGGTTTTTTGATCAACGGATTATTTGGCAAGTATCTTCCTAAAGGTAGTTCAGGCTGGATAGGAAGCGGGATGGTGTTGGCTTCCTTTATTTGTGTTATAGCTCTATTCAAAAGTATAGGTGCGCACGATTTGATCCATATTGATTTATTCAATTGGATAGCTGTATCCGGGCTTGATATTTCATTTGGCATGCAGATAGATCCGCTCACGATCGTCATGTTGCTGGTGGTGACAGGAGTCGGCTTTCTGATTCATCTTTATTCTATCGGATACATGCACGGCGATGACGGGTTCAACCGATTTTTCACCTACATGAATCTATTTATATTCTTCATGCTTCTGCTGGTCATGGGAAGTAATTATCTCGTGATGTTCATCGGATGGGAAGGTGTAGGATTGTGTTCTTACCTGCTTATTGGTTTTTGGTTTAAGAATGAAGCTTACAATGATGCAGCTCAAAAGGCATTTGTGATGAACCGGATCGGTGATCTTGGTTTTTTACTGGGTATGTTTTTTATTCTTTTTCATTTCGGGACACTAGAATTTAGCAGTGTACAAAAACTTGCTGCAGGACTTACGCCCGACGATGGAATTCTCATCACAATTACACTGCTCTTATTCATAGGCGCAATTGGAAAATCTGCGCAACTGCCTTTATACACTTGGTTACCTGATGCGATGGCTGGCCCTACGCCTGTATCTGCTTTAATTCATGCGGCTACAATGGTTACAGCGGGGATCTATATGGTGGTTCGTTCCAATGTACTTTTCGCAATGGCACCTGCCACCCTGACTGTTATTTTATATATCGGTGTAGCTACATCATTATTTGCAGCTGTGGTCGGATTAAAACAAAATGATATTAAAAAAGTACTGGCCTACTCTACTGTTTCGCAACTCGGATTAATGTTCGCTGCACTGGGCCTGGGTGCTTTCAGCAGTGGGATATTCCACCTGGTGACACATGCTTTTTTCAAAGCACTGTTATTCCTCGGGGCGGGCAGTGTGATACATGCTCTTCACGGCGAACAGGACATGCGTAACATGGGAGGGCTTCGAAAACTAATCCCGATTACATTTATAACGATGCTGATAGCAGCATTAGCGATATCAGGATTTCCACTTCTATCCGGATTCTTTTCAAAAGATGAAATTCTGGCACATGCTTATGAACAGAATAAAACGGTATGGATCATTTTATCCTTCAGTTCTTTTCTGACAGCCTTTTATATGTTCAGGCTTATATACCTGACTTTCTTTAACACATTCAGAGGCACAGAAGAAACAAAGTCTCATGTGCATGAGTCACCCTGGACGATGACTTTTCCTCTTATTGTGCTTTGTTTCCTTTCCCTATTTGGTGGTTTGATAGGCTTGCCGAGTGTCTTCAATGTTGGACATTGGCTTGATACATACTTATCAGGTGTTACAGAAGGATCACTTCGGTTTCTAAATCATACTGAAGCCCTCAGCCATTCACTTGAAATCGGACTGATGTCCCTCGCAGGTATTGGCGCCATCCTGGTTATACTCTATGCCCGTAACAGATACATTACTCTCCATCAATTACCCCCAGAGGAAGCATCTCTCAGGGGTTTTGAAAAACTGGTTTACAATAAATTTTATGTCGATGAATTCTATGAGAAATTCATTTCACAGCCCGTATTCAGATTATCCACATTTGCCGGAGACTGGATTGACAAAATGATTATCGACCGGTTAGTTAATGGTTCAGGTTGGCTGGTGGATTTTAGTGGAAGGAAATTAAGGTTGTTGCAAACAGGGAATACCGGCTTCTATGTTTTTGCAATGGTGATCGGCATGGTCGTACTTTTCATAATTCGATTATTGATTTAATGATAACATTACTCCTCTTATTTTTTCCGTTAGCTGCCGCGTTGTTCGTCTTCCTGGCGGGCCACAAGATGGCTGCGAAGCTGGCATTGGGTTTTGCAGTCATCGAGTTAGCGATATCGGGATACGCCGTTTCAAAATTCCTGAAAGAAGGATCAGATGCCTTTTTTGTATTCAAGCCCTGGATCGAATATCCTAAAGTCAGCTTTCATCTTGCTGTCGATGGTCTGAGTTTATTAATGATCCTGTTAACTAATTTCCTTACGCCGATCATTATCCTGTCAGCTTTCAATCGGATCATCCCCAGAGCAAAAAGTTATTTCGCCCTCATCCTGATGATGCAGTTTGCATTGCTAGGTGTGTTCATGGCGATGGATGGTCTGCTGTATTATATTTTCTGGGAGCTCGCCCTGATACCGATATACTTTATTGCATTACAGTGGGGTGGAGAAAACCGCGTAGCCATAACGCTAAAGTTTTTTATCTATACGCTTGCCGGAAGTTTATTGATGCTTTTTGGATTTATCATGTTGTATTGGTACAATCCTGCACACTCCTTTGACATCCGGGAATTGTATCAATCTGCAGTCAGTGCAAAAAATCAGAGCTGGCTGTTCTGGATGTTTTTCCTGGCCTTCGCCATCAAGATCCCTATCGTTCCATTTCACACATGGCAGGCGGATACGTACAGAGAGTCCCCTACACAGGGAACGATGCTGCTCTCTGGTATCATGTTGAAGATGGGGACGTATAGTTTAATCAGATGGTTACTACCGGTTCTTCCTTTAGGTGTGGCCCAATGGGGTCCATTAGCGATCGCGTTATGTGTGATAGGTATCGTTTATGCATCGATCATTGCGATCAAACAAAAGAATCTTAAAAATCTACTGGCCTATTCATCACTTGCACATGTTGGTTTAATTTCTGCAGGTATTTTTGCATTCAATATCCAGGGTTTGCAGGGAAGTGTGGTACAAATGATTGCACATGGTATTAATGTCGTTGGATTGTTTTTTTGTGCAGACATTATTTTCAACCGTACGGGAAGTCAGGATGTGTATGGTTTGGGTGGTATACGAAATAAAGCTCCGCAATTCACCACTGTCTTCATGGTGATCGTTCTTGGCAGTGTTGCATTGCCTTTGACGAATGGATTCATCGGAGAATTTCTTTTACTGTATGGCGTGTATGAATACAATACGTGGCTATCTGTATTTGCCGGATTGACCATCATCCTTGGTGCGGTGTACATGTTGCGTATGTTTAAGAAAGTAATGCTTGGGCCGACAAGTCTGCCTGCGGAAGGATTTACAGATCTGCAGTGGAATGAAATGTTGGCGTTAGGGATCATTGTAGTGGTTGTTATTGTGATGGGTGTATATCCAAAACCTATACTGCAACTTGCCGAACCTGCATTGCAATTGATATTAAATAAATCGATTAATTAATTCGGATAGTGAACGTCTTAATCTATACGTGTTGTCTCGGACTGTTCTGCCTGGTGGCGGAAATCTTAAATCTGCGAAAGATTTTAGTTCCCGTGATCATCGCCGGCCTTGCAGCTATCTTTTTTGTCAATGTACTTGAATGGGCGCAGACTGCACCGATCATACTTGGAGGAATGGACATGTCACGAATGATGCGCATTGATCATTTCTCTGTAGCGTTTAGCGGTCTCTCCATTTTTACGGCTGTATTAATATTTGCATTGTCCTCTGATTTTTACAAAGATGAACCTCATCACCTGAGTGATTACTTGGCCATTTTATTGTTTGTATTGTCCGGTACACTTGTTCTGTTTAGTTTCTGGAATTTAGTGATGCTCTTTCTGGGCATTGAGATTGTTTCGATCTCTCTTTACATCATGGCAGGGACCAGGAGGTTTGATATACGATCCAATGAAGCGGGATTTAAATATTTCCTGATGGGATCATTTGCATCCGCAGTCTTGTTGTTTGGTATTGCGTTGATCTATGGTGCCAGCGGATCATTTGAGCTTGATAAAATCGCCGCTTATGTTTCAGCTGGTGTTGTCTCACCGATGTTTCTGATCGGAACCATGTTGATGACGATGGCGCTTCTGTTTAAAGTTGCCGCAGTACCTTTTCATTTCTGGAGTCCTGATGTGTATGAAGGTTCTCCATCATTGGTGACAGCGACGATGGCTACATTGGTTAAAGTTGCTTTCTTTGCTGCATTCTATCGCCTAATGGTCAATGGTCTCATCGGTGTGCACGATTATACCGGAGATATATTAATGATCGTTGCAGCAGCTACAATGATTATTGGAAATCTCATCGCACTTACACAAGACAATTTCAAACGACTTCTTGCTTATTCAGGAATATCGCATGCCGGGTACATGCTACTGGCGATCCTGAGTCTGCAGACCAATTCTTCTTCTGCTCTTTTGTTCTATGGTACTGCTTATGTTTTAGCTACGATCGGCGCATTTGCTGTTGCGATTCCTGTTTTCTCTGCGATGAAATATGAAAGTATCAGTGCATTCAATGGACTTGGAAAAAAGAATCCATTGATGGCGGCGATGCTTACGATGAGTATGTTGTCATTGGCAGGCATACCACCTCTGGCAGGTTTCCTTGGTAAATATTACATCTTTTCTGAAGCCATTAAGAATGGATATATCTGGTTGACTGTCATTGCAGTTGTAGCCTCAATCATTGGGGTCTATTATTATTTCAAAGTTATCCTGGCGATGTATACGAAAGAGGCGGATGATGTAGTGGTTAAGTCACCATCGCTCTACTTGGTGGTGATGATTTTATGTGTTGTGTTGAGCCTGGTGCTAGGAATTTATCCCGGGGGATTGACACAGTTAATTTGAACCCATTCCTGATTCAGATTGTTTCATTTGTTTCTGGTAACTTTAGACAATGAAGACTCTGACTTTACATCTTCCCGATAATATAGAAATGGACGACAAATCACTTGTTTTGCTATTGGCTGTCAAATTATACGAGCAGGGAAATTTGTCCCTTGGTCAGGCCGCAGACATGGCTGGCATTTCAAAACGATTATTTGCGGAAGGATTAGGTAAATATTCAGTATCTATATTCAATTTCTCTCCGGATGAACTTAGCATGGATGTAAAAAATGCCTAAGATTATTATATCGGATACAAGTTGCTTCATTCTTCTTTCAACAATCAACTTCCATTTACATTTCCGATTCCCTTTTTGAAAAATCTATTCACTAAGCCGAAGGAGAAGAGTAGGTTAACAATTGCTCAAACATCAACTTATATTTATTTCAATTTCTCATAAAAATAATCAGATCATGTCCTACAACCCTCTATCCAAAGACGAAGCGCATGTCATCCTCAACAAAGGAACTGAGCGCCCTTTCACCGGCGAATATGACAATAACAAAATGCCGGGCACCTACATCTGCAGACAATGTAATCAGCCTTTGTATAAATCAGAGGATAAGTTTGCATCAGGTTGCGGCTGGCCAAGCTTTGATGATGAAATCCCTGGTGCCGTGACAAAACACACCGATGCAGATGGCCGTCGTGTAGAGATTCTTTGCAGCCATTGCGAAGCTCACCTTGGGCACGTGTTTACCGGCGAGAGAATGACCAGTAAGAATACACGTCACTGTGTCAATTCGATTTCGATGAAGTTTATTAAGGAAGGAGAAGTGCTTCCTGAGGTGCTTAATTCTTAAATAAGAAATTCCAATGTTGGTCATTAGTATAAATACTCTCGCAAATTTTCTATACCTGTGCCGTATCGATTGTAATGCGATTGAATGTATTTTCCTTAAATTTGACAATTATGAAATTGAATTCCTACTATAAAATTTAGGTCATGAAAGTATTACTAGACATTGAAGACAGTAAAGTGGCATTTGTAATGGAACTTCTAAAAAATTTTAAGTTCGTCAAGGCAAAAACGCTGACGCCTTACAAAGCAGAAATATTAGAAGGTATCAAAGAGGCTGTTGATGAAATGAATCTTATCAAGGAAGGAAAACTTGAAGGAAAGCCGGCAAGAGATTTGCTCAATGAATTATAAAGTTATTGCTATTCCCAGTTTCAATCGCAGGATTAAAGAACTCGCAAAAAAATATCCATCAATTAAAGCAGATTTTTTAGGCTTATTGGAAAATTTAGAGCAGGGTTACATACAAGGATCTTCTCTTGGAAATAGTTGCTATAAAATCAGGATGTCAATAACTTCAAAAGCTAAAGGAAAATCAGGTGGAGCCCGAGTAATAATTTGTTTGCAAATTTCAAAACAAACTGTCTACTTACTTTCTGTTTATGATAAATCTGAAAAAGAAATTATTCACATAAAAGAAATCAGGGAACTTCTAAAACAAATACCAAAGTAGAAACCACAATTAGTGAACTTACCCCCTTAAAGAAGTGAAAACAAGTTTAGAAATTCACTTTGCTCTCTGCTCTTCGCTCTTTGCTTTTTATATCTGCTCCAGATCCGGATCATTCTCAGGCTGAGGCATAAAATTCGGTATCGGCGGTATGAGATTATTCCCCTGATCCACCGCATCCGTCACCGGATCTTCATCCTTACCCGGATGTCCTTTTATCACCCAGGGCCTTGCACCTATTAATCTTTCGATATCTGATTTGTGAATCACTTCTTTTTCAAGAAGCGTTTTCGCCAATATTTCAAGATCTCCTTTGTGCGATCTCAGCAATTCCTGCGCACGGGCATATTGTCCATCAATAATAATCCGGACCCGATTGTCTATCAACGTGGCCGTATCTTCTGAATATGGTTTTGAAAACTGGTCCTGCGACAATCCGTAGAATGATACATTTCCTACTTCAACATCCAATCCGTAAACAGAGACCATACTGTACGCCATCTTTGTAACGTGATCGAGATCACTCTGCGCACCAGTAGAAATTTTATCAAATATCACACTCTCTGCAGCTCTCCCGCCCAGTGCCATACACATACGATCCAGCATCTGCTCTGTACGTGTGATGTATTCTTCTTTTGGACTGTATTGGGCAAACCCCAATGTTCCCACACCTCTTGGAACAATCGTAACCTTTACCAATGGCGATGCATGCTCGAGGTACCATCCACAGATAGCATGCCCTGCTTCATGATAGGCTATGATCTCTTTCTCTTCAGGAGAAATCAGTTTGTTTCTCTTTTCAAGACCACCGATCACCCTGTCCAATGCGTAATGAAAATCATCAAGATCAACTTCCGTTTTGTTACGACGGGCAGCCACCAATGCAGCTTCATTACATACATTAGCAATATCAGCACCTGCAAAACCAGGCGTCATTTCACTTAGAATCTTCGGATCAACAGATAATCCCTTTTTGATATTCTTGAGATGTACTTTGAAGATCGCTTCTCGTCCTACAAGATCAGGTCGCTCCAGGCCAATCTGCCTGTCAAATCGTCCCGGACGCATCAACGCATTGTCAAGTATGTCCGGTCTGTTTGTAGCGGCCATCAGGATGACTCCTTTATCAGTACTGAACCCATCCATCTCGACCAGCAATTGATTGAGCGTATTCTCACGCTCATCATTTCCACCCTGGAATGCATTTCGTCCACGAGCCCTGCCGATCGCATCAATCTCATCAATGAATACAATACATGGTGCCTTTTCTCTCGCTTGTTTGAAAAGATCGCGCACACGAGATGCCCCTACTCCAACAAACATTTCCACAAAGTCAGAACCTGAAATCGAAAAGAAAGGAACTGCCGCTTCACCTGCCACAGCTTTTGCCAAAAGTGTTTTTCCTGTTCCCGGAGGGCCTACAAGAAGAACACCCTTGGGAATCTTTCCACCGAGTGCTGTATATTTTTTTGGTTGCTTCAGAAAGTCAACTACTTCCATCACTTCCTCCTTGGCTTCTTCAAGACCTGCTACATCCGCGAAAGTGACAGTCACTTTTGAATCCTTTTCAAAAAGCGTGGCTTTACTTTTTCCGATATTAAATATCTGTGCTCCGGGACCACCTGATCCACCGGACACTCTACGCATCATAAATATCCAAAGGCCCAGAAAAAGGAAAATCGGAATAAGCCAGCCCATCAAAGGACCAACCCAGTTTTCTTTGTCTACATAATCCGGATAAACTCTCAGCTCAGGTGACACACGTGCATTGAGGGCATTGATGTCATTGGCAAAAGATTCCGGAGGACCGATGTTGAATACATAACTTGGCCGGGCCTTATTGAAAGTCGTTTCACTCAGTTTTTTATACTGAGGTTTCGTCAGACTTTCTTTTTTGATGTATACCCGGGCGTCCTTTTTATTGACGACTTCTATTTTGGAGACATCACCAGCCTCTACCATCTCCGTAAACTTCTGGAAGTTGATAGTCTCCGTAGAAATCTCGTTCAGGAACATCAGGTTAAAGATGATCAGTCCGAGAATAATACTACCGTAGATCCAGTATGAATTGAAGGTGAACTTGTTCCCCGGCTTTTTATCCTGATTATTATTTTCTTCGCTCATTATTATCCTTTGTAAATTCTGCTTTAATAATGCACTTATAACGGTAACGCCGCTGATAAGGTTTTAAATTGATGATCAAGTATATCGATCACTATACGAATCCTGTCAAACATCCTGATAATGGATCATTTCAGCATCGCTCCACAACTGCTCGAGATCATAGTATTGCCTGGTCTCCGGGTGAAAAATATGGACGACGATATCAAAGTAATCCATGCATACCCACTTGGCATGTTGAGTCCCTTCTACATGAGCCGGACTCAGGTGCAATTCTGCTCTTAGCCGGCGTTCTATATTCTGGGAAATAGCTCTTACCTGTGTCGTAGAATCACCTTCGCAGACGATGAAGTAATCTGCAGGTGCGTCATCTATGTCTTTAAGGTTGAGAAGAATGATTTTTTTTCCTTTGATATCTGTGATGCAGTCAATGATCAGATCCGTGAGATCATTGCTGATTGTTTTCGCCTGGATGGCTTTTTTTGCGCTTACCAAATGTTCATGTTTTTAGTGAAAAGAATCAGCCTGGGAAAATCCCCGCTCATTCCTGGTATCCTTTCTTTTACCTTACTTCGCTTCAGGTGACGTTCAATTCAAACGTAAGATAATTGTTTCGCGGAAGATTAAGTTCCCGCGGATCAAAGGTAAGGCTCTTTTAAGGCAAATCATGGAAGATTTAAGACTATACGAGACACTTGATTCCACTAACAAAGAATCCCACAGATTGTTGGTTTCGGGCGAAAAAATGCACGGATCAGCCATTTTAGCCCTTAATCAGACCGAAGGCCGCGGCCAATATGGCAGATCATGGTTTTCGGAACCTGGAAATCATCTTGCGATTTCCATCATTCTGCAACCGGATTATATGCCTGTAGAGGACTTACCGCTCCTTTCACTGAAAACTAGTATTGCGGTGGTTCGTTTACTTTTTTTGTTTGCTCCGGAATTAAAACCCCTCGTCAAATGGCCAAATGATATCTATGTGGGTGATCATAAACTAGCGGGGATCCTGATTGAAAATTCGATTTCATCATCAAAAGTCCAGCATTCCATCATCGGCATCGGGATGAATGTCAATGAGTCTTCATTTCCTTCCGACCTCCCGAATCCGGTGTCACTTTTCATACTGACAGGCAGAAAATTCGAAATCGTCTCTTTGGGTGAGCAATTGAGAGAAGAAATGATGAAGGTGCTGGATGAGCCTATTGAAAAATGGAAACCGGAATATGATCGGTTGATCTACGGTTTGGGTATTCAGAAAAAGTTCGAATTGAATGGTCAAAATGTGACGGCTACAATTATTGGAGTCGGTCATGATGGAAAAATATCGCTTGAAATAGGAGACCAAAGGAAGTCTTATTTTTCGCACGAAATTAAATGGTTGAAATAAATGAAGGCAGCAATACTGACGATAGGGGATGAAATCATGATCGGGCAGATCGTGGACACGAATAGTTCATGGATCGCAGCATGGCTTGATCACAATGGATGGAAAGTGACGCGCAAACTCAGTGTAAGAGATGAAATCCCGGAGATCATTAAAGGCATTGATTTGTGTTACGAAGATGCAGATCTTGTCATTACGACCGGTGGTCTTGGTCCGACGAAAGATGATCTGACCAAAGATGCGTTGTGTCAATATTATAATTGCAAATTAATATGGCATGAAGAAACATGGTTGCGGGTAAAAGAAATTCTGAAACGCATCAATCGTGAACCATCTGACTTGCATAAAGCACAATGTTACCTGCCTGAAAATGCCCGAATCATTCCAAATGATCAGGGATCTGCTCCGGGGATGATGTTTGAAGAAAATAATAAAATTCTTGTTTCAGTTCCGGGAGTACCGCATGAGATGAAACATTTGCTCTCAGAAAAAATAATTCAATTGCTTCCCAAAGGTGATGCTGTTGAACATCGATTCGTTCGCACAGCCGGAGAAGGCGAAACGGTACTGGCAGAAATAATAAAAGATATTGAGTCTGCACTTCCGTCAGATATCAAATTAGCATACCTGCCATCGTTCAGCCAGGTGACTTTACGTCTGACAAGTTATGGTGATGGGAAAAAAGAAGTGATGGACAGTTTACAAAAACAAATTGTCGATCGACTTGGAGAATTGGTGTATAGTACATCCCTTGATATATCACTTTCAAAATCAATCGGGGATATTCTCAGAAATCGGAATGAAACCATCGGAACTGCTGAAAGTTGTACCGGTGGGTATTTATCTCATCTCATCACAGCGGTGTCTGGATCATCGGATTATTTCATTGGTTCAATTGTACCATATGCTTATCGAATGAAGACATCCGAACTGGATGTGCCTCAGGAAATGCTTTGGGAATTTGGTGCGGTCAGTGAAGAAGTAGTGAGATCGATGGCCGAAGGTGTACGAAAAAATCTTGATGTCACATGGGCATTAGCTACAAGTGGAATAGCGGGTCCTACTGGCGGCACCCCTCAAAAACCTGTGGGTACAATATGGATTGCATGTTCAGGACCAAATGGCACGAAAGCAAGATTATTGAAATTAACCAGGGATCGGGTGAGTAATATTGAATATACATCGATTGCAGCATTGGTGTTGTTGAGGAAGATGTTGTTGGAAGAAGGCTGAGGCGAAGGCGAAGGTTATTTATAGGAATTCATTTGTGCTTCGACAGCTAATGATTATTTTACCTTTACCCATTTCCCAGATCCAATTTTGAAACCATCATAGAAAAAAAGATAAGGATAAATACCCGCAGTCCAAGACATTGTATCAAAATTAGAAATACCTGGTGGAATATTATCCTTTAGTAATTGACGACCATTTAAATCGTATATTTCAATCTGCACTATCCGGTTTTGAGTATTATTGATTTGCAATAATTCATTACCCGGACTATTTAAATTTAAATAATAAGGAATTGTCTCAGGTGTAATAGTGTCTCCATTTTCATTAACATACAAAATGTAAGCTGACCGCATAAGATCTATAGAATCAGTTACGAACCCATATGCAAGACACCCACCGTTTTTAAGCAAATGAACACCATGCAGCCAATAGGCTTTATCACCACCATATTCTCTGTACCAAATTGGTTGAAATTCATCATCGTATTTGGCTAGATAAAACTTCTTTTTACTTTCAAACAACCTGGGGTGACTTGCAAATCCATCAAGATGTCCTCCAATGATAAATTTTTGATCTCTGTAATCCAACGACTTTGTAGAAAAAGGATAGTTGTCGTGACCAGGCATACCAAAAGTATCAGCCGAAATCGTATTGAACAATGTATCATATTTTTGAAAAACTAAAAACTTGAACTTACTTAATTCTGATTGTCTGGTCGTACCATGTGAATAATAATAGTTACCCTGTTGTATTGCGTAACCATGAACAGCCGTATGAATGTCAAATGGGTAATTATTAACTACCTGATGCAAATTTGAATCAAGTTCTTCGATTCCGGAGTAATAAAAAACCAACATATTACCCGTTCTGTGATCAATTTCCATTGAAGTCGGAAAAAAGGTTTCTCGCGGCTCAGATTGTTTAAGTTGAATAGGAGACAAATAATGGGGATTATTGTGATTATAACTTAAATAGAACAACTCATTCGGCAATATAACAGAACCTAATATTAAAGTAACACCTTTATAAGTATCCATTTGGAATATTCCCGGAACACCCTTGGTTTCAATTGACTGGGATGTAATAAAGTTTAAATCATTGTCGAATAATGCGACTCTGTATAATTCTGTGTACGGAGAAACAGATGCGGATTGCACAAAGATCCAAACCTGAGTTTCTTTAATATATTCGATTGACAATGTTCTAAAATTTTCCGGAAAATAAACAGAGGTAATCTCATGTAATTTAAATCCAGGAGATCCAGATTTATTAAATTCAAATTCGTATAAAACCAAGTGGTAATTTGTTCCTGGAGAAATCAATAATTCATTTGCATTTGAAACAGCTGCATAGACTTTTCCTTCGATTTCATAAATACCAACTACCCGTGATTCTGGAAAATCTTTGTCTATCCATTCATATTTTTGGGCTTCAAGCAAATGACTTTCAAATGTCAATATAAGCATGATTACAAATAACATTTTTGTAAAAAAGTAAGTAGTCATGGCAATATGTTAATTGAATTGCGATTAAAAATTACTATTCAAACGACATTTTCTTAATATTTATTTTTCTCTAATATAACCTTCACAAAGCTAAGCAGCGCATAAGATTTTATTCACAAGAAAACAATCCTAAAGCTGGTGTTGCTAATCTCTATTTAACCGTTTAATATGATGTGAGCTTAGCTTCTTGTCACCATCCCTCCCTCTTCAACAACCCCGTGATATGCGCCAAGTGATGCTCACAATGCCATGCATACATTGCTACCGCTTTATTCAACACCATCCACTTGTTATGTTCAGGATGTGTGAAGCCAAGCGCCCATTCTGATTCATTCATATTCTCCATGATCGTCACCCATCGATAATGTATGCCATCGAGAAGTTGCAACGAAACAGATGGATCCAATTTGCTATCCGAAAGTTTCGCCCACTCTGCTTCTGCATAAGGCTTTATCACAGGCTTATCTTCTGTAAGCGCAAGCTTGAAACGGATGTAAGCATTCATATGGCTGTCTGCAACATGATGAACAACCTGCCGCACAGTCCAGCCTCCAATTCGGTATGGTGAATCCAATTGTTCTTCATCGAGCGGAACTACCACATCTCTTATCCGATCCGGAAACCTTTCTATTTTATTTATGGCTTCATTTCTCTCTTCTACAGTGACTTCCTTTGACCAGTCAAACTTTCCGACCGGGTATCTTAATTTTTCTAATGCTTCATCCATGGCAGAAAGTTAATACGATCAGGATGAACGTTGATCTTGTTTTTAGACCAACTGAGCGACTTTTTTGTAAATCGGTTGTCAATAAGGTGAATTGATTACCACCATTGCAGGATTTTTCCGATATTTAGTTCGGTTATGAGTATTTCTATCAGCCTCGAGAATCAGGAAAAGGGCTTCATTGATGCCTGTGTCGCCAAAGAACGGTGGGCACAGAAACAGCTATATGAAGACAACTACACCTTACTCATGGGCGTCTGTATCAGATACTCCAGTAACCAGGACGATGCCCTCGACATCCTCCACGAAGGTTTCATCAAAATCCTCAACAACATCCATAAATATCAGCCCGGCACTTCACTTGTCGCCTGGATGAGAAGGATTATGGTCAACACGGCGATCGATTATTACAGGATGCAGACGCGCCGCCGAACAGAAGACCTTGAAACTGCCTATAATGTCCAAACTAATGAACCTGATGCCCTGAGTAAACTTACTGTCCAGGAAATCGTTAAATGCATACAGCGCTTATCCCCTGCTTATCGTTCTGTCTTTAATCTATATGTAGTTGAAGGCTTTTCGCACAAGGAGATCGCTGATATCCTGGAGATAACAGAGAGCACCAGCAGGTCAAATCTTGTCAAAGCCCGATCCAAGCTTAAAGATTTTCTTGCTGCAACATTGGGACAACATGCTAAATAACGAGTGGGAAAAGAATTTGAAGGATCTTTTAGGCCAGTACCAGCCTGAAGGACTTCAGCCCAATTGGGATGAGTTCGTGAACCAAATGGACCAGATAGCCGAATTGAATAATACGGGTGATGATCCTGTATTCGATGAAAATCTCAAAGAATCTTTCAAAAGTTATGATGTCCCCGGTCAGGATATTGGCTGGGATCGGATCAAAGCATCACTGGATGCAGCCGATAAAGAATTTGATGAAGATATCCGCAGACGAATAGCTCAATTCGAACCTAAATACGATCCCCGCACCTGGCCATTGTTCCTCCAACGCCTCGCTGACAGCAATTTCCTTCGTGCGAAATTGATCACAATGAAAATAGTGGAGGTAGCCGCTGTTTTTCTTTTTCTTTTTACAATGGTCAATTTGGGACGAATGGGCAAGCTCCCTTTCGGTACTCCTTTGTACAATAACACTAATGATGCGTTAAGGCCGGATGCTACCCATGAAGGTATGGCCGGCAATTCAAATCCATTAAATACCAATGCAACCGTAACGCCATCAGATAAAAATATTCAAACGGACAGAAACACTTCAAATACTACATCAAATCAATCAGGGATAAATCAAACAAATCCGAACGGCTTAAATGCAAAAACGAATTCAGATATACCTTCATTCGTTTCTTCCGGATCAATATTAAAGACAACAGATATTCTTTCTGTTCAAAAATCAACTTCAAAAACGAAAAATTCATCTGTTGCATTTGTTGATCCTCTGCATTCAATCGCAGGAATCGATGAATCGAAACGCAGCCATACGTTAATTCCTACTACCCGGGAAGCATTGAAGACAATGCGGCATGCAGATGTGACATCAGATAATGTTCATCTTTTAGCGTCTGCAGATTCAAAGCCGCGGAAAGGGACTATTAATTTTCTGGCCTCTATGACCTCTCCTGTTATAGGTTTCAACTACACTACCTTTCCACATCCTACCTTCGTAAAACAACGAAAGACTACACATACTGTTTTTGGAATTCTTACCCAGGTAGATTTCAACCGGTTGCGAATGCCGGAAGACCGGTTGATAAGTGCAGGTCGGATAATTGTGTTCCCTCAGCAGGGTCTTCCGAGCTATGGTTATGGTGGTGGTTTTACCATCGCTATTGATCATCCAAGATGGGCGGTGGAAACGGGTTTGATCTACAACTCGAAAACATTTGAACCCGGACGCAAATTATCGGTAGGCACTGCTTTTGATAATGGCACTATTGAGTTTGAAGCTATGCGTTTACAATTAGTGACATTGCCGCTGCAAATGAGATACAAAGTGGAAAATAAAGGTCCATTTAAATTCTATGCTCTCGCAGGTTTTGATCTTAATCTGATCGTACAATCTGATATTGATGTATCGATCAAATATCATTTTCAGTCATTATCTGTCAATGAAAACCCAAACAGTAATCCAAACCTTGCGAATACAATCAAAGAATCAAGAAGAGTCAGTGAACATATCCGTGATGGGGCTCCATTCAGCACAAAAAGCTTCGTGTCTGCTGCCGCAGGCCTGGGCATTCAGTATTCGCTCAATGAACACAGGATCTTTTTCATTCAGACTGCCGCTCACTACCAGATTCCAAATCTTGAGTTCAGCAACAATAATGGAAAACACCTCCGCTCCATTTCCATCCAGACGGGTGTAAGGACTCCCCTGGGTAAGTAGAATCCGTTTTTCTTCCAATGTGCCTTACGGTAAAATAATATTGAAATACATTCATTGCCATTTTACTACCGTCAGCATCGCTCAAGTTCCTCCCTTCAGCCCTTTTCCATTGTCTGTTGTCCATTGTCTGTGATCTATTGCCTCTCTTTCGATAAGCTCCCTCGTTTATTAGACGATCATACTTCGGTCCCCTTGCCATTACGTTATCTATTGACGAAATTTGCCCACCTTCAACATATAAAAAGAAATACATGAAAAGCAAGTGGTTATTATTCCTTCTGCTGACAGGATTTGTCCTTCTTCCCTTATCGCAAGCCTTGTCACAGCATCAGATCACGATCGATGATATTTGGACTAACGGGACGTTCCGGTCCAAGGGAGTGCCGGGATTCCGTTTTATGAACGATGGCCGTCACTATACTGCTCTTCAGCATAATATGATCGTAAAATCAGACCTTAGAACAGGTCATCTTGCAGATACCATTCTGGATGTAAGTTCTTTGATGCTCAATGGCAAACTAAATCAAATCGATGATTATACATTCAGTGACAATGAATCTCAAATCCTGCTCGCGACAGGTACAGAATCCATCTATCGTCATTCCACAAGAGAATGGAATTATGTATACAACCTTTCTACAGAGAAATCAATAAAACTTTCAGATGTCAGTAAGCAAATGCATGCCACATTTTCACCGGATGGAAAAAAAGTAGCTTTTGTCATGGACAATGATCTTTATTTCAAAGAGCTGGCTACCGGCAAGACAACGCGAGTCACTACCGATGGAAAAGTGAATGCCATCATCAACGGATCCTGTGACTGGGTATATGAAGAAGAATTCTCCTTCACAAAAGCATTTGCATGGTCACCGGACAGTCGTCATCTGGCGTACTATCGTTTTGATGAAAGTGCTGTGAAGGAAATCACCATGACAAACTATACGGGCGAAGCCTACCCTGAAATGGAAACATTTAAATATCCAAAAGTAGGAATGGAAAATTCAAAAGTGAGTATTCATCTCTACGATACAAAGACGAAGAAAAAAGCGATTGTCGATCGGAACAGTGATCCGGATGGATATATACCCCGAATTAAATGGACAACCGATCCATCAAAGCTTTGTGTATTCTGGATGAACAGACATCAGAATCATCTTGATCTTCTTCTGGCAAATGCTGCTGATGGTAAAACGACAACATTAATGCAGGAAGACAACAAATATTATATCGATATCCATGACAATCTGACTTTTCTTGCAGATCAGGGAGGTTTCATCTGGACAAGTGAGAAAGATGGATACAATCATATCTATCTCTATGGCATGGATGGAAAGCTAAAACAGCAATTAACATCAGGCGAATGGGAAGTAACTGAATTTTATGGCGTGGATGAAAAAAATAAAATGGTGTATTTCCAGGGCAATATGAAATCGCCTCTGGAAAGAGAAATATATAGTGTCGATCTTACCGGAGGCACTCCGAAAAAAATTAAAGACGATGACGGCACAAATTCTGCATCATTTTCTACCACATTTGATCTCTTTGTGTGGACACATTCCGGAATTAATACACCTACATCCTATGCCGTGAATGATCGCAATGGAAAACTGGTTCGGATGCTGGAAGACAATGCAAATGTTAAAAAACTACAGGAAGAGTATAAGGTTCAGCCAGTTGAATTTTTCAATTTTACGACATCTGAAGGTGTAAAATTAAATGGCTATCAGATCAAGCCCGCTGATTTTGATCCGACAAGAAAGTATCCTGTGTTCATGTATTTGTATGGTGGTCCGGGTTCGCAGGAAGTTGTTGATGGATGGATAGGATCTGATTATTGGTGGTTCCAATCTCTCGCACAGCAAGGCTATATCATAGCATGTGTTGATAATCGGGGAACCGGTGGACGAGGTGAAGAATTTAAAAAGATGACATACCTCCAGCTTGGCCATTATGAAACGATTGATCAGATCGAAGCCGCTAAATATTTAGGTAAGCTGCCTTATGCAGATCCTGCACGTATAGGCATTTTTGGGTGGAGCTATGGTGGGTATATGTCTTCTTTATGTTTGTTTAAAGGAAATGATGTATTCAATTCGGCTATCGCTGTGGCGCCTGTGACCAACTGGAAATGGTATGATTCAATTTACACGGAACGCTATATGCGGACTACTGAAGAAAATTCCAAAGGCTATGAAGATAATAGTCCTATCAATTTCGCTGATAAGCTCACCGGAAATTATCTGCTTGTCCATGGTAGCTCAGATGATAATGTTCACTTCCAGAATACAGCTGAACTATCAGCTGCATTGATAAAAGCGAACAAACAATATGACACGTATTTTTATCCTAATCGCAATCATAGTATCTATGGCGACAATGCACGCCGACATCTTTATATAAAAATGACAGATTTCATCAACGAACATCTGAAACCGGATCATCCGATGCATTTCAGCAATGTGCCTTCGAAATCTTAAATGATTTTCGATTTTCAATTTTCGATTTTGGATTTATTATCTACCGGATAAATTCTTAGTACCTTGACACTTCTTAAATCTTAAATCCAGAATTGGAAATACTAAACCGTAAAGCAAAATTTGAATATCATCTTCTTCAATCTTTTGAGGCAGGGATCATGCTGAAAGGTACTGAGGTCAAATCACTCCGGCTTGGACAGGCCAACATGAGTGATGCCTGGTGTGTTTTCGAGCAGGGAGAACTTTATTTGAAAAATCTCCATATCAGCGAATATGAGCATGCCAGTATGTCTCAGCATGAAGTGAAAGCTTCACGTAAATTGCTATTGAAAAAATCAGAACTTAAAAAACTGGAACGCCGCGTCGCTGAAAAAGGATTAACCATTGTCCCGTACAGAATCTATTTCTCCGCCCGGGGTCATGCCAAATGTGAAATCTACCTGGCCCAGGGAAAGAAAGAATTTGACAAAAGGAATACGATCAAGGACAGAGATGTCCAACGCGATATTGACAGGCAACTAGCATAGAGTGGAAAATAACGAGTAACGAGTAACTGAGTGTTATATTGATTTGTATAATTTTACGGAGAACTTCAGTCCCCTTTTCAGAGGGTAGGAGGCAAAACAAAAGTAACGAGTAATGAATGTCCATTTTACATGTCAATGGACAAAAAATCACTTTTAATTCAGTATAAGTATTTCCGCTTTGCTTTTTCATCGGGTACCCTTTTCCCGTTTCTTCATTTTACTCTGTCAACCGCATATATGTAATATGTCTCATCTTCCACTATTCCGGGTTCGATTTTTTTAAGCAATGTCATATTGAGTGAATCCGTGACCATACCCTGATCCCAGGGTGCCGTTTCTCCTGTATCATTATAGGTCTTTGTGATTTCATTACTTTTTGCGAGTATGACCCTGTTCTTGTCCTTGCCCATCACTTGCCCTGCAAAATTAATGAGCTCATCAAAACCGGAAATAAAAGTTCTTTTCTGATCATAGATAATAAAGCTTCCGGCCTCTTTACGTTCGACATAATATATTTTCTTATCCAGTTCTGCCGCCAGCGGAGAAATAGCGTAATCCTGACTCCCTACAATATTGTATTCATCCAATTTATTTTGCCGGATATAATCAGCTGCTTTTTGACTTGTTGAAAACGGATATTCAAGATCCATCACATACGCCGTCACACCTCCGATGACATGAACAGAAAGAACAAATACAAAAAAGGGAGTTCTGATTTTACTACCGAACAGCGACAACTTGTCTATCAATCCATTTTGGAAAGGTTTATCTTTTGTAAAATAGGCTATCCAGCAACAAGCTATTAATAATAAAAACAAGTGACCCGAATATCTGCTCCATATAAATCCGGTATAATAATAAAACACAAGAAGTATCAATGTGCCTACAGTATATAAAAGAAACACCAGCCTGTTACGTAAAAAAGCAATTAACCAAAGTAGAAATAAAATAGGTGTCACGCCCACCATGAATTTGCGTTCATCAGGTACAAAGAAATTTGTATTCCAGAAATGGAAGTTTCTAAAATTTGGGATCGCTATGTAGGCATGGATGAATCTTGATAAAGTGTACTTCAAACGAACAATATCAAAATGCGTTACGTACAGTGTCGGAAAAGAATTATCCGGTTCCGGCTTTATTTGTAAATATCCCAGGAGAACTCCCGTAAACGTAATTAAACTAAACAAGGCCAGTTTTGAAAACGGGATCTGCGGTGTTTTAGATTTCTTGTCCCTGAACACAGCCTCATACAGGATGATTCCCGCAAAACTCACCGCAATGATCACACCAAAAATGGTATTGTTGCCGAGGAGAAACAATACGCCTCCCATGAGCAAAATATTTTTCTGTCGGTCTTTATAGAGGATGCAAAAAATCACAATCAACAATAAACCCAATCCATAGCACCTGGCGATAATATTATACTCAAAAAATATATAATACCCGAAGGTCAACAGGATTTTTTGAAGCAAAGGAAACGGAGCGTAACGACTAATAAGATATACGGTCGATGCAGAAATCAGGATATGAAAAATCTGCATGTAGAACGGATTATCCGTAAATGCTGAAATAATAAACAGAAAGGCATGCCACAACACCGGATTGCCTTCGTATTTCAAATTCTGAAAGAGCTCAGGGATGGAATGGGCGTCCCGGGCGACCATCCAGGCCTGGTATTCATCCCGCCACATTTCATGATTGAGGATTCCGATGAGCGACAGAATAAAAAAGACACCGGTGATGATGTACGGAAAATATTTCTTCAACATGATACTAGTGTCAGAAGCGGGTACAACAACCGGAGTGACCGGAGCTTTTACTTTTTGCTTTACCTGTTTTGCCAAGATCGTGTGGTTTAAGGCCCAAGGTAAAAGTTTTCCGGCATGCTTCAAACTGAAAGCCATGCTTTCCACCCTATTGCACTACCTTAGTCCTCATTAAATACCCTCTATGAAAGTCCGACAGGAAATAACTGAATTGCTCAATGCCGGTGTGATCAATCCTGAGACGGCAGACCGAATAAATCAATACTACGATTCCAAAACAGAACCACCCTCAAACAAACTGGTCATCGTATTTGGGATCCTTGGCGCTATCCTGGTCAGCTTAGGCATCATCCTTATCCTTGCACACAATTGGGATTCACTGTCGAGAGGTGTAAAAACTGTGATTGCATTCATCCCTTTAATCACAGGACAAGCTATATGTGGATATACATTATTAAAGAAAGCAGAGAGTGTAGCGTGGCGTGAAGCCGGATCAGCCTTTCTGATTTTCTCTGTCGGAGCCTGCATCGGTTTACTTAGTCAGATATACAATGTATCCGGCAATCTTGCTTCATATCTTTTTACTTGGACACTCCTTTGTGTGCCCGTCATCTATGTCATGAGGTCTTCTACAGCTTCACTACTTTATATCGCCGGCATCACCTGGTATGCATGCGAAACAAGCTATTGGGGAAATTCAAGTCATGAATCTTATATCTATTGGGGAATGCTTTTGTTGGCTCTCCCTTTCTATTACATGTTGTTCAGAAAGCGTAGTGAAAGCAATTTTTTTACATTTCACAACTGGTTCATTCCATTATCTGTGGTGATCGTTTTAGGTACTGTAGCAAATGGTGTAAGCGAACTTATGTTTATTGCTTATGTCAGTTTATTCGGTTTACTCTATTTAATCGGGAATACACCTTTCCTGAGAGAGCAGAAAATCAGGAATAATGGCTATCTCATGCTCGGATCGCTGGGCACTGTAGGAATGCTTCTTGTATTGAGTTTCAATTTCTTCTGGAGTGATCTCATTGACAAAGATTTTTCGGAAAAGAATGTCTTTTCTTCAGTAGAATTTCTGGTTTCAGCTTTATTGACTCTCGCAGCACTGAGCCTTTTGATATATCAGAAAATGAAACAGAAACCACTGGAGATAAAGCCTGCTGAATTGATCTTCCTTTTATTTATTGGTGTATTCATTATTGGTCTCTCCTCCATGCTTTCTGTTGTATTGATCAATCTACTGGTGCTGGGTGTCGGTATACTGACCATACGTGAAGGGGCGCGGGAAAATCATCTGGGTATATTGAACTATGGCTTATTGATCGTCACCGCTTTAGTGATATGCAGATTCTTTGACACCGATATCAGTTTTGTGCTGAAGGGAATATTATTCGTCGGTGTAGGCCTTGGTTTCTTTTTTGCCAATTACTGGATGATGAAGAAAAAAAGAGTGAAGAGTGAATAGTATTGACAGGGCTTGCTCCTGTCTGCATAAAATACTTTAACGAATAGCGGTCAAAAAGTTAATTACATTCTCTGTGAATTCTTTGTGAAATTAAATTCAAAAACAGAGTCTGATATCCAAAATCGAAATTTATGAACAAAACAATCTTAATTCCTGCATTCATCCTGATGGTCATCCTTCAGCTGTACGTTCCTGTGCAAATGATCAACAGGAAAGAATCGATTCTGAGAAATGGTAAGGAGTATAAGTTCAGGACAGCCCCCATTGATCCGACTGATTTCTTCAGAGGAAAATACATCACGCTTTCCTTTGAAGCAAATTCATTGCGGATGGCTGATGCAGAGGAGTGGAATCAGGGCGATCCGATTTTTGTATTGATCGGTGAGGATGAGAAGGGCTTTGTCAAAATAAATTCAATCTCAAAAGACAAACCCGTTGATGACGAAAACTATGTCAAAGCATCAATTGATTACATTATCACGGATACGATGAGCTATGTGACCGTTGGATATCCGTTCACCAGATTTTATATGGAAGAATCAAAAGCCCAGGGCGCGCAGGATGCTTATCGGGAAGCCGCACGGGATACCAATCAGGTGGCTTTTGCCCTGGTCAGTATAAATAATGGTGAAGCCGTCATAAAAGATGTGATGATTGACGATGTACCGATCAGCGAAGTTGTAAAGCGTCTTCAGGAAAAACCTCAATAGATATCAGCTGACTGACAATATTTGTGTACTATGAAACTGCAACTGCATAAATTATTTCTTGGAAGGCCGTTGACGGGAGAAGTGCCTACACAAGGCTCTATCAGCCGGCGTCTGTATAATATCAAATCCATATGGAATAATGAGCATGACAATGATGTCGGTATAGAAAAAATCCTTCGGCTATTCCTGGCCGTCTCTCAATTTTTTTTCCCGGGGTTGTATATCAAACAAATATTCAGTAAAAAACGAATAGCCTATCAGGACCTGGCTGTAGATGTTTATGTCCTCTTTAAACTCTCTTTCCCGCTGATCCTTGTGGTCAATGATCTTCAGCATGATCATATTTTGTTTTTCATTTTACTCTGGCTCATGGCGGAAACCATGTTGTATGTACCGACATTAATATTCGCATCGGATGTTATCGCCAGACCGCGTTCATATCGGAGATCGATGCTGCTTCTGTTTATAAATTATATTGAAATCATATTTGATTTCGGAGCCATTTATAGCCATGGCAATTACCTGAACAAACCATTTTTGCATTGGTTTGATTCAATCTATTTTAGCTTTATTACATCGGCAACTATCGGATTTGGTGATTATTTTCCAGCCACGTCTGCAGGAAAATTCCTGGTTAGCTTTCAGTCTACTCTATTTATCATCTTTGTTGCACTCTTTCTTAACTTTTTCACCGGCAAGGTTGAAAGCAAAGGATATTTTGGGCAATTCAAATCATAAACAAATAAATCCGGATACTACCATTTAAAATCTATGGATATCATCTAACACTCATTTCAAATGAACCGATTATGGTAAAGAACTATACATTCTGGTTAAAAACGGCCGCAACTTTACAGATACTTACAGCTCTACTTCATTCTTTGAGTTTCATCAATAAACCGCAGGGAACGAATGATAAAGAGATAGAAATGATTACCCTGATGATGACGAATAAGATGGACATGGGGGCCGGCTTTACACCTACGATGTACAATATCGTGACGTCGATGAGTATAGGTTTTGCCCTGATGTTAGTGTTGGGCGGCGTCATCAACTGGTACCTCCTTCGAAAAAAAGCAAGTCCGGAAATAATGAGAGGAATAATATTCATCAATATTATTGTTTTTGGAATTTCATTTGTGGCGAATTGTTTTCTTACTTTTTTACCGCCGGTCGTGTGTACAGGCTTAATATTTCTGTCCCTCGTTTTGGCATTCATGACCGTTCCAAAAACGCAACTAGCGGAGTAACGATTAACGAGTAACGATTACTGACGTTCGAGTGTCTCCGATCTCGAACCCCCGAAAATCAAAAGAATACCTGGTATGAAGAAGATCCCGCCAGATGAAGTCATGAAATGGAAACGAGTGACGAATAAGTAGCAGAGAGTAAATAACATAATTTACGTTAATTAGCGAAATTTGCGGCTAATAAATAAGCAATAAGTAATTGACAATCCACCTTAACCCTTTCACAAATCGAAAATCGAAAATCCCAATATGACTTACTCTTACATACCAGATGAAAATGATTACCTGAACTACCTGTACTATGCGACAACGAAATCGCAGCGTGTCCGGAAGAAGAGGACAATGAACAAGTTGGTGATTCTATTTCTCTATTTTGTTGCAGGTCTTTTTCTTTACAACAGCCAGGGGCCTATCAATTCCGGACTATTTTTTATGCTCTGTCTGCCGATGTATTTTTTTTACACTTATTTTGAAAAAAGACAATATAAAAGACATTTTACCAAATACATCAAAGCAAATTACAGCAGCGAAATAGGCATAAATACAACTATTGAAGTCAATGAAGAAGGGGTATCCATAGCTGTGGGCGAAGCAAAAACCACTATGCCCTGGACAGAGATCGAGTCCGTCAATGAAACAGGCACCTTAGTCCTGATCGAAGAAAAAAATCAAAATGCGATCGTGATCCCCAAACAAAAAACCAATGAGATCGCAGATTTGATCAGAGAACTTAAAGAAATGGCGGCAAGTCATACGATTCCTTATAATGAGGAATTGAACTGGAAATGGAAGTAGAATAAAGGCGAAAGCTGAGGCAAAGGTTAAGAATCAGGATTAAACAATTCGTGTTAATTTGTGAAATTCATGGCTCATTTCCACTTCTGGTATAGCGAAAGACAATTCCGGAATACTTAACAGCTACTTCACGACAAAGTCAGTTTAAAATTTGCATTCTATGAAAATCAGGATTACTTTTCTATCTGAAGACCAAATTAATATTTGATAATCGTATACCGGTCAGATGATAAAACAACTGACCACCTTCTTGTACTATATTGTCAGGGTCGGAATGCGACTGATCAGTCCAGTTGCAAAATGAAATATATATTTTCAATACGCCTATCTCAAAACATGTATTATGAAGAAGGTACATTATCTCCTGTTTTTTATCAGCTCATTGTACTTCATTAATGTGGCCTTTGACCGGATAAAAGGCAACCCTCGAGGGGTCATTAATTCTGATTGCGAAGGATATTATGATTATTTGCCCGGCCTGTTTATTATCAAAGACTTCCACAAATTGCCTCCAGGGAGTATGTGGCCTAATTATAATGACAAACATGAATTTGTTGATAAATATTCCTGCGGAGTAGCGTATTTCGAATTACCGTTCTTTGGAATTGGATATTTAATCAATAAACTTAAAAGTTCTAATTCCGATGAATACCTTAGTCCAATTTACAGTAAGGCTATTGCTTTTGGAGGGACGTTGATTGCTCTTTTTGCTCTTCTTACCCTGTTCAATGCTCTTCTAATGGGGGGGGGGGGAGATTAGTATGAAAGTTGCATTCTGGACCGTCCTGTCAGTGTTTTTTGGGACCAATCTTTTTCATTATGCCACAAAAGAGATGGGCATGTCCCATGTCTATTCATTCTTCTTATTCTGCCTATTGATATATCATCTTCCGAAATATTTTAAATCACCTCGGTTCCTGAATAGCTTAGCTCTGGGTGGAATTTTAGGTTGGATCGTTCTTATCCGGCCCACAAACTTCATTCTTTGCCTGCTCGTACTTTTGTATAATGTTTATTCCATAGCAGGTCTCCAAGAGCGAATTAAATTTTTTATAAAAAATTACAAATCTGTACTGCTTATCATAATATCAGGATTTATCATGTTTGTTCCGCAACTGATGTATTGGAAAGAAATGACCGGACACTGGATTTATTATTCATACACAGACGAAGGATTTACGTATTGGAATAAGCCAAAAATAATGGCTGTTCTTTTCGATGTACAGAATGGATTATTTCTCTACTCTCCTATGGTCATCCTGATGTTGATTGGCATCTTTTATGGATTGAAGATTAAAAACTTTCATAGCCCGGCCATGCTTCTGATTTTTATCCTGGCTACTTATATTTTCGCAAGCTGGTGGGCATGGTGGTTTGGCGGTGCATTCGGTCATCGCAGTTATGTTGAATATTATGCGATACTGGCTATTCCATTAGCCGGTTTAATTCAAAAGGTATTTTCATCTCCGAAGCGGCTGGTCCGAATCACTTTTCAATTCCTCCTGATTCTTTTGATGGTATACAGTGTGCGTCTTTCTTATCTCTACACTTCAATCGGTGGTCCATGGGATGGTGCTGACTGGCGATGGAACTGGGATAAGTATGCCTGGATCATGAGCTATTTCTTCAAAATATGGTAAAGAGGAAGGAAAGAAGGAAGGAGGAAAGCCATTGATGCAAAGAAAAATGGATACGCACGTTCTCAACGACTTTAACAGGGAATGGCGGTGAACAAGTGAATCATTGTTAATGATGATTACATGTGATTTCTTCGTAAGCCATCACGTCGGGGACTCTTACTATTTTATCAGGATCGTCAACGAAGATAAATTGCCAGTCACCGGAAGATTTTATTTTCCCAAGAAGGAGTACCCGATCTCCTACAAAAGGTAATAAGGAAGTATTGGCCGGATGACCGTCACGATCTACGATGATGTAATAATGAACTTCTCCGGTTGCCGTACTGCTTTTTAAAACCGGTGGAATCCCACCTGCAATACATCGGGCTGCACAAGAAAGATGTGACTTGCCATAGCCGGGTTTCATCACTCCAAAAAAACATTTAGGATCCGCGATCTCTCCACTGATAGTTCCATAGGCCTCTCCCGACATCGTAAATGGGATAGCTGACGAAAGTTTATCCATGTTTGAAGGAACCAACTCTTTTACTTCCATCAATGTATGACCGTCATGATAAATAAGAAACCCTGATAAAGTCACATTTGAAAAATCAAGTTTACCTCCGGTTTGTTTCTCAACTTTATGAATATAGGATTCAGCACCATGTTTACCCTCGCCTACTAACAGTACCTGTTGAACAACCATTTGACCATCCATATCCATTCCAAGATTGACTGACAGCATCGGAAAAGGTGTCATGGTCAACATTCCTGAAATCGTCGTGACATCTCCATACTCGAATGTAGAAGTGGAAAAACCTTTTTGAAAATAAACAAAGGCTGAAGCAATGAAAAGTATACAAATTAAAATAAACAATGTCACATTTCTGACAAAGCGTGATTGTGCACCAGGTGCCATCGGTTGCCATCCAATATAAAACTCTTCGTTCGCATGATCTTTATTTTCCATTTGTCAGTTGCTTGCGATGATGGAGTGAATATGACAAGGCTCTACCGGTGTGCCTTCAGCATAAGGCGTCGGATTGACATATACCCATCCATCGATGAGCTTGACATCATACGTCTCTACCTTTTCGGTAAACGGCGGAGGTGATTGTCCATTATGTGGAAGATATTGATATCCATGCCAGGGACATGTGATGCATCCATCCAAAATTTTCCCTTCCCCAAGCGGACCGTTTTGATGACGGCAAAGATTGTTGACAGCAGAAAGTTTTTGGTCGTATTTAAAAATGGCAATATTTTCTTTACCGATCAAAACTGTTTTCGCCCGGTTCTCTGCGATTTCATCTACGCTGCAAACTTTCACAAATGGATCATCCACTTGCTCATTGCTGATTTCCTGATTTCTTTTTTTTGCCCCGGCTGACAATTGGAGGTTTGTCACTATCCCTGCACCGAGTGCAAGCAAACCAAGGAGATAGGGTGATTGTTCCATCTGAAGTACACCCAGTATAACATGACCGACGAGAAGAAAATAGGCAAGGTACACCATCATGTGCAATGACTTCCAGACTTTAGGTGAAAGATTATGGAGCCAGAAATCATGACTTGTAGCTGCCATGATCAGAATAATGATCAACGCAAAAAAACCCAGGATCTGAAATGGAAATAATCCGATCGAATTGTAATTCGAATTTGAAATAAATACAGAAAGAATCGGATTGACATTACCTAAGGCATGAAATTGGTAGATACTAAACACGCCATGTGTCAATGCGATCAAACTCATGATCACCCCCAGATGCCGTCTGTTGTATAAAAGAGGAAGAAATCGTTTGTCTAATCTGGCCAATGGTCCAATGCAAAGAATAATATGCAATATCAGAAAGGCCAGTACGGCTGTGGCCCTGATGATTAGCGTCTCTAACGTAATTTCCGGATGCAGCTTAAGTTGCAGTATGGTGAATACGCCAAAGAAAAGTATTATCCCTGCGAGGACAGCACCATCATAAATTCGCTTTTGTCTGTTCCAGGATACAACCTGATATTGATGTCCCATTCGAACTGCTATTTTGAAGTGAGATGAAGAGGAATATCAAACAGGTGCTGATGCCGGAATACATCTTCAACATGAAGTGTAGATCCATTGATATCAATACCTGAAATCATTTCGAAAAATGTATTTCCGGATGAATTCATTTTTCCAAGTAAGATATCGGGATAGGATGTCCTCGAGAATGTGGCTATCGCAGAAGCTGATTCCGTCACTTTCTTCAGGTTTATCTCCAAATACGGTTGACCCGAAATGCTTTCACCATACTGAACCTCTATTCCATCCGCTGTCCCCAATACCACTTTGTGGAGGAGCGTCAAATTGGAAAATGGAATTGCTTTATCGGGTGAAGACAATGGTATTACACCTGCTCCGATGAGGATAAGTGAAGGCAGCAAGATCGCCATCATGCGCCATACCCGTCGATGTATTTTTCTAAGTCTCGGTGTCATATTATCCTACTTCTGTTTCAAGATTTTAATCAATAAATAAATCCATAAAAGGATGCTTCCGGGTATAAAAATCCATTTGGTACCCCAGTTCGTTTCTTCTATTCCATGATCAAGTCTTTTTGCGCCTGCGACCAGGAACCACATCGAAAAAATAAAACCGCAAATGATATAGACGTAAAAGCAAAATGTAAATGCTTCAGCCAGCAACATTCCTATGCTATTCATTTGTATGTTTTTGTGATGAGGATAGCGATCATCTCGATCACCATGACACTATCTTTGTAGACCTCATTTACCTCCATTATGATTGCAGTTTTGACAATGCTTATGAACGATTATACACTTTGAAAACCGGTTGTCGCAATGCTTTTCCTGCATCGGAAAGGATAAAGCTTATTGTTTCTGCTACTGTACTTGTTTTTACCCAATCTTCAAAATCGGCATCCGGCATTGCGTTCCTGTTGGGTGCAGTATCGAGTATGCCCGGAACAACTATTGATGCGGTGATGCCGGCATCTTTACCTTCTGCATTAATGATCTCTGCAAGTGAGAACAAAAGAGATTTGGATAATGCATACGCCACTACGTTTTTACCTTCATCCGGATTTATAGCCGGGCGCGCACCTACAAGAACAATCTGACCTCCACCTGATTTTTTAAAATGAGACATTAAAGGTTTTATAATAAACCAGGCCGTCTTGAAATTCAACGTTATCTGCTTATCGAGCATAGCCTCATTTGTACTTTCAATGTTGCCCATACCAAAACCACCGACAAGTAAAACGGCTCCATCCAGTTGAGGATGCCCGTTGATGATCCCATGCATAAATGATTCTGCAGAACTTTCGCGGAGGAGGTCAACCCGCTGCTGAACTATTGTTTTCTGAATTAAAGACTCCGATATTTCACTGGATCCTACTGTCGCAATGATTTTATGACCTGATGCAAAGATAGAATTGACGACATCATGGCCCAAATTGCCCGTGGCTCCTGTGATAAGTATTGTTCGTTGCATTACTGATTTTTCGTTAGAATTCATTTGTTGATGAGACAAAAGTAAAGATGAATCATTTCCGGGGATGTTACGGTAGTAACATTTGACAAAATTAGACACGGATTTCAGACCTAAAAGAATAATTCTTCAGGACTTTGGAGGAAATAAGATCTCATAGGTCTCCCATTCGTTGACATAGCCGGACATCTTGCATTTCAAATCAACACAAGAGCCGTCATGATCTTTCATGAATCTTGTTCGAAATAGGTGCGCCGCTAAAAACATACCCAGCACGGGGGCCGTAAGGTATACACGCCAATATTTTTTTAATGCCTCCACTTCGTTTATTTCTTTTTTCCTGTTGGCTTTGACGATTTGGTCCTAACCACCTTAGTGACTGTCTTCTTTTTTGCGATCGCCTTCATTGGTTTTTTCTGAACTGCAGTTTTAACCGTTTTCTTCTTAGCTGACTTTTTAGCAGGACTTTTTTCAGCGGGTGCTTTTATTGTCTTCTTTTGAGCCACTACCACAACCGGTAATTTTTTTTGTGGAGGCGTAACTGCCGCGTTTTTCTTTTTCATTGAATCAAAGACAAGGAGCAGCATGCCTATAGACCATGCTTGCTGAACACAGCCTCTTCCCGGCCCGGGGTTTGCGCCGTCAAATATCTCAGAGATACCATGAATACAATCGGCATGATAAAAGTGATCTTTCATAGAACTCATCATTTCTAAAACCTGCTTTTTAGCTTTTGCAGAATGATCATTCATCTTCAGATAGGCCATTAAATATTCACCCATCAGAAATCCCCAGACTGTGCCCTGGTGATACGCTTTATCCCGGTGCCATTGATCACCACCATAGACACCTATAAAATCAGGATGATCGGATGATAATGATCGTAATCCAAAAGGCGTGAATAATGTTGACGTGATGATCTGCATGACACATTTGCTTTCTTCATCCGTCAACATCGAAAATGGTAGACTTAAAGCATATACCTGATTTGGCCTGATGGCATCATCAGCATATTCCCCCGGGACCACGACATCATAGAGATAGCCTTGAGTATTGAGAAAATGTTTTCTGAACGCATCTCTGACTTTTAAGGAAAGTGCATCCCATCCCTCATCCTTTTGTTTAACTGTCTTCAGAAATTCGAGATAAATACGAATCGCATTGTACCATAGCACGTTGATCTCCACCGGACATCCATGCCTTGGCGTGACGACATAGTCACCGACTTTAGCATCCATCCATGTCAATTGAGAAAGTCCTTCTCCACCAAAAATCAATCCCTCTTCTACCATATGAATTTTGAAATGTGTACCATCTCTGTATGAAGTAAGGATCTCTTTCAATTTCGGAAGACACTCAGCGATGAATGGTATATCATTAAACTTCTGATGATATTCATGCAGAACAATAAAAAGCCAGAGTGAGGCATCGATTGTGTTGTATTCAGGCGTTTCTCCCTGATCCGGAAATCGATTTGGGATCAACCCATCTTTGAGATATAGCAAAAAAGTATTGATAATATTTCTTGCCAGGGCCTGCTGACCACCTGCTATCACCAGCCCCCGCATAGCAATCATGGTATCACGACCCCAATCTGTAAACCAATGATATCCGGCGATAATACTCCGACCGTCACTCGAATCACGCTGTACGATAAATTGATCACCAGATGTGATGAGGTCTTTATAAAACTGTTGATCTTCGCTTGAAAGACCCGGTACTACAGGTAATACATCTTTCGTAGTTAACGCGGCAATTCTCGTTATCTCCTCTTCTTTAAGTCTTATCCATGATTGATTAAGCTGTTTCTGATCCAGTGTGAACACAATATGTGTTTTCTGACCAGGTAACAATTGAAGTGTGTAAATTCCATTTGAACAAGCATCTTCATGATCATCAAGTCCCCTATAGGTTTCTTTGGCATAAATAAAATTTTTATACCACATCCGCTCTGCTTTAAAATCACTTCCGGGACATTGCACATACAACGGAGGTGAACCATACTCCGGATAAATCACAGCGATATCATTCTCTTTACTATCGCGATAAAAATCAAATTTGTCCCGCTGTCCAAATAAACTGTGATAATCCCTGTAGACATAAAAAGGATTAAGTGTAAGTGTCAATGTATTCTTTCCATGATTTTGATATTCGACAACTGTTGTATTGGAATGATTGACCATAAAAACAGTCTTGCTGAGCTTCCATCCTTTCCCACTGAACGTCGTCACCGGCAAAGGAGTCCGATTGAATGATGAAATCGTGGTAAACCCCAGCGGATGAACAACTCCTTTGTATTGATTTGATGACAAATTAATTTGTTCGCCATTCTCGTCAGTGATCGTCTCTTCTACTTTCGAAACTATCACTATACGTTCAGTCGGAGGACGTAACGAAGCCACCAGCAAACCATGATATCGACGCGTGTTGGCTCCGGAGATGGAGGAAGATGCATAACCTCCAAGTCCGTTAGTGACCAGCCATTCCTTTTCTGCAAGAGCTTCAAATGTGGGTTTATCAAATGTCAACATATGCTTTGTATTTTATTACAACCTTAATCTGATGGTTAAGATCAAGATTATTTATCTGATATGAATTTTATTTATCTGTATGCACTGTTTTGATCAACTCACCTACAAGACCGGTCCAACCAGTCTGATGAGATGCCCCTACTCCCCTGGCAGAATCACCATGGAAATATTCATAAAACAAGATAAGATCATGATTAGATGGATCATCTGTATAGAATCCTTCTCCACCATGAAGTGGACGACTTCCATCCGCTTGTTTTCTGAAGGTAGATATCATGCGTTGACTGATAGCATCCGCGACACTATTCAGATCTCTTTTCTTTCCGGAGTTCGTCGGATAGTCAACTTTAAAATCATTTCCAAAATAAGAATGATACTCCCGAAGAGATTGAATGATCAGATAATTCATAGGGAACCAAACAGGACCTCTCCAATTAGAATTGCCACCAAACAAAGATGTACGTCCTTCTCCGGGTTCATATTTCAGATCAAAATGTTCTCCGTTAATATGGACTGTTTATGGATTCTCATGAATTTTTGAAACCGAACGGATTCCACCAGGCGATAAAAATTCATTTTCATCAAGCATAGCCACCAATTGCACATTGCCTATTGCTTATTGCTTATTGTTTATTAAAACTCAGCATTTCCCGGCGTCCTCGGAAACGGAATCACATCTCTGATATTCGTCATACCGGTTACGAACAACACAAGTCGTTCAAAGCCCAATCCAAATCCGGCATGAGGACATGTACCAAACCGGCGTGTATCCAGATACCAATCCATCTCAAGAAGCGGAATATTCATTTCTTCCATACGCTGCGTCAGCACATCGAGCCGTTCCTCACGTTGAGATCCACCTACAATTTCACCAATCGAAGGAAACAATATATCCATAGCCGATACCGTCCGTCCATCATCATCTACACGCATATAAAATGCTTTGATCTCCTTTGGATAATTGGTAAGGATCACAGGTTTTTGAAAATGCTTTTCAACGAGATAACGCTCATGCTCCGATTGCAGATCTGTGCCCCACCCTTCTATCGGGTATTGAAATTTTCCTTTCTTATTGGGTGTGCTATTCTTTAAGATATCAATAGCTTCTTCGTATTTCAAACGCTGAAATTCATTGTCGACTACGAAATGAAGCTTTGTGATAAGATCCATCGTGCTTCTCTCCTGTTGTGGCTTAGTCTGCTCTTCCTGCTCCTGTCTCTCTTTCAGAAACTGAATATCATCAGCACAATGTTCAAGTGCAAATGCAATAACATATTTCAACATTGACTCCGCGAGATCCATGTTGTCTTTCAGATCAAAGAATGCAACCTCAGGTTCGATCATCCAGAATTCCGCCAGATGTCTTGTCGTATTGCTATTCTCTGCACGGAATGTAGGACCGAAGGTGTACACGCGGCTTAAAGCCAAAGCGGCAAGCTCTGCTTCAAGTTGTCCAGATACGGTGAGATTAGTGGCTTTGCCAAAGAAATCCTTTTTGAAGTCGACATCCCCTTCTTTATTCTTTTGTGTATTCTCGAGCGATAGTGTAGTGACTTTGAACATCTCACCAGCGCCTTCTGCATCAGATCCGGTGATGATCGGACTGTGAAAATAAAAGAAGCCTCTCTCGTGAAAGAAATGATGAATCGCATAGGCGAGCGCATGACGTATACGCATCACCGCACCAAACGTATTCGTCCTGATGCGCATATGCGCGATGTCGCGCAGAAATTCCATGCTATGCTTCTTGGGCTGAAGAAGATATTTATCAGGATCCGCATCGCCCACTACTTCAATTGTTTTGGCTTTGACCTCAACGGCCTGGCCCTTGCCCATTGATTCGATCAATGTCCCGGTGGCCATGATAGCACTTCCGGTGGTGATCCTTTTGAGCAAACCAGGATCCATGTTTTCATGATCAACCACTACCTGCATAGTCTGCATACAGGATCCATCGCTGACAGCGATAAATTGGTTGCTTCTAAACGTCCTTACCCAACCGCAGACGGTGACTTCCTGTCCAATAGGCTTGGCGGCGAGTATTTCTTTAATTGATTTTTTCATTGTTTTCCTTGATGTGGAATAAGGGAGCGAAGATAGGTAGATAACGGTTTTGAATCCCTGTCCTCAAATATAATCGTGGCACGACTAGTGGTGGCACGACTAGTCGTGCCACC
>JBBSAQ010000039.1:0-40365 GCA_038252065.1 Chitinophagales bacterium
ATCAGGCGTATACGTAGCACAGAGTCCCACAAAGGAGACCATACCTGATGAAGGATTATCACAAAGTGAAATTGCTGTAGCAGGTGATGTGAACGTAGTTAGCGAATCAGCACAAACGGTAAACATACTGTCCTCAGGAATTGTCACATGTATTGTATCAATGACAGGTGCTACAGTAACAATGACAAGTGCTGTATCACACAAAGGAGGAATGCCATTATCACAGATTGAATAAATAAATGTATCCACACCCACAAAATTCTCATCAGGTGTGTAAGTTATAGTACTATCAATCGGATTGACGGAAGTCATTCCATGTGCTGGCGGATCGGTGACGACAGGAATACCAAGCGGACTGTCCGGATCACTGTCATTATTCAACACATCAATAACGACAGGAGTATCCTCCGGAGTGATGGCCGTATCATCTACGGCAACAGGAGGATCAGGACAGTTCAGATTTCCACCATGTGAATTTCGCGTATCGACAAATGCACCATAGACATTGATGATGTTAATCACACTGGCCAGATCGCCAATGGTGATTTTGATTTCATCAAAAGGTAATGTTGTCTCAAATCCAACATTGTGCACTCCTGCATCCGAATTGATGAAAAGTATAAGAAGTTCTGCGTCAATCAAATCAACTCCCGATGCAAATTCCTGAAGGTTACCATTTAGATAGGTTGAAATAGTAATTGATCCAAAAAGATCGGCCTGAAGAAGATCATTAATATCATCGATGACAAAACCTGCTATGGTGCCGGCAGGATAATCATATAATGCATCTCTCACAGCTATAGATCCGGTTTGCAATACACCAGCAGTAATCATGATGGTAGCATAATCCGTATTGGAAGCCGTAATAACTTCATCGGGATCTTCAACTTCACACAACGCACATACACCTCCTGCAAGACCGGTTCGCTGAAAATCCACATACACCGGAAATTCGGGTGAATTGAGAAAATATGTTGTGTCACATGCTATAGTGGCCGGACAAAAAGTGGCAAGCACTACCTCATAAATTCGCGTTGTTCCTATATTGACCATACCCACGTTAGTCAGGTTGATCTGGACTTCATCAAATGGTGCAGTGGTGAGGAAACCGGCCAAATATTCACCCTGGTTAACCAGCAGATCTGTTCCTGCGGTCAAAAGTATATTAGGTCCTGACACCGCTTCCACAAAAGCGCCGTTCAGATATGTTGCAATAGTTACATTAGCCAGAACATTTGCATCAACCAATTGAATATTTTCAATGCGGAATCCTGCGAATGAATTGGCCGGATAAACGGTTAAGGCATCTCTTACAGAAAGACTCCCAATAGTAGCTGCTCCTGCAGTGATATCTATTTCACCATAGCTCATCGTATCATTGTCAATCACATTGCCGGGATGTTCAAGTGAGCAACCAATGCAAGCTGCACCTGTGAATCCAGTATGTTCGGTATTGATATACACAGGGTATGCCGGGCTGTGTATCGGTGTGAGTGTATTGCATGCCAGATCCGGACCTTCACAGAATTTTCTAAAGATGGCACTGTACACCAGAGTTGTACCGAGATTTACATTGACAGGCTGGGCCAAAGTCAATTTTACTTCGTCGACAGACGTAGTCGTCACAAAACCGACAGTCTGTCTTCCTGTACTATTCAATAATGGAACACCTAGCAGCAGATCGGTACCGCTGATTTGTTCTTTTTTGACACCATTGAGATAAGAGGTAATAACAATATGCTCCAACAGATCTAAATCAAGGATGGTAAGATTTTTAATATCAAAACCTACAAATGTGCCTGCAGGATAATCAGTGATCTGATCTTTTACGGCAATTGAAAGGCTGTCAAATACATTGGCCAGGTTGTTAAGACTTGCAAAATCGCTGGTGCTTGCACTGATTGCATTTTCCGGATTATCAACATTACCAAGACTTATACCTATTGAACCTGTGTTTGCATAATCAACAGTCATTGGAAATGTTGGAGAATTCATTGCAGTCTCTGCATTACAAGCGAGGGGTGGACCTGCGCAAAAACTTTCCATCACAGCATAGTGCACATTATATAACCCCGCTACTATACCTGCAGCAAAGGTGATTTCAACTTCATCATATGCTGCACTAGTCACAAATCCAATTGTATAGGGACTTGAAAAAAGGTTTGTGTTCAACCCGATCAGATCGAACCCCTGAAATGTTTCCTGAAGTGTATTGTTGAGGTGTGTACGCAATGTAATACTGCTAAACAAATTGACATCAAGTAAGCCGCTTGAAATGACAAATCCAACAAAATTGCCGGCATTGTAATCATTCACAGGATCTGTAACACTGAGGTTGAGCGAACCGCCTAGCAATATTTCGCCTGTTGCAAAGTTGTTCAAATCATTATCCACCACATTGGCGGGGGAGTGACTCCCCGGAATAACACAAAGTGGATCTCCGTCCCAGCAGGATAAAGCACTCGAGCTAAAATCAACGTTTACTGCAAATGTATTCGGCGTCCAGGGTGTGACCGTGTTGCAGGTAAGATTGGATTGTTGTGAAAATAGTATTCCGCCAGGCATATTTATCAGGAGGATAAATAGTATTAATCTGGCTCTTAAGTAAAGGCATGGAAAATTCGGGCCATCAAAAGATGACAATACAAGTGTGGGTTTCATAACAAGTTGTATTTGTAGTTATACTGGGTAATTACAAGAGCATATAGGCTGACAAAACCTCAGAGAGTCAGTTAATTATTTTAAGTGATTTAGGATAGAGAACACAAGGGACTGTGTCTTCAGTTTGAAACAGGAAAATTGTAGGAAAGAAAGCAAATTATTAAAGGGAGAGGCTTTCTCTGGAAAGGGTGTGAGCTCCTTTTGAACGTAAAAGGGGAAACGGCCTGACTGCGAAAGGCTAGACTGCAGTACAACATTATATAATTCTATCTGGGTGTGAGAATTATCAATTAATAAAATATTAAATCTGAAGCATCGTCTGGTTGCTCGAATACATATAGCAAATAGACCAATTATTAAAAGTAAAGGGGAAATCAGGTTGTGTTTCTGTCTCGCAGGAGATAGAAAGTTTCGGGGAAGTTGGTATTTATTATAATAAAGATGTATCATCATGTGTGGCATTGATGAATAATTACTTTATAACCCGGTTTTGTACAGAGATTCAACCCAACGATTGGATTAAATGGTGTCTTGTATAAACAAATATAATCTTTTTTTTTAAAAAAAGTTTTTGAATAGTATAAATTTATTAAAATATTTTAATGCTATATATGAAGTGTAGTCAGGGAATGATTTGATGGGCTTTAATTACTAATTTTTTGTGTGGACAGTAAGAAGACGCTTTAGATACACCGCGAAGGGTTGATATTTGTTGGACTTAGAAGGATAAGCACTGGAGATACATATTTGGATGCCGGATGATCCGGATGTACGAATTGGAAACCTATGATTAAGACAAATAAATAGTAATCAATACATAACCACAACTCTTCGATTGATCCATTTAGAATTTTGGAATAGTCTTAAAATAAATACCCCCTGCTGTTCAATCCTGATCTCCCCATTTCCGGAAATACCACTTTGTGTGTTCATGCCCTGAAGATCGAATAATTCATAAGGCACTCCATTTTCGGTATCTGATATGTGTATTATTCCGGATGTAGGATTTGGATACACCGGTTGAATAATGTCCATTGGATTTCTAACGGATGTAGTCATCATCCAGCAACTCTCAATATCCGGATTGTCATAGACCACATCATCATTCCAACGGACACACAATATGTATGAGGGATCCCAATCTGCGGACCAAGGTGTATAATTTGTGAAGAGGCCACTAAGATTTCCAATGCCCTCTATCCAGACAATATCGGAAGCAATAACTTCGCCCGAAGGATCAATAGCTTCAAGTATCAGCCGCTTTTTTAAAACTCCATTTAATAAGGCCACAGTATCTGTTTTAGTGACCAGGAGATCCTTTGGATAACTTGAGTCACCAAGGTGAAAAGTATCTCCTTCCATCAGATTGAAATCATAAATGATTTGATCAAACCCTCCAGTATATTCGTACACTCTATCGTTAAGTTCTCTTATAAATGTTCCTGTGGCTTCCCAAATCTCCGAGACTTCAGAATAAGCTTTCAGTAGTTGAAAATATGATTTCCCATGCAGGATAACTGGAAGTGAATCGAATTTGTATTTGTAAGACCACCAGGAACTATTAAAGTATCCTTCGATCCATGTTTTTTCAGGGCTTAAAAAATTAACATTTCCATCATCGTTTATTCCATTTAAAATAATTGTTCTGGTACATTCTTCAGATTGAATACACCCACTTTGATCCATAAGCATTAACCAAATATCAGATTGATTTTCATCTGGCAATAATCCTATTATCTGGTCTCCATTATAATAGACCGAACCTCCGGCGATTAATTTCCCATCTTTAGTTTCATATATTTTAGACAAAGTAGAACCACGAAAGTCTCCATATTGATCGTGAGGTAAGTTAGGGTGAGTGTTAGGTTGTCTGTATTCGTGAATCCAGATAATTTCTCCCTGTCTGGATACCCGTACAATAAAGCCATTCCATGTGTGATTTAGCGATGTCCCTATAGGGCCGTCGGGGCCTTCATCCCATACACTTCCGCATGCAACTATATCCCCATTTGCTGCCTGGATGTAATCGTATATTTTATATCGGTGAGCGTCAATAAAGGGATTGGAAGGAAGTTCAAGACTCCATTCCAAATCTTTTAAATTGCTATTCAGTTTGTTTATTCTTCCGTTTGTAGGAATGGTATGTGGATATGGAGGATCTTGCGACGTAAAATAAATATCACCTTCTTTACCAGCCAAAAGCCTTGGATTATCAATGCCAATATCTTCAAATTCAAATGAATCCAATGCAGCTCCCGAAGTATCGATTTTCAATATTTGAAATCCCGATTCCCCACCAGCTCCGATGCTGTCGCTAAAATGATGAATGAAGATAAGATTGCCATCCGTTGTAGGTTGGAGATCATAACATGCATTATCCCGATCAGCTCTTGCATAAGTTTTTTCCCATGTTTCAATTTTGGTGTGGTTATCAATTTTTATGATGTGGCTATACGATTTATTTTGGCTATATATTAACTTGTACCCATAGAGATAAAATGAATTATTTAACTCTATTATACCTTCATTATTTGGTGCCTCTCCTGGATTGGAGGTATATTCAAAAACAGAATCTATACCCAGATAATCATTTAATTTGAGCAATATGGTTGGCCTTCCACTAATTGATTGACGCAAATGGCCAGTTAAATAAAGTTGATGGTTTGATAAGATTAATCGATTAAAACCTTCTGGCGTAAATGTGTCGAGAAGTTGTTTGTCAAGCAAATCACCAGAATAATTGAATTCAGAAATGCCTGTGCAGCTAAACCTGATTTGATTGCTTGAATCACTTGTACATATATGGAAAGAAGAAATAAAAATAAGACTGTCCGATATTTCCATATCCGTTAGCGCATTATTGAGCGCCAAACCCAAATCAAAAAGCTTATTAAACGTTCCCTGGGATTGTGCACAATAATAACTGGTGAGTAGAATTAGAGTTAAGAGATGCCTCATCATTGAAGATAGCTAGAATGTTTAATTATTACCGCATAGGCGATCTGTTATATCGGCCGAGGTTAGTCAGGCTCAATGGCCTAATCTTACCGGCAGCCTCAATCAGATTCAAGATAAGAATTTTCGAGTAAAAGGTTATCTACTAATGATCGCATCAGAGTTGCGTGAAGTATTGATGATCATTGCTTAAATTGTCTTGTGCATTCATTCCTTAGGCTCTATTAAAAGAGATAATAAAGCCTTATTGAGGTAATAATTATCACGTCCAATTTTTCGCTTTTCAATCAGATCAAGTTTTTGAAGTGTTTCCAGATAGCGTACAATCGTATTCCGGCTCAATCCTAGATCCTTCATCATGTACTCAATCTTTGTATACGGATGCCTGAATAAGTTGTACAGCAAGTCCTGGGAATAAATTTTGGGGGCTTGTGTCTGAAGAATATTCTTGTATAAATCCATGGCAGCATGCATTGCTTTGATTACCCTTATTGTGTCGGAAGATGTTTCTATGACCGCATCGAGCATATATAGGATCCACTCTTCCCATAAATTTTTCTCCCGTACATCCTGAAGCAAACGATAGTAATCTGCTTTATGTCTGATGATGTACCGGCTGATATATAGTATTGGAATATCAAGTAAATGCTGCTGGATCAAATATAGAATATTGATGATCCTTCCTGTACGACCATTACCATCATAAAAAGGATGAATGCTCTCAAATTGATGATGAATGATGGCCATTTTGACAAGCGAATCTGCATCGTAGAATTCCGGATCATTGATAAAGTGTTGCAGATTATCCATTAATGAAACGATGGTATCATAGTCCTGAGGAGGTGTATATATGACCTCGCCAGTTTTTTCATTAATCAATCCTGTACCAGGAAGTTTTCGAAATCCTGCCTGGTTTTCTTCAATGATGGATTGAATTTCAAGGATATAATTATTGGTTAGCAAATCGTGTTGCCTGACAAGTTCAAATCCTTTGCGCAATGCTTTTACATAAGCATGAACTTCTTTAGCGGCAGCGTTAGGATAACTATTGTTCTCTGCATTACTTTGATATACTTCACTTAATGTAGAGATAATATTTTCAATAGCCGAACTTTCACGTGCTTCCTGAAGGGCCAATGTATCAATGAGAATTTCCTGATTTGGTATACTGGCTGCTACTCCTTTAAGTTCAGCAAGATAACGGTGTGCTATAGCCGCCTTACGAAGTACATTCTTTGATTCCAGATCTCCCGGAGGAAGCTTTGCTAATAGACTCATTTTTTAGATTTTATGGGCGATATAGTTTTAATGTATACCAAAAATAGTGCGAATTGGGTTATGTCGACATAAAGCAACCCAAATACTACAAAAAATGGGTCATATTTAGTTTTTTGCTCTTTTGTCCTCCGTATTACAAAGCCTGCCTTTAAAGACCCTTTCTGCAGGGTTTTTGTATATTGAGACTCTTCCCTCTCTATTTCCTCGCCTCATTCTCGCAACATATGTTAATTTTGTTAGATGCGTTCGATTCTATTTATTATTCTTTTAGGCTGGATAGGAGTGACTTATGGTCAGGGCAATGGTTTCACCTTCTCCTATACAGGCCCTATCCAGATCGTTGTGGGCGCTCAATGTACAGCTCCACTCAATTGGGGAGCTCCGGCTACACCCACGGTCACTAGTAATATACCTGGAGGCATGATCGTCTCCTTCGGTGTGTATTCTATCAGCGGCGGCTACCATATCAATGATCAGGTACATGCAGGAAACACGGTCACTGTATTCTACCAGGCTGTTGATAATTTTGGGAATAATGCTTTATTCGGTTTCTCCATTACATTCGTTGATCATGTTCCTCCGGTTTTTGATCCGCTCTCACTACCTCCTAATATCACGCTGAATTGTTCGAACAATCTTCCTCCTCCGGCAAATGTAGAAGCTACTGACAATTGCGGCGGAGTGGACCCTCCACTCACCATTACCTATACTCAAATAGGAAATGTTCCCGTGTGCGGAGGTGGAGTCATACAACGTAAATGGGTGGCTGATGACGATCTTGGAAACACAGCAGTATTTATTCAATCGATCACCATTCTGCCGGATATTGTTGCTCCGGTCATCACCAATAATCTGCAAAATGGATCATCACCCTGCGCTACGGCTATGGCACAGTATGCGTCATGGCTGCAGACACAGCGAGCTGCATTCACAGCGACGGATAATGGATGCGGTGTAATGTCTAAAACCGACAACGCACCTCCTGCTTCTCAAATCACTTCATTCTGTGGTGTCATCACTGTCACCTTTACAGCAAAGGATAATTGCAACAATACAAGCACCGTCGACAAAACATTCACAGTCACAAATAATGTTGCTCCTGTCATTACTACTCCTGCTACGGGTGCAAACGGCAATTGCAGTCAGGCGAATATCAACCAGATATTTAACAACTGGATCAGCAATCATGGTGGTGCAGCGGCTACGGATGATTGCAGTTCAATATTTTGGTCAACCTTACCAGCTTCTCCTTCGATTCATGATACATGTGACGCTGCTATAGTCGTGACATTTGTTGCCGGGGATGGTTGTGGAAATTCCGCTACAACAACTGCAAGTTTTACATTGACTGATGATACAGGACCTGCGATCACAGTGCAACCATCAACTTCTATACTTAGTTGCAATTCGTCTGTCATTGATTCACTATTGATGGACTGGCTTGTTGATGCAGGACATTCAGAAGCGCATGATCTGTGTACGGCAGATACAGAGCTTGGATTAATCTACAGAGTAGGCGGCAATGATCTGACGTTACAGGGAGTTTTGGACGCATGGCAGGATTCACTGGCCAGTGGATGTCATGACAATGTGGTAATAAACGGTGTGGGTCTCAACAATGTAAAAGCTTATCTCGAAATACACTTCGTCTATGTCGATAAATGCAACAATGAAGCATCAGCCACAGGATTTTTCGGCATCACAGATAATGGGAAGCCTGTATTTGTAACACCACCTGTTGACACTTCATTTTCTTGTTCAGCTAATCAGACCTGGCAGGAAGTATTCAATAGCTGGTATAATGCTGCCGGAGGAGCTACTTATTCTGATGCGTGCAGTTCAGTAAATGTTAATGCAAGCATGACTGCGGACAGTGCAATGAATATACTTAGTGCATTACTGGATACAGCTTGTATGCAGGGAGCACATGTCACGATTCAATTTGGTCTCGCTGATGCATGCGGCAATGTAAGTCTCACTATGCCTGCTGCTACGTTTAATTTGTCCGATACGATTCCACCGATATTAACTACACCAGCATCCGATTTTATGGCGCCGTGTTCATTGAATGGAGGCCAGGCACTTCAAAACTGGATCGATACGCTGGCAGGTGCTTCGGCTTCGGATGGATGCGGATCATTGACATGGATTTTCACATGGACTGATACATCGGGCACTGTGATCAATGGTGTGCCTGGTTCGGGACCTTATCCTTCAGTGACTTCACTAGGTTGTTCGACAGGTCTTGAAGTTATTTTTATTGCTTCTGATCCATGTCAGAATACTGTTTCCGATACGGCCATTTTTACGTTCATAGATACTATTCCTCCGGTTATACTGATTGCAGCAGATACAATTCATCTTCTTTGTCAGGATACGATTCCGTTGACTTTTCCTGTTGCAACTGATGCTTGTACAGATTCATTGATTCTGTCTTTTATTGATGTCGCAGGAATTGATTCTTGTTTTGGCCAACCAAACATTGTGTACAGGACATGGACTGCTCAGGATGCTTGTGGAAATTCATCCACTGCGGTTGAAGTTTTCTTAAGATTAGATACAATCCCACCTACGTTTTCGCTTCCTTCTGATACTGTTCAGTTTTGTAGCGTGGATACTTTGTTACTTATTAATGTGGCAGACAATTGTGATCCATCACCTGTCACATCGTATGCTGATGTCCTTACAGGTTTAGCCTGTCATCAGATTTTATCACGTACGTGGACAGTGACGGATGCATGTGGTAATTCAACAACCGCTATTCAACAATTTGATCTCAGCGACTCTACACCACCGGTTATTTCATTATCTCCGGGTGATATTGTTTATTCATGCAATGCGTCGTCAGGTGATCTTCAGGATACATACCAGCAATGGCAGGATTCTGTAACGATCAATGATGGGTGTTCAGCTACGGATTTCTTCATAGCATTGCGAGGATCATATGTGCTGAGTGATACAGCGACATGGCCCGGCGCTCCCTTGCCTGATTCAGTGAGGCTAATGTGTAAACAGAATTACATACTTGAAGCTGATCTGGTCGCCTATGATGTTTGTGGCAATGTAGTGGTAGATGAGATTTCATTTACGGTCATTGATACGACGGGTCCTGTATTTAACTTATGTCAACCGGTGATATCCATCATGCCGGATACATCAGCATGTAATGCACTAGTTACGCTTGCAAAACCTGGTGCAAATGATGTTTGTTTTCCTGACACTATACATATGGTTTTACAGATTGATGCGGGAAGCCCTATTGATGTCGATACCATTGTCAGTTTAGACACACTTCTTGATGTTGGAATTCATTCCGCTTTATGGACCGCCACAGATTGCAAAGGGAATGCAAGTACATGTTTATCCAGCATTGAGATCATCGATGAGAATGCCATCTCCCTGACATGTCCGGCAGACACACTTTTATATACGGATGCCAATAGCTGTTCGGTAAGTCTTTGGGTATTTCCTCCACAGACAGAATCAGGCAAATGCGCTAAAGGTGTTGTTGTATTGCGTGTCGAAGTTCAGGGAAATGCAGTTCCGGATTCGGTGATATTCAGTTCTGCTTCAGATAGCGTTCTGATTTCATTTATGTCCGGTATTAACTACGTGCTGCTGATCGCCAGAGACAGCACAGGAGATATTGATACCTGTATATACCAGGTTGAATTGAGAGATACAATTCTACCTTCTATCGTTTGTCAAAATGATACTTTGTTACTGCCGGCATCGGGTGTTGAAAATATTGATCTCTCTACTACATCATTAGTCGTATCGACGGCTGACAATTGCGGCATACAGAATATCGTGTACGATCCTCCATTTGTCAACTGTGCCAGCAATGGACAAAATATTTCGGTTACGATCACAGCTTTTGATCAAAGTGGTAATGCTGTTTCATGCGTGAGTTCACTTTTTATATCCACACAACCACTTACACCACTATGGCAGCGAGGTTTATGTGATGATACGCTCAGGCTTTTTGCAAATATTCCTCCAGGGCCTCCGGTCAATTATACATATTCATGGACAGGACCAAATTCATTTTCATCGTCGGATGAAAATCCAATTCTTCCCGGGTCGGATTCCACATTTAGCGGAACCTACTTTCTGACGGTACAAAGTGATAGTGGATGTGTATCAACAGGCGCTGTTGAAGTTCTTATTCAGACATTGATTTCACCTTCCATTACTGCATTTGATGATACGCTTTGTGCCGGAGAAAATGTTGTTCTTTCAACTCAGGCCTATTCAGGAAATGTATCCTACTTATGGTATCAGATTTTGCCCACTGGGGATACCATATTATCGAACACCATGGATCCTTCACTTACCATATCACTTACAACACCAGGCAACTATACTTTTTATACTGTTGTGATTCAGGATACATGTAGTTCTGATCCAAGTGCAGCTATATCTGTGTTTGTATCTCCTGTACCCACTGTGTCAATACTTGAAGGCATGATGCCATTGTGCGTTGCAGATACATTATATCTACATCCTCAAACTATAGATTCTACTTTGCAATATCATTGGGGCGGGCCAAACGGATTTGAATCTTTTGTTCCGGATCCTCCCGGCATTCCGGTGTCAGGGCTTGCTGCTAATGATATTTTCACATTGACAGCATCTAACGATTTCTGTATTTCCCAGGCTGATATTTTGATTATTAACATTCAGGCTCCTCCGGCAACGCCTACGATTACAGGGGATTCTGTTACGTGTGCAGGAGGTATGTTTTTATTGAATGCCAATTCTGCAGCTGAGAGTTTTGAATGGATTGATCCTTTAGGTCAATCCATATTGACGACTGTTGATTCACTTCTTGTGGTTTCTGCTGATACCACTGATGCAGGTCTTTGGCATGTCATAGCTTTTATCAACGGATGTCCATCAGATACTTCAGATTCATTCCAGGTAGGTATTGATACGTCTATAGCCATTCAAATTCTTGGTCCGACCACCGCATGCGCAGGAGATTCAATTATACTTTCAGTCGTCCCTGCCAACAATGGGATATATTCATGGACAGGTCCAAATGGATTCACCTCAGATGTAATTTCACCAAAAGCATTAGCTGAAACTGGTATTTACGCTGTATCTGTTTTGACAAATACGGGCTGTGCATCCGAAGACACTTTTATGCTTCATGTTGATGTATTACCTGTCATCACATCATTGACGACGGACGCGGATAGTTGTGTGGATGGAACTTCTGCAATCCATATTACCGCCGATGTAAATCCTGCAAATACCGGAATGTATGTCTATCAGTGGACAGGGCCTTCAGGTTTCAATACACAGGATCCGGGTATTGAATTCCAAAATGCCACTTCCACGGTGAATGGAGTTTATAACTTACAGATTACAAATGGCGCGTGTATCTCTGATACAGCATCCATTGAGTTGCTGTTAAAGGACAGCCCTGATAAACCTGTCATCAATGGAGATCAGGTTTATTGTAATGGAGATACGATTATATTGAATATTACTTCGCCTGTGACAGGTGGAATTTATACATGGACATCATCAAATGCAACGACCATACTCGATAGTCCCGGAACATTGATTATTCCGCATGCAGATCAAACGTTCACCGGTATTTACAAAGTTGATGTTACTGTGGATGGATGCACCTCAACTCAAACGCAAATAGCAGTTCAGGTAAGGCCACCACTAAATGCTCCTGTCATCACAGCTCCGGCATTGGTGTGTGAAGGGGACAGCCTTGTACTCACATCAAATGCTCCCGGAGTAATAGTGCAATGGACTGGTCCAAATGGATTTATGAGTAGTGATGTAAGTCCGGTTATCTTCCCGGTGACGCCTGCGAATGCAGGATTCTATTCGGTCTTCTTTACGTTAAACGGATGTATTTCTCCTGTCTCTGTTGTAAAAGAAGTCAAGGTTCAATCTTCTTTAAGTACACCTTTAGTAATTGCAGATGTCACCAGGATATGTATCGATGATCCTATCCCGGTGAATCTTTGTCTTGCAAGTCAAAGCGGAACATCAGGTGCAACGTATACCTGGATTTTAAATGGCAATGCTGTTATAGGCACTCCAGCTACCGACAGTTGTAAAGTAATTAATGGCTCGCCTTTGCAGGCTGGACTTAATTCGATCACGGTGGTTGCGTCATTGCAGGGTTGTCTTTCGGATACAAGCATAGCTGTGATCATCACTGCGGATGAAATTCCTAACCTCCAGGCTAGTGCAGGTCCTGATATGCAATTCTGTCCGGATGAAGCCATCGTACTTGAAGCTACCGATGCATCTCCTTCAATAGGTGTATGGACCAGTTCGTCAGCCGGTGTCATTTTTTCTGCCATCAATAATCCAAATACAAATGTCAATCCATTGCTTCCCGGAGACTATGTGATGACATGGACGCTCAGTTTTGAATCCTGCCGGAATTATAGTTCGGATTCTGTCAATATCGGCGTTATTTTTTCTCCAAAAGTTTTCCCGGATACTGTAGATGTTCCATTTGGGCAGACAGTTGTATTTGTGGTCACAGCAAATGATTCAATCTCGATGGGCCCTTATCTGCTTCAACTGGTCACGGGTGCAAAACATGGAAATGCGCTGCATGCAGGAAACGGAATATTCAGGTACACGCCAAACATCGGATATGTCGGAACAGATTTTCTGACCTACAGAGTTTGCTCGACCGATTGCCCTGAAGAATGTAGTGAAGCTATAGTCGTGCTTCATGTAGGTAACGAAGATGATTGTATTGTCCCCACATTGTTTACGCCCAATAATGATGGTGTCAATGATGTGCTGATCATACCTTGTCTTGAGACCTCACGATTCCCTCAAAACAAGATCATCGTATTCAATGAATGGGGTGCAGTGGTCTATACGGCTACTCCTTACCGAAATGATTGGGATGGTAGAGTGTCGGGAGAGTCACTTCCTGTAGGTACGTATTTCTACATCATGGATTTTGGTGATGGCAGCAAACCGAGGAGAACATTTTTAGTACTTGAAAGATAGAAGGAGTAACGAATAACGAGTAATGAGTAACGAATTGCGAATTGCGAATTGAAAGGTGGCGCTAATATTAATCAAAAATCAAAAATCGAGAATCAAAAATTGTGAACAGATGAATAGAGGATATATGATTAGGTTGACAGCCTTGACGTTCACTTTATTGTGGATGAATTGTGTGTCATTGTCTGCGCAGCAGCAGCCGTTGCATACCATGTTTATGTTTAATAAGCTATTGGTCAATCCGGCATATGCAGGATATCATGAGCATCCTTGTGCGACCTTACATTTCCGTGAGCAGTGGCTTGGATTTGATGGTGCACCACAGACGGAATCAGTTAGTTTGCACGGTCCGCTTGCATCGCAGCGGATAGGCGTTGGATTAAATCTTCAGCGCCGTTCGATCGGCGTGTCAAGCGCGACGACAATCGATGGCATATATGACTATAGAATTCCACTTGGAAAAGGCACGTTAAGTCTGGGCGTTCAGGCATCCGGTCGTTTTCTGAAAGTTGATTATTCAGATCCTTCCGTTAGAACTGTGCAGGATATTAATATCGACCCGGGTGTGGAAGCAATTTCAGATAGTAAGTTTTTAGCAAATGTTGGCGCGGGTTTATATTTTAGCACCCCCTCATTTTTTGCAGGATTGTCTGCACCAAGATTAATGAGTTCAGATATTGATTTTGAACTCAACAACTTATTTACAGCGAGAGAGCAGCCTCATTATTACCTGATGACAGGCGTTGCTTTGCGGTTGAATCACCAGTTGAGTTTTGTTCCCCAGGTGATGGCTCGGTATACAAAGTCAGCCCCGATGGCTGTCGATCTCAATCTTGGCCTAAGATGGTATGAGGATTATAGTCTTGCAGTAAGTTTACGAAAAGGAGGCATTGATAAGAGATTGATTGAATCGGTTGATCTCATAGCATCCGCCAAAGTCCTCAGAGGTCTGCGCATCGGTGCAGCTTATGATATCACACTGAGTGAATTGAAACGGTACAGTGATGGCAGCATCGAATTGATGATGATGTATTGTTTTGGCGAACCGGCCAGAGCATCAACATTTATTAACCCCAGGTATTTTTAATCTGATCCATGAGAATTATATACGCTTTCTTATTTTCCATTTTGACAACTATGCTGCCGGCACAGGATACTGCCTATGTGTGTCAGACTGTCAATGTGCTCACCCTTCCTCTAGAGAAACTGAATACCAAGTCAATTGAGTTTTCACCTGTTTATTATCAAAGCGGGATTGTCTATGTGGTTGCCCGCGAACGAAACAGTATACTCGATCCCAAAACAGGACAGGCGTATTTTGATTTAATGTATGCTGATCTTGGCGCAGATGGTTTGGGTGAAAAGCCCGTCTTCTTTTCGCCGAACATACGCACCCAATATCATGAAGGTCCTTGCACGTTCAACAGAGATGCCAATGAGATTTTTTTCACCCGATCCAACATTTCTGGCGGCAAGGTGGTCAATGACGATAAAAGAGAAGTGCAGTTAAAAATTTATCACGCAGTGAAGGGCGCGGAAGACTGGGAGCATATTGAAGAGATGCCTTTTTGTAGTGATAGTTATTCTGTAGCACATCCCACATTGAGCGCGGACGGACGATATCTCGTTTTTGCTTCCAATATGCCTGGTGGCTTCGGGGGGATGGATTTATACATTGTAGAACGAACACTTCAAGGCTGGTCCACACCTGTCAATCTCGGCTCTTCTATAAACTCAAAGGGCAATGAAATCTTTCCCTATTTTCATAAAGATGGGTACTTATTCTTTTCATCAGATGGGCGAGATGGAAAAGGTGGCCTCGATATCTTTGTCACTGCGTTTTCATCCGACAATACATTCAAAGGTCTGCAGCGATTACCTGAACCATTCAATAGTGGCAGAGATGATTTAGGATTGATCGTTTCTGATGATGGCACTTCGGGTTATTTCGGAAGTGATCGCAAACCCACAAAAGGAAAGGATGATTTGTATCGGTGGAACTCACCGGTATCTATATTCTGTGCCACCATAGACCGGCCACTTGAATCACGCGATCTGTTGGTGACCGATGAGAACGGCGATGGCCTTGAGACCGCTTATGCATGGTTGATACCGATGGATAAGGAAGGGCCTTCATTATACAAAGATCACTTCAATACGGAGTTGGTACCGAAAGAAAATAAAGAAGGGACTTTCTTTCTGCGGTGGGGTATCCAGGATACACTATCGTTTGAAACTGCAGATGCCATCACATCTGCAATAGGTAGAGCGCAACTAAAAGTTGATAATAAAGAAAACTATGCGCTTGTCGTTCAACACAGCGATTATTTACCTTTTATACGCGTGATGAGAGGTGAAGAGATTCCGACATACGTGAGATTGTACCGTGCACCTGTAGCGTCTGAAAAATGTCTCAATACACACTTTACTGTGTACAATGAAACTGGTAATGAAGCCCTGAATGGTGCAAACATTATGTTATCAGGTCCCTGTATCAAAGTCAATCTGAATCTCTATACAGATCCCATGGGAAATATTGCTGCATGCCTGCCGGCAGACTGTCAGATCAAGGCAGAGATTCAAAAACCAGGCTATGCCATGCATACATTCACGTTGACGCCCTCAGAAGAAAATGAACTTTGGAAAATATATTTAAAAGATGCAACCGGTCTTACAGCGCCGACGGCACCCATTACTTCAGGTACTGTCATTGTTTTGGATAACATCTATTATGACTTCAACAAATCTGAGATCCGCAAAGGTGATGCAGATGAACTTATTTCACTAGCCAATATTTTAAAACAATATCCGGATCTGACGATTGAATTGACATCACATACCGATACAAGAGGCACTGCGGAGTACAATATGGAGTTGTCAAAACGCAGATCGGAATCTTCCAGGTCATACCTGGTATCACGTGGTATAGCCGCATCGCGAATTGCGACAAAAGCAGCAGGCGAATCTGAGCCCAGAAATAAATGTGTTGATGGAGTGCCCTGCACTGAAGAAGAACATCAGTATAATCGCAGGACTGAGGTGCGGATTACAAATCCTGCCCAGGGGATGGAAGTGAAGTATAAGTCAAATTAATTGTCTCCAAAACGTGAAAAAAATAATCCTTTTGTTCTCAGTCCTCTTCCTGGGCATAAAGGAAATCAAAACACAAATTTGTATTCGTGATTCCAGCCTGCTGATCTCAGGTGATGTATTTTCTCCGACGCCATGGTACGAAGATGCTCCCAATTACAACTTACACCCGGCCTGCATCGGCGAGCCCTATGATCAGTCTATTACCATAAACGTACCTACTGACATTTTTGGAGTTCCAGTTACCAGTCTTAGTATTCCGACCAGTTCTGGAGTTCATAACAAACCAAATGGTGTGACCTATGCCTGTGATCCCCCCAATTGCATATTCAATTCCGGTACACTTGGATGTATTTTGCTCTATGGAACTCCAATTTCAGAGAATAATGTACCTGACACATTTAATATGCATATGGATGCCAGCTATTCTACGATAGTTGGGCCTGTTGCGATAGACATTCCTGTTTCGATGTCTCAGGGAAGTCGCTTTTTTATACTCTTAAATGCGCCTGGAAATTGCTTTAGCACCTCAACTACGGAAACGAGAAGCACTATCAGTCAGGTTCAGGCAAAACCAAATCCTTTTTTTAGCGAGACAAACATTCAGGTCCGATCAAATCAAAATGGTGCTTTCAGGTTCGCAGTATACAGTTTGCTCGGCCATCAAATATATACCCGGAATTTACAGCTGACACAAGGTGACAATCAATTCTATTTCGATGGCTCAAATCTTCCTTCAGGCATCTACATTTATAGTATTGGCAATGATGAAAGAAGATCAATGTATCGTCTCATAAAAATGTAATTTGAGAATTGACATTTTTAATTGAACTATTTTAATCTGATTTCATTATTATCAGGCACTTAATTTAAAAAATGAAATTTCCGGGTATAATTGTTTTCTTGTTCATCATCATCCATAGCGGATTTTCACAAACGCAATCGGGTATTCAGCCCATTAGCCGAAAAGGCAACATTTACATCTACTGGGGCTGGAACAGGGGATTGTATTCTACTTCGGATATTCATTTTAAAGGTGAAAATTTTGATTTCACACTTCAGGATGTAAAGGCACATGATAAGCCTTCAAGCGATATCAATAACTATATCAATCCATTCAATGTATCAATCCCACAGACAAATTTCAGAATAGGGTTTTTTATAAAAAATAATTATTCCATTTCAGCCGGATTTGATCACATGAAATATGTCGTCACTAAAAATCAGACAGCTAAAATATCGGGAGTTATCAGCAATACCGAAACTCAATATGACAGAACGTATCTTAACGATGACATTACCATTTCGCCTGATTTTTTAAAATTTGAACATACGAATGGTCTTAATTATATCAACATAGATGCACGAAGATTTGATGAAATAGTCAATCTGAATAAAATAAAGATTAACGTGACAGAAGGAATCGGTGTCGGCATGCTGGTCCCTAAAACAAACACAACATTATTCAATTCCAATACGAATGATGAATATCACATTTCCGGATATGGCATAAGTGCTGTGATTGGTGTCAATATCTCATTTTTTAAATTCTTCTTCATCCAATCAGAAGTGAAAAACGGGTTTATCAATATGCCCGATATCCGAATTACCTCAAATAATACTGATCAGGCCAGTCAGCATTTTATTTTTACCCAATTCAATATCGTCTTAGGCGCTAATTTTAGATTGGGCCACAATCACAAGGTGGCGGATTAAAAAATAGTCGTGTCTATTGCGGTGACCGCGCCTAAAAAATAGTTTTGTGCTTTTCATTACATTTGACGCACAAAATATTCATAAATGAAAAACCTACTATCTGCCCTCGCGTTCGTGATGGCCCTTGTCTCGTTAAGTTGTAAGCCCCAGGAAACCTCAACAAAAACTGAAAATCTCGACGCCACATTTTCTACATTTGAAAACTCATTTTTAGATGCTTATTGGAAGCAGCATCCATCTGCGGCCATTTATGTAGGGTATGGGAAATACTACGAAAACCTGGTCATTCCGGACAGCTCCTCCGTCACAAATAATATTTCTTTCTCCAAAGAATGGATCGATTCGCTTCAAACCATAGACCTCAATAAGCTGAGTGACAATAATAAAATCAGCTTCAATATTATTAAAAACCAACTGGAAAGTGATATTTGGTATCAGTCCGTGTTCAAACAGCAGGAATGGGATGCTTCTATTTATAACATTGCCGGTGAATGTGACTACTTGCTCAATCAGCCTTACGCACCTCTCGATGTAAGGCTTAAAACTCTTTCTCAACATCTTCAGCATGCAGACGAATATTATAAAGCAGCCCTGGGGTCGTTACATAAACCTACAAAGGAACATGTTGAATTAGCTATTCTTCAAAACCAGGGTGGCCTTTCACTTTTCGGTGCAGCTTTGACAGATTCTATCAATGCATCTCATCTGAGCAATGACGAAAAAGATGCAATACAAAAAAATATTGCAAAGACTATTCAGGCCATCAACTCTTATGTGGATGCATTGAAAGGAATAGTCGCCAATAAGAATTATGAATACCGGGCTTTCAATATCGGCAAGAAATTATTTACCGAGAAATTCAAATATGACCTGGCTACGGATTTTACCCCGGAGCAACTTTATGATAAAGCCAGTGCTGATAAAAAAGCATATACACACCGGATGGTTGAGACGGCTAATGGGTTATGGACTAAATATTATGTCAAACAGGCTAAACCTGCTGATAGTCTTAAGCTAATCCAAATGGTGCTGGATAAAATTCAATTGCAACATGCGAAACCTGCAGATTTCTTTGCGGCCTTGACAAGCCAGGTGCATCAATTGAAAAAATTTATCATTGAGAAAAATTTATTTGATTTCGATACGGTTTCTCCACCGATCGTAGTCCGAATAATGCCTGAATATGCCAGAGGATTTTCAATAGCCAGTGCGGAATTTACACCTCCTTATCAAAAACAAGGAACTACGTATTACAACATCGACGACCTCACAAAATTTCCGCCCGAAAAGGCGGAGAGCGCATTGCGAGAATTAAACAATTATGCTTCCCAGTTGCTTTCCATTCATGAGGCTGTTCCCGGACATTGTGTACAGGGTATTTACAACAATAAAAAATCACCTGACGTCCTGAGATCGGTTTTTCAAAACGGTGCTATGATCGAAGGGTGGGCTGTATACACAGAAGGTATGATGCTCGAAAACGGTTGGGCAGCTCATGCTCCGGAAATGGAGTTAGTGCATGATAAACTAAAGTTGAGAGAATTGGCCAATGTGATTATTGATTATGATATTCAGGTGCTCAATAAACCGAAAGAAGATATCCTTCATCTACTTGTGGTTGATTGTTTCCAAACCACCGCACAGGCAGAAGAAAAATATCACCGGGCTACTGTTTCACAGGTTCAGCTTTGTTCCTATTATACAGGAGCAACAGCTATTCAGGCGCTCAGAGATGATTACCAAAAGAAAATGGGTGACAAATACAGCCTTAAAGATTTCCATGAGAAATTCCTGAGCTTCGGCAGCTCACCGGTGAAATATATACGCGAAAGGATGTTGCAATAAATTGACTCCATTCCTTTTTATGATTATTCTGGTATCTGAATGAATGCACGCCTTATCACTCCGATATTCTATATACTGATTTTAAATCGGTTGATAGCGCAGGATGAGCAACCTGCATTAATCGTGAGCAGGAATAATGTATCAAAAATTGAAGCTTATATTTTTCCTACTCCGGATAATGAACCCGGCATTGATTCCAGTTTGATTACAGTGGAGTATTTCAATAAAAGTGGATACAGAACTAAAATTGAAATATATGATTCCCTTGGGGTTAGAACTGCATACGAATATTTATACAGGGATGACTCCATAAGATATGAAAGGCGAACTTATTTTCATGGGAAGTTAAACTCAACAACAAAAATCGCTTACTACAAAAATGGAAAGGAAGATCAATGCATTGATTATGATGCTTTGGGCTTTAAAACAGGTACTTATTCCAAAACGAACTACAATAAACAGGGCGAAATAAAAGATTATACGATATGTTATGATGGTAAGTATAAAAGCAAAGGGAAAAACATCTATGATAAAAACGGCAAACTGATACGTGTGATTCGGCGTTCCCCCGGGCAGAAAGTCCAAAAATACGACCCATGGCAAGGTCTATCAATAGCTGAAGAAACAAACTCAAAGGGAGAAAAAGTTATCATTCGTAAATCAAAATCATATCATCGTGAAACCGTCCTGGGATTGTCCGGTGCTTTGAAATTTGAAAAGGGTGATGAATGGGTGAGAAAATATTTTTACTTCAGGAATGGATTGATCAACAGAGAAGAACAATATAAAAATGGAATCTTCCTGGGAAGAAAGAAATATAAATACTCTTCTTAAGCGTTTACATTTCTGCCTAGACAAAATAATTCGATGTTAAAATAAGGCCGATTTGACAATATAATAATTAATATATTCTGAAACCATGAAGAAAATAATCGTCTTAGGTGCAGGCATGGTAGGTAGTGCGATGGCTATAGATCTTTCAATGAAGCATAAAGTAACATTGACAGACCTGAATATTGAACGATTAAATCATGTCAAAAATAAATGCCCTGAACTTACCATTTCGCAATTAGATGTTTGTGATAAGACCAGGCTTCATTCCACAATAAGTGATTTTGATTTAGTGGTATGTGCTGTTCCCGGATTTCTTGGTTATGAAACTTTAAAACAGATTATTGAAGCCGGCAAGAATGTGGTGGACATCTCATTTTTTCCTGAAAATGCACTTGATTTAAATAAGTTGGCCGAAGAAAAAGGTGTAACAGCAATAGTGGATTGCGGTGTGGCTCCCGGAATGGACAATATTATTCTGGGGTATTATAACGAAAAATTGAAACTGACTGATTTTGAATGCCTCGTAGGAGGTTTACCAAAAATAAAAAAATGGCCATTCTGTTATAAGGCTCCATTTTCCCCGATAGATGTCATCGAGGAATATACACGCCCTGCACGATATATTGAAAATGGAAATATCATCGTGCGCGAACCATTGACAGATTCCGAATTCATAGAATTTGATAGAGTTGGAACATTGGAAGCCTTTAATTCGGACGGATTAAGGTCTATATTATTTACAATGCCCCACATCAGCAACATGAAGGAAAAAACACTCCGGTATCCCGGCCACGTTGAATATGTGCGCGTCTTAAAGGAAAGCGGTTTTTTTGACAAAAAGAAAATAAGCGTCAACGGTATCGAAGTATCACCACTTGATGTCACAAGTAAAATTCTATTTAATGAATGGAAACTTGGAGAACATGAAGAAGAACTTACCATAATGCGTGTGACACTTTCAGGCCATAACCCGAATGGTGAAGTTGAAAAAGTAGTCTACAATTTGTATGATGAATATGACCCCATATCACAGACATCTTCTATGGCGAGAACCACTGGCTACACAGCCACGGCAGTAGCCAACATGTTTTTGGAAGGGTTATTTACTGAAAAGGGAGTTTTTCCCCCGGAGCTCATTGGAAAACACGAAGCTTGTTTCGATTACATCCTGAAGTATTTGAAAGAAAGAAATATTCATTATGTAATGACAACGACCAACGATTTCTGACAGGTCAGGATAAGACTTTATTTTTATATTTCCCTTTGCTTTTTCGAATATTCACTGCGACCACTTTATATTCGGGACACATGGCTTCACTATCACTGATGCTGGATGTAAGATCATTCATTTTTATATCCGGGAAATGAAATGTCGAAGAAAGAATTCCGGCTTTCACTTCATCCGTGATATGAGCTTTGACATCGATTTTTCCACGGGCAGATATAATGCACACCATGTCGCCTTCAGCGATCAAATGATCGGATGCATCAGTGGGATTGATCATCAATACATCATCTGTCAATATCTCAGCATTTCCGGTACGACGTGTCATAGCACCGCAGTTATAATGTTCCAGTTCCCTGTTGGTAGTAAGGATATAGGGAAATTCCGCGCCGTGATTGACGATTTCTTCAGATTCTTTAAACGTAGCTATATGAAATTTTCCTTTTCCTCTTTTGAATGTATCGATATGCAGTATCTCCGTATCACTTCCATCTTTCAATACCGGCCATTGTTTGCCGTTTTCACCCAATTCATCCCATTTTACACCGGCGAAGAAAGGAACGATCTGTGCTATTTCTTCAAGCATAGTCTTTGGATCATAATCAGGTTGCGCATACCCCATTCTGTTCATGATCTCCACCATGATTTGTCCGTCTGATTTTGTGCCTTCAATAGGCTCCACTACCTTTTGTACACGTTGGATGCGGCGTTCTCCATTTGTAAACGTGCCACTCTTTTCTAAAAATGAGGAAGCAGGTAATACAACGTGTGCCATTTTCGCCGTCTCCGTCATAAATATTTCCTGTACGATCAGGAGATCGAGTTGATTTAAAGCGTTGACGACATGCTGTGTATTTGGATCCGTTTGCACATTGTCTTCACCCATCAACCAAAGCGCTTTTAACTTTCCATTCAACGCGGCATCATACATCTGTGGAATTTTATAGCCTACATGCAAGGGCAATTTAGCATGATAAAAATCTTCATATAGATGATGATTGTCAGGATTGGTGATATCCAGGTATCCTGCTCCCTGATACGGTTGACAACCCATATCAGCTGCGCCCTGCACATTGTTTTGACCGCGCAACGGATTGACACCCACGCCACGTCTTCCAATATTACCGGTGATCATAGCAAGGTCCGCAATTAACATGACTGTATACGTTCCTTGCGAATGTTCAGTTACACCTAGTCCATGAAATGACATCGCATTTGGAGCACTTGCATAAGCGATAGCAGCAGATCGGACAAGATTTCGGTCTACACCACATATGGCTTCCATTTTCTCGATGTCAATATTCAAGATATGGTTCTTAAACTCTTCATATCCCTCAGTACGAGATTCAATAAATTGTTTGTCTTCTAATCCCTCTTTGATAATATAATATAACAACATGTTTATCAGAGCCACATTCGTTCCGGGGCGAAGTTGAAGATGATAGGTAGCATATCTTGCCATCTCGGTTCTGCGTGGATCAATGACAATGGATGTGCCATGCATTGCAAATTGCTTCAGTTTAGCACCCGTCACAGGATGAGCATCCGTGGGGTTAGCGCCGATCACCATGATGCAATCTGTATACTGCAGATCAATGACCGAATTAGTAGCAGCACCTGTACCAAATGTACGCTGCATGCCCAACGCTGTAGGTGAATGACAGACGCGTGCACAACTATCTATATTATTAGTTCCGATGACAGCACGTATAAATTTCTGCATCAGGTAATTCTCTTCATTTGTACAACGTGCCGAAGAAATGCCGGCTATATAATCGGGACCGAAATCATTTTTTATCCTGTTGAGTTCTTTTGCTATGTATTCATAGGCCTCTTCCCATGTTGCCTGTACCAGTTCACCATGCTTACGAATCAATGGTGTACGCAGTCGATCAGGATGATTGTAAAATGAAAATGCAAAACGGCCTTTCAGACATGTATGTCCCTGATTGACATCTGCATCATAAGGCGCTTGTATAGATTTTACCTTTCCATTGACAACTGCTACTTCAAGATTACAACCCACCCCACAATATGTACATATCGTTCTTGTTTTTGTATCAGCAACGACTGATTTGGATTCAAATACATCAGAAATAGCAGATGTTGGACAAGCTTGTGCACAGGCGCCACAACTCACGCAATCAGAATCAAAAAATGAATTGTTGAAACTCTTGACAATATGACTATCAAATCCTCTGCCGGCCATGCTCAACACGAACTCTCCCTGCACTTCATCACAAGCCCGTACACAGCGAAAACAATTGATACATTTTGAAAAATCTGAAGTCATATACGGATGACTCAAATCTTTCTTTTTGTCAAGATGATTTTTCCCTTCGGGATAACGCACATCTCTTATACCCACTCTTGCCGCTACGGTCTGCAGTTCGCAATTGTTATTCACTTCACATGTCAGACAATCGAGAGGATGATCCGTAAGCACGAGTTCAATTATATTCCGGCGTAAACGGGTGATGCGCTCGCTATCCGTGTAGATATATGAATTGGGAATTAATGGAGTATGACAAGAAGCCTGGACTTTTGAAGGACCATTTTTCACCAGGGCTACATCGACACTGCATACACGACATGAACCAAAAGGATCAAGATTAGGTGCATCGCAAAGTGTCGGTACAAAATCTTTCCCGAGATGCCGTCTTACAAATTTTAAAATAGTATCGCCTTCACTGATCGGGTAAGGCTGGTCATTGATATATGCCGTGGTCGTAGCGGACGCTTTATTAGTGGCTGCAGAAGCAGCCGCAGTAGCAGAACTAGTTAATGCGGTATTTAAATTCATTTGGTTGTAGGTAAGTATTTTTCAGAATTACAATTCATTACCTCAAGTATTTTGCCAACTTCCTTGACATGTTCACTATGCCTCTCATCTTTTCCTTCTGAAATATAGTCAAAATCTGCTGTAAAATCAAGCCAGACCTTTGCTCCTGACTTGATTACTGCTAAAAAAAGGCTCTAATTCGTTTTCAAAATAGTGCATCGCATTTTTTATGGGAAGCGGTAAACCACCACCTAAAGCGCAAAGCGATCCAGTCTCCAGTGTTTCAAGAAGATCATTCATCAATCGGACATCAATCTTATAACTACCCTCCTGTGCCTTTTCCAACATCTCATACCCCCTCGTAGATCCTAACCTGCACGGAAAACATTTCCCACAGCTTTCATGCGCCGTAAACCTGAATAAGTGCTCGAGATATTTGACTAAAGGATAATCTTCCGGGATGCAAACAACAGAGGCATGACCCAGTAAAAATCCTTCTTTTGCAAACGAGTCAAAATCAACAGTAAGACTTTCTATTTTATGAACAGGTACAAGTCCACCCAGAGGACCACCTATATGCATAGCTTTAACCGGCTTCCGGAAACCTCTGCCCAAATCATTGATGACAATGCGCAAAGGTGTCCCCATATCCACTTCGTAAATCCCGGGACGATTGAAATAGCCATCAAGAGAAATCAATTTTGTGCCCGTAGATTTCGCAGTTCCGATAGCTGCAAAGGCCTTTCCTCCATGTTGCATGATATACGGAAGATTAGCCAGCGTCTCCACATTATTTACTACGGTAGGTTGATTGAACAATCCTTTTTGGGTTGGATAAGGAGGCCGCACACGCACTTCGGGTCGCTGTCCTTCAATGGACGAAAGTAGCGCTGTCTCTTCACCACAGATATATGCACCAAGTGCTTTTATGATTTTAAAATCAAATGTAAAACCTGAACCATTGATATTTTCTCCTAATAATTTCTCTTTGCGCAATGTTTCTACACATGCATTGACGATGTCGACGGATTCAGGATATTCACCACGGATATATACAACACCGTATGCAGCACCTGTCATATAACCTGCGATCATCATACCCATCAGCATCGCATGCGGCCGCTGTTCCATGATGTAACGATCAGAATAAGCACCCGGATCTCCTTCATCAGCATTACATACAATGAACTTTGTTTTGGATACAGCATTCCTGCATGAGTCCAGTTTGAAAGCCATTGAAAAACCTGCACCACCTCGTCCACGTAGCCCTGAATCTTTCAATTCTCCTAAAAGAGTCTCGGGTGTTTTTTGAAGACAGTCAAGAAATATTTTATAATAATCATGTACGGTCCCGTACTTGCTTGTAAGTATCGGTGTTCCTTCATTTCCAACATGATATTGATCAGGCTCAGTTGATGTTCCTTTTTTGATGTTGACGATATCATTGATATCATCTCCGGAATAATTTCTTCCGTTGAAATGAAAGGAACTGTTTTCATGACATCTTCCCAGGCAACACATTTCGCCTGTTTCGTCTTTAGTAAAATGTTCGCTCAATGTTGCCCCCAATTTTTCCTGAGTTCCGGCTGTCATGCAGGCGCTCCCGTTGCAGATATATACTTTCTTTCCCTGATTTTCAGGCCTCAGAAAATCATAAAATGAAACGGCTCCATAGACATTGGCCTTGCCGACAAGAAATTCAGAACGGAGTCTCTCCATATCGTCCTGACCTGGAGTGCCTGTAGCTTTGGCAGCAATACCCAGCTCTTCGAAAAGATTTTTCGCAAGGCCTTTACGGCCGGAGAGATCACTTAAGTTTTTCGACATGGAGATGTTGATTTACAGGGCCGGTCATCATTCCCGCAGGTTCATTGGCGACCTGATTGTGATTAGAGTACACTGTTAATTTTTTATTTCTGCAAAATGCAAGTAATGAGATTCCTCCTTCTTCAGCATGATCGACAGCGAGAGATGAAGGTGCTGAAACTGCGGCAATAAAAGGGATACCCGCAGCTTTCGCTTTGTTGACAATTTCATAAGAGACTCTGCCACTTACAGTCATGCATTTGACTTTATCCAATAATCGATGATTGACTAAATAGCCGATGACTTTATCGACAGCATTATGTCTACCGATATCTTCCTGTACCGTGAGCAGTTGGCCATCAATTGTAAATGCACCTGCAGCATGTGTGCCACCGGATTGCTGAAAAGATTTCTGTTGACTACTCACCTGATCAAACATCATGGATATCAGCGAAGGATCAAGTATTTCATGATTTGATACACGTTCATCATTAGCATCATCGAGAGATATTTTTCCGCAGATACCGCAGGACGACGCGCTGATCACATTGCGTGTTCCGGCAAAATCTTTCAATATCAAATCAGGAGATGTCTTGACGTTTACAGAAGATATAAAGCCTTCCTCATTGACACCGGTTATCTCAATGACCGGATCTTCAACCAGACTACGAAAAACATTTTCTGAAAATAACAGACCACGAACCAGGTCTTTTTCATTGCCTGGAGTTTGCATCGTCACTGTAAATGGAACGCCGTTGACTGCAATAGCAAGCGGTACTTCAATAGCGAGTATATCCTCTACCTGGGAAAACTTCCCTTCATTATAAAATATTCCGTTGTATCGTTCGACGTTCATTGCCTGCAAAAGAAGTCTATGAAGTTACGACAAACCAGTTATAACCCCATGGTCGTCAATGTCCATCCCTTCGGAGGCTGGAACAGCTGGAAGTCCGGGCATACGCATCATTTCACCTAATATTGGTATGACAAACCCTGCGCCTGCTGCTACTTCTACTTCTCGGATATTAATGGCAAAGTTGACGGGTCGTCCTATTTTTTTCTCATCATCAGAAAATGATTTTTGTGTTTTAGCCATACATATGGGCAATCCATCAAATCCATTTCTGACTAATTCCTTCACTTGTGAAATCGCTTTCAGCGAATAATTCACTTGAGTAGCTCCATATATTTCTGTTGCGATAAGCATGATTTTTCCTTCAATAGAAAGGCTCCAGTCGTATAATGGATGATAGGCATTCACACCGCTTTCAATACTGTCCAATACAGCCTGTGCGAGATCTGTGGTGCCATCACCACCGAGAGACCATCCCTTTGATACTACAGCATTGACGCCCATAGCTTTGCATTTCTCTTTCACCAGATTTATTTCTTCATCTGTATCCGAATAGAAATGGTTGATCGCTACGACAGGCGTAAGTCCGAATTTTTTACAATTTTCAATATGCTTCTCCAGGTTTTCAAATCCCTTTTTTACTTTAGCCAAACTCGGTGTGTTGTATTCCTCTTTCTTAGCACCACCATGATGTCTAAGGGCTCGTATCGTAGCAACCAATACTAATGCTTTTGGTTTTAATCCGGCAACAGGACATTTGATATCAAGAAATTTTTCAGCTCCAAGGTCTGCGCCGAATCCCGCTTCCGTCACTACATAATCGCATAATGACATACCCGTTTTTGTAGCGATTATTGAATTGGTCCCCTGAGCGATGTTGCCAAAAGGACCACCATGGATGATCGCAGGATTACCTTCAAGCGTTTGAACAAGATTTGGTTTAATGGCATCTTTAAGCAGTATAGCCATAGCGCCTTGTGCTTTCAATTCTCGTGCAAATACTGGTCTTCGATCAAATGTGGAACCTATAAAAATATTACCAAGTCTCTTTTTCAGATCATCAAAATCTTTAGAGAGGCAGAGTATGGCCATCACTTCCGAAGCTGCAGTAATATTGAATCCGTCTTCGCGTGGAATACCATTAGCTGAGCCCCCAAGACCGATAACCATCTGGCGCAATGCCCGATCGTTCATATCCATCACCCGCTTCCATACTATCGTCCGGGGATCAATATTCAGATTGTGCGTTTTATTCTGAATATTGTTGTCGATCAATGCCGCAAGCAGATTATTTGCTTTTTCAATTGCAGAAAAATCTCCAGTAAAATGAAGGTTAATATCCACCATCGGAATGACCTGAGAATTACCACCACCCGCTGCACCACCTTTCATTCCAAATACAGGGCCAAGTGAAGGCTCACGCAGTACGACCATGGCTTGTTTCCCTATCTTATTCAATCCATCAGTCAATCCGATTGACACCGTAGTCTTACCCTCCCCGGCTGGGGTAGGATTGATGGCTGTAACAAGTATCAGATTACTCTTCGTTATTTTTTCCTCATTGATCAGGCTGAGCGGCAGCTTGGATTTATATTTTCCATAATATTCAAGATCATCAGGATTGATGGACAGTTTTGCCGCGATTTCTTTGATGTGCCTGATGTCAGCGGATTGTGCGATTTCCAGATCGGTATGGGTTGCTGCGTTTTTCATAAATAGGTAATGAATATTGTCATTATTAAATTTTCCCGGAATGAATATATGCCCTCAAAAGGATTCTAAATAAAGGGTTATGCTGCTAACAAAATAGAAGATATTATAAGCAGCGAACCACCGCGCGTAAATTAATAAAACCCTTTTGAATACACCTATAGCCCTAGGTTAAGCTTGTTTTTGCATATTCAAAAACGATTATTTCCATTTGTCAGCCGTTTTAGTTGATATTATTCCTGATCAGCATATGTACTACAACTTTCAATCCATATTTTTCAGGTGTCATGTTGGTTAAGTTGTGAAATAAGGTGAATTTGGCCACATCAACCTTACATCATTAAAAGTCTTTAGTTTTGCCGGTCAGGGATTATAGCTATATCCCTCCTCAATTACAAAAACAAAGAAATCCGCACCTAAATGAAATATATACTTATTGCTTCTTTCCTTGTATTTCTGGCCGGAAATGCCATATCCCAAAACGATCTGATCGGATATGGATTCAGAGCAGGCCTCAGTCTGGGCAAATATGATGGACCCTCCGAGACAGGACCTAATGGCGAAAAACTTGAAACAAATAAGTTTTCCAGTGGATTTCATATCGGGATGACGATCAATTTTAAATTTGGTGATTTACTGGGTCTTCGTACTGAACTTATTTATTCTCAACGGGGCACTGATTATCTATACAAAGGGCCTTCATATTATGCCCTGGGCCGAACCACATTAACACCCATCACCATTGCAGGTAACAGAACACAATCCATCAACGTCTCTAATGCATACCTCGATATTCCTCTCGTCATTTATTACAGAATAAAAAGTTTCGAAATTTCCGGGGGTTTGAATTCAGGACTTTTGATTTCTTCTGCAGCAGGAGGTAGCTTAAAGTTTGAGGGCATTTCACCTACTACCGGTGCTGCCCTGACACCTTATACAATCAATCTTAATTATAATTATAAAAAAGACAAAGCGGGTACAGCTTCTGCTACAACGCAACTTGTAAATATTGATGGCAAACCATATCCGGTGCCGACTATCATCGGTGCGTATTATGATTTTGCTCAAAAGGATAAAAATCTTTACAAAACATTGGACTTCGGATTGATGGCAGGTGTATCCTATTATTTAAACCAGGGTTTATTTCTCGGTGTGAAGTATGTGCATGGCCTAGGTGATGTTGACAGAAACAATTATGATATTTCCCTTCAATCATTACATACAGACGGAAATTTTATTCAACGAGGCGATACCAATAAAAGCAGTTCATGGCAGTTTAGCGTAGGGTTCGCTTTTTAGAATGATAAAGGCAGCATGGAAAAAACTAATTTTAGCTAATTACACCATCGCCCCTGAGGTATTGGCTGACTATTTACCATTTAACACTGAATTAGATCGTTGGGACAATCACTGTTTCGTGAGTCTTGTTGGATTTATGTTTATGGATACGGCAGTGTTGGGCATTAAATTCCCATTCCACGTAAACTTTGAAGAAGCAAACCTGAGATTCTATGTGCGGCATCAAGAGGACGGCGTATGGAAAAGGGGTGTGGTCTTTATCAAAGAGATTGTCCCTCTACCGGGCATAACCCTCATAGCGAATACAGTTTATCATGAGCACTATCATACCATGCCCATGAAACACACCCTGAATAGTGCACCTGATGTATTGAATGTTGAATATAAATGGAAAAAACAAAAATGGCACTCACTCGGCATTACCACTGACGCCTCACCTTTAGAAATGTCAAAAGGTAGCGAACAAATGTTTTTTACAGATCAACATTGGGGATACACAAAAATTAATTCCGGATTGACAAAGGTATACGAAGTAGCTCATCCTGACTGGACGTATTACAATACAAAAAACTATAAAATAGAAGTTGATTTTGGATCCATTTATGGTCAGGAGTTTTCATTCCTCACGGATCAAAAGCCTTATTCTGTCTTTCTTGCGGAAGGATCTGATATTTCATTACGGAAAAGCGGCAGGATTCAATAAACAATAAGATAAAGGTTAATTTAAAAATCGAAAATCGAAAATCGAAAATCGAAAATTGAAAATTGAAAATCGAAAATCGAAAATTTCCCAGGATAATCAATGTAAAATCAGATAAGCCACTGTCATTCCCAACATTCCCATTATCAATCCCAGGTATACCTCTTTCGATTCGTGGGCTTTCAAAAGTAATCGTGAAGTACACACGATCCCTGCCAGAATAATCACACCATATAAGAGATAATCAATGGGCAGAATAAAATTGACGCCACCGGGGAATCCAATTTGCGCCTCATCATAGCCAAACTTTAATTTTGTCAACGCTACCAGGACCACCAGTCCGCCCATACCTGCCGCATGTGCACTGACTTTCATGAAGTTGTTAATCAGAAAGCATGCCCACAATCCAATTAACACGCCAAGTGTTGCCACTCGTATCGAAGTTGGAAAATCCGCTTTTGAGACATGCAGATAAAGTGTCAGATACAATATACCGGCGACGATATAAGGACCGATTCGTTCCTGTCTCGACTCCATCCTGAATGTATCTATCCAGCCAAGCATTTTCATCATCAGAACGGCGATACCAGGTAGTGTGATCGTAGTCATGACCACGATGATCAACAATGTATCCGCCTCAGCAACATGTCGATACCCAAACGAAAACGGATTAGTCCACAACAAGACTAATGTCATGTACGTGAGAATCAACAAAGGATGGAAAACAATTGAAAAAAAATTGGCGATGGCCTTCATCCGTCAGGGCTTTATGATCTTGATTTCTACCCGCCTGTTTTTTTCTCTTCCGGATTCGGTAGAGTTTTGTTCAACAGGTTGCGTAGCTCCAAGGCCCGAAGTTAAGACTCTGTCCGTCTCTATGCCATGCGCGACCAGATAATCTTTGACCATCTCAGCTCTTTGTTCAGAAAGGTAGATCAGCGAAAGTTCATCACCCACATTATCTGTATGTCCTTCAATCAGGATTTCCATTGTAGGATGAGATTGCATCAGGACTACAAGATCTTTTAAGGCACGGGAGGATTTCGTAAGGATGACCGGACTGGCTTTGACAAACTGGATTGTATAAATAAAAACCTGATCAGCAAGTTCAATGCTGTCTTCTTGTTTGGCAGATTTTGTAATTTGATACGTATTCGCTTGCGATTTTCTTGAAGCCGAAATCGTCTCACCAGGGGCTTCAGGAATCATATCATCGATTTCATCCGGTGTGACATAGAGTATCATATCAATCGTATCCTTTCCTGTTTTTTCGATGATACGTGGATCAACCAATACGGGCTGTCCAGTACTCCGGGGCTTTCGGGGTAAAAATTTGTAAGGCTCATATTCCGCAAGTGTGGCCTCGAAATGACCATCATAGCTATTGAAATATTCAAGAAATTTTGTCGACGATTGCTGCCCCCAGAAGAGTTCACACCTGGTAGGTTGTCCGGTATTTATATCTACAATGGTACCCCTGACGAAAATAGGATGTTTCAGACGTGGCCTCGGTGTAAGTCTGATCCTGAAGATATCGCTGCTGCCATCTCTCTTAGAACTGAAATACATGTAATGATTGAAAGGATCGAAATAGGGTTGACTATCATCATATGGAGAATTCACTTCTCCTGTCAGTAAGACCGGTGGTGACCAATGCAGCCAGGTATAATCAAGTCGTTCTGACACATAGATATCATTACCGCCCACTCCACCCGGACGATTTGATGAGAAATAGATAAACCTTTTGTCCGGTGTGATGTGCGGTGTCGTCTCCTGATATGGAGTATTCAATACATCACCCATATTGATAGGAGGAGACCACACATTGTCACGTACATAAAAAGAAACAAATAGATCATTTGCACCTCTGCTGTCAGACCGGTTCATACTGAGCACGATGACATGACCATTAGGTGTCATCGTCAGGTTGACATCTGAACTATCCGCCTGGAACTCATAGATATACATTGGCTTTGGAAAACTTTGTTCCCCATCTTTCTGAATATTTACTCTTGAGAAACCTGCATACATACTTCCGTCTTCATAGAACTGATTGATGATGACATATTCTTCAGGTTTCATGCCGGTCGATACAAGGCTATTGGTCAGTGCGCTATTCAATGGGTAATCCGGATGAAATGTGCTTTTGATTGTATCATCCAGGATGGAAGCATACCAGATATCCTGGTTATAAACAGAGGAGGATGGATCTGATATCTTTCGTCCGGCGATCTGCGAATAGATAATGGACAGACGCTGGTGAAAAATCTCATCTCCCTGGCTGGATGTAAGCTGACCGTCTTCGCTTATGATGCTTGTATTGAAATCAGGAGACGCGGTACGTGTAAAAAAGAGCCTTGTTCCATCCTTACTCAGCACCGGACTACTTTCGTCATATGCATCCGTATTCACCGGAGCCGGCAACTTCTCTAGCTCGCCCTGGCCTTGACAAAGGGGGACGACAATGACTATCCAAAGGAAGACCCGGATGATATTATGCATACGGTAAAAATAATAGCTTAAGTGAAACTACCTACTGAAGTATAATTCCTTCATAAAAACCAAGGGGCCTGGCTAGGAGCAGTTTCGAAATATACGCAATCTGTCCGGTATGGTATGAAAAATGTTCTGTCACATGAATTAAAATAGTCAATCCCGTCTCCTCGAATGTCTGTACCGGTCTCTTCTGTAACAACTGATCGACTGGTATGTCAGTGATCACAGGCCGGATGAGTGCCATCGTGGACGTTAGTTTCAATACGAGTTCTTGCTTTGGGATGGATCCCCGTTCATCAAACTCACTTTGCCTGTCCCGGTGATCATCGTAGCCACCGAGACCTGTATAAATCCACTGTCTTACATTTCCACAGAGATGAAGCACCAGGTTGCCTATACTATTGGAAGATTCATTTGGTCGCCACCAGATCTGAAATTCATCTAATTGATCCAGGCATTTCAGAATGCGGGGAAGAGATTCGTCATAGAGACGGTGCAAGATTTCGTCAATCAGGGCGTCACGTATTGATATGGAGTCTGGCATAAGATTTTCAGGTAAAAAGTATTCAGTTAACGATATTCAGTTTCTGGCTTATTACAGAAGGATTCTGATTTATTGATCATTGAATTTAGTATTTTTTCAATCGATGCAAATTGATTTAATAGTCAATGAGAAGTTTCGTTTGAAATGTATGAGTAATCCAGAGCTGTTTCCATCCAGGAAATTACATTTCTACCCTTGGAAATCCTTTTGAAATTTCAAATATCTCTTTCGATAGTCTCCTCGCCTGTTTATAAACTACCAAACACCGAAAACTTTTTACATATCCCATTTTTTATTTTTTTTACTCGTTACTCATTTCTACAGCTCTCCTGTCGCTATCGTCACCATCCTCAAGGACTTAATAGATGCGGAAACCAATGCAAGCGCACACGACTCCAGCGTAGCCCCCGTAGTCAATACATCATCCACCAACAATACATTTTTCTCTTTTACAAGATTTGGATTGGCCAATACAAATGATGAACCGATAGTCTGTACACGTTCCAGCCTTTTCATTCCCGTCAGACTCTTGTCATGCGTCGATCTTCGAAGTGCATTTTTCTGACAAGCGATACCCATCGCATCGGCAATGCCTTCTCCAAAGACTGCACTTTGATTGTAACCACGCTTGCGTTGTTTTTTCCAATGAAGAGGTACAGGTACGACGACATCTATTTCGTTCCAGAGTTCTGATTGATAGAGTTGCTTTCCATACCATTTTCCGATTGTCACAATAAGATCAGGCTGATTGTTATATTTTATCTGGTGAAGCAATCGCTGCGTGCCGCCTCCTCTTGAGAAATATAGAAAAGCAGCTCCTGTCTTAAGATCTATTCGTCCTTTAAAGTGTGACGTAAATGGATTTTCTGCATATTGATGAAATCCGGTTTCCGGAAGTTCATTTATACAATCCAGACAAAAAATATGGTGATCCAACGGCCTTTGCACACCACAGCTTGCACACAATGGTGGATAGAGTAAGTCAATAATATGTCTGTACCATGGCGTCATCTTCAAATAGAAAAAAAGCCGGACTGCTTTGGGTGCGTCGTCCGGCTTCTGTTCAACTGGCAAATCAAAAAATGAGGATCCAACCTCTTCTTACGCATAGTATAATGTCTCGAGGCCCCTATAATGTGACCGCTTTTTCCAACTTTTTTAAAAATATTTTTTTGTAGCTATTATCTCTGTTATTTTTTGTATACTTGTCTGATGTGTTTCCTGTAAATCTGACGGAGGTTTACACTTCACCGGGAAATCATCCAGTTGAAAACATGCACCAGCTAGATCACAGTCCCCTGCTCAGGGATGAACATTTCGTCAGCACCATCAGACCCGGTGGCCTAAACGGAGAAAAGGCAATCATAAGCCTGTACACGCATTATCACAAATCAGTCAGGACGGCAGTTTCAGACCTGATTAAACTTTATCCTGCCTGTCGCACCGAACCGGATGACATCATACACGATGCATTCCTGGTGATGATTCACAAAATTCAATTCGAGACAGCACCATCCATATCATTAAAAGCTTTTTGGATTGGTATTTCCAGAAAATTAATTCTTAACCACGTGAAAAAATTCAAACGGATAACACTGGTAGCAGAACTCGATGCAGACTACGGCGCACCCGAAATCTCCCCTGAAGCCTTATTCATGATCACTGAACACAACAAACAGATTGAACACTATATCTCCAGGGCTGGTGAACGATGTAAACAAATCCTGACCATGTGGCTGGCTCAATTTACTATGAGCGAGATAGCAGAACAATTACATCTATCCGGAGCCCCCATGGCGAGAAAAATAAAGTACGCCTGTTTTAAAAAACTAAAAAATCTCGTCCAAAACGGTCACATGTTTGACCTCTGAAGACATTACCTATAGAAAAATGGGAAAGCAAACACTATAACACCTTAAGCATGGAAGAAAAAGAGTTGTTAGAACTTATTGATCAGTATCTCCTGGGTAGGATTAAACCTGATGACCTGCAGAAATTGGAGTATCTCAGAAAAACAAATCCGGATATTCAACTTCAGGTAAAACAGAGCATTGAAGCCTTCAACGTGGTCAAATATCTCCGATACAAACAACTGCGGGAGAAATTGCGTCGAATCGATAGTGCAGACGAAAAGAGTAAAACCGGCTTTCTCCGTCAACGATGGCTAGTCATTACCATTTTGATTATCGTATCCTTCCTTGGATTTTGGTTGTGGGCAACCAGACATTTTGATCCGGCCGCAATAGCCATGCGCCACTTTCTCAATACTTCCGAAAGGGACACGATACGATATAAAACAAAAGAAGAAAGTGTAAAAGGTTGGACACAAGCTAACATTGCATTCAGGGAGGAAAAATTTCAGGATGCCATTCTTCTTTTTCAGCCTTTTTTAGAGGACTCTATTTTTGAAAAATCGACTGCGGCAAAATGGAATATTCTCCTGGCCCGTTTTGCACTTGGCGACACAGATATATCCTGGAAAGAAGAATTGATTGTATTTCAATCAACAGCTTCTGAGCCTTTCAAATCAGAAGCGTTGAAATTGATGCACACATTGAATTCTCCGCTGTATAAAGTTTTTGTTTTACGCCTTTCACCGCAATTATCTGCGCTTAAGCCACGGCTGATGTAAAGCGTCATTTATGGGCCGCTGTTAAACAATTGTTAAACGAAAAAACAAATGATACCAACTGCATGACACTTCCGTTTAGATATCCACTTACGATCCTCAAAAAAGTGAAAAGACTATGAAACTGAAACCATTTTTTTCGCTCATGCTTGCCGGCATCTTTGGAGGTTTGATTTGTTTTGGAGCCATACAATATGCACAACATTTCAATCTTCTCGGTCATTCGTCAATATTCTCTTTGGCATCCGCACCTTCTTCGGGTCAGGATTTAAATGCTACCACCGGATACCCGGCTACACCCGCATCCCTCTCTACACCTGCTCCGGTCACCGGGCCGGATTTTGCAAGCGCTGCAGAATTGGCACAGAGGGTGGTTGTCCTTATTGAAGCTTCAGAAAGTGAAAAGACAGCCCAGAATCGAAGACGTCAGGATCCTTTCCAGGATTTCTTTCAGCGTTTTGGTATTAATTCAGATGGCTTCGGCTACGGTCCCCAAATCAGAAAAGGTGCCGGATCAGGCGTCATCATTTCCAACGATGGATATATCCTGACAAACAATCACGTCGTGGATTTTGCCGATGAGGTCACCATCATGACAAATGATAATAAGAAATATAAAGCAGTAATCGTGGGACGTGATCCGAGTACAGATCTGGCTGTTGTAAAAATCGATGCCAAAAATCTTCCGACAATGGAATATGCTGACTCGGACAAGGCCAGGGTAGGTGAATGGGTTTTGGCAGTAGGGAATCCTTTTGAATATCTGACATCAACGGTTACCGCCGGTATTATTAGTGCTAAAGGTCGTGATCTTGATATTATCCCCGGAAAAAAAGCAATTGAACAGTTCATTCAGACCGATGCGGCCATAAATCCAGGCAATAGCGGAGGAGCATTAGTGGATGCAAATGGTAGGCTGTTGGGTATTAACACAGCAATAGCCTCAGAGACAGGTAGTTATGCTGGTTATTCCTTTGCGATCCCTATCAATCTTGCAGTTGGTATAGCTAACGACATTATCAAAAATGGACAGGACATTGAGCGAACATCTTTGGGCGTTACTGTGTTAGTATTAGATGAAGAGTTTGCTGCTGAACAGAAATTACCTATTAACGAAGGTTTACTGGTAGATGAAGTATCTGAAAGCAGTTCTGCTCAATATGCCGGAATCCTTCCTCATGATGTTCTTGTCGAGATTGATGGCAAGAAACTCAAAACATTCAATGATCTAAAAGAGAAAATAGATCTGGCGAAAGTGGGAGATTCAGTGACAGTGAAAGTATACAGGAATGGTAAATATTTAGACATTCCGGTGCGTTTAAAAAAGGGACTTTAAATAATGAGTAAAGCTCATTTAAAAATATAGTTGGTTTTTCGTTTTGTTTTGATGCGCCTGTCTTAAAAGCAAGACAGGCGTTTTTTTTTTGTTTTCACTTTTTCCCTTAAGTCTTGATTTAAAAATTTATTTTGGGCGCCTGTGACGAATACAAGTTTTTGTTTACACCCCGATATATGTCAATTTTAAGATTAGATAAAGTAACAAAACGCTTCAAAGATCACATCGCTGTCGATGAAGTAAGTTTTGAAGTAGAGCCGGGCAAAATCTTTGGCATGCTCGGTCCGAATGGTGCCGGAAAAACCACCACGATCAGAATCATCACCACCATCATGGGTCCCGATAGCGGCCATGTTTATTTTCAGGGCGAGCTGCTCAACAAAAAACATCCTTCCCTGATGGGCTATTTGCCCGAAGAACGAGGTTTGTACAAACGCATGAAGGTCGGTGCACACCTCATTTATCTCGCTCAGCTAAGAGGACTAACTGTTCAGGACGCCACACGTAAGTGCAAGGAGATGCTTGACCGATTCGAAGCCCTTGACTGGTGGAACAAGAAAATAGAAGAGCTTTCGAAAGGGATGCAACAAAAAATCCAGTTCATCGCTACCATTGTCCATGATCCGGTACTCATCATCCTGGACGAACCATTCAGTGGTCTTGATCCGATCAACAGCAGTATGATTCAGGATGAAATATTCAGACTGAGAGACAAAGGGACGACCATTATATTCTCTACACACCGCATGGAACAAGTCGAAGAAATGTGTGAAAACATTATTCTCATCAACCAGGGTAAAAATATCCTGGAGGGCAATGTCCATGAGATCAGAAATAATTACAAAGAACATCTTTACAAAATATCCTATTCAGGAGATTTGCCAAAACAATATGGAGATGGATTGGAATTGGTAAAATCCGAAGATCATACGGCTACATTCAGAATTCCAAATCAGGGTGCTCCAAACGTTTTACTCCAATATCTGATCAATGCAGGTTGCCAGATTCATTCGTTTCACGAAATATTGCCTTCCATCAATGAAATCTTTATTCGCCTGGTAAAAGGAATAAGTCATGAGTAGTAGTAAGATCTGGATTGTCGCTAAACGAGAATACCTGACCCGTGTTCAGAAGAAGACATTTATTCTTGTCACACTTCTGACACCTATAGGCATAGCATTGTTTTCTGTCCTGGTAGGTTTTATCATGAGCGCAGGGAGTAAATCCGATCAGCGCGTTCTGATCCACGATGATACAGGCATCATCCGCGAAATGGCGTCTAACGATAAAAATTTTCCGTATCAATTCTCTGAAAAAGATCTCAATACGCTGAAGGAAGAATACCGGTCGATGGGGTATGATATCCTCGTGCATATTCCTGCACTCAAAGATTCGGCATCAACACATATCTCTGCATCCTATTACGGCGAGGAAAAACCTTCTCTCGCCCTTTTAGAATCAATCGAATCACATTTGGGCGATCAGATACAAGCCTACAGGATGCGAAAATCAAAAATCGAACAGTCATTGCTTGATTCTTTTTTGGCTGATATCGAGCTCGAGAATGGTACAATGGATCCTAATGATCATTCAGGTTCTGC
>JBBSAQ010000040.1:0-40145 GCA_038252065.1 Chitinophagales bacterium
CGAGGGTTTGAAAACTACCCTGGGGATATTCTTCGAGATACTGCTGGTAAATCTTTTTTGAATTTTCTGCTTTTGCCTTTTGCCATAACAGTCCTTGAATCTCGTCTTCTTTCTGCTGCAATTCCAATTGTTTCAGGAATAGTCTTGCTTCGGATTTGAATTCGCCTTTAATGGACTGATTGAGGTAGTTTTTATAAGATTCTATAGTATTTATCCTGCAGGCTTCTTCCCAAATATTTGTTTCCCATTTTGCATTTTCATCGGCTGCGGTGATAGCGGAATTCATATCTGAACTCTCGTTGGATTGAACGTCCTTCGCACTATCATCATGTTTTGCACTATCTGTGGTCGTCAGATTAAGGGCCTGGACCAATTGATTAAACCCTGCTCCATAGTCAGATGTAAAATCAATGCGTTGTAATCTTCTGAGCCTGAAAGGTGCAAGACAATCATCAAGGAGTACAGGAATAATTTTTTTGCCGGATTCAAGCGCGAAGGATACTTCATCCATCACATTGGTGGAGGCAGTTGATGACGGAGATAAGATGACCAGAACACATGAGGCGCTGCTGAGTGCTCCTTCTACTGCAGAATCCCAGTGATTTCCCGCAGGAATGTCAAGTTGGTCAATCCAAATGTCAGCGCCGGCCTCCCGAAGATCCTTTGCGAGCTTAAGCGCAAAGTTGGAATCAAATCTCGAATAGCTAAAAAATATCTTTTGCGTTGACATAATGAATGCTGTGGGCCGTTTTTTAACTTCCTGAAATCTGCTTGTTGAAGGAATATCCCTTGAATTGAGGGGGGAAATATCCGGTTAAAGTAACGAAAAATTCCGATTTCCAGTATAAGCGGTAGCTATCGCTTAGTGTATGGTATTGTGTATCAGACGTTATTGAAATATTGATTGAAAAAATTTAAATTTTAGGCGCAGCTGATCTATATGCTCAGGTTGCAGTTTCTGAATTTAGTTTTGAACAAGATTCGAAAAAAAAATATTTCAAAGCCTTAGAATCCAGGTGAATATCCATGATAAAAACGGCCATACATATTTGCTTGATAGATAGGCACGTTTAATTAATCATCAGCTCGTTTACGAAGAATTTTTTTATGATTTAGCTTGGCAATGATAGGGGCCATCTTGAAAGTATATTTATCGTACTCCTGTGTTTCGTGATCTAGCCTGTCAAATGGCACGAGGTCCCAATGGCATTTCAGATAGTCCTTCAGGAAAACACCGAGATTCCTGTCACTGACTTTATCGATCAGGACAAAACCATTGATATTCTTTTCAGCATTCCAGCGGTTGTGTTCCATCCGGGCGATTTTATCCCAAAGTTCTTCGCTGATATCATCAAATTTTAATTCTTCGCCTGACTGGATATCACTTAATTCAGCTTTCACAAATCTCAATTTGATATACATGTGTCTTGCCGGTAGTCGGTTAGAATCTTTTTGGGCATCCTTCAGTTTATCCCATTCCGCCTGCATCGAGCCCAGTGTTGTTTTGTGTTTTTCAGCCTGATGCTTTGCCCATTCATAGTGGATGTGTTTGGCAATAAAATCTTCTTCCCTGCGGTTGTCTACTATTGTTTTTTTGTTGCAGATGACTTCATACATATTGAATAACTCAATGTTGAGTGCATTCAATTCGGAGGTGACATCATCAAATATATTGATCAGCGCTGTATTTCTGGGAAGCAGCACTTTCACAGGTGGTGAGGAAAATTTGAAAGTTTTGTAACGATGAAATAAATCAATACTATTTTGTTTTGTATCCTTGCCCTGGATAAACAAATGTTGTCGGAGTTTACGAGCGTAATACACGCTTTTTCCGTCATCATCGAGCGAAATAAAACAAACAGAGATTTCATCGATAGGTACCGGGCATGGATTCGCGAAGAATGCAGTATAAGAGGAATACCGAATATCTACAGTATGCTCAAGAAAAGGATAGAGAGAAAGTATTTGTTCACGGAAAAGATCAGGGGATTCAGCGACGACAGTAATCCTGATGGGCTTAAGGTTGCCGAAGTGATACATGTAAGCCGCCTCAAGAATTAAATATTGAGCAGAAATATTTTCACCCAGGATGACAAGGTGTGCAGGCGGATCTGTTTCTTCAGACAGGTTGACATATTTGTCGGGACTGAAAGTGTCCACCATGAATGTCGCTGCCAATTGATGTATAGAAAATACATGATAATCTATTTTAATGGCACCCCTTCTTTGTTCTTTATCACCCGGAATAGGTTTTTCATGAAATTCTTTAAAAATATTCATCGTGAAAAAATCATCGATATGTACAATGACCTGAAGAATATCATACTTCATCGCCATCTCCGGAAATTGATTATAAATGTTTGTAGCCTTCTGAGCAATCCGTATATTTATTTTTTCGTCGTTTGTCAGCGCCAGCAGATATTTAGCTTTCAGCACACTTGCTTTCAGGAGAACGGTTTCGTCTGTAGCATTACCTTCTATCACAATGACACCTTTTTTTCTTAGATTATTAAGACTGCTATGTTCGGCATTGGGCTCAATAAGTACGATTTTATATTTTTCATTTTTGTTTCGTAAAAAATCATTGATCAGAAGTTCTGCTTTTTTACTCAATCCACATACTACAATATGGTCTTTCCAAAACCTGATCTTAAAGAGAAGAAAATTTTGACTGAAGGGTTCCCACAGCGCAACAAATATTCCGCCGGCAGTAAGCGCAGGAGCAAGAAATCTGGTGATTTCAAGGATCAAAGGTATCTCCCCGGATTGGCTGCCTGACTCCAGTACGAATAGTTGTATACTTAAATAAAAGGTGGAAAGCCAATAGGGTTGAATATTATTCAGAAGATCGTACTGATAAAAGCCAATCATCCCAAATCCTAAAGTGAGTAGAATAAGGATTGGAAACAGCCAATTTAATTTTCTAAGAAATTCTATCATCTAACTTCCGGATTGATATACATTAATGGCAAGCGTTTGAGAGCCTTTATGATCAGGAAAGGATATCTCCCTGGGTCTCATTTGCTTGCATCATTATTTTTGTTTTTTATATTTTGATCCTCTACAAACAAGGATGCAATATAAGCCGTAAACGTCCCAAAAAGACCGACGCCTGCAGTCATTAATACTGAAGCAATAAGACGCCCTTCAGTGGTCACCGGATATTTGTCTCCATACCCGACTGTTGTGATCGTAACATAAGCCCACCAGATCGCATCTTCAGCCGTTTTGATATTGCTATTTGGATCATTTTCAACCTGTAGGATAGCTATCGCTGAAAAGATAACAAGCAATATCGCAAATATCGTCACTGACGTAAATGCACCCTGAGCCCTATTCTTGAAAATATGGTGTACCAGTAGCCGGGTCGATCGAAAAGCGCGGATGACCCGAAGTAAACGTATCAGTCGGAAAACCCTTCCAACTCTTAAAAAATCAACCATGGGCACGCTGGATACCAAATCAATCCAACCCCATTGCATAAATTTTTTTTTATTCTTCGCATGAAAAAGGCGGACAATAAAATCCAGGAAAAACAAAACGCAGATAGAATTATCAATATAATTCAATAAGCGGGAAGTTTCAGGAGGTAGTTTGTAGAGTGTGTCGACTAATAATGCCCCTAAAACATAGATAGAGAGAAAGATGACGGTGAGATTAAGTACGCCTAAGCCTTCTGAATGATGGTCGTCTTGTCGCACTTCGTTTTGAACATCCAATGGTTTATCCTTATTCTCATCTTGTTGGGCATTCATCACTTTTGTTTTTGAGGGTGCGATTTTTATCTCCTGCCCGCTGCAATCTGTTGCCAGGACGAAGATTTTTATCCGTTTTCTTTATTTTCTGACTGCTAATTACGTTCATTTTCTCCAATTCATGTTCAATCTGAACGACCCATTTTTTTCACCCACAACCTTATGCCCAATATGCTTTAATTTCCGCCCATGAACTACCAACACATCATTAAACCATCTCTTCTTCTCGATCCTCATCGCTGTAAGACAAATATTCACGGCATGATTGAAAAAGCAGCATCCAATGGATTTGAACTAAGGCCACACTTCAAGACTCATCAGTCGCATATTGTTGGTTCCTGGTTTAGGGATGAAGGCATTGATAAGATCACTGTTTCCTCCGTCGGCATGGCCACATTTTTCGCTGTGAATGGATGGGATGACATCACGATCGCTTTTCCGGTCAACATAAGGCAGATTGAGGACATAAAGGGACTTTCCCAGAAAATCAGAATTGGATTGTTGGTGGTGGATCCCGATACAATTGATGTCCTGGGTAAAGAATTAACAGACAATGTTTCTATCTGGATAAAAATAGATGTCGGGACACACCGGACAGGTATACGTCCGGAAGATACCATGCTCATCGATGATATTATCGAACGTATTAAATCTTACCCACAGCTTAATCTCATTGGTCTTTTAGGGCATGCCGGCCACAGTTATCAGAGTAAATCAGTGACGCAAGTTGAGCGAACCCATCTCAATGCGGTGGATATAATGAAAGAAATAAAGAAGAGATATAAATCTGCATTTCCTGAATTGAAAATTTCGTTAGGTGATACCCCTGCAGCCTCCATGTTGTCCACATTTGGACCGATTGATGAATTTCGTCCCGGCAATTTTGTTTTCTATGATCTTCAGCAGGAAGAAATAGGCTCTTGTCATCTTGATGATATCGGAGTGGCCATGGCTTGTCCGGTCGTAGCCGTTCATCCGGATAGATGGCAATGGATCATCTGTGGCGGAGGCATTCATTTTGCAAAAGATTTTCTCACGCTGAAAGAAGGGCAAAAATGTTTTGGGCGGTGGGTCAAACCTGATGGTAAAAGTTGGTCCACATCGGAGACTTTGGGTGGACCCTATATTTCATCACTCTCACAGGAACATGGCGTAGTTCAATGCACTGAACGAACATTTCATCTGTGCAAACCCGGAGACCTCTCACTATGGCTACCCGTACATAGCTGCATGACAGCAGATGCCATGGGCGAATATCATTCTACTGATGGCGGAAAAATTGATCACTACAGGGAGCGTTTGTGGAGTTAAGAACCTGGGTCAGAGAACACAAGCCATAGAGAAGTTAGCGCAGGTTTAAAAAATCACTATCCTTCCCGACATAAGGTTTAAGGTCCGTTCTTAAACCAGGTCTTACCATTCCTAAACTGGTGACATTATTTTCTGAACGCCTGAGATATTTTTGGTTCCTATAAAAGTAGGTGTAGGGAATCCCCATCTGCAAAATCATCAATATTTATTTCATTACTAAATTCCTGAATAATGACAAAACGTGCTTTAATTCTGATCCTATCGACGTTCATTATCTTCCAGATTACGCATGCGCAGAAAATAGGTTTATTGACCAATAATCCTCAGGCACCGGTTCATATCAGTAGCTCGGGTCAGGTCAATACACCAGGAGGTTTGCTCGTTCTTGGCGATACTTCTGAGGCACATATGGAGTTGGATTTTGATATTCTGCAATCTAATTTCGGAATGAACCCCTACTCTATGAAACTTCAACCTTTCGGAGGAAACGTGGGTATCAATACACCTTTTCCACAGGCACCTTTTCATTTATCTTCCAGTGGCCAGGTGAATACTCCCGGTGGTCTTGCACTACTGGGCGATCTCAGTGAAGGTCATATGATCCTGGATTTTGATTTATTGCAATCCAGTTATGGGGCATCATCGTTTTTGCCTTTGAGAGTTCAACCTTCGGGTGGAAATCTGAATGTTGGAGACGGGCTGATCTTCGCCGATCGCGTCAATAAATTTGTAGGCATAAATACAATCAACCCGACTACCGAGTTGCAAGTCCATGGCGAAATGCGATTGACTACTGCTGGTTTGGCAACTTCTCAAAAAGATAAAATTGCGATCTACGGAAATCTTGAAGATGCAGGGACAGTGGGTTTAGGATGGATTAAAATACCAGGTAGTATCGGAGGTTTTTTGGATACAGTTTCTACTTCACGTGTTAGTCTCATAGATACATACGAAATGTATTACAAGTCACAGGGAGCACACAGATGGTTTATCAATGAACTGGCTGATGTCAATACGCCTGATATGATCCTGAGTAGTGACGGTGATCTTGGCTTAGGCATTTCAGCCCCGGATAGCAAATTTCATATTACGAATGGGTATGCAGCAAGTCTTTCCGGTAAAGGATATATGCAACTCGGACTTACCAATGCGGCCAATATTGTCATGGATCCGAATGAAGTCCAGGCCCGATCCAATGGTGCCGCCAGTACTTTGTTTCTTCAATACTGGGGAGGTAATTTATCACTTTGTAATAGTACGAATACCGGAGTTGGAATCGGAAATTCAAGTCCTGTATCGAAACTTCATATCACTGGTGGTGTTGACGCCTCACTGACTACGCAAGGATATCTCGTCACAGGTGCGATTTCAAGCACTAACATCGTAATGGACGACAACGAAATCATGGCGCGAAATAATGGAGCACCATCCCCTTTCTATGTGCAACATGATGCCGGTAACCTTCTATTGTGCGGACTGGAGAATGGTCAGGTAGGTATAGGAATAAGTTCTGAAGCAAATCTTCCTTCATCAGAGTATTTATTGGCCGTTGACGGAAAGATTATTTCCGAAGAGATCAGGGTAGAATTAAGCGGAAACTGGCCGGATTATGTTTTTGAAAGCAACTATGCACTTAAGCCGCTTGATGTGCTTAAACATGAAATCAGTATTTCGGGCCATCTTCCCGGATTGCCTTCTGCAAAAAAAGTTGAAGAAGAAGGTTTTGAACTTGGAGATATGCAACGAAGACTTTTAGAAAAAATAGAGGAGTTGACACTTTATGTTATTGAGCTTCATAATGCAAATAAGGAGCTAACACAGGAAGTAGAGTTATTGAAATCTAAAATGAAATGAGCAGAATGATCATGTTTATTTTATTTTCAAAATTTTTTAATATCCGATATAATGAAAATATCAAACACATATAAGATCCATATCACGATCTGTCTACTCCTTCTTCTGCCTTTAGCTATATTTTCTCAAACAACATTAAAGACCAAGCTCAGTGGGAAATCATCTTTGGCAGAGATCATGAAAGTAGTCGATGAGCATTATGCCGGAAAGCCAGCTGGTTGGAGAGGATACAATGAAGAATTGCCCACCCTAAAACATTGGAAGCGTTGGGAGTGGTATTATTCAGACCGGCTCGGGCCACAGGCTGAATTTGTCAACATCAATAAAAAAAATATGATGGCTTACAATCAGACGGCTGGTTCTACACGTACAATCAACAAATTCTGGACTTTTCTTGGCCCTGCATCAATTGATACTTTTGGATTGGGTCGTGCAGATCGTATCGCGTTTCATCCGACGGATCCGAACACATATTATGTCGGATCTTCCGGTGGAGGATTGTGGAAAACTATGGATGATGGCGTCAGATGGACACCGCTTACTGATTTTATTGCCTCACTTGGTATAAGTGGTGTTGCTGTCAGTTGGGCCAATCCAAATGTGATCTACATTCTGACAGGCGATGGTGATTCTGATTTTTTCGGAGGCCTGGTAGCTCAGTTTAGTTATCAGCGCAAATCCCAGGGTGTATTTAGATCAAATGATGCAGGGGCCACATGGTTCCAGACCAGTCCCCTCGACACTATGGATTACCGACCCTTGAAGATGGTGATGAATCCTACAGACGCTAATGTGCTTCTGGTAGCTACTACTGAGGGACTTTACCGGACAGCCAATGGAGGAAACGCATGGACTAAAGTGAAAGATGGAGAATTTCATGATGTGGAATTTAAACCTGGTGCCAATCGCGCATATGCAGCAGGCCGTTCTCAATTGCTCTATTCAGGTGATGGGGGTCAGACATGGCTGTCTTCTTCACTGGATAGTACTATCACAAATAATGTACGTTTAGAGTTGGCAGTGACGCCGGCCAAACCATCGAATGTTTATTTATTGGCTGCAGATTCCGATACGATTTCTGGAAATTTTGCAGGGTTTTACAAATCAATTGATAATGGAGTGACCTATAAGGAAATGAGTAATTCTCCTAATATTCTAGGAAAAAATGCTAATGATAATTATCAGCAGGCAAGGTATTCACACAGCATGGCTGTATCTCCGGTGGATACAAATAAAGTGGTGACAGGAGCTGTGTTTACCTATCGTTCCAATAATGGGGGAAATTCCTGGCTAACCTCAACTGGTCCCCATGCTGATCATCACATGCTTGCCTTCAATCCGTTGAATGGAAATCTGTATTCATGCGATGATGGAGGCATATACAAGAGCACTGACAATGGATCATCCTGGACATCATTGGTCAATAAATTTGAAGCCTCACAGGTCTATCATCTCGCGGGTACTTCAGCGAATCCTGATTTTTTACTTGCAGGGTTGCAGGACAATGGAGTCATACAACAGACTATCAATAATCCGGATTTTGATCAGGTTCTGTTTGTTGACGGATTCATGCTGGCATACGCACCGAATACTACGGATACAATGTATGTGGGTGGAAATAGAGAATTGTATCGATCACGAAATGGAGGAATTGACCTGGACTCTATCACTCCTTTAGGTCCGGCTGATAAGGAGTTTTTTGGAAATGTCCTGACGCATATCACTGACAAAAGTATTGTCTTTGCCGGTTTTTCAAAAGTATTCAAATCTTCAAATCAGGGTACTACCTGGACCAATACAGGAGCAAGTGGCAATTGGGCGATGGCTAATTGTCCAAGTAATTCAAACAGGATTTACAGCGCAGGTTCGCCTACTTATACTCCAAATGAGAGTGGAAAATTGTGGAGATCTGACGATCTGGGAACAACCTGGGACTCTTTGCACACGAATCCAGGCTTCCCTCCCATCACTAATTCTACTAAGATCACTGATATCGGGGTTGATCCTACTAATGATAGCAGGGTGTATGTCACCTTTGCAGGATATACAGAGGGAATAAAAGTGTATCGTTCCTTTTTTGCGGGCGCAGGATGGGAGAACTGGTCCGGATCGCTACCAAATGTACCCATCCTGAGTATTGTGGTTACGTCCTCATCAGATGTATACATTGGGACAGATATTGGTGTTTTTTACCGCACTCAGGCGATGGATGACTGGATGCCTTACAAAAATGGATTACCCAATGCCCCTGTTACGGATTTAGTCCTGGATCAGCCAAATAGTAAGATCCATTGTGCCACTTTTGGCCGGGGGATATGGACTAATAGCCTTGTTGAATCCTGTCCTTTATTCCTGACCATTTCTGGTGCACAATCAGGATATCGTTTTTGGCAAGCGACAGATTATATTAATTCTACTGCACAAATTGTGGGCACGGAAAATGCAACTGTCCATTTTCAGGCAGGTAACCATGTATTACTTATGCCTGGATTTACAGCAGAAAGAACCTCAACATTCAGTGCCCGAATAAGGCCATGCGGAGCCGGTGGTATACCTGTTACTGATGAAACCGATAAACCTAAATAGACTCAAAACCTATTACAGGAATGATTCCCGGTCCCAAGGTTACTTTACTGAAATTTGATGAGTTTCAGATGATCTCAAAGCTCACTTTCAGGTTCACACGATAAGATGTGACCTTTCCATTGTTGATGACCACGCTCTGATTCTGTACATATGCGGATTTAAGTCCTTTCAATGATTTAGATGCTTTAGCAACACCTTTAGCAGTTGCATCCTCCCAGCTTTTGGAAGAATCGCTTAATAGTTCGATTACTTTAAGAACAGCCATGATAAGAGATTTACGATTTACGATTTGTGATTTACGATTTACGATTTACGATTTACGATTTACGATTTACGATTTGCGATTTGCGATTTGCGATTTGCGAAAATGTTTTTAAAGTTAATATCTAATATCTAGAATCGAAAATCGAAAATCGAAAATTGAAAATCGGTTCATTCTTTTAATTCCTGCATCGCATCTCTTGCTTGTTCATATTTGTCATCAAGTTTCAATGCCTGTTCATAGGCGGCTTTTGCAAGATCTTTTTCACCACGCAGTTGGTGGAGTTTTCCTTTATAGAACCATGTGGCAGCATTTGTAGGATCGATCTTTTGAAGAATATCTAATTCTTTTGAGGCGGCATCAAGACTATCATGGTACATCAATAAAATAGCCGCATTGAGATAGGCATCCGAATACTGTGGATCGAGGGTATGAATGTGCCTGTAGATCTCAAGGGCTTCCGGTATTTTGTCATTGTTTTGAAGAAAATAAGCTTTAGCATGCCAGGCCGCTATATTTTTTGGAGCAACACGAATGGCATTGTCAAAATATTGAATGGCCAATGGATTGTGTGTGCGATCCATCAAATCTCCGAGGATGACCCAGGCTTCAGCATTGTCCGGATTGCGCTCAACTGCTGATTGAAAAGCCCCAATTGCCAGTTCAGTTTTGCCCTGATCACGATACACCATACCTAACATGAAAAGAGCTTCCGGATCGCCGGGGTGAATTTTCATGATATCTGCCAGCGTATTCATCGCTGCACCATATTGCTTGAGGATCAATTGAAATTCGGTGAGCTTGAGTTTCGTGTGGATGCTGTCCGGATATAATTTGGCAGCTCTCTCAAGAGTCTGTAGAGCAAGAGAAGATTGCAAGTGATCCATATACACATCAGCCAGCAAGTGATGGGCTTTTAGATTGGTAGAATCAATTCTCATCAGCTGGGCGAGATCTGCGATGGCCTGATCGTAAGCCTGGTTGTCGTAAAAAATCTGAGCTCTTTTCAGGTATAGATCTGCATTGCGAGGGGACGCTTTTATGGAGTCCGATAGTTGGTCAATCGCCGGATTGCCTGTCATCCCTTCTTCATCACCAGTTTTATGATTTGATGTACATCCTTGCGATGCCAAAATGATAAAACAAAATATGAATGCAATACCTAGTGCCCTGACTGAGAATTTGAAAAGTCTTTGCATTATTTACGCGAAAATAATTTCATTCCGATGTTAGCCAGATCATCCATGACACTTCCGTCACCATCTGCATCAAGGAATCTGTGCAGGAGATCCATTTCCTGATGTTCGTTCACTTGTGATTTGACAGTACCTGCCAATAGACCGCCGATGTTGCTGCTGTCCAGACCCTGTTGATTTTTTTCTTTACCAAGCGCACCAAGTACCATGGGTGCAAGTGAAATCATAAGCTTTCCGATCTGCGATTGATCTAATCCGGTCATCTTGCCTAACATAGCTGCTACATTAGATTGATTCCCTCCAAGTATGTGTCCGAGTATTCCCGCGCCATCCAATGTGCTTGAATTGTCCGTTTGTTTATCACCCATCAGGTATCCGGCTACGTCATTTAATATACTTCCATCGTGATCACGATCAAGTGCATTGACTAGTGAGCTGGCGCCTTCAGGAGTAGCTGCATTTTTGGACAATTGGGCCATCAGTGTGGATATAATACCTGATGCTGCGGCCTCTGTCTGAGCGGGTGAATCGGCACCAATATGGTTGGTAAGTTGTCCGATAAGATTTTGGTCCAGGTGACCCTGAAGAAGTTCAATGAGGTTCATGTAGAAGAAATTTAGATGGTTTATGGGTTAAACGTAGAATAAAGGGAGATCGGTATTGCGTTTATAAAGGCAAGTTAGTGGAATTATTCATTGAGAAAAAAGTATTCAAAACTGAAATCAGAAATGAATATGCATAAGTATGGTAAGCAATTGAAAATCAGCAGTTTAAAACAGTATGGTACACTTATGTGTGGCACGCTTAGGTGAGCCACACTGTGATTCTGGCTGGATAGTAGAGGTTTTAAGATCAGAGTTATAAATCCAATTCAAAGCCGAATGCAGAAATCTGGCTCGAAATTTGATATTAAATTAAAATATAATATGTTCGATCAACATTACAATTTGGCCAAATGATTCAAAAATGGATATTGGCAGGTGGGTTATTCATCATCTGCCGTCTAAGCTTTTGTCAGGACTATACGGGTTACATCAACCTGTATAAGGACATCGCTATAGCTGAGATGTCCCGCACAGGTATTCCGGCCAGCATCAAACTCGCTCAGGGAATATTGGAATCCAATTGCGGAAAAAGTGATCTCGCCTGTAAAGCCAACAATCACTTCGGGATCAAATGTGGAAGTGACTGGAATGGTAAGTGTTTTAAAAAAGAAGACGACGATTATGAAGATGGAAAACTTGTCAAATCCTGTTTTAGGGAATTTTCGTGCGTCTACGATTCGTATATCGCGCACTCTGATTTTCTGACGGACCCTGCGAAAGCTAACCGCTATGGATTCTTATTTGATCTCAAGTCAACAGATTATAAAGCATGGGCAAAAGGATTGTCAAAAGCAGGATACGCTACTGATCCAAAATATGCTGACCGCCTGATTGACATCATTGAGAAATATGATCTGAGCGAATTGGATTCTGAAACGTATGATGGTGGTTCAATAGCCGGTTCGAAAGATTTAAAATCATATCGACCTGTTCGATATTACAATGACATCAAATATATCACTGCAGGTAAAGCAGATAGTCCCAATTCCCTGGCCGCTCAGGTTGATCTCAGAGCCAAACAGATCGTCAAGTATAATGATGATATTCGGGATGAAGAACAATTGCTCACGCCCGGAACCCGCGTCTATCTTCAGCCTAAACGAAATCAATACAAAGGCCATCAGAAATATCATATGCTCAAAGCAGATGAGAGTCTGGTATCGGTTTCGCAGCAATATGGAATCAAATTAAGTGCATTGCAAAAACGAAATGGTCTGGCGAATAACGAAACGCCAATGCCAAATCAAAAACTTTTATTGAAAGGGAAAATTAAATCGGCACTTAAGCTTGTTGATCCTTATGCAGTACCTGTGGTCAATAAAAGTAAAGTTGTAGCAGCAGCGACATCTAAACCTGTCAACGTCGAAAAGGCAACTAAACCTGTCTCTACGCCTGTCCCTACTCCAGCTGCTGCACCTGTATTGCAATCTAAATTGGATACAGTGGCGATCACTACACCAAAGTCAGTAGAATTGATTCCTGCACATACCGTTTCGAAAGGAGATACGCTGTATGGAATAGCCAGGTCATATGGCATGTCGGTGGAAGAACTCAAAAAAATGAATAACTTATCCATTGATACATTATCAATCGGTCAAAAGCTCGTAGTGCGATGAAAACAAAAATTAAAATACTAGTCCTGATCATCCTTGCAGGTATGGCCATTGTATCATCTGTCATGGGGCAGGGCAGTGTGTTTGGTTTCATGGCCGGACCTACGTTGAGTAACCAGAAGCTGAATGGATTTTCGAAAGAACCATTTCTGCGGTATCACGCACTTGTCTTTTTGGAATCTTCCAGCGAGATCAGTCCGAATTCACTTTATGCGAGTCTTGGATACCATGTCAAAGGAAGTGCTGTCAATGTGCAACGATATTATGATACGGACACTATAGAGCATCCGGGTAGTTCATATGCCATGGAGTTTCATAACCTGTCTTTCAGTATCGGAGTAAAACAACGTCGGGAATTTGGAGCGAAACATTACTCCTATGGTTTTGGTCTGCGTGGTGATTATAATGTCAAAGCAAAATTTGGATATCTGTTTGCAGGACTTGAAGGAGCCCAAAATAAAATCACCTATGGTGTGGATGTCAATGGTGGAATTGAATTACCGTTGAGTGAATTAGTGAGTGTGGTCATCGAACTGGGTGTATCGCCTGATTTATCTGAACAAATGTTCATACCTCCACAGAATACAGGGTATACATATAGTGATGGGTCTGCAGTCATATTGCCAGAAACGAAACTGACCAATGTGGTTTTTGAGGCGAGGGTTGGATTTAGATTTTGGCATAAGGTGATTTATACAGATTAAGGAAGGGGGAAGAGGCAGAAGAGGCAGAAAAGGCAGAAAAGGCAGAAAAGGCGGAAAAGGGGCGGAAAAGACAAATAGGGAGAACTTAATTAATAATTCAAACTTTGCTTACGCTTGTGCGTCAGCAAAACTCCGTTTTGCGTACCAAGGTCTACACTTCGCAAATCTGAAATTTGCTGACACGAAAGCTTAGGCTCAGCCTAAGCTTAACGTTGTTGTATTTTGATGCAGACGAAGGGTGCACCAAAAAAAACGTTGTTGTATTTTGATGCAGACGAAGTTTACACCAAAAAAAATAAATTGTTAAGCGTAAGCTGTGCTTACGCTTGTGCGTCAGCAAAACTCCGTTTTGCGTACCAAGGTCTACACTTCGCAAATCTGAAATTTGCTGACACGAAAGCTTAGGCTCAGCCTAAGCTTAACGATGAAGCATTTTGATGCAAACGAAGTTTGCACCAAAAAAAACGTTGTTGTATTTTGATGCAGACGAAGTTTACACCAAAAAAATAAATTGTTAAGCGTAAGCTGTGCTTACGCTTGTGCGTCAGCAAAACTCCGTTTTGCGAAAAAATTCTCCATCAATCAATGATCATCGTGGCCTGATTGAGCACCTGTTGTTGAATATTTTCGGGTACAACACGCTCGTGATATTGCTGATCTCTCAGTTGTGGTGTATATCCTGCATCACGTATCGCTTGTTGTATTCCATCTGCTGTAAAGCGGAATGGAGCACCTGCCGCAGAGACCACATTTTCTTCGATCATGATGCTACCCATGTCATCGGCGCCAGAGTGAAGACAGACTTGTGCAGTTTGTTTTCCTACGGTAAGCCATGAGGCCTGGATGTGTTTGATATTGGGAAGCATGATACGGCTGATCGCGATCATGCGGATATATTCATCTGCCGTGCATTGATTGCGTGCACGTTTTAATTTTTTTAGTAATGTTCCGTCATCCATAAAAGGCCAAGGAATGAAAGCAAGAAATCCGACAGCGCCTTCAGGTTTTTGCGATTGAACTTTGCGGATGTCTACCAGGTGTTCCATTCTTTCCATCAAGGTCTCGATATGGCCGAACATCATCGTAGCGGAAGTTGTCAAACCGATACGATGAGCAGCGCGCATGATGTCGAGCCATTCCTGTGCACCGCATTTTCCTTTTGAAATTAATCTTCTGACTCTGTCATTTAGAATTTCAGCACCTGCACCTGGTAGTGAATCTAATCCTGCTGCATGAAGTTCTCTGAGTACGGCATCATGGCTCATTTCTTCAAGATGACAGATATGTGCTATCTCCGGCGGACCTAATGCATGCAGTTTAAGTTGGGGATATTCTTTTTTTAATTGCCGGAAGAGATTTGCATAATAATTAAGTCCAAGATCCGGATGGTGGCCTCCTTGCAAAAGGAGTTGCTCGCCACCTAATCTGAAGGTCTCTTCAATTTTGACCCGGTATTCTTCGATGGTTGTTATATATGACTCTGCATGACCTGGTCTGCGATAGAAGTTGCAGAATTTGCAATTGGCGACGCAGACATTGGTGGTATTTGAGTTGCGGTCGATGATCCAGGTGACTTTTTGGCCGGGGACCATTTCCTTACGCAATTGGTTTCCGACATACATCAGTGAGGAGGTAGGAGCATGTTCGAAGAGGTGGAGGCCTTCTTCGGCGGTCAGAAACTCTCTATTGAGGGCTTTGGAAAGGAGTTCTTGTATCATTGGCACGGTAAGAACAAAGATAGTGGATGAGAAGTTGGTTATTAAAACTCGTCAAAATATGTCTGGATTTGTCTAAATAATTAAATTATTGTCTATATACACTTAAAAGTGTCTAATTATTGCTTTATTTGTCTAAATACAACTAAATTTGTCTAAATTCGAATGGATTTGTCTAATTAGGCATAAAGTGGCTAGATATATCTTAATATGTCTAGAATAGGTCCATAATAGTCTAAATGACTCACAATCAAAAAATTAGAACACAAATACCTTCACCATGACGAAAGAACAGAATGACTTAGATTTAATAAAGAAAATCCTACGAAAGGAGAATAAAGCGCTTTCCTTTTTACAAATCAAAGTGCATATTGGAACAGCAATTAATGAAAAGACTCTATTACGACGATTAAATAAGTTAATAAGACAAGAAATTGTTGAGAAAATTGGGAAGACAAAAGGGACTACCTATAAACTTAATTTGAATGTAGACCGTGATTCTCAACTGCCCGAAACTGAACTAATAACTTTAAGTACAAAAAGTAAGAACATTCTTATTCTGGTCAATAAACCGGAAACTAAGCGAACCCCGGTTGGTTATCACAGAGAATTTTTGGAATCATATACACCAAATGTATCTGGTTACTTATCTGAAGCTGAAAAGGAAAGACTAGTGGATTTGGGAAAAACTGCAAGACAAAATGAACCTGCAGGGACGTATGCAAAGGATATTCTTCAACGGTTATTGATTGATTTCTCATGGAACTCAAGCAGATTAGAAGGAAATTCTTACTCCCTCCTTGATACGCAGCGACTGATTTCAATGGGTAAAGTTGCCGATCATAAGTCGGCAAAAGATGCGCAAATGATCCTTAATCATAAGGAGGCTATTGAGTTTATTGTGGCTAACTCAGAAGATATTGGATTTAATCGATATACAATATTAAATATTCACGCATTACTTTCTAACAATCTCCTGCCTGATCCAACAGCATCCGGAAGACTAAGATCATTCGCTGTTGGCATTCAACGATCAGTATATACTCCACCAGGTATCCCTCAGGTCATAGAAGAGATGTTCGATAAGTTGTTAGAGAAAGTAAATCAAATTAATGATCCTTTTGAGCAGTCATTTTTCTCTATGGTTCATATACCCTATCTCCAGCCATTTGATGATGTAAACAAACGTGTTTCCAGGCTTGCTGCAAATATTTCCCTAAATAAAAAAAATCTCGTTCCCATTTCTTTTGTTGATGTCCCGGATTCACTTTATATAAAGGGAATACTTGCTGTTTATGAATTAAACAGTATAGAATTATTGAAAGATGTTTTCTTGTGGGCATACGAACGGTCATCTGCCCGATATTCAGCATTAAGACAATCGTTAGGCGAACCTGATCCTTTTCGTATAAAGTACAGAGAAAATATTCGTGCACTCCTATTTGAAATTGTCTCCGGGAGATTGCCCTATTTAATGACGAAAGAATTAATAGAGCGAAAAGCAAATGAAATATCCGAAAGGGATCGCAGGAAATTTAAAGAAGCTATTGAAACAGAATTGATGAGTTTACATGAGGGGAATATTGCCCGCTTCAATGTTCGCTTATCAGACTTTGAAAGATGGAAAAATGAGTGGAAGAATTAACCAGGAATAAAAACAAGGGGCAAAGTTGCATACAATCTGCGATACACCATATCGCATTTGTAATATACAAACTTATTATACCCGGAGTTTTGTGTTCAAGGATTGGCGAAACCAAATAAATTGATTCAGCAGATTTCTCAACGTAATCCAACCAAAAGGAATTCCAGGAAAAATTGGTTTTAAGGAGAGAGGAGATTGAAGAATTATTGGATGATAAGTAACTCAACTTCTTTCATAATACCTTTATTCATAACAACCCAGTAAGCACCGGGTAGAAGGGTTGTGGTTTCAATCTGAAATTGATCCTGGTTCGGATCTACATTCCCACATAATACTTCACTTCCATTTTGATCAATGATCGTAAAATGTGATCCCCCCGTTTGAAGTTCTTGATTGAATTCAATATTTATATCGGTTGCCTGCCTGACAGGATTCGGATAAAGTTTGAAAATATCCTTTTGGACTATCGGCTCACGAACATAGGAGAGAAAATCAGTTAAACAGTATCCTGGTCAACGAGCATATATGGCACACGGTCTGGGATTCTTAATTCCATATATGCGAATTGGCCATCTGCAGCTATCTGTCCTATTCGTCCACTGGTTGGGAAAACGACTTTTGCAAATTTCAAATTCTCATCAAGCACTATTAACGCACCTTAATCACGGTTATCCTTTCTGTCAATTGTATCCTATCCTTCAAGTGCAATTGGTAACAAGCTATCTATTTGACCCCAATCTTTCAATATGGTCATAGAAATGAAATTGTGATCTCTGGTGGAATAGAAATCAGTCACATTCTCTGAATTGTTAATTATGAAAGACCCTATAAGGCGTTGGTCGATATCAAATTTTAGAAGATAAAGATTCGTTAGATTGTATTGAATACCTGGATGATCTTCACGATAAGCATAAACTGACGTATCCCCAATACTAAAACTCGGTCTAAATGGGTCATTTTCAACCCCCACATACATGTTATCATTTTCATAATGGATCATAAATTTCTGGCAGTTGCTCGAAACGCCTCGCTGGATTTCAGAATTTAATAAAACACTTTGAGAATCAATATTTGTGAATGGTAATAATGCTAAGATGAAAAAATAAAGCTTTGAATAAATACTTGTCTTTATAGCTTTTCCAACTATATCCTTTAAATTCATCATTAACTGAGACAATTGAAAATAAACAATAATCTGTTTAAATTGATTTAGTATCTTCATTTTTTCAAAACGTCAAAGACAAATAAATTTGAATGACCCTACTAAATTCATCATTTTATTAATTTACATTGCCCTCAAAGTATTTTTTAAATCCTAATGTAAATGGATTTGTGTAATGCCTTAAATGCAACACATTTCCGCCCCAATTTATTTTACTAAGTTCATATAAATCAACTTTCGTAAATCTATCGGATAATAAAGATACAATATTGCTCGTTTCTAGCCAACCATCATTTTCAGTATTATTTTTGAGCCTTTCATTGATATCTAGTTCAAGCTCAAATAATCTATCAATATTTAAATTACCTGGAAATAAATAACCCCATGACAATTTCTTAAGATAATAAATTATATCATTATTTGTATAAGATATTGGTCCAAATGAAGTTTTTAAACAATGTTTTATTTCAAATTTCAATTGGTTCAACAATTTAGATCCGAGTAAATCATTAATATTAGTTTCATTTTCAATATGACTTAATTTGAACATTTCTTTAATATCATCTCTTTCTTCTTGTGCAATGCGAAAATGTGGATAAATACTAAAATCAGCTGAATCCAAAAATATTAATAAGTTCTCAGTACTCATGTGTATAGGTGGACTGTCATTACTAGAAAAGACAAATTTACAATCTAAAGCCATTCGTACCCAATTAACATTTGGATCCTGTAAGGCCTCTTTAAACTCAATTTTTAACATATTAATGTTAAAATCCGAATGGTACTTATTTATTCTAACAATTAGACCCTCAATAGAAGTACTCCAGTGAGTGAGAGAACCACAAGCCCCCATAAAATATTTAAGATTTCTATATTCCACTATTTATTAGGGTGCATGGTTACCAATTGATACACATCTTGTGGCACTTTTTTGTACCATGCTATAACTTTGACCATCTGTACAGGAAGTGCATTGCCTGGGGGTGCAAAGCCATATCCATAAGAACGTAAGGTAAGCTTCATCGCCATCCAAAACTACCTCTCCTAATTCCCCTGCAGATGGAATAACAACTTTATCCAATTCCATGTTTTCATCCAATACCACCAAGATGCCTTTACCCCTGTTCCCTTTTCTTTCAACTTCCACATCACCTCCAAGTGTAATTGGATAGAGGCTGTCTCCATTCTCATAGTCATATAATGTCATGCTTAACAATGTATGAACTCCATCGCTATAAAAATCCCTGACTTGTTCTGCATTATCTATCACGAATGACCCAATTAATTCGTGCTTCATATTAAATTTTAGAAAAAAGAAGTCTGAAAGACCGAGAAAAATATTCATGGGATCTTTACGGAGTGCGTACACCGTAGTATTTCCTGCGATTATACTGTCTCTATTTGTTCCATATCTTACTCCCACATAATAATTTTCAAGCTGGTCATGGATCATATATTGAAAGCAGTCTGTAAAGGCACCTCCCTGGATTTCGACCTGTGATTTCAAGTGTTGTGCTTTTACAGAAACTGGAATAAAAAGACCAATGATCAACAGATGGTAGTAAAGAATATGGATGAATGGTGTTTTCATTTATTAAAAATAACAATTATAATTCCGAAAAACGATTCCGAGCACCTCGTCAATTTTTAGCCTGCAATTTGGACTGATATACAAATACTGAACGTCATATAGCATAATTCTGAACTCCCATGATTGTCCGCAACAAAGAACTGTCAATGCCGGACATACTTGGTTATTTGGCAGAAAAGACCTATATTTGCAGCGCGAAAATCGGTAGAGGGAACAGATAAGTTCCCTTTTTTTATTGTACTATGTCACAGACCACGGCCCTAAATCATCTGGAACCATTGATCCGCTCGACCTTCGACGAAGGCCGCTGCGGGGAGTATTACCTGGTGGACCTGGAGATATCCGCCTCAAAGCATATCTCTGTCTATGTGGATGGAGATGAGGGAGTTAGCCTTGAAGCATGTACCCAGATCAGTAGGATTCTGGAGTCAGTTCTGGATGTGGAACCAAGCCTGGGAGGTATTTATACCCTGGAGGTTTCTTCACCCGGAGTGAACAGGCCCTTGAAATACACAAGACAGTACCTGAAACATACAGGCCGGACCCTTCGCATTGAATTAGTGAACGGATCCAAAGTCGAAGGCGTTCTGACGAACACCGATCATGATTCGGTCACCATTGAAATGAAACCTGTGGATAAGAAAAGCAAACCGGAATCAAAAGTGATTCCATTTGCAGAGATTAAAGAAGCTTACGTCATCATTCAGTTTGGGCATCCGAAGAATAAATCGTGAGACGTGAGACGTGTGCTTCGACACATTCGACTAGCGCTCAGTGCGACGCTTGCGGCGCTCATCCATGTGCTATGGTTCGACAAACTATTGCGCATCCTCGTGCTTCAGCTCACCAACCGCAGCTCAGCAACCGATGTGAGATTGGAGATGTGAGAAGGGAGAAAGGAGAAAGGAGAATGGATGAACAAAATAGTTCAGTGGCATAGAGAAAAATTGAAAAACATTTAAATGAATTTATAAATGAATTTAAAGGACAGCAGATCATGAATCTAATCGAATCATTTTCCGAATTCAAAGCCGGAAAAAACATAGATAGACCCACGATGGTCAGAGTGATGGAAGATGTATTCCGTACACTCATCAAAAAGAAATACGGCTCCGATGATCACTTTGATATCATCGTCAATACCAATGGTGACCTTCAGCTTTGGAGAGTACGTAAGATCGTACCCGATGGAGAAGTGATGGACGAACAAGCCCAGGTATCGTATTCTGAAGCGAAGAGCATTGATGATAGTTATGAGTTAGATGAAGAGTGCTACGAAGAGCTTACCCTCGAAGACTTCGGAAGAAGAGCAATCATGGCTGCAAGACAAACGCTTGTATCCCGGATCATGGAACTTGAGAAAGACGAAGTCTTCCAGCGGTATAAAGATCGCGAAGGTGAAATCATCCTTGGTGAAGTACAACAGATACTCAAAAGAGAGATCCTCATCCTTGATGATGCCACCAGCAATGAGCTCCTGCTGCCCAGAACTGAAATGATCCGTGGTGATTATTTTAAGAAAGGCGACATGGTACGCGCCATCATCAAGAAGGTGGAAATGAAAAATAATAATCCGGTCATCATCATCTCAAGGACAGATAATATGTTCCTTGCGAAATTGATGGAACAGGAAGTACCTGAAGTTGAAGACGGTCTGATCACCATCAAGAAGATCGTGCGTCTCCCGGGAGAAAGAGCAAAAGTCGCTGTCGAATCCTATGATGACCGTATCGATCCTGTAGGAGCGTGTGTAGGGATGAAAGGATCAAGGATACATGGTATCGTACGTGAATTGAGAAATGAGAATATTGATATTGTCAACTTTACCAATAATCTGTCTCTCTTTATTCAACGTGCATTGACACCGGCGAAAGTATCGAGCATTGAAATCAATAATGAAACTAAAAGGGCGAGTGTATTTCTCAAGCCTGACCAGGTATCACTTGCGATTGGTAAAGGAGGTTCAAACATTAAGTTGGCGAGTTGGCTGACCGAATTTGAAATAGATGTGTTTAGAGATAGTTCTGATGCGGATAATGAAGATGTGGATCTCGATGAATTTTCAGATGAACTCGAGCCATGGATCATCGATGAGCTTAAGGGAATCGGTCTTGACACAGCGAGAAGCGTACTTGCATTGAGTAAAGAAGAGCTTGTGCGCAGGACTGATCTTGAAGAAGAAACAGTGGATGAAATTTTACGGATATTTAACACCGAATTCGAGGATAGTTGATTGGAATCTCTTTCCTGAGCAGGATTATATAATGACTGTCAGCAAAGGAGTTTGTGAACTTAATACCAAATATGCAGCAAAGACTTGTTAAAGTTGCCAAGGAATTAAATGTCGGTACGGACACTATCGTGGAATACCTTTCTAAGAAAGGATTTGCGGTAGAAGCCAAGCCAACAAGCATGATTTCTGAAGATATGCACAACCTGCTACTTCAGGAATTCGGTGGCAATATTGCCATCAAGGAACAGGCCGATAACATGGTCATCGGTGCCCGCCCTGTGAAAGCTGCTGATGTGATAGCACCCGTTGTGCCTGAGCCACCTAAAAAGGAAGTTCATGTGGCACTTCCGGTAGCACCTCCCGTTGAGAAGCCAGTGCAAAAAACGGAAGTAGCCGAAAGAGAAAAGCTGAAAGTAAAAGTTGTCGGCAAAATCGATCTTACGCCAAAGGCTCCTGAGGTAAAAGTAAAGGAAGAGGTCCCTGAAGAAATAAAAGTTCAAGAGCCTATACTCGAAGTTGTGGTTCCTGAAGTAAAACCTGTTGAAGAGAAAGAGAAAGAGGATGAGCTGATCAAAGCAGAGGCACCTCAACTCCAGGGTTTGACAATCCTTGGCAAGATTGACACGGACAAGTTTGATTCTTCAAAAATCAAGAAGGAAAAAGAGAAGGAGAAGGAAAAAGAAAGGTTGGCTGCGAAAGCAAAGAAAGATAAGGAATCAAAACCACTCGCTTCTTCAGACAACAGCACTCAGCAAAAACGGAAACGCAAACGTAAGCATGTTGGCGGTGGCACATACGAAAGCCGGACAGATAACAGAGCTCGTCCTCAGGCTGGCGTTGCTACCGGTACAACATCGGGTGGTGGAGGAACAACAAGTGGTGCAGGAGCAGGTGCACGCAAAGGTCCGGTACGTCAGGGTGGACGTGATGATGTCAAAGAAGTTTCAAAGAAAGAGATTGATGATCAGATACGCGCTACCATGGCTCGCCTCTCCGGAGGAAAGAGCAAGCGTCAGAAAATAAGAAGAGAATCACGCAGAGATAAAGTCGATCGCCAGGAATTGCTGACATCGGAAGTGAGCGATACAAAATTGCAGTTGACAGAATTTGTTTCTGTTTCTGAATTAGCCAGCGTCATGAATCAGCAGGTCACAGATGTCATCATGACGTGCATGAATCTGGGCGTTATCGTTTCGATCAATCAACGTCTCGATGCCGAAATCATCGAATTGGTCGCAGGTGAATTTGGCTTTGAAGTTGAATTTGTATCTGCTGAAGATCAAACCTATTTTGAAGAAGAAGTCGTGGATGATCCAGCTGATCTCAAACCAAGACCACCGATTGTAACCGTCATGGGCCACGTCGACCATGGAAAGACTTCGCTACTCGATTATATCCGAAGTGCGAATGTCGTCAGTGGTGAAGCCGGAGGTATTACACAGCACATCGGTGCATACGAAGTAGAAGTAAAACCAGGTAAGTCGATTACTTTCCTTGATACACCGGGTCACGAAGCCTTTACGGCGATGCGTGCACGAGGTGCGAAAGTGACGGACATAGCTGTCATCATCATCGCAGCGGATGATAACATCATGCCCCAGACGCGTGAGGCCATCAGTCACGCGCAAGCGGCAGGTGTTCCGATCATATTTGCAATCAATAAGATTGATAAAAATGGTGCGGATCCTGAAAAGATAAAAGAAGAATTGTCGCGGATGAATTTGTTGGTAGAAGACTGGGGTGGTAAAATTCAATCCTCTGACATTTCTGCGAAGACAGGACTTAACGTAGATGAATTACTTGAAAAGATCCTTCTTGAAGCAGAGCTTCTGGATCTAAAAGCAAATCCTGATCGACTTGCTGTAGGAACGGTGATTGAAGCTTCATTGGATAAAGGCCGTGGTTATGTAACAAAGCTGTTAGTACAGACAGGTAACCTCGCCGTAGGTGATATCATCGTGACAGGATCATTCAGTGGTAAAGTAAAAGCCATGTTCAACGAACGTGGTAAAAAGGTAAAAGAAGTCGGACCATCATCTCCTGTACTTGTATTGGGATTGAATGGTGCGCCACAAGCGGGTGAAAAATTCCGTGAATATGAAAGTGAACAGGATGCGCGATCAGTAGCGGCATACCGTGGACAAATAAATCGTGAACAAAGCAACCGGGCGAACAAACGAATTTCACTTGATGAAATCGGGCGTCGTCTCGCGTTAGGAAGTTTCAAAGAGCTTAACCTCATCATCAAGGGAGACGTGGATGGATCGATCGAAGCCATGGCAGATTCGCTTGAAAAACTCTCCATTGAGAAGATCAAGGTCAACATCATCCATCAGGCTGTTGGTCAGATTGTAGAGTCTGATGTATTGTTGGCTTCTGCTTCTGATGCGATCATCATTGGCTTCCAGGTGAGGCCTTCAGTCGCTGCCCGAAAACTGGCAGAGAAAGAAGGTGTGGAAATCAAGATGTATTCGATCATCTACGAAGCGATCAATGAAATCAAGGCTGCTATCGAGGGGATGTTGGAACCAACGAAAGAAGAGAAGATCCTTGGTCAGGTTGAGGTCAGAGAAATATTCAAGGTCAGTAAGATTGGTACTGTTGCTGGTTGTTTTGTCACTGAAGGTAAAATTGCCCGGAACAATCATATCCGGCTTATCCGGGATGGTATCGTAATCTATCCGACCAAAGAAAATGTGCATGGTGAAATCGCCACGCTCAAGCGCTTCAAAGATGATGTGAAAGAAGTGAAGTCCGGTATGGAATGCGGTATTATCATTAAGAATTTCAATGATGTCAAAGTCGGCGATGTGGTTGAAGTGTATGAGATCAATGAAATCCGCCAAAAGCTGGACAACTAAGAAAGGAGTAACGAATAACGAATAACTAGTAACGAATAACAAGTAACGAGTAACGAATAACGAGTAACGAATAACGAGTAACGAATAACAAGTAACGAGTAACGAATAACGAGTAACGAATAACGAATAACGAGTAACGAATAACGAGCGCAGCGATGATCCCGCCATACGAAGTCATTATGGCGGAACGAGTAAAGAATAATAAATAACAAACAACGTGATTCACAACTGACGACTCACGCCTCATGTCTCACGATTGAAGATACTTGATAGCAAGTTGCAACTTTGGCTGGAGGGGCAAACGGAAAAATACAATCATCCTTCCTTCATTAAGGAAGATCCAATTTCAGTTCCACACCGTTTTTCTACTCTCCAGGACATAGAGATTGCAGGAATCTTTGCGGCCATCATGGCCTGGGGACAGCGACCGACGATCATCAACAAAGCCAATGAATTGATGTCGTTGATGGATAATGCGCCTCATCAATTTATCATACAACATAAGGAGAAGGATCGAAAAAGGTTTTTCACATTCAAGCACCGGACGCTACAGCCGGATGATATTATCTTTCTTGCCGATGCCCTCCAACGGTTTTATCAAAAACATGACAGTCTTGAAGATGCATTTGCTGATCACATGGCATCAGATGATCAAGATGTTTTCAATGGCCTCGCAGGTTTTTATAATCTGATCTTTGATCATCCCTGGGTCATGGAGCGCACACGTAAACATATCGCCACGCCTGAACGTAAATCTGCGTGCAAGCGATTGAATATGTATCTCCGATGGATGGTGAGACAAGATGACAAAGGTGTGGATTTTGGTTTGTGGAAAAGAATATCGCCATCACAACTTATTATTCCTTTAGATCTGCATGTTGGAAATGTAGCACGTCAGCTTGGTTTGCTGGATCGAAAAATAAATGACTGGCAGGCTGCGAAGGAATTGACGGATCGATTAAAAGAATTTGATTCAACGGATCCTGTCAAATATGATTTTGCTTTGTTTGGGTCAGGGGTGAATGCATAGGATTTTATCTTACTCTTCTTTTTGTAGTCTGCTGGCAGGCGCAAGGCACTGCCACTACTATAATCTCAATCCGCTCACATTTCTTTTGTTTTCACCTGGCAGGCGCAAGGCACTGCCACTACAATAATTTTACTCCTCTCCATCATACGTCTTCTTTCCATATGCAAGATCGCCGGCATCTCCTAGTCCGGGTACAATGTAGGATCTGGCTGTCAGTTCTTCGTCTTCATGGCCTATCCAGATGTTTGCTTCAGGGAAGGCAAGATTGACATATTCAAGACCGGCACTTGAGGCGATGATAGCGACAATATGAATGTCGCGGGGGGTGCCATATTCTAATAAAGCTTTGATCGATTTGACCATGCTGGCACCAGTGGCTAACATCGGATCACAGATGATCAAGACTTTATCGTCCAATTCCGGGGAGGTGATATACTCAAGTGAAATTTCAAATGTTCCGTCTTTATGGTTGCTACGGTAGGCGGATACAAATGCATTTTCAGCTCTATCAAAAACCGACAGCATACCGTCATGCATGGGAAGGCCTGCACGGAGAATTGTACTCAATACGATGTCATCATTGAGCGTCATGCACTCGGCTACACCTAGTGGAGTGACTGTCTGAATGGATTCGTAACGCAGTTTTTTGCTGATTTCATAGGCCATGATCTGGCCGAATCGATAGAGGTTGCGACGGAAGAGTACAGGGTCCAGTTGAATGGTTTCATCACGGAGCTGGACAAGGTATTGGCTGGCGATGGAAGTTTGAGAAGAGAGGTTGTGGATCAATGTTTATGGGTTTGGGACATCTAAAGATAGGTAATGTCCATTTAGCGTAATGAAGACATATGTTGAGCACCCTAAAAATTATGGTAAGACCAATAGAAAAAGTCCCTATCTTCCGATAGTGAAATCGTTGTTTTCGACCCTATTTATCATTTGTTTCTGTTCTGCAGGACTGGACACGCTTGCAGCGCAGACTATTGTCCAGCCGAAACAGCTTGATTATAGTTCTGTCGGAATATTATACAACCAGGAAAAGGTCATAGAGCTCAGGCCGCACACAAATGGCGCTGCTCTTGCTGTTCAATTCGGGAAAATCGTCACCTTTTACAAAACCCATTATTATCAATTTGATTTTGGGCTGATCAGACATCCGAAGGAATACAGACAGTCGATTACATTTCATTCAGGAAATCCATTTGCACGTGCATCTAATAGTTTCACATTTGGAAAGCAGAATAACCTGATGGTGCTGAGAGGCGGAGTTGGGAATAAAATTTATTTTTCAGATAAAGCAAAACGAAAAGGTGTAGCCGTCGGTGTCGATTATGAATTTGGCGCTTCAATCGGTTTGTTGAAACCGTATTATCTGCATTTGTCAAGACTTTTGGATGATCAAGGCAACTTTTATGTCTCTACGGAAAGATATAGTAAAGACAATGCAGATATATTTCTTGATGATACAAAGATCGTAGGTCCTGCTTCCTTTTTTAAAGGGTTTGATAAGATCTCAGTTATTCCCGGTGTTCACGCCAGGGTAGGAGCACATTTCAGTATGGGCGCATTTGATGAATATGTCAAAGCATTTGAAATCGGTATCATGATCGATGCTTTCGTTCGTCGTGTACCGATCATGATCATTGAGAATAATACGCCTTTATTTATCAATGGGTATTTGTCTTTTCAGATCGGGAAGAGAAGTTAGTAAATGAAAAGGAAAATAGTTATCCGAAGTCTCAGACTACGGATAACTATTTTCCTTTTCATTTACCAGCCAATACTAATTTTACAAATCCCATCAAAATTGGACTCGGTGCACCAGCAGTAGATGTCAATGCCGGTTGAAAAAGTGTACCTATAAAAAACGGATGCGCAGGAATTTCAAATGCCCTGATTTCTCCTTCCGGATTTGTGGCCGTCATCTTCATGCCATTCGATTCAAGCAATGGGATGTAGATCGGATTTAGAGCAAAATTGCAATGATACTTTCCTGTCAAATTATTTTTTCCAATTAATGAAAAAAGTTGGGATGATCCGTTTACTGAAATTTCTTCTTGCTGGCCGACGAGCGAACAGGTTGATTTTGAAATAATTATTTCTTTACTATTGGGGTTTGTTTCTTCGGAATCGGCATCCACAAGGCCACATACATTCCGTGCATATTCAATCAGCATGTGTTGAAATCCACCGCAATTACCAAACGTGGGGATATTATTTTCTCTTGCATATTTTATGGCATTCAGTACAGTCTCCATGTTCTTGTATGGAGATCCTGATGCAACCCATAAACCGGCATACGTATCGAAATCATTTTCAATGTTAAATTCATCCGTACCAATCCATTCGAATGATATCTCATTGTTGGTTGCATTTGAAAGATGAATTACGGTTTCATTTACAGCCAGGTGCGTATGATAGTGTGGGTTGAAATCACCCAGGATGACGATTTTATTCCTTGCGCTCAACCTATCCGTTTATAGAGTTTATGAAGTTTATTCATTTTTCTTCCGATTAACCCAATCTGTTTGCACTCGGCTTTCTGCTGTCACTCTCTGCGCTCTGCAATTCGCTTTTTCCGTAGCAAATTTCACTAATTCAGGCAAATTGGATTAATGAAGCTGCCGGTGCTACTGCCACTATTTCTTTTGCCGCAAATTTCGCAGATTTTCGCAAATTAATTTTCGTTTTGCCAATTGCCAATTGCTTACGGTTGCTGAGCTGCTGCACAAGGCTGAGTTTAGCTGGTCGAAGCATTGCTTTATAGCCGCAAATTTCGCAGATTAATTTTCGTTTTGCCAATTGCCAATTACATATTGCTTTATAGCCGCAAATTTCGCAGATTTTCGCAAATTAATTTTTGCCAATTGTCTATTGACTATTGTTATCTAATTGCACATTTTTTTTCGTGAACCAATAATACATCGGGACGCCTGTCAGGATCAATACCATTCCAAATATGGCCTCCCGCGGTTGTGTGATAACTGTATTGATAAATAAACCAATGCAGAATAGGACAACGATGGCGGGAACAAATGGATATCCCCATACTTTATATGGACGATGCGCATCAGGCATTCGCTTGCGGAGAATAAATACGCCATAGGCTGTCGCACCATAGTAGATGAACACAGCGAATATGACCATGTCCGTAAGTTGATCAAATGATCCGGAGAAAACGAGTATGCATCCCCAGATACACTGAAGCCATAAAGCTCTTTCCGGAACCTGTGTCTTATTTAACTTGGCCATGGATTTGAAAAACAATCCTTCTTTTGCCATGGCGTAGTATGGTCTGGCGCTGGCATAGACAGTAGCGTGCGTGCATCCGAGTGTAGTGATCAGGATCAGAATCGAAATGAAAGCCATCCCTTTGCTTCCCCAAAATATTCTCACCGCTTCTATGGCTGCAATTTGATTTCCGGCAGCGTGAATAGATTTTAATTGCGGAATAGATAGTATCGCGAGATAGGTCATGTTGACCAACAGGTAAATGCCAATCACGATGAATACGCCTATCGCTATACCTTTTGGAATATTTCGATTTGCATCTTTTACCTCACCGCCGATATAACCAATTGTGGCCCACCCCTGGTATGCCCAGAATGCCGCAAGCATGGCTGTGAAGAGAGCACTGATTGTCACCGGGGAATGATCAGCCGTTTTAAAATCCAAGGCCATATTGATATGGGTATGCGTGCTGGTCAATCCGAAAAAAATAATGATACCGATTCCAATATAGACAAGCCAAAGAATGATATCACTTATGCCGGCACCGGACTTAATACTTTTGGTATTGACAAGGGTCAGGAGTATAATAAGGATGACAGAAATTATTTTAGTTGAAAAATCGGCGAATGGAAAAAATACACCACCGATCGAAAAATCACTCCACCCGGTCAATGTAGGAGGAATATTAATCAGCGATTCAAACGACTGAGAAAAGACGTACGCCAGTGAAGAAATGGAAGCTGTCTGTATGATCGTGAATAATGACCAGCCAAAAAGAAAAGCAAAAAACCTATTGTATATTTTTTTGTAGTACACATAATCTCCTCCGGTATCCGCGAGCAAACCGGCTACTTCCGCATTGCTCAGCGCTCCGAATAAGGTAATAATGCCGCCCAATAGCCATGCTATCAATACCCATCCCGAAGAGTTGAGCTGATCAGCCATCGGGGCCACTTTTTTATACACACCTGAGCCAAGGATATTCGCGATGGTGATGACGATAACATACCGGAGACCTAATGATCGAATAAGTGAGGGAGATGAATTCATATGCAAACTGGAATAAAATGAAATTGATGCGTGTGATAGCAGAAAGATAATCTAATCTGGTTCATGTTTGTGACGCCTTTTCTTGGTCATACCCCCGACAGTATCTTTCACGCTGTTCATCACCATGAATGCATTGGGATCTATTTTATATACTTCTATTTTAAGTGTGCGTATTTCAAGACGAGTGACTACTGTATAGATGATCTTTGTCGTATGAAGTCTGTCACCGGCTTTGCCGTAGCCTCGTTCTCCCATATAGACAGTGACACCCTGATTTAATTGATATGAGATCATCTCCCGTACAGCATCAGCTTTGGATGATACGATGGTCACACCGGTATATTCTTCAATACCCTCCAGGATAAAATCCACGGTTTTAGAAGCAGCGAGATATGTAAGTATGGCATATAAAGCAGTCTCTACACCAAGAAGATAGGCAGCAAATGAAAATATAAAAATATTGATGATCAGGATAATGTCCCCTATCGAAAGTCCGGAACGACGACTCAAGGCAATCGCCAGAACCTCAGTGCCATCTATCACGGCCCCACCACGAACGGCCAATCCAATACCCGCACCAAGAAAGAAACCACCAAATACGGATATCAGAAGTTTGTCACTTGTCACTTCCGGATAGGGTATTAAAGCTACAGCAAGTGCAAGGCCAAGAATCGACAACGCAGTTTTGATTGCAAATTGTCGTCCGATGACTTTATAGCCCAGGAATATAAATGGAAGATTGACAAGGATCAGTAAATATGAAATAGAGATTTTGGTCGTTTCATTTATCAATAATGAAATACCTGTAGCTCCGCCGTCAATAAATCCATTGGCCAGCAGAAATCCTTTAAGGCCAAAACCTGCAGATACAATTCCCAAAAAAATGAGAAATACATCTGTGATACTATTTTTAATTATAAATATTAATTCATACCATCCCTTTGCTATATCGTATTTGGAGTAGGAAGTTGTCTTGTGATTGCGTTTGCGTTTTGGATCTAATACAGTCCGAACGATGACTTTTGTCCAAAATGAGTTCATAGACAATTAAATAATATCGGTATGCAACGAATTAAAGTGATGAAGAGATACCTAATTTTTTTTGACTTTCGACCACAACATCCGGAATAGAAGTGGCAATACAGATATGAATATAATGCCCACTACGATCCACTCCAGGTCATTCGTCAGGTCATAATTGAATTCTTTGAGGAGTATCTGATGCAGATATCGGCCGGTCAGCATCATCGCAAATACCCACACAAATGCACTGATCGCAGAAATCATCGTGAATTTCTTTTTATCCATATGTACGATACCGGCGACGATAGGTGCAAACGTCCTGATAAAGGGTAGAAATCTGGCCATAAAAATGGCGCTGTTGCCATGATCTTCGTAAAAAGTCTTGGCTTGTTGCAGATATTTCTGCTTGAAGTACCATCTGTCCGCCCAGGTATACATCGCAGGACCAATTTTTCGGCCAAACCAATAGCCTACCTGGTTACCTAAAATTGCGAAAATCGAGATGAGCGCCATTATGAGGACAAGAGGCACATTAAAAAAGCCCTTCACAAGACTTTCCCATGCTACACCAGCCACAAATAACAAGGAATCACCAGGTAAGAAGAAGCCCATAAACAGCCCGGTCTCAGCGAAGACAATCAACATGATGATCCACACGCCTCCATGCTCAACGTACCACTGGGGCTGCAGTAGTGAATGCCAGTCAAAATCAGTCATTAACAATTATTTGAATGTGAGTAGTTTGACTGACAATATCAGGAATGTTATCCGGATTTTCATGTTCCGCTTGATACACCTTTAATCAGACAAACTTAACAGGGAAATCTATCTAAATGATGAACGGAATAATGGCTTTACGTTCAGGAGGATAGTTATCGAACTTTTCCTTGTACCATCGATGATGGGAAATGGCCCTGGGAATCAGATTGGCAGATGTCCATATGAAAAAAGTGAGCGCCGGCAGGTTCCAGCAAAGAAGTGCAAACCCTGCCCATTCGATCAATTCTCCAAATAAATTGGGGCAACTGATCAGGCTGAACAACTTTGATCCGGGGATCACATAATGCGTTTCATTTGGTTTTCGGAGGTGAATCAGGATCTCATCCGCTTTCCAGTTGAGGATCAACCCTGAAATAAAGAGTAAGGAGCCCAGAATAAAACGAATATCGAAGAACCAACTGTCCGGATAATGAGCGAAGTATTTAAAATAGTAGCCAAGAGAAAGCCCATTGATGAGATTAAAAAACACAGCTGAGGCTACAATGATTAAGGGCATTTTTTTTCCTTTCGTATGGATTCGAAATGGAAAAATAAATGTCCTGTTGATGTAATGCAAACAGAACAAGCCGATCATGATCAATTTCAAAATGGTTTGTGCGTTGAAGGACGTGATTGTAAAATACAGGACGATGAGAATCACCGGTGCTTCCATGAGTATCCATCCAAGCCGGTTGCTGATCAGGGGCCCCCAACCTTTTTTAACATGACGTCCATATGGGGCAGTAACACGCAGGAGAATAAAGAATGTAATGACGGCCACCGCGATCCAAATCAATAATAGGTTTTGATAAACCGGATAGGTGATAATAGTTGTAATCATTAAGGGGATAATGGAATAAAAAATAATTGATGAAGATTCAGATTGATTTAGCCAAGATATCCATTTTTCAAAAACCAAGAATACGTATCACTTATCGTTTCCTCAATTGGTCTGACCGTAAATTGCAATTCCCGTTTTGCTTTTGAACTGCTGATGTTACGGTTGCCATCTGTAATAGCGATTAGTGATTCATTGGTAAGTAAGGGTTCAGTTTTTTTGATCAACCCATATGCAGTTATTAACGGAAGTGCTGTCCATCCAATAACCACAGGCAAAATAACAGGCTTATTTTTTTTTCCGGATATGCCCGAAAGCAGATTGGCAATATGCGCAAGACTATTCCACTTGCCGCTTAACAAATAGGATTCTGCATTTTTCCCCATTGTGAGGCTATTGACTACTGCGTAGGCGATATCCCGCACATCACAAAAATCAAATCCGCCTTTAAACAGAAATGGTAATTTGCCACGATAGAGATCAATGATGAACGTACCGGTCCTGGAGGGTTTGAAATCAAAGGGGCCAATGAATGAAGTCGGATTCATGACCAATACCTCCATTGTATCTGAAGCAAAAGATAAAGCAATCTCTTCGCCTTCTCTTTTCGAATTGTCGTATGCGAAGGAATTTGTTGGAGCCTTTTGGCGATGTTCATCAAGCAAATCAAAAATTGGTTTTTGGCGGTAGGCATGGATGGAGCTGATATGAATCACCCGTTTAATACCGCTGGCTTTTGCAACTTCCATGACCGTTTTTACACCTTCAACATTTGTTTTATGCACCAAGCCATCCATATCACCACGAAGGGATATGTATCCTGCGGCATGAATAAGGCAGTTGCACTCCATCATCAGTTCAAGCAGAGCTTTTCGATTTTCAAGATCTCCATTGACAAAATCAATCGGTATATCATCAAACCATTCTTTTGGATGATCACGCACCAATGCACGAATCGCGTAATTCCTTTTGAATAATTCACGTACAAGGGCTGCTCCTAAATGCCCCGTCGCTCCGGTTACAGCTACTTTCATTGTTTAACAAATCGCGTAGTCCTGATATCCGGACCTGACATTGATTTGATTTCAAGAAAATAAATTCCGGATGGAAGATTGGAAATATCGATGTTGTCCTGATGGATATAAGCATTCTTCACGACTTCACCCGTGAGTGAGTAAATGGTGATGTGGACATTTGTTTCGTCGTCATTTATCCATAGAAACTGACCCGCGGGATTTGGAAAAACATTTCCTTTTTTTTCTTTTGGTCTTGTCGTGGTTAATACAAGATCGCCAAATAGCCAATCGTATGCTGCGGGATATTCACGAGCCCAAAACCATTCGCTGTGTGCGCCATCCGGACTGGATATAAAATCCATGTTTGCTTCATTTTCACCGGCATACAACAACGTATCATACACGGCCTGCATATCCGAAATCATGGTTGCGCTTTCGTTTGTGCCGGCAACAAAATATATTTTCATTTCCTGATGAATACCGGTATGGGTGATATGCTGATAGATCGAATCACTGATCCAGAATGCCGGAGAAAAAATGCCCACCTTACTGAATACATCCTGGTATTCGACAGCAGCGAACATGGAGATATTTGCACCTAAAGAGCTTCCGGCTATACCCGTGTAATCTCTTTCGGGACGTGTCCTGAATAAGCTGTCAATATGAGGTTTCAGGGTGTGCACAATAAAAGATGCGTATGCTTCACCGTGGCCGCCGCCATATGTGGGATTGACCCATGGACAATATTCATCAGTCCGATTCGCCCCTCCATTGTCGATGCCGACGACGATGGCGCCATAATCTACATTGTCAAATAATTCATTCATCGACTCATCGACTTTCCATTCACCTGCGAAACTGTAATATGTATCAAATAGATTCTGGCCATCCTGCATATACAACACCGGATAGCGTTTTGATGATGTCAGATAATCAGTAGGTAAGTAAATCCAGATGCGACGATGACGATCTAATTGTGGTATATAATAATTCTCGTCCAGGATTTGCACATTAGATGTTGCCGTGTGAGGATTGCCTGACACACCTTCCCAACCGGCTATCGATACAGCGGTGGATTGAACACCACCTGAATACATGTATGTACGGTTTGGTCTGAAACCACCTTCGGAAGAACCTTCTACAGTTTCCCAACTGCCTCTTGTGAATTTATATTCTAGTGTTCCCGGTGAGGGTGTAAATGTTATAAACCATGTACCATTGTGATTGTCTGTGAGTGTATAACTTGTATTGCCCGGATCCCAATTGTTGAAATTGCCGGCGATGTATATGTTTTCACCCTGAGGTGTGGTGGAAGGAATTGAAGTGACCGTGATTGTAAGTTGAGCTTCTAGGTTAACCACGAATAGTGAAAGGCAAACAAACAAAAGTCCTTTAAGAGGTTTTTGAATAATTGAAATTATCATGATATTCAAAAGTAGTGAAACATTTGGGAATGTGAGAGAAGTGGGAGAAGTGAGTGGAGTGAGAAAGGTAAGAGAAGATTTTCTATTTGAAGCAAAATCTTTTTAATTGGGGAGTACTGTTGGAAAATAGTCAGTTTGCTAAATCTTTACAATTCGCTTGACGATTTGTTGGCTTTGGGTTTGGATGGAGATGAAATAGATGCCTGGGGGCTGATTTGTAAAATCGATTGTATTGTTTTGGATTATTATATTTTCCATCAATTTTCCCTGGGTGTCACGAATATTCACAACATTATTTGTAAGATCAATTCCGATAACCTCTACAATACCTGATGTTGGATTTGGAAATACATTTGTACTACTATTATCAAAGGGATTATACACTGCAACCAGGCAGGCATTTGTAATTTCTTCTGCTGTATTGCATCCGATGGCATTGCTATCGATAACAGACTCACCATTATTGATTAAGTATTGACAAATGCTTTTGACAGCACAATCAGAAAGGTGCTCTGAATTTTGGATTTCAACATTTGTTAGAAGTGCGGGATCAAGAAAGTCAAGACCGGTTAAACCGTAAAGTGTATTGTTATTGTGGATCGTGATTGTGCCGCCAAAAATAGAGACTAATGAATCAAGGCCTTTGAAAGTCTTTAATTGATTATTGTTAGCTACAAATAAATTACCTCCAACTGACTTTAAGTGATTGATTCCTACGAAATCTATAAGAGAGTCATTGAACGTTACACCCAATGAACCTTCGACTGAAGAAAGAGAAGAAAGACCCCTGAGATTGTTCAGGCTTGAATTGCCTGATATAATAAACGTACCGCCTACATTTTTGAGCGAATCAAGGCCGGAGAAACTGTTAAGATTGATATTCCCGGAAACCCTTAATGCTCCGTATACTGAATCAATATTATTCATACCCTGCAGATCCAACAAAGATGCATTGCCGAATATATCAATTTGGTCTCCTATATGCTTAAGATTTGAGAACTCGTGCAAATCTAAAAGTTGAGGATTGTTTGAAATCGTGAAATAATCATCCAGGTAAATTAACGAATGCATTCCTCCTATGGATCTCAGACTTGCATTGTCATCGATCAGAAAATAACCATCAACACGTGCCAATAAATCGAGAGCTGATAAATGGGCAAGTACAAAATTGTGCCTGATATTTAAATTGCCCCTGCAATATGAAAGCGAATCTAAACCTGCCAGGCTTTCAAGAGAACGGTTACCGGAAATATCAATACTTGATAAAACAGATTTAATATGATTCAATCCGATGAGGTTTGTCAGGGACTTGTTATTTATGATATTGATATAAGAGCCGATCGATCGTAAATTTCCAATGGCATTTATATTTTCTAATGTATCATTTTCCCTGATATCCATATTATTTCCCAGAAGTGTTAATGATTCCAGTCCTGACAAATTTCGTAATGAATCATTGTTCTCGATTAAGAGATATCCATCGATCGTGTTCAGCGAATCAAGACCGTGCAGATTCGTGAGTGAGTGATTCGAAGAGAATGTCAGATTTCCATCAAGAATATCTAATGATGAAATTCCTTGAAGGGAATTGATTGATTTATTTTGAGATATGGATATCCCTCCTGCATAGTAAATTGAATCTAATCCTGTAAGGTCAAGCAAATGCTCATTGGAACTGATTTTTAAAGACCGTCCAATTGATTTCAAGGAGTTTAATCCCTCAAGATTGATCAGTGAATAGCATTGATTTATCAGGAGATCTCGCCCTACGCTATGAAGTGAAGCCAAATCGATTAAAGTGAGAAGTGAATCCATTGTCTGTATATTGAGATCAACACCCACATGATGTAAGGAATTCAGGCCAGACAGGGTTTTAAGCTTATTGTTGAAAAGGAGTAAGAGTGATTGGCCCAGTGAGTCAATATTTTGCAATCCGTTAAGTGATTGTAGTTCAGCATTGCTACTTATCTTCAAATCTTTATGAATATCACTAAGGGCGTCTAACCCCTGTAGGTCTTTCAGGTGATCATTTGAAGATATCTCAAAATAATTTCCTATGGATTTTAAATGGTTTAATCCCTGCAGAGTGATTAAACTGTCATTACCATAAATTCTAAAATAACCTCCAGTATGTTTAAGTGAATCAAGCCCTGTCAATGATTTTAAGGAATAGTTGCTTTGTACCAATAAAAAGCCGGGGATGAAAGACAATCCATTGAGGCCAGATAAGCTGGTAAGAAGAGGATTAAATCTGATGGTCAGATTAGCTCCAAGGTTTTCAAGGTTTACTAATGAAGAGATTGACCGGAGTTCCGGATTTGTGAAAATGGATATTGAACCTCCAACAGAAACAAGTTTTTGTAAACCGTCTAAGTCCCTAAGTGAATCGTTTTTTTCAATGACCAGGTTTCCTAAGATTGAATCTAATACATAAAGGCTGTCAAGATTTTCGATGGCTGTTCCTGAAACACTGACGCTACCCATTATTGAAGTACAGCCAATATATTGTCCAGGAAAGCTGTCTATTTGCTCCTGCCTTTCGAATACGATTCCTTCCGGCAAACACGATTGGCCAATTAAATTTACGACCCCGATACTAGTATAAATGAAGAATATAAATATAATTCTCATGAGCAAATTGTTGAAATGTTGTCTTTCCATGACGGGGATAAAAAATCGAATGCCTTAACGTTTATTAATAAATATAGCTTATTTTCCAATAAAAAAGGCCACCGAGATAACCGATAGCCTTTATAAGCGACTTTTAGGGAGCATGTCTACCCGCAATTGATTTTAATTTGTAAAGCAAGTTAATACTATATTCTGATTTTACAGTTCAGATAGTATGGCTTTTATTTTTTGGGAGGTGAATTCCATTAAATAAAAAATGGTCTAACAAGTGATAATCCCTGTTAAACCATTTTTAAGATTTAAAGACGAATCTCTTAAGATTATTATCTCATCCTCGATGAAGCCGGACGTATCAGTCTGCTTCTGTAACCACCGCTTGATGCTCTTTTTTGCATCGGTGTTTGTTGTTTTGGTTCGAGATCACTTTGGCTTGCTGCCATCGCATATGGATGTTCTGTTTCGACAGGAATACTTTTCCCGATTAGTTTTTGAATATCCTTCAACAATGGTTTTTCTTCAAAGTCGCAAAACGAGATCGCTCTTCCGTTCGCACCCGCTCTGCCTGTCCGACCGATACGGTGTACATAGGTTTCAGGTACATGAGGTAGTTCGAAATTGACCACATGGCTCAGATCATCGATATCAATACCCCGTGCTGCAATGTCTGTAGCGACGAGAACACGTGTGTGTTGATTTTTGAAATTTTTCAATGCGGCCTGGCGTGCATTCTGTGATTTATTACCGTGAATAGCTTCGGTTTTGATACCGGCTCTGTTCAGGTCTTTTGTTAGTTTGTCAGCGCCATGTTTTGTACGAGTGAATACAAGGGCTGTTTTAATTTCAGGACCATTGAGCAGATGTCTGAGCAGATTAGTTTTGTTTGGCTTCTCTGTGAAATAGACTGTTTGCTGAATCGTATCTGCAGTAGAAGATACAGGTGATACTTCTACGGTGACAGGGTTTTTCAAAATGCTTTTGGCCAGTTGATTGATTTCATGTGGCATTGTAGCAGAGAAAAATAAGGTCTGTCTTTCGTGTGGAAGTTTAGAAATGATTCTCTTGACATCATGGACAAAACCCATATCGAGCATTCTGTCAGCTTCATCAAGCACGAAGAATTTGACGTCACGCAGAGAGACATGTCCCTGGTGCATCAGGTCGAGTAAGCGGCCTGGTGTAGCGACAAGAATATCAACACCGCGACGAAGGTTATTGACCGAACTTACCTGTGATACCCCTCCGAAAACCACCAGGTGGCGCAGGTTGAGGAATCGGCCATAAGCCTTGAAACTTTCTTCGATCTGGATCGCCAGTTCTCTTGTCGGGGTCAGGATTAATGCCCTGATCGGACGTCTCCCCTGTGTATCAGAATGTTGGTCCTGATCCAAAAGTTGGAGTAAAGGGATGGCAAAAGCAGCTGTTTTGCCGGTTCCGGTTTGTGCGCAGCCTCTGAGGTCTCTGCCTTCGAGGATGGCCGGTATGGATTGCTGCTGAATAGGGGTGGGTATGGTGTACCCTTCATGAATTAATGCTTTGAGCACAGGCTCAATGAGCTTTAGGTTGTTAAACGACACTAGTTATAATTTTGATTAAAAAAATGTGGTAAGGCTATCAATTGAGAATTGATACTTTACCTGCCTTACGTTAAGCTGCCACGAAATTGGAGCTGGATATACTCATCATTAACTGAGAAGCTATAACATACAAGACTGCAAATATAGGGGAATATTCGGAATAAACAGTAAATCAATTCATTAGGGTGTTAATGAGGGCTAAAGCCCCGTGTTATTTTTGAAAACCTTATCCCCGGACTAAAGGCCGGGGCAATTGAGAATAATTTCCCGGAACTACTGATAAATCTCGCCATCGCGCATGCGACATCCTTTTTCTAGTCCTTCTTTCGGTGTCCTTGTCCGTGACTGAAATAGGTTGACCAAAAATAACATATAAAAATGGTCAAACTATGAAAAGTAAATTTCAAAAGAAAACCACCTTATTACCTCGCAGGACTTTCTCTGAGACGGTTAAAAAGCAAGTTGTTCAAGATATC
>JBBSAQ010000041.1:0-40077 GCA_038252065.1 Chitinophagales bacterium
AGTTACGATTGATTGTCCTGCATTGCCTGAGTTTACAGCACCAACAGCCACTGATGGTTGTGATGTTGCACCTGTCATAACATTTACGGATGTAACAGTAGCCGGTGCATGTGCAGGAGCATATGCAACAACAAGAACATGGCTTGCAACAGATGCATGTGGAAATACTTCACTTGCTGTAAGTCAAACGATAACTGTACAAGATGTTACTGCACCTGTATTATCAGGTGAAGGTCTTGCAGTTACGATTGATTGTCCCGCATTGCCTGAGTTTGCAGCACCAACAGCCACTGATGGTTGTGATATTGCGCCTGTCATAACATTTACGGATGTAACAGTAGCAGGAGCATGTGCAGGAGCATATGAAACAACAAGAACATGGGTAGCAACAGATGCATGTGGAAATACTTCACTTGCTGTAAGTCAAACCATAACTGTACAAGATGTAACTGCACCTGTACTGTCAGGTGAAGGTCTTGCATCGACGATTGATTGTCCTGCGGTACCTGTCTTCACTGCACCGACAGCAGTTGATGCTTGCGATGGAGCACCCGTGATCACATTTACGGATGTAACCTTATCAGGTGCATGTGCAGGAGCCTATGAAGTAACCAGAGCATGGCTTGCAACAGATGCATGTGGAAATGTATCACTACCTGTAAGTCAAACTATAACTGTACAAGATGTAACTGCGCCTGTATTATCAGGTGAAGGTCTTGCATCGACGATTGATTGTCCTGCAATACCAGTCTTCACTGCACCTACAGCAGTTGATGCATGCGATGGTGCACCTGTGATCTCATTTACAGATGTTACAGTATCCGGCATATGTGCAGGAGCATATACAATGACAAGAACCTGGCTTGCAACAGATGAGTGTGGAAATGTATCACTGCCTGTAAGTCAAACCATAACTGTACAGGATGTTACTGCGCCTGTATTATCAGGCCAGGGACTTGCATCGACGATTGATTGTCCTGCAGTACCTGTCTTCACTGCACCTACAGCAGTTGATGCATGCGATGGAGCACCTGTGATCACATTTACAGATGCCTCAGTAGCCGGAACGTGTGCAGGAGCTTATACAATGACAAGAACATGGCTTGCCACAGATGCATGTGGAAATGTTTCACTGCCAGTAAGTCAGACAATTACATCACAGGATGTTAATGCACCTATCATCACAGGTATAATAACACCCGCAACAATAGAAGGATGTGTATCTGCAAATGCACCACCGGCCGTGACTACAGTTGCAGCCCTTGAGGCACTTGGAATATCCATCAGCGATGCCTGCACATCAGATGCAGCATTATTGGTGACTAGCAGCGATGCTTCAACAGGTACATGTCCGATTGTTGTCACCAGAACCTATGTGATATCAGATGAATGTCTGAATTCATCTACAGCAATACAAGTGATCAATGTTGATGATACTACAGCTCCTGTCATTACAGGTACCCTGGTCACCGTGGCAGTGCAAGGATGCTCTTTGGGAAATGTAGCACCACCGGTCACTACTGTCACAGCACTTGAAGCACTTGGATTGACGATCAGTGATGCCTGCACTACAAACGCAGCATTAGTGGTGACAAGCAGCGACATCATAACAGGCACTTGTCAGGGCACATTGACCAGAATATATGTAGTGACAGATATGTGTCTGAATTCATCAACAGCAATACAGCTATTCAATGTCAATGATGTAACAGGTCCAACGATCACATTGACTGACCCACTTCTGGCAGGTTTGCCCAATGGTGGTACGCTTGATGTGCAGTGTTATGGCCAGAATCCGGCATGGAGTCTTCCGGTATTCAGTGCAGCAAGCGCAAGTGCAATCGATGATTGCTTTGGTAATGTGACGATTACATTCGCCCAGGTGCTTATCAATACAGGCAATTGCGCTGTTGATGGCTATATCACCTTAAATCAACTGACCTGGACAGCAACAGACGTGTGTGGTAATAGCAGCAGTGCATTTGTTTTCATGGCCGTGATTGATACGATTCCACCTGTTCTTCAGGGAGTACCGCTCAACATTACAGTCAATTGCGATGCGATACCATCTGTCCCAACTAACATCACAGCTACGGATGAATGTCTCTGTGCATGCGATATACTCTTCAGTGAAACTAACCCTGTAGCCGGATGTCAGAATGGCAAGGTGATCGTAAGAACGTGGACAGCAACAGATCGATGTGGGAATGTAACAACAGGAACACAAACGATCACACTTATCGACAATGCAAGTCCCGTTATCGTCATGTTGCGACCTGAATTGATTGGAGTTGCCAATGGAGCAGTCCTTGACTATACCTGCAATGAAGGAGGTATACCACTGTTCTATAAATTCCTCAATGCACAGTCTGTATCAAGTACAACATCGTGCGGAGGACCTGCCACGATTACATACAGCGTAACAGGAAATGTATCTAATAATTGTGATTTCTTCGGATACATCAGGGAAATTGTAGTACAATGGAAGGCAGTCGATCTGTGTGGAAATACGTCCACACTGACGATTACCGCACATCTGATCGATAATGAAGCACCGGTCATTACAGGCGTTCCTGAATTTGCCTGCATTGGTGATCCATTACTTGATAATGTTGACGCGATAGATAATTGTGGTAATGCACACCTGAGATATTGGGAAGTCAAAATTCCGAATCCATGTGGTATTGGTCAGGCTGTCAGCAGAACGTATGAAGCATATGATGACTGTGGCAATATGTCAAGAGATACAGTGATCCTGCTGCCTAATGATCATTCAATACCAACACTTGCCTTTGTCAACCCACTTCTTCTCAATCTTCCTTTAGGTGAAGTATTGATCATGAATTGTGCAGCACATGGTCTTCAGGTTACACCTTTCGGAACAGGCGATGTCAGTTTTGAAGATTCCTGCAGGTTTGGTGTTACCATTACATATACAGAAAAACTTTTAGAAACAGGAAACTGCACCGTGGATGGTAATGTCGGTTTAATGCAACTTCTATGGACTGCTACGGATGCATGTGGCAATGCGAGTACGCTGTCCGTCATCGCGAGTATAGAAGATAAAATCAGTCCTGTATTTGTAAACTTCAAACCAGTGATCACCATCGGATGCAAGGATACAATACCCGGGTATGTAGCCACCGACAATTGTGGAAAGGTGACGATCACCATTGATAGTCGTTATTTCTACAGTGATTGTGCCTATGAATATTACATCGAGCGCTATGTCACTGCAACAGATCCATGTGGCAATTCAACGACTGAATTCCAAACCATACATGTCGGCAATGGCAATGGTCCTGTGTTCACAGGCATCGTACCGGAGCTATGTGATGACCTCTCGATACCTGATGTTACTGCATTCGACGAGTGTGCCGGTGTCTTTGTGGCCGTGACCATGACACAGGATACATTGGCCACAACCTGCCGCGATGGCTATGTGATTCATCGGGTATGGTCAGCGATCGATATATGTGGTCATGTCAAAAATGTCGAACAAAACATCGTGATCAATGACAAGACGCCTCCGGAAATCCTGATACCATCCTACTCGATCATTCGTAAATTTATCGATCAGGATAATGTATTGATTTACTTATCCTATACAGCAGTGACGGATTTGTTAGATGCCCTGGATGAAAGTAGTGTCTACGCTCTTGATGGATGTGATCTGGAGATTGTACCTGTATTCACAGTGGATACAACGTATGCAGAGAATTGTGTGGCCGATGGTTATTATGAAATCAGAACCTATACATGGGTTGCTACTGATGTTTGCGGTAATTCATCCTCCATATCATTCAGCGTTCACATCATGGATAATGTGCCTCCTGTTTTTGAGGGGTTAGCTAATGATACGACGATCACCTGCGCGCCATTGATTCCTGTACAGGAAGTGACGGTCATAGATCCTTCACAGCCGACGACATTGGTCTATACACAATCAATAACGAATGGTATCAATCCAAATGAATTTATCGTGCAGCGATTGTGGATCGGTACCGATGGATGTGGTAATTCAGCTCAGGCAACACAAATCATCACCTGGATACCGAATTCTTTAGTAGGATGTAACATTATAGTTCCACCTCCAATCCATTGCAATTCAAATGGCAACCAATTCTCAGCTAGTGTCACCGGTGGTTTAGGTCAGATCACATACTTCTGGGAAGTCACAGGCGGCGATTGGTTTATACAAGGAGGCCAGGGAACAGACATGATCAAGATGTATGCAGGTTTTGGACCGGCGCTTTTGACACTGACGGTGACGGATGCACTTGGTTGTTCTTCCTTCTGTAGTGTGGATCTGGATTGTGTGTATCCGCTTACGATCGGATTGAACGGGATACCCTCTTCATCAAATCCGGAAGAGGACAATACAGTGATACCTACTCCGGCAGATGCATTGACGTCTTTGCCAACAGATTATCTGCAGGCACTGAATCTGTGGCCTAATCCCGCTACAGGAACTATCAATATAAGTTTTGAGTCTGCTGTTGACAATGCGGTTACGTATAGTTTCATCAACTTAGTCGGACAGGAAATCTATAGTGATCAGATCAAAGCTATCAGGGGATTCAATGCACAACGGATTGATATAACGCATATTCCTGAAGGTACATACCTGGTCCGGGTGAAGACTGAAAAAGAATTGCACACGAAAATAGTCGTCATCATGCAGAATTAGTAACAGAAGTTAAAAAAAGTGAGGCCGCCCTGGCAACGGGGGGGCCCATTTTTTTTTAGTCTATAGACAACTCAGAAGATTATGTATGTATATGCTCTTTTTTTGTATACAGGTATTACAGTGAATTATATAACAATGGCAAATGATTGTATAACGAGTTGATACAATAAGAAGGTCATCTTTGACAGGATATTTAAATCGTCACAATAAAGTGTACTATCATACGATATGGTGATGAAAATAGTATCGCGTTTGAATTGGTCATGTCACCCTGCCTGAATAAAGGACTAATGATATTCAGCATTGTCTGATAAAACGTTGTTTTTGGTCAGTATATCACTGATTCATCTCTTACCTGACGACAATTCATCGATTGTCGTGGTTTTTTATTTGAGCGAATAGGAAAATTAGTCTTCCTTCTCTCTATATGGACGCCTGAATCCATGTCATTGATGTTACTCCCTCACTTAATAAGTACCGAAATCCTTAGGATAGTATAAGGTTGCATTGCATAGTTGTTGATGGTGACTGCTTAGAGCGTACCTCGAAGAGCGGTGATGAAAAGAAAGAGCAAAAAAGAAAAATCCTTACCTGAGTATGAAACAGAAAACTTACACGTCCGCCCTTTTTACTTTCGGTTTTATTTCTTCAGGTTGGAAGAATATTTTATATGTCTTCCTCATCTCAGTTGGAAATTTATTTTTATTTATTCCGACGGGAGTTTTTGCAGCAAACAGATATGCTGTGGCAAATGGCAATTGGAGTGCAACATCAACCTGGTCAGCAAGTTCCAATGGCTCCTCAGGAGCTTCCATTCCTATAGCAGGAGATGCCGTTTTTATAGCAGAAGGTGGTAACACTCGTACGGTCACTATCCCTGCTGGTTATGCAGCCGCATGCACCTCCATTACCATCGGAAATCTTACAGACAATACTATTGGTGCCTTAAATTTCTCAACAAGCACAAGCACTTTGACAGTGAGTGGAAACCTGGTCATGAACAGACCCATATCCGGCGCTACATTGGTCATTGGCCTTGGGGCAGGAAGTCTTACGGTATTGGGAGATCTGGAATTATCACACCATACGAGTTCAAATAGTTCCAGTAACAGAATCAACAGGATCAACATCAGTACAGGTGTCCTGACCATTAATGGAAATCTAATCTATAATGGAGAACATTCTTCGCAAAGTCAGATCGTATTTAGCGGCGCAGGCACATTGAATATCGGGGGCAATTTTACAATTCCATTTTCCCTGGGCACGCTGACACCAAATACCAGCACAACCAATTTTTTTGGGACCACTGTGGCTCAGATTATTCCCATCGGCGTCAGTGCTGTTAACTATTATAATATCACATTTAATAATACCAATGTGGACGGTGCTACGTTAAGCGCTAACATCACATCATCGAGGGTCGGTGGAAATATTGGTGTTCAAACCGGAACACTTAACAATGGAGGGTTTGCTATTACCCTGAGCCTGAATGACAATTTCATCGTGTCCAATGGCGCAACCTTTATTCTTACCGGTACATCAACTATGGTATCGACATCGGGAACAGGAATTAAAACATTTGGTACGACCAGTATCACAAGATATAGTGGCGGAGATCAAACCGTTTCTGCAGAAGCTTATGGTAATCTTGAATTGAGTAGTTCAACCAGTGTGTCCAAGACTTTTGCAGGGGCTACGTCCATTGAAGGAAATTTATCTATCAGTGGTAGCGCAGTCGCCATACTTCCAAATGGATCAACTTCTACCGCAATGACGTTGACACTTGGAGGGGTTAACCAGGCCTCAGGTTCATGGGGAGGTAGTATATCCTCCGCAACTAATAAAAGTGCCACTTGGTTTGGGACAACAACAACTGGTATTTTAAATATCAACATTGGTTGTATTGACGGCACATGGCTCGGCGTATTCAGTACAGACTGGAATGATGCAGGAAATTGGTGTGGTGGAATTCCTACTGCAACCACCGTTGTCATCATACCGTCCACACCACCCAATCAACCTGTCATCGGTATAATCGGTGGAATAGCGAAGAACATTACAATTGATGCATCTGCCACATTAACCATCAGTGGGGCATATACACTTGCAGTAAGTGGTAACTGGACGAATAACGGAACATTTACTCCCGGTACTTCAACAGTCAATTTTAACCTCGCGAGTGGAACACAAACTGTCAATAACGGTACATCTCAGTTTTACAAACTTACACACAGTGGAACAGGTACTCTTCAACTACTGACAAATAGTATCATCGTCAACAACGTTCTTTTGAATTCTGCGGGCACATTGAATGCTAATAATCTGAACATTACGTTGAAAGGTACGTGGTCAAACAGCTCGACATTTACAGCGGGCACAGGTACAGTTTTTTTTACAGGGACTTCTGCTCAGAATATAGCAGGTACGTCTATAAATTCATTTAATAATCTAACGATAAATAACACAAGTGGAGTCACATCCAGCAGTGATTTTGCTGTAAATGGAATCCTTAATCTGCAAAGTGCAAATCCATCGGTCAGTGTAAGCAATCTCGCTATGGGTACTAAAACCCTGACGATGGGTGGATCAGCCACTACTATAGGAATTGGAGATGTCACAGGCATAGTAAAACGGACCAGCTTTGTCGCAGGTACTGCTTACACTTTTGGCAATCAGTTTACAACCATCACATTTCAGGGCGGAGGAACATTTCCTACGCAACTAAGTATGAAAATTACTATCGGTGCTGCAGCAACGTGGAAATCAAATAGTATCCTGCGGGTCTATGAATTAATTCAGGCCGGAGCAGTTGGTAGCTTTGCCACTTTCAATGTACACTATCTGGATAGTGAATTGAATGGGAATAATGAAAATACACTTGTATACTGGTACAATTATTTTCCATTTAGCGCAGGAACGGAAGTAGAATTGGGGAGGTCAAATTATGATCTTACTGACAATTGGATTGGGGTTTCCAGTTTAGGTTTGGATGGATTCCCTACAGGTTTTGGCCAGGTGGAGGCTACACTCGGCGGTTCTGCATTGGCAAATTATACATGGAATGGTTCTCTTAATACAGATTGGATTAACGCCGAAAACTGGACACCTAATGGTAATCCATCAGATTTGTCAGATGTCATCATACCTGATGCCGGAACTACGCCCAATGATCCTCTCCTTCCTACAACCAGTGCAGCTGTAAAAAGACTAACGATCAACAGCGGAGGAATTTTAAATGCAACCTCAACTTCTTCATTAACTGTTGTCGGAGGAAGTGGTGCATGGATAAACAATGGAGGTATATTTAATGCAAGTATAAGCACAGTGATTTTTACAAATGCTGCAGCCACAATAGCAGGGACAACAAATTTCTACGATCTGATGATCAATTCAGGAGCAGGTCTGACGATGGGAAGTAATAGCACAATCCGAATCGCCGGGACAATCACGAATAATGGTACATGGAATGCAGCTCTCAATTCGTTGACCACTGTAGAATATAATGGATCCAATCAGACTGTATTAAACCCCAATGGTTCACTCGCGGGTTATCATAATCTTATCCTCAGTGGCAGTGGGACGAAGACTATGCCGGGTACTGCATTGAACATTCTTGGCGATTTTTCTATGTCAGGAACTGCTTCTGCGACAGCACTTGCCGCAATGACGATCACTGGTGGTTTTACGCTGGGATCAGGTACAACTTTCATCACAGGTTCATTGAGTCATTCTATAGGAAAAAATTTCACAAACAACGGCGGCACTTTTACAGCCACGGGTAGTACAATTACACTCAATGGCACAACGGCTCAAACGCTGGGTGGCACTACGGCATCAACATTTAATAATCTGATTTTAAATAATACCGCCGGTGCATTGCTGGGTATCAACGAAACCGTCAGCGGTATACTCACATTGACTAATGGTAAAATCACAACAGGAACAAATTCTCTTATTGTCAGTAATCCATCCACTTCTGCAATCAGTGGCGCCTCCTCTTCAAAATATATCAATGGCAATCTTCAACTGAACATAGCTGCAGGTGCAAATACTTATGCATATCCTATCGGTACTGCAACAGTGTATGCCCCGGTGAGCATAGCTTTTACATCAGGTACTACTGCCGGTACACTGACCGGATTTACTACGAATGGTGATCATCCGAGTATTGCTACATCTACTTTAGCTCCTACAAGTTCGGTCAACAGATACTGGCGCTTTGTGGTCAATAGTGGTTTAACTACTGCAAATTATGGTGCAACATACAATTGGGTAGCTGCAGATAAGGATCCACCATTTACATTCAGCACAGCAGTAGTAGGAAAATATAATTCGCCGACATGGATATATCCAACTGTTGGAACACGCACGGCTACCAGTATTCAGATCTCAGGTGCTACTTCATTTGGAGACTTTCAGGTGGCCAATGGTTGTTCAGTTTATACAGCGACTCTTTCCGGTACCAGTACAATCTGCAGTGGCAGTAGTGCCAATTTGATCGTCACTATGTCAGGAGGTATCAGCCCTTATACTGTAGTTTATACAGGTGGAAGCGGCGGAACTATCACCAATTATATTAGCGGCTCAAATATTCCGATCACCCCTGCAGGCACGACGACATACACTCTTACTTCTGTCACCGATGCAGGTGGTTGTATGGCTACAATATCGGGAAGCTCAGTAACAATTACGCTGACTCCCTCCGGCACGTGGACGGGCACTACCAGCACTGATTGGAATACAAGTTCTAACTGGTGCGGTGGTGTACCCACGTCAACAACAGATGTCATCATCACATCAACGCCCACTAATCAACCTGTCATCGGTGCAGCAGGTGGATTATCACGTAATATCACCATTGGTAGCGGATCAACATTGTCGATAACAGGTACGAATACATTGACTGTATCAGGTAACTGGACCAAGCCAGGAACATTTGTACCAAACAGTTCAACGGTTATTTTTGATGGTGCAAGTGCAGCAACTATTAGTACAGGTAATTTTAATAATGTCACCTTCAGTGGTGCAGGTATAAAAACTGCAACCGGTATATTGACGATAGCAGGTAATGTGAATATCAGCAACAATTTTACTGCAGGCGCTTTCACACACACTGTAGGTGGTAATTGGACCAGGACGGGAACGTTTACATCTACCGGATCTACAATAGATTTTAATGGAAGTACTGCAGGAAATATTGGCACTAGTAATTTTAATAATATCACCTTCAGTGGTTCGGGTGTAAAAACTTCTACAGGAGTATTGACGATCGTTGGAAATGTTATCATTGCCAATAATTTTAGTGCATCCTCATTCACCCATACACTATCAGGCAACTGGATAAATAATGGAACATTCATCCCCGATGGAGGTACAATAGTATTTAGTGGAACATTTTCGAAGTCCATCAGTGGAACATCTGAAACAACATTCAACAATCTTACGATCTCAAATACAGCCGGAGTAACCGGAAGCATCAACACAACAGTCAATGGCATCCTAAATCTTCAAAGTGTAAATCCATCCGCTTCATCAGGCACACTGGCTATGGGTGTCAATACACTGAACATGGGTGCAGCTGCAACTACGATCGGAATAGGTGATGTATCAGGTATTGTCAGACGAACAAGTTTTATTCCTGCTACCACGTATACGTTTGGTAATCAATTTACGTCGATTGTATTTCAGAATGTTGGAACATTACCTAGTGAAGTAAGTCTAAAAATTACACTTGGTTCACCACCATCATGGAAGACAAGTGCCATCAATAGAGTTTATGGTATCATACAGACTGGTGCAGTAAATAATATAGCCAACTTAAATGCACATTACCTGGATAATGAACTCAATGGAAATGTAGAGAATACACTTGTATTCTGGAGGTGTGTATTTCCCTTTACTCCAGGTACAGGAGTAGAGTTTGGCAGATCAAATTTTGATGTGACAAACAACTGGATTTCACTTTCTTCCATACCGTTGTATCTGCTTCCGTCAACCTTTGGCCAATGGGAAGGATCGATGGCAAGTTCAGCCCTGCCGACGTCTACATGGAATGGATCAGTCAGTACAGATTGGGTTGACCCTGCTAACTGGACACCTAATGGTGTTCCATCAGATTTATCAGATGTCATTATTCCTGATGCAGCCACTACGCCTAATGATCCGATCACACGTGTAGATGGAACCGTCATCAAATCAATGACGATACAAAGTGGTGGCATCGTCAACGCATTGGCAGCCTCAACGATCACGCTTAAAGGAGGTGCAGGAGCGTGGAGTAATATAGGAGGTACGTTCAATGCAAGTACAAGCACTGTGATTTTTACAAATGCAGCGGCTACAATATCAGGGATTACAAATTTCTACAATGTCACTATCGATCCCACAGCGGGATTGACCAATCAAAGCGGATCTATCACGCGCATCGCCGGAACGATGATCAACAATGGTACCTGGAGTGCTGCGTTGAATCCGGATAATACTGTAGAATATAATGGAGTAAATCAAACTGTATTAAATCCAAATGGACCCACGCAGGGATACCATAATCTGATCCTCAGTGGAAGCGGAACGAAAACAATGCCTGGTACGGCTTTGTCTATCGCAGGAGATTTCACTATGGCAGGCACAGCTTCTGCCACTGCCCTTGCTGCATTGACGATCAAGGGCGGATTAATTCTCGGGTCAGGCACTACGTTTACGACAGGTGCATTGAGTCATTCTATCGCAGGAAACGTTACGAATAATGGCTCTGCTTTCAATGCAACCGGAAGCACGATTACACTCAACGGCATCATTCCTCAAACACTAGGTGGGACAGCACAATCCGTTTTTAATAATCTGACCATAAATAATCCGGCAGGTGTGATTCTTGGTATTGATGAAACTGTCACTGGCATTCTTACATTCACGACCGGTATCATTACGACCGGAGTGAATGTATTGAAGATTAATAATGTAAACACCGCTGCGATCGTAGGCGCTTCTCCAACAAATTATATAAATGGCAATCTCCATCGCGATATCGCTGCTGGTGCAAATACATATTCTTATCCGATTGGAACTTCCATCGCTTATGCACCCGCAAATATCACATTTGCTGCAGGTACTGTGGCCGGTGAATTGACCGGTACAACGTCAGATGGTGATCAGCCAAACATAGCTTCATCCACTTTGGCCCCAACGAGTTCAGTCAACAGATTCTGGAGATTTACAATCAACAGCGGTTTGACGACAGCTAATTATGGAGCAACATTCAACTGGGTGTCGGAGGATGAGGATAGTCCTTTTGATTATACTACTGCTGCTGTAGGTAAGTTTACTTCCCTTTCAACATGGATTTATCCAACAGTAAGTGCACGTACTCCGACAAGTATTGCGATCACAGGTGCGAGTGGATTCGGAGATTTTCAGGTCGCTAATGGATGTGCTGCTTTCACTGCTACATTATCAGGTCCAACCATCATCTGCTCAGGAAGTACGGACAATCTGGTAGTGACGATGAGTGGAGGTATCAGTCCATATACTGTAGTGTATTCAGGTGATGGTGGTGGTACGATTACAAATTATATCAGCGGGAGTAACATACCTGTCAATCCTCCTGGCATTACAACCTACTCACTTGTATCTGTCATCGATGCAGGAGGTTGTGTAGGTACAGTATCTGGTAGTCCGACTATAACGATAAGCTTAAATCCAACGGGGACATGGTTAGGTACGACAAGTACAGATTGGAATACGGCATCCAATTGGTGTGGAGGAATACCTACATCAACAACCGATGTCCTTATCCCTGCAGGTGGGAATCAACCTGTGATAGGTGCAGCAGGTGGAATAACACGTGATCTTGCTATAAGTAGCGGAGCAACATTAACTATAACCGGTTCGAATACTCTGAGTGTTTATGGTAACTGGACAAGAGCAGGAACATTTATTGCGAACAACTCAACCGTGATTTTTGATGGCTCAGGTATTAATAATATCGGCACTAGTAATTTTTACAACGTTTCGTTTATTGGTATAGGACCAAGTGTAGCCGCAGGTAATTTGACAATTACGGGTAATGTACTTATTAATGATAATTTCAATGGAAGTTCATATACACATACTGTTGCCGGAAATTGGACAAACAATGGATTGTTTACATCTGATGGCGGAACCATAATTTTCAACGGATTATCTGCACAGACGATCAGTGGAAGCGTGGAATCTGTATTTAATAATCTGACCATAAATAATGTTAGTGGTGTCGTTTCAAACAGTGATCTCACTGTCAATAAAGTTTTAAATCTTCAAAGTGATAATCCTTCAGTTTCTATCGGGAATCTTGCACTTGGCACCTATACACTCAATTTAGGAAGTCTGGCTACTGTCATTGGTATCGGTGATGTGACCGGAATTGTAAAACGAACTGGTTTTATTCCGGGTGTTTCTTATTCATTTGGAAATCACTATACAACAATAACATTTCAAAATATAGGAACTCTGCCTACAGATTTTAGTATAAAAACAGTAATTGGTGCAGCTCCAGCCTGGAAAACTAGCGGAATACTGAGGATATACGAAGTAATCCAGAATGGAGCCGTCGGAAGTTTTGTCACGATCAATGTCCACTATCTTGACATCGAATTGAATGGAAATTTGGAGGATGACCTTGTATATTGGTACAATCAATTTCCATTTACGCCGGGCGCTGAGGTAGAAGTAGGGAAATCTAATTATGATCAAATCAACGAATGGGTTGGATTATCAAGTATCCCCGCACAAACATTGCCTTCTGGTTTTGGTCAGTTGGAGGCTACACTTGGAAGTTCTCAACTCACCAACTTTACTTGGAATGGTTCTACGGATTCGGATTGGCTTACGCCTACTAACTGGACGCCAAATGGGACTCCATCGAGTGGAGATGATGTCATCATTCCGGATGCAGCTTCCACACCAAATGATCCTGTTTTGCCAAATAATGAATGGACCATAGGAAGATTGACAATTCAAAATGGCGGCGTACTCAATGCAGCTACGTCATCTGTATTCACTCTATCAGGAGCTTCGGGTGCATGGATAAATATCGGCGGCACATTTAATGCAAGTACGAGCACGGTGATTTTTACAAATGCTGCTGCCACTATTGCAGGAACTACAGATTTCTATGATGTAACAATTAGTTCAGGAGCAACGCTTTCACCAGTGGATGGCACTACCATGCGAATTGGCGGGACTATGACTAATGATGGAGTATGGAATGTTGCACAAACATACATTGATAGGGATAATACGGTTGAATATAACGGCGATAACCAGGTCATATTAAATCCAAATGGGCTGATTTCGGGCTACGGAAATCTTATCCTCAGTGGTACCGGAACAAAATCGATGCCATCCACTGATTTGAACATTCATGGCGATTTCACTTTGTCTGGTACTGCCACTGCAACCGCCTTGGCCACAATTGATAACGATGGTGACTTTACCATTAACTCAGGGGCTACATATGTCACGGGTACATTCAGACATATCATGGATGGTAACTTTACCAATAATGGAGGATCTTTTATAGCCACGGGCAGCAATATTGAATTCAATGGTTCAATCCTACAAACCTTTGGAGGGACTGCTGTTACAACCTTTGACACTATCACCATAAATAATTCGACAGGGGTTTTACTTGACAATGATGAAATCATCACAGGCGCACTTATATTTGAAAATGGCATTATTACCACCGGGACCAATACGCTCACTATAAGTAATCCAGCTGCCAATGCTATCAGTGGTGCTTCAATTATTAATTATATCAATGGTAATCTTTGTCATGATATACTGGGCGGAGCTAATTCATATCTTTTCCCTATCGGGACGACAACAACATATGCTCCCGCGACAATTGATTTTCTCTCCGGTACCACAGCCGGAACGCTATGTAGTTATACCACTGATGGCGACCATCCGTCAATAGCAAACTCTATTCTGAACCCTCTTTCATCTGTCAACCGTTATTGGTCATTCAATATCGTCAGTGGTTTAGGTACCGTTAATTATGATGCACTTTTTAACTGGGTTATTTCAGATCAGGATCCATTATTTATTTCAAATGCAGCCATTGTTGGAAAATTGGATCCGCCTTCAACCTGGACATATCCGACAGTAGGGAATCATACTTCCTCAAGTATTGCTATCACCGGAGCAAGTGGCTTTAGTGAATTTCTTGTGGCCGACGCATGTGTCGATCCGGATGTCCCCACGATCGTAATTTCTCCCGGAGCTGAAGTCTGCATCGGTACAACTGTTACCCTAAGTATCGGTACAAGTTTGCTCCATGATGCCACGGCCTGGCAGTGGTATACAGGTTCATGTGGTGGTACGTTAATTGGTACAGGTACGTCTATTATGGTTACACCATCTGTTACGACGACATATTATGTTCGTGGTGAAGGTGGATGTGTGACAGCAGGAGTATGCACAGAAGTAACCGTGACCATAGATGAGCAACCTGTAGTCTCGGATCAACCTGATCAGGTGCAGTGCAATACAAGTACGTTTACGATGACGCAGAGTACACCGACTATCGGGACAGGAGAATGGTCAATAGTAAGTGGTAGTGCTACGATCACAGATTCCCTTGATCCTGTCACAACAATAACGAATATAGCACCTGAAGACATTGTCATTGTAGTATGGACAGTGACAAACGGTTCATGCAGCGCATATGATGAAGTAATATTATCCAATGATGCACAAAATATAGTAAGTGATCAACCTGACCAGGCCTTGTGTAATACGTCTACATTTACAATGACACAAAGTATTCCGCTGGATGGGGAGGGTGTGTGGACATTGATCAGCGGATCAGCGACGATCACCGATCCTCTTGATCCCGTGACCACCATTACAGGTGTTATCGCAGGTACAAGTGCTACTGTCAGATGGACAGTGAATGATGCTGCTTGTATTGCTTTTGATGATGTGACTGTTCGAAATGATGTGATGCCCCTCATCAGTAATCAGCCGGATCAGGTACAGTGTGATATGTCAACATTTACCATGACACAGACAGCACCATCATATGGAATTGGTCTATGGACATTGGTACTGGGATCCGACGCCATCACTGATCCAACTTCACCCACTACAACCATCACGGGAGTGCTACCGGGTACAAGTGCTACACTGAGATGGACAGTAACGAATGGAACTTGTATTGTATTTGATGACGTAGCCCTTACCAATGATGCATTGCCTATAGTGACGGATGAACCTGACCAGGCACAGTGTAGTAATGACCTCTTCACAATGACACAGAGTGCCCCATCGGTGGGCACGGGTGTGTGGACATTGATCAGTGGTTCGGCTGTCATCACTTCGCCGGGTTCGCCCACGACCACTGTGACAGACCTTCCCGCAGGAACAAGTGCAATTTTAAGATGGACAGTAACTAACGGAACATGTATCGTTTTTGATGAAGTAACTATACGAAACGATATTGAACCACTTATAAGCGATCAGCCGAACCAGGCGCAGTGTAACCAATCTACTTTTACGATGACACAGAATGACCCGTCACCGGGGACAGGCTTATGGACATTGATCATGGGATCGGATGGTATCACTACACCAACTTCTCCAACAACTACGATCACTGGAATAACCGCAGGAACTAGCGCTACTTTAAGATGGACAGTGACTAATGGTGCCTGTAGTGTATTTGATGATGTAGTATTGACCAACGATGTGCTACCCGTCATAAGTGATGAACCTGATCAGTCGCAGTGTAGTGGCGACAGTTTTACAATGACGCAAAGTGCACCGTCAGTGGGTACAGGTGAATGGACATTGATCAGTGGCGCAGCTACGATTACCGCACCGGGTTCACCGACGACTACCATTACAGGTGTAGCTACAGGAACAAGCGTTACGGTCAGATGGACAGTGACGAATGGAACCTGCTCTGCTTTCGATGATGTAACGTTAGTCAACAATCCATTTCCTGAATGTTTAATTTCAGGGCCGGATGCGTTGTGCCCATCATCATCTGCAGAGTATTCAGTGCCGATTCCTGACATTCCATTCGAAGTCATATATGCCTGGACTATTGAGGGTAGCGGTGAGATTACATCAGCATCTAATATTCAGATTATAACTGTTGCTGCAGGGACAGATTGTGATACTTCTTTTACTTTGACGGCTTCTGTTACGGATGTCAATGGTTGTATTTCAACATGTATGAAGACGGTATCGGTGGTGGATACGATAGCACCTGTGATCACCGGCGATATAGTATCAACAACAGTAGAAGGATGCCTGGAAGTAGATGCAACAACTGCTGCGACGACAGTAGCGGAACTTGAATTGTTAGGATTGACAATCAGTGATGCCTGTACAACGGATGCGAATCTCGTTGTCACAAGCAGTCAGACAACATCAGGCACATGTCCTGTTGTGGTGACCAGAACGTATGTGATCACAGATGCATGTTCAAATTCAACAACAGCGACACAGGTCATCAATGTAAATGATACAACGGCCCCGGCAATCTCTGGTTCAATCGATCCAACCACAGTTGAAGGCTGCCTTGAAGCAGATGCAACAACAGCATCGACAACAGTTGCAGAACTTGAAGCACTCGGATTAGCCATCAGTGATGACTGCACAACAGATGAAAATCTCGTGGTCACAAGCAGTCAGACAACATCTGGCACATGTCCTGTTGTTGTGACAAGAACTTATGTTATAACAGATGCATGTTCAAATTCAACAACAGCAACACAGGTCATCAATGTAAATGATACAACAGCCCCGGCAATCACCGGCACAATTGATGCAACAACAGTAGAAGGATGCCTGGAAGCAGATGCAACAGCTGCTGCGACGACAGTTGCAGAGCTTGAATTACTTGGACTTACCATCAGTGATGCCTGCACAACGAATGAAAATCTTGTTGTGACAAGCAGTCAGACTACTTCAGGCACATGTCCTGTAGTGGTGACGAGAACATATTTCATAACCGATGCCTGTTCAAATTCAACAACGGCTACTCAGGTCATCAATGTAAATGATACAACCGCTCCAACAATTACCGGAACAATTGATGCAATAACAGTTGAAGGTTGTCTCGAAGCAGATGCAACAGCAACTGCGACAACAGTAGTAGAACTTGAATTACTTGGACTTGCGATCAGTGATGCCTGTACAACAGATGAAAATCTTGTTGTCACTAGCAGTCAGACAACATCAGGCACATGTCCTGTTGTTGTGACCAGAACGTATGTGATAACCGATGCATGCTCAAATTCAACAACCGCCACACAGGTCATCAATGTTAATGATACTACGGCACCAACGATCACCGGAACAATCGATCCGACCATAGTAGAAGGATGCCTGGAAGCAGATGCAACAACAGCCGCGACAACAGTAGCAGAACTTGAATTGTTAGGATTGACAATCAGTGATGCCTGTACAACGGATGAAAACCTGATTGTGACAAGCAGTCAGACAACTTCAGGTACATGTCCTGTCGTCGTGACAAGAACTTATGTTATAACAGATGCATGTTCAAATTCAACAACAGCCACACAGGTCATCAATGTAAATGATACAACTGCTCCATCAATCACCGGTGTAATAACTCCAACGACAGTTGAAGGTTGCCTTGAAGCAGATGCAACAACAGCAGCAACCACAGTAGCAGAACTTGAATTGCTTGGATTAACTATCAGCGATGCCTGTACAACAGATGCAAATCTTGTTGTCACAAGCAGTGAGACTTCATCAGGCACATGTCCTGTGGTGGTGACAAGAACTTATGTCATAACGGATGCATGTTCAAATTTAACAACTGCGACTCAGGTCATCAATGTAAATGATACGACTGCACCGGCAATCACCGGCTCGATTGATGCAACAATAGTAGAAGGATGCCTGGAAGCCGACGCAACAACAGCTGCGACCACAGTTGCAGAACTTGAATTGCTTGGATTAACCATCAGCGATGCCTGCACAACAGATGCGAATCTTGTTGTCACAAGCAGTCAGACAACATCAGGCACGTGTCCTGTCATTGTCACCAGAACCTATGTCATAACAGATGCATGTTCGAACTCATCAACAGCTACTCAGGTCATAAATGTAAATGATACAACAGCTCCGGACATTACAGGATCGCTTGCCCTGACAACCGTTGAAGGTTGTGTAACAGCAGATGCAACAGCAGCAGTTACGACTGTTTCTGATCTCGAATTATTAGGTTTGACTATTACTGATGCCTGTACAACGGATGAAAATCTTGTTGTCACGAGCAGCCAGACAACATCAGGCACATGTCCTGTTGTTGTAACAAGAACTTATGTCATAGCGGATGCCTGTTCAAATTCATCAACGGCTATACAAGTCATCAATGTAAATGATACAACAGCACCAATGCTTTTTGGCGAAGGCGCTGATGAAACAATTGATTGCGCTTTATCTCCGGTCTTCACTGCACCAACAGCAGAAGATGCTTGTGATGCTTCCCCGGTGATTACATTCGAAGATGCGACGATAGCAGGATCATGCACAGGATCATATACCACCACTAGAACATGGGTAGCAACAGATGCATGTGGAAATACATCATTACCTGTCAATCAATCAATCACTGTACAAGATATTACCGCACCTGTTTTATCGGGTGAAGGTCTTGCTGAAACGATTGATTGTCCTGCAATCCCTGTCTTCACTGCTCCAACAGCAGAAGATGCTTGTGATGCTTTCCCGGTGATTACTTTCGAAGATGCAACAATAGCAGGATCATGCACAGGATCATATATCATCACTAGAACATGGGTAGCAACAGATGCATGTGGAAATACATCATTACCTGTCAATCAATCGATCATTGTACAAGATATTACTGCACCTGTTTTATCGGATGAAGGTCTTGCTGCAACGATTGATTGTCCTGCAATTCCGGTCTTCACAGCTCCAACAGCAGAAGATGCTTGTGATGCTTCCCCGGTGATTACATTCGAAGATGCAACAATAGCAGGATCATGTGCAGAATCATTTACCATCACAAGAACGTGGATGGCAACAGATGCGTGTGGAAATACATCATTGCATGTCAGTCAGTCAATAACTGTACAAGATATTACCGCACCTGTTTTATCCGGTGAAGGCGCTGATGCAACAATTGATTGTACTTCACTTCCGGTCTTCACTGCGCCTACAGCAACAGATGCATGTGATGCGGACCCGGTGATTACATTCGAAAATGCAACAATAGCAGGATCATGCCCAGGATCATATACCATCACGAGAACATGGGTAGCAACAGATGCATGTGGAAATACATCACTTGCTGTTAGTCAGGCGATCACTGTACAAGATATTACCGCACCTGTTTTATCCGGCGAAGGCGCTGATGCAACAATTGATTGCGCTTTACTTCCGGTCTTCACTGCTCCAACAGCAGAAGATGCTTGTGATGCTTCCCCGGTGATTTCATTCGAAGATGCAACAATAGCAGGATCATGCCCAGGATCATATACCATCACAAGAACATGGGTAGCAACAGATGCATGTGGAAATACATCATTACCTGTCAATCAATCAATCACTGTACAAGATATTACCGCACCTGTTATATCCGGTGAAGGCGCTGATGCAACCATTGATTGTACTTTACTTCCGGTCTTCACTGCGCCTACAGCAACAGATGCATGTGATGCTTCCCCGGTGATTACATTCGAAGATGCGACGATAGCAGGATCATGCCCAGGATCATATACCATCACAAGAACATGGGTAGCAACAGATGCGTGTGGAAATACATCACTTGCTGTTAGTCAGTCGATCACTGTACAAGATATTGCCGCACCTGTTTTATCCGGTGAAGGCGCTGATGCAACAGTTGATTGTAGTTCACTTCCGGTCTTCACTGCACCAACAGCAGAAGATGCATGTGATGCTTCCCCGGTGATTACATTCGAAGATGCAACAATATCTGGATCATGCACAGGATCATATACCATCACAAGAACATGGGTAGCAACGGATGCATGTGGAAATATATCATTACCAGTTAGTCAAACAATCAATGTCAAGGATATTACTCCACCGGTTTTGTCAGGTCAGGGTATTGCGTCAACAATTAATTGTCCTGCAACTCCTGTCTTCATAACACCAATAGCCTTTGATGTTTGTGATATAGCCCCTGTCATCTCATTTACGGATACTACAATTACCGGAACATGCTTTCTGGAATATTCAAAGACAAGAACATGGCTGGCAACAGACGGATGTGGAAATACATCTCTTCCAGTCAGTCAAACAATCACTGTCAAGGATATTACCCCACCTGTTTTATCAGGCGAAGGCGCTGACGTAACAATTGATTGTCCTGCAATACCTGTATTCGGAGCACCAACAGCAGTTGACGGCTGCGATATTTTCCCTTTTATCACATTTACGGATGTCACTATTCCCGGAACATGCTTTCTGGCGTATTCAACAACAAGAACATGGTTGGCAACAGATGCATGCGGAAATACATCTCTTCCAGTCAGTCAAACGATCACTGTTCAGGATATTACTCCACCTGTATTGTCCGGTGCAGGACCTTCCATTACAATCAACTGTCCTACGATACCTGCATTCCATGCACCTACAGCAGTTGATGGCTGCGATATTTTCCCTTTCATCACGTTTACAGATGTTACAATACCTGGCGTATGCCTTGGTACTTATGAAAAGACAAGAACATGGATTGCAACAGATATGTGTGGAAATACATCACTACCTGTTAGTCAAACGATAAATGTACGAGATGTGACTGCACCTGTATTGTCAGGCGAAGGTGCTGATGTAACAATTGATTGTTCTTCTCTTCCGGCCTTCTCCGCCCCTGTAGCAGCAGATGCTTGTGATGCCGCACCGGTGATTACATTCGAAGATGCAACTATAGCAGGACCATGCGCAGGATCCTATACCATCACACGGACATGGATGGCAACTGATGATTGCGGAAATACATCAACAGTTTCACAAACTATCAACGTTCAGGATATAACTCTACCTGTGATCATAGCGACAGGTACAACCCTTTCACTTGGATGTAATCCCTCACCGGAAGAAATTGAAGCCGCACTGGGAACAGCCACCGTTACACAAGGCTGTAGTATGAATACATTAACCGTCACCGACAGCCCTGTCACAGGTGATACTTGTTTATTGAGTCAAACCCGAACATTTAGCATTACGGATGTATGTAATAATACGGTCATAGAGGTAAGCCGGACGATCACATGGACCCATGACAACGGCATGCCCGTCATCACTGCGACAGGCACTACACTGACACTCGGTTGTAATCCCTCAGCGGCAGATATAGAAGCTGCTTTAGGTACAGCTATCGTGACAGACAATTGTCATATCAATACAATCATAATTACAGATGGCCTTGTGGCAGGTGAATCCGTTTGCGCCGTCTCTCAAACAAGAACTTTTAATGCGTCAGATATTTGTGGCAATGTTGCCTTATCGGTAACCCGAACAGTCACCTGGTCGATTGATACTCAGGTTCCAGTCATTACGACTTCCGGAACAACACTGGCATTGGGTTGTAATCCAACAGCAGCAGACATTGAAGCTGCCCTTGGAACAGCAACTGTAGAGGATAATTGCAATATTGACATACTTGATATTCAGGATGGTCCAATTGAGGGAAGTCAATGTCTATATACTCAAACCAGAACATTTAATGCCAAAGATGCATGCGGAAATGAGGCTATTGAAGCAAGTCGTACTATCACATGGTCAGAAGATACTATTGCTCCTGTCATTACAGCTACCGGTACAACATTATCATTAGGTTGTAATCCAACAGCATCAGACATTGAAGCTGCACTCGGAACAGCCACCGCTGCTGATAATTGTACTGTTGGTATACCAGAGGTCACGGATGGACCTATAACCGGTGAATCCCCATGCCTTCTTTCCAGAACACGGACATTCAATGCAACTGATCAGTGCGGAAATACTGCACTACAGATAAACAGAACTGTAACATGGACAATTGACAATGATGACCCTGTTATCACAGGCACTATTGCTAACTTGATCATAGATGGGTGCAACATAACTGATGCTCCTGCTGCAGCAACAACTTTTGCAGATCTGCAATCACTCGGAATATCTATCCATGATATTTGTACAGCAGATGGATCCCTCGTCATAACTAGTTTTGATGTTGTATCTGGTCTGTGCCCGGCTGTGATTACACGGACATATATAATAACTGATGGCTGCACTAATTCTGCTTCGGCATCGCAGGTCATCACTGTACAAGATGTAACGCCACCGCATATCACAGCGGGTATCCTTGCTGATTGTTATGGAACAATTCCGCTTGCGGAAGCAGCAGCAATAGAAGCTACACAATCTGCCGATGACTGCGCAGGCGTATTGAATTATGAAGTGCTAAGTACAGAAAATCAATCCGGCGGTATTCTGATCACAGTGACCGTTACCGACATCTGCGGCAATAGCAATTCTGCTACATACAATACACTCATCAACTGTAGTCAATTGAAAGTAAGTGCATTCATTGAAGGATCTTTTGATCCGGCTATAGGAGGCATGACTACGTTATTAAATGAGTACCACATCTTGCCTGGTCAGGATCCGATACATTCTACTAATATTTTAGCACAGCAGCTTGGTGTTGCATCACCACATGGACAACCATACAATATCGCGCCATGGAATTATGCAGGAACCGAAGGCGATCAGTATGGTGATGATATCGGTGATATTCCATATCCCTCGTCTGTCGTTGATTGGGTATTGTTGTCTGTCAGAAGTGGAGATTCGCTTGCTTCAAGTGAAGTTTGGAAATATGCAGCATTAGTGCATAATGATGGAGCAATTGAAATTCCTGCTAACAGTCCATTACTCCCACTTACTGAAGGGGCCGGTTATTATATCGTGCTCGAACACAGAAATAGTTTACCCGTGATGTCAACGAAAGTGATAGCTCAAAACAGTGCTCTCATATTCGATTTTAGACAAAATCAATCCTGGATTTTGAATTTAGGTGTTCCGCTTGGATATGGACAAGATCATGTCGGAGGCGTCTACATGATGTATCCGGCCAATGGCGAACAAATCAATACCAGGGGAGATATTATTTCTCCGGATGAAGGACAATGGTTGTTAGACAATGGCTCATTGTTCAGGTACAAATCGGGTGACCATGATTTGAACGGCAATGTGGATGCCACAGATGAATTCCTCTGGCTTTTGAATAATTCCATTTTCACCTTGATTCCATTTTAAGATTCTCACTTTTTAATAAAATAGAAGATCATGAATTACATAAAAATATTTCTTGCGTCGTGCCTGATCAGTACGTCATTCTTTAACCTTGCCGGACAAACCACGTCTACACTTTCTCTTGTCGAGGCTGCCGGTGGATGTGGCCAGATGTCAGATTGCTCCGTCAACCGGATATGCTTTGATGTCATGGTGACTCCCGATACAACCGGGACAATCAACTCCTATAATATCTGGATTCAATATCCACCTGGAGGTACATTGTTTTATTTGTCTGACAATGCTTGTCGCTCCGCCGACGGACCGGACAATAATTTTGATAGTCAGGGCTACTATCGTTTTTCTGGTGTACAAGGTACCGGGACGGTGATCGAAAATGTTCCTGTCAAACTGCACAACATTTGTTTCACCTACAATACAATCAATGCGATCAACAATGAAGTCATCAGCATCGGAGGTACTGTTTTCGGTGTTCTTAATTCGACAATGACATATAGCTTGCCTATATTAAATGAACCGCATATGCCCGCTTATCCTTTTACTTTAAATGCAAGCTCTGTTTCCTGTATCCTTCTTCCGGTTACCTGGCTTGACTTTAAGATCACGAAAGTGAACAACATAGCGGAGCTGGATTGGACTACAACTGACGAATTCAATAATCGTGGATTTGAAATTCAGCGATCCATAAATGGAAAGGATTTTGAAAAAATAGGGTGGGTCGATGCCATCAGTGTTCAGACATCCATCAATGCCTATCAATTCATTGACCCCTATACAAAAAGGGGCACCAATTATTATCGCCTCAAACAAATGGATTGGGATGGACATTTTGATTTTTCACCTATACGTTCAGTCATCCGTAATGACAGCAATTTCAGCGTTGAGGTAATGCCCAATCCCGCCAAAGAATATGTCAATATCACCATCCGGACGCAGGAATCTTTCAGCGAAATTTCATTGATTGATTTGACAGGCAAAGTTGTATTGGAAGAAAAAGTCAATAGCCTCGACTTGACTACGCGCCTTCCGATTGACCATTTGAGTCAGGGAGTTTACACTCTTGTTGTTATTTCAGGGTCGGAAAGATTCACACAGCAATTAGTTGTTGTAAAATAACACTACAACGGCCGCTGCTATTGCGACTGCCACTGCCTCTGCTGTTGCCTCTGAGTCTGATTAATTGTAAATTGTCGGCTCAATGCTATTCAACGATGCTTCAAAAATATATTTGCCTCCTTTTATTTTTTCCTTGCATAGTTCCTTGCCGTGCGCAGATCACCCCGGAAATTTATGCCTGGATCCTCAACACCAATGGGGATGTCGGGTACAATAATATTCCATCCAATATTCAACAGGTGCAATATTCTGCCGACAATGTCTACGTAAGTGCTACGTGCATTCCCGGTTATGATATCGGCCCCTGGGCAGGTAATCCGAATATTCCGGCTAATCAGAATTTCGTTTTTAAGCTAACAAGACACCCTGTTGCAAATACAGGAACTCCTGTCAATACAGGACTCGGACATATCGGTGTCTGGACGAATGGCGTATCAGTGTTCAATCCGAAAGACGCGATGAGCTATAACAACCAGAATGTCTGGCATCAAAATGCAATCGTAGTAGAAGGCCCCTCTTTTGATGACTGCCTGGGTCATCCGGCGCCAAATGGAGAATATCATCATCATCTCAATCCCACATGTCTTTACAATGACAGCATCACGGATGTACATTCACCCATCATTGGATTTGCTTTTGACGGATTTCCGATTTATGGTGCATTTGGTTATGCAGGTGTGGATGGCACTGGAGGAATAAAACGAATGCAAAGCAGCTATCACAAAAGAAATATTTCAACACGCAATACTTTACCTGACGGATCGAATGCCGGTTCTGCAGGGCCTAATGTGTCTGGTAATTTCCCATTAGGTTATTACATTGAAGATTTCGAATTCATACAGGGTTCCGGAGATCTGGATATACACAATGGGAGATTTTGTGTCACTCCCGATTATCCCCTTGGCCAGTATTGCTATTTCGTCACGCTGGATAGTAACCTGGTAGCAGAATATCCCTACATCATCGGGCCAACTTATTATGGCACTGTTCCTGCCGGAAATACAGGTCCTGGCAGCGGACACAACACGATCAATGAATCTGTTGTGACCTACAACGGTACCTCCGCCACGACGCCTCCTGAGATATCATTCGACTACAACGTGTTTCCTAATCCGGCTTCAGAGATGATCAATATCCTTGTAGGAAAAGATATGCCCAATAACCTTCATTTAACCCTAATGAATACCATGGGACAAAATATTTATTCAATTGATAATATTCAGCCAACCATATCTTATCCCGTAGATATTTCTTCATTTCCACATGGAATTTATTTCGTCAGATTATTTTCTGCTGATAAAAGTTCAACCAGGAAAATATTCATTAATCCATCATAAGAAGTACATGAAAAATAAAAAAGTTGTCCATAGTCTAAGACTACGAACAACTTTTTTATTTTTTTATTTTAAACTGTGCCGTCTGAATGATAGATGATGAATACTAATCATTAATCACCTCACTTCACCTCACCCGATCACCCGATCACCCGATCACCCGATCACCCTCTGGGTGGATACACTCCCTGCAATGCAATCACAAAATTGAGCGTAAGATATGGTTGAAGATTGTTGTGAGGAAAAGAACCGCCTACAGGGCTTATGGCCGTTGGACCCAATGGGGTAGTGGCCCCTGCGGGATTATAGACTGAAGCCCCCGTTGATCGGGCTAATCCATTTCCGGTGGGGATATTTATATCGCCTATATCATTGATCGCCGTCAACGTATGCGCATGATTAGGGATTTCGCTTTCTAACAAGGTTACTGTTTCACTGCCACCAGTTTCGCCAATATCTCGCAGACTTAGGCCTGGACCCTGACCCCAAAACATAGGAGCCATACCCTGAAGATTAGGAAGGGCAAAAGTAGATTTACCATTGCCACCATAGGTTGTACCCAATAGGGAGAATAATGCAGTATTCTGGCTAAGAGGTAATATCTGGCCGTTACAAAATGCCCATCCGTGAGGGGCAAAATTGAAACCGACGATTCTGATTTCTGCTACAAATGGATCTGCCATGAGATATTTTTTTAACTAGGACTAGGGAATATACCAAATAACGAGATAATATAACTGACACACAAAAAAGGCATGATGTTGTCATGAGGTTGGTTGCCACCTACAGATGAAATTGAACCCGCAGCCATAGCTATATTTGGAATATCACCAAAAAACATGCTCACTTGTGATGATTTTCCAAGTAAATTATTACCCGGATTCGGTGAATTCGCTACATCGTCATAGGCGTTAAAACTATGGGTATGTGCAGGTATCTGAGTTGTCGTCAACGTCACCGATTCAACGCCACCGGTCTCGGCCAGGGTGAATCCATTTCCCTGATGAATGGGAAGTCTTCCGCGAAGATCGGGTAATGCAAAAGTAACCTGACCGTCTCCTCCATACGTAGTGCCGATAAGTTGAAAAAGAGTTTCGTTTTCAGAGATCGGGAGTAGCTGGCCTTCACAAAACAACCAGCCGGCGGGCGCAAAATTGCCTGCAAACATTCTGATTTCACCTACATATGGTTGTGCCATGGTTATTTTTTTTTTGAATAGATATGAAAATTGCCCTTTTAATTTTGGGAAGGAAATATTCCCTGAAGTGCAACGACAAAGTTAAGTGTAAGAAATGGCTGCATATTGAGATGCGCCTGACTTCCGCCTGTGTTTGAAATCGTAGGACCAATAAGTGGGGTCAATGCTGGTGATCCTGCATTTGATCTGTAAATCTCAGCGGGTGCACTATTGGATAAGAATATTCCGGATGGATTATTCACATTTCCTGCATTCGTGGTGACGGCATTCACCACGTGCGTGTGCTGAGGGATTTCATTTGTATTTAACGTATGGTTTTGCTCACCTCCGATTTGTCCCTGTGTAAATCCACCTCCAAAATGGAGGGGCACTCGTCCCTGTAGATTTGGCAGGGAGAAATTCGTTTGTCCGTTACCACCATAGGTAGTTCCGAAAAGTGAAAAAAGAGCCTGGTTCTGATTGATTGGCAATAGTTGACCATTACACTGAGCCCATCCCTGGGGAGCGAAAACAAAACTAACTATTCTGATTTCGCCCAAAAAAGGTTCTGCCATTTCATTTTAGAATTTAAAGGTTTATCAATCTTAAATCTTCAGACCTTAGCTATTGAAGTCGTCAGACAATGCTGTGATACAAATGTGTTTTTAATCAATTCTTTTTGTCCATCATATACACATACTGATGTTTCTGCTGCTTTGTCACTGTAGGTATATGTCTTTATGTCCACCCCTGCTTTCGATGAACTATAATTCTGATAATAGGCACCATTTGAAGGCCCTACTTTAGGAAGAAGTAATTGTTGGAGATCAATATCAGAGCTTTGAAGGGTTTCAGCAGCAAGAACAAGCGCCTCAAGCTGATATCCGTTAATTGTCGTTATATGCCTCCATTGCCCGTTTTCCTCTTTGTGCAACACCGGTAGTACCATATCTGTCATATCAGACCGCTCATGGTGCATTTCGATCGCATAAAAACAATAATTTTCATGATCCCCATAAAAATAGATGGATGAGCGATGACCTTTAAAACCTCTGTCCGAAAATTTCCGGGTGACGTCTTCAATGCCTTCTGAAAGTGCTGATGGTAAAAATATTCCTGATCTCTTGGATGCTCCGGTGGCTGAAACAAGCTGATGGAGCCAATCCCTTAGGACAGAGGTCTGAAATATATGGGATGAAGTCTTACCCGAACCAACCAGATTATACCCGATTAATCCAACTGCGGACTTTTGAATAAAATTTCTTCTTTCCATCGATTTGTTAATAGGAATAAAATGAATAAAGACCTGATCACCTTTACTTATGAAAAAACCGCCTCATAGCGCATTCCCTCTTCATCAAGGCCAAGGGGGACAAGGAATACAGGCACGTCCCCTTTCGCAGGATGATGCAAGATACAAACAGACTGCTTATAGTATTCAGTTTTTTGCGCGGTCCTGAATATGATTGAAAAAGGCGTCCGGTCTACATTTGTATATCCGGGTACCTCAGCCACCTTTATAAGTTCCGCAGGTAATGTTGTATCAATGGTAAAGCGTATCTGAAATACCTGATTCAGATAAGGCGCAAAATCGGTTGAATGTAATAATTCTGATGTTGGGGTCTCCATGTGATAAGTTTTGTATTCAGTTTTATTTGTCTTGTTTATTTTTACTCGTGATCAATGGCCTTCCGTTTAGCGGGCTTTTCAAATTCAAATCGGTTGCAGACTTATCGCGTGCTATGTCATCATTCGGGATAGATCAGAAAAAGTACGTTTGGTTGGGATCTTCCAAAACACTATTATAAACTAGAGTAGGAGGGTAACAAAGATTAATCATTTTCAGATAAAATGACTGTAGAATGATTTTCCCGTGTTCTTATACCCTTCGTCTTCTTCAGGTGCAAACATAAACTGATTTAGGCCAAAAAAAGAATCCTTTATTTGGCTTCTGCATACAGAAGAAAAATAAAGGATCAGAAAAACGATATTAAATCATCACCGATCACAGGGTATGGTCCGTGACCGGTGAAAAAAACTTATGGACGTTGCGGAAAAACACCTTGTAAAGCAATAATAAATGTCAGCGCTAATATAGGCTGCATATTATTATGTGGAAGGGATCTTCCGACGACAGTGAGGGCTGTTGGCGCCAACTGTACAGGATTGGTTAAGGTCGCATTATAAACTGCTGCCCCCGTAGATCGCGCGAGTACCATATCCTTGGGTGTATTGATGTCCCCCGGATCAGGTGAAGTCACGATGGCATGATTATGATTGGGTAATTCGGATTCGATAATCGTTACAGTGCTTGAACCTGATTTTTCTCCCAGATCTCGAACACTCAATCCGGGCCCCTGTCCCCAAAACATAGGAGCACTATTCTGTAAATCAGGAAGACCAAACGTGCTTTTCCCATCACCACCGTAATTCGTACCCAGCAATGAAAAGAGTGCGGTATTCTGAGATATAGGAAGCAGCCGGCCATCACAAAATGCCCAGCCTTTTGGTGCAAAATTTCCTGAAAATATTCTTATTTCTGCTACAAATGGATCCATGGTTATATTTTTTATTGGTTAGGAAAAATGCCGAATAATGAAATGATAAAGCTTATGCACTGAAAGGGCATCATGTTATCATGAGGTTGACTGCCACCTACATTGGTGACTGAAGCACCATTCATCGGCCTTGAAGGCGTGTCGGCGTAAAACATACTCACCTGCGACGAAAGACCGAAAAGATTATTTCCGGCATTTGGCGAATTAGCCACACCTTCATACGACTGAAATCCATGATTATGGATCGGTGTCGTATTTGCATTTAGGGTTACGGATTCTACCCCCCCCTTTTCACTCAGGACGTGATTGCTTCCGGCATGCATAGGTATCCTGCCGCGAAGGTCAGGCAATGCAAATGTGTTCTGTCCATCACCTCCGTAAGTTGTACCTATGAGATTAAATAATACTTCATTTTCGGATATCGGGAGGAGCGCCCCGTTACAAAATTGCCATCCGACTGGTGCGAAATTTCCACCGAACATTCGGATTTCTCCTACATATGGATTTGACATGATTGTTGATTTTTTTAAGTTGAGAAATTAGTTTGGAGATGGGAATGTTCCCTGGAGTGCAACAATAAAATTGAGCACCAGATAGGGCTGCAGATTATTATGCGCCTGATTTCCCCCGTAATTTGCGATGCTCGAACTAGCTAATGCACTGAGCTTCGGATTTCCGGCACCTGAGTTATAGATTTCCGCAGGAGCACTATTGGATAAATAATTGTCCTGCGCAATGTTCACATTCGTTCCACTACCTGATGGAGCTGAAGCCTGAACCATATGGTAATGGGCAGGTATTTCATTAACAGAAAGCGTATGTGCATCTTCTCCGAATGCCTGTCCAAGAGTGAATTCTGAACCGGTGTAAATAGGGACCCGGTTTCTGAGGTCGGGTAGTGCAAAGTTTGTCCGCCCATCCCCACCATAGGTTGTCCCCATGATAGAGAAAAGGGCCTGGTTCTGATTAATCGGTAGCAATTGCCCATTGCAAAAGGCCCAGCCTCTAGGAGCAAAATTCCAACTAATGATTTTAATCTCACCGATAAATGGTGTACCCATAATGATTAGAATTTAAAGATTAAGAAATAAAAATATATTCACGAATTCAACGCGGTGCATGTATAGAAATGTCCTGAAGGAAAATTTACCTTCAAATGAATTGCACCCTGATTATTCGCATTTGGATTTGGAAAACATTTGCCGCCGATTGTTTAAAATGGTGGCAATGTCAATCTGACGTAGGGAGCACGATCATTCTTAGTAAAATAATTCCTAAAGAAACCAGCCTAAGGATTCAACTTAACTTTTAAGTTGTTCCAATCAGATAATGCATTGGTAACAAGAAAAAAATGGATACCAGGCATGATCATCCAGCTGGAAAAATAAATCCGGTCTTTATTAAGTGTTTTGCAAAAAAAAATATAACAACTAAAATTCGGTTATTCCCGAACTCTCGTGATCCCTAACGAGAGGATAAAAAATAATACAATCAGGAAAACAAATCATTATCCCTCAATCCAATTCAACTAGCCTTATAGGATGCTAAAATGGAATAGAGCACACTCTTCCTGATACCGCAATATACAAATACCCTGTTTAAAGTATTCACTTTTTTGATGACGTCCTAAAATATTTCCAAATGACACAAGATCGAGAGGAGAATTAGATAGCCCAGGATGAGGGCAACTAAAATTTCATGAGGGCTTGCAATTCATGAGCAAGTAGACCTGATTACTGTCATCGATGACCTCAAACCCCATTCGCGCATACAAATGAAGTGCTCTGTTCTGCCTTTCCACATATATACTTAAAGATTTGCCCACGAGAGCGGCCTCATCTAAAAGTTGCCTGATCAGATATTCTCCATATCCCTTCCCTCTGTAAGGAGGAAGTAATGTAATATCAATCATATGGATTTTTTCCGGGCGTCGATCTACATACAACCTGCCTGCCGGCACATCATCAATAAGAATCATCAAAAATTGAGCGTCTGGATATTGAAGATGATAAAAAGAATGCTGTGCTTCAAATTGTTGCTGAAGGAATGCAGATTTTGCTTCCTCTGGCCAGTCCTGTACCAAAGCCATCTCCTCCGTCCTTGTGCTGGCATACATATCCCGGAGTAGGGCTTCATCACGCTGTTCGATCCTCCGAAGACTGAGATTTCGATTAAGATTTATCAATAGGGATAGATTTTAGGAGTATGATGAAGCTAGATTAAGCAAAAAATGAACATTCCTCAGGAAAATATGCCCCCTTTGAGAATTTATTTTGGTTGAATTGCCGCAAGATGTTACAATCCTCACCATTTTTAGTGAATTCATAAGTCTGAAAAAAGATATCTTTAGCAATTAATTTATGGCTTGAATATTCATACTGAGGCGATATTTAAATCGTATTGCCATGTTACAATTTGTTTACATTTTTTATTAAATCAAGCTGATAAATTGGAACAAAACAATTATTCTTATTACTCACATACACCAATCTAATTGAATATGAGATTCATTTTGATCCTAGCCTGCCTGCTAACCTTAAGATCATTTACCTCAGCACAGACTATTCCAACTCCGACCCAGACTGATGCCATTATTATTGATGCCGGTACACCAGGCTCCGCAGATCCGGGTGACCGCATCCGGTATACTGTAACTGTTCAAAATACAGGGGGACCCGCTGCCACACTTGCACAGTTGAATGCCGTATTGGACCCAAGAACTACTCTCGTGCCCGGATCATTCAAATCTTCTCCGCTCGCCCTCAATGATACTTATACTGTCACTGGCAATGTAGGGATCACCATCAACGCTGCTGCCGGAATGCGGGCAAATGACTTCGATGATAACATTCCTTTGCTGACCCAGGCCGCAGGCACATTTGCCACCACAGGGGGAGGCTCGATCACTGTAGCTGCAGATGGTAGTTTTACCTATTCACCTGCAGCAGGATTTACTGGAGCAGATACGTATATATATACATTGACTGACGGTGACCCGGTTGGATTGCCTGTTCCGCTCACAGATATGGGTACAGTTACCTTCAATGTATCCAATATGATCTGGTTCATTGACAATACAGCAGGAGGAACAGGTGGCACAGGTACGCTGACCAATCCGTTCAAGACCATTGGTGATTTCAATGCCTCCGCTGGTCCTCTGGCGGGACATTTTATATTCCTGAAGAACACAGGAACGAATTATACCCAGGGGATAATCCTAAAAGATAATCAGTATCTGTATGGAACAGGTCATACAGGTGGAGTCACGTTGGCGGACGTCCTCCCATTTGCACTGGCACCTAATAGTCCGGCATTACCGGCTATTAATGGAACAAGACCTATTATTACCAATAGCGCCGGTGTCGGGGTGAGCATGGCTATGAATAATAATCTCCGTGGATTTAATGTAGGTGCATGTTCAGCTTTTGGTATGGACAATCAGGGAGCCAATAGCATAGGAGGGCTCATCCTCAGTGAAGTAGCTATTAATAATACAACCGGTGGAGGCTTTGATGCAAGTAATGCCAGTGGAGCAGCTATGAATGCAGTATTCACCAGCATTACCTCTTCAGGCGGTGTTAATGGGATTGATTTAACAAATTGCCTCGGCACGTTTACAGTCAATGGAGGTACCATCACCAATCCCACAGGTACAGGAGTGTTAATTTCCGGGGGTACAGTTACCTTTTCATCCAGTGGTGTTGTTACTGACAATACAGGCTTTGCGGTCGATGTAGATAATCATGATAGCAACAATGTTACTTTTTCGGGCAATATTACCTCTACCGGAACAGGTATACGTGTTCAGAATTGTAACGGAGGTACAATATTATTTAGTGGCTCAAGCATCAGCCTGACGACTACCACCAATAAAGGTGTAACGCTTTTATCCAATACCGGAGCTTCTATATTTATGACTGGCGGATCATTGGTCATCAGTACTACGTCAGGTAATGGATATGATGCCACAGGTGGTGGCACGATCAGCGTGTCCGGTGCAAATAATACCATAACAAGCACAACTGGAACAGCACTTAATGTAGCTAATACTACCATCAGTAGTAGCAATCTGGTTTTCAAGAGTATCTCCTGTAATGGGGCATCTAACGGTGTAGTTCTCAATACGACTGGTGCTTCCGGAGGCTTATCAGTCACCGGTACCGGCACTACAAATGGATCAGGTGGGACTATTCAAAATATAGTCAACAGAGGTGTCTCAGCTACCAGCACAATAAATCTTTCTTTGAAGAACATCACATTTACGAATGCGAATACGACAGATGGAGCTCCATGCGGTGCAGCCGATAACTCCGGCTGTAATGCGGCTATCCATCTGAATACGGTGACCAATGCTACACTCGACAATACAGATATCAATGGTACTGCACAACAGGGGATTAATTTAAGAGAAGTAAATGGATTTACACTCAATAACAGCGTCCTTATAAATGGTGGCGCAGGCGGACAGACAGAAGAGTCTGACCTCTACGCACTTAATCTTTTTGGAACATGTGCCATCACCAACAGTTCGCTTACAGTTCCTGCAGAACGTGCAGCTGTAATCTACAATACAAATAAAACAATGGCACTGACAGTCAATGCCTCAACATTTGGCATGAATCAAACACAACCATTAGGAGCAGACGGACTTGAAATCAGTAGTTTCGGTGCCAGTAATACAACAATAGATATCATCAATTCTACATTCATACAGCCCAAAACAAATGGTCTTCAGGTCATTACAGAAGGAACGTCTGTCAGTGACGTCGATATCCAAACCTCCACTTTTGATCCCGGACCGGGACTGGCTGCAGCCATCGATCTCGATGTCAATAATACAGCGAATATGAAATTCAACATCGTCAACAATCCGATGATCAAAGGAAAGGGAATTAATATCGTCAATATATTTGCATTCCCAAATGCAACATTTGAAGGAAGAATCAATGGCAATACAGTGGTCAGCAACGGTGGAAGCGGAACCGGTATCCGGGTCGTCAGCCAGGGCAATGGTAATAGCAAAATTGAAATCAAAAACAATACTATCACCGGTGGTGATGACTATGGGATTGACGTGACTTCACAATTGGGCTCAGGTCGTACCGATGCTACGGTCACCGGCAATACAGTCAATCTTCCATCTGCATTGGCCTTTTATGCCATCCACCTTCTCGCGGGTAATTCAGGGAGTGTAAATACAAATAAAGTATGCGGCAACGTGGCCAACAATACAACCACAATAAATGCAAGCGCTATTGGTAACTTCCAGGCACGCTCCGCAACTGCAGGTCATGAAATACTTCTGCAGGGAGCTGGTGGAACTGTTGCAGCAAACTGGAGTGCAAACTCAAATACTCCGGTACCAGGTATTACTTCACAATCAGGTTTAGGCGTATTTACATTTGGAGCAACATGTGCTATTCCGGCAAATCCACTTGTATCACCATAAGCAATTATTTTATATAACATCGTGAGAAGAACAAACACCACAGTCAGTTTAACCTAAAAATCATTTCTTGTATGAAAAATTTCATCACCGTCTTTAAACTGCTACTGCTTGTCAGCGCTGTTTTCATCAGCATGACTTCCTTTGCACAATCTATCTCCATCAGCAATAGTGGTGCGACACCTGACGCCTCCGCCATGCTCGATGTGAAGAGTACAGATAAAGGACTTTTGGTGCCGCGTATGACTGCTGCAGACAGAGGATCTATCGCAAATCCGGCTACAGGTTTGATCGTATACCAAATGGATGGCGCTTCCGGATTTTATTACAACGGTGGTACTCCTCAATCACCTTCCTGGGTACTGCTCATCGCAGGTCCGATCAAAGGCAGTGATATCGCATCAGGTGTCCAGACCACAACTAATACAACTCTTGCTTTGGGAAATAATAACAACAATCCTGCAGAATTACGTCTCCTTGAACCAAGTAGTAGTGGTACAAATTACTCGTCATTCAGAGCACAGCCTCAATCTGCCGACATCAATTATATATTACCCAATGTGGCACCTTCTGAGAACAAAGTACTGAAAGTGGAATCTGTTGATGGAAATAGTGCTATTCTCAACTGGGGTACTGCATCTACGGGTATATCCATCATGACGAGAACAGATGTTGAGGTAGGTGGTGGTAATGTCACGATTGATGCTACTGGTAAATCATTTATCCGTATCACGTCCGCAGGGGGTCCATACAATCTGGTAGCTTTCACCGGAGGCTTAGATGGGCAGACACTTACATTAGTGAATCTGAGCAATCAACCGATGACTATAGTCAACGAAGACGGAAGTACACAATTACAAAATCGGATACACATGGAATACAATTCCAATATGGTAAGACTAGGCGGTGAGTCTGTCAATATGTTCATCTACGATGGTGGACAAAACCGCTGGAGATTGTTGTAAGAAAGTAAGATGGTAAGAGTGCAAGAGAACAAAAGAGTTATTCTCAACTTGCCATTGTTAAAATACAATTGACATTTTATTAAAATTGAAGAAGTCAATTTTAATAATCAAAACGGTTCGGCGTAGTTTGTAACTACATCATTGTGTCAGCAGATTTCTGATTTGCTTATAGAAATTCACACAATCAGAACCTGCAACATAAGAAAATGAAATGGGCTGTTTAGTGCTCGATTTGAAGGTTAGTTTTTTAAATTGAATTTATTGATGTACTCACAAATATAGGCTTTCGAAAATGACACCACTAAATCATAATAACACATTGAAATTAGATTTTATGAAAAATATGTTTTCCCCGCTTGTGCAAATGATGAGCATCATATGTTTGCTCCTGATCAGCAATATTCGATTGTCTGCTCAAACTTTTCCCACACCGACGGGCTTCACCCTGCCAAATGGCAAAACCATCGTGATCACTTACGAAGTGGATGTTAATGCAGATGCATGTCCTGTCGGTACATTACCCTCTGCCAATATTTCGAATCAGAGTAATGTATCCGGTTCAAATTTTGTGACAGTACAAACTGATGATCCGGATATAGCAGGTGCATCTAATCCTACCCTGACACCATTCGGTGCCCTGACGATTGGGAATCTTGTGTACAAAGACAACAATAAGAATGGTGTATTCGATGCCGGTGATGCAGGAATCAATGGGGTACTACTGCGTCTTTATCTGGATGATGGTGATGGTGTTTTGACAGCTGCTGATGGTGCACCGCTGACGACTACCACAACCGCAGGAGGTGGATTGTATACGTTCAATCCTGTATGTCCGGGCGATTATATAGTTGAAGCAGCGGCCTCAAATTTTAACATGGGCGGACCATTGTATGATGGAGGATTGATGGCCGCATTGGTCAGTAGTCCTGTAGGTGGCGCACCTGACCCAGACAATGATGTCAATAATGATGACAATGGTGATCCTGTCTCCGGATTCGGTGTCGCATCCCAGGCGATCACTGTAGGATATAATGCAGAACCTATTAATGATGGCGATGCATTGGCGAATACAAATCTTACCCTTGACTTTGGATTCAAAGCACCCACAACCATTTCGATCAATGACGTGGCAATGGCTGAAGGCACTGGTGGCGCTCCTACTGCATTCGTTTTCACAGTGACACGCACCGACAATTCCGATGCATTCAGTCTCACTGTCAATACGGTGGATGGTACTGCTGTCAGTCCATCGGATTTCACAGCGATCAGTGGTGGGTCAGCTATCTTCACTGCAGGTGGAAGTCTAACAGCGACCGTGACAGTATTAGTCAATCAGGACAATGTGGTTGAATCCAATGAAAATTTTACAGTTGTGATTTCAGGCGCACCTGCAGGCATAGTGGTTACCGATGATACAGGTTTAGGCACGATCATCAACGATGATGCCGCTGTAGTAACTCTCACCGGTACTGTTTCTCAAAATGAAGGAACAAGCTTTGTATTTTCTGCTACATTGAATAATCCTGTTCAGGGTGGTTTTACGATTGCATATGCTACAAATGATGGAACAGCAACTGTAGCAGACTTGGATTATACGGATAATGATGGACCAGCCCTGGTTTTCACAGGTACAGCCGGGGAAGTTAAAACCTTCACAGTCATCTCCACCAATGATAATAAAGTAGAGCTCGATGAAAATTTCACAGTAGGTCTTGGTGCGATTACAATGGCACCTATAGGTGTAACCTCTACAGGTTCTCCTCAAACAGGAACCATTCTCAATGATGATGCAGCTGTCATCAGCATTGTAGGTCCAATATCTCAATCCGAGGCCGTCACACCGCAAACATTTATTATCTCTATCAGCAATCCTGTAGATGTTGCAGTCGGCGTTTCATTCAGTACGGCAAGTTCATCTGCTGTTTCCCCGTTCGATTTTACCGCAGTGACAAATCAACTGGTTAATTTCCCTGCCAATGCAATAGCTAATCAATCTGTCAATGTGACCATCATCAATGATGCAGTGGTTGAGAATACAGAAATGTTCGATGTATCTATTGGCTCATTAGTTGCATCCGGACGAAATGTTTCGATTGGAACAGCTGCTTCCACTGGCACAATAACAGATAATGATGCTGCTACTGTGACACTGACAGGAGGAAATTCTTTCGCTGAAGGAAATTCAGGAACAACACCAAACGTATTCACGGCTACTTTGAATAATGCTGTACAGGGTGGATTCACAGTTAATTATTCAACAAATGATGGCACGGCCACAACAGCAGATAATGATTATGTCGACAATGATGGTTCATTGATATTTACAGGTACAGTCGGTGAGACCAAAACATTTACAGTGCTGATCAATGGAGATTTAAATATTGAGAATAATGAACAGTATACCGGCATCATCAACAGTATCACCGGTGCTCCTGCCACAGTGACGATAGGAGGTGCGCCTCAGGTAAGCACCATCACGAATGACGAACTTGATTGGGGTGATGCACCCTCTGCAGCACAAAGTGGCTTTGCAGGAACTTATCCTACATTATTAGCAGACAATGGTGCCCGGCACGGTGAAGCACCAGGTGGATTACATATGGGAGCTACTGTTGATGCAGACCTTGATGGGCAGCCTGATGCTACAGCAACAGGAGATGGCGCTGATGAAGATGGAGTCACATTGCCAGCTTCTTTTATTACCGGAACGATTGCAATTGGAGCCATTACATCTTCAGGTGCTGGATTCGTAAGTGGATGGATCGATTTTAACCGCGATGGTGACTGGGCAGATGCAGGTGAAAAAGTTATTTCAGATATGTCTGTAATACCAGGTAGCAATCCATTCGCCATACCAGTTCCCGCGGGTGCTTCTGTAGGAACATCCTTTGCAAGATTCAGGCTATCCACTGTAGGCGGTCTTACTGTTTCCGGAGCAGCTGCTGATGGAGAAGTAGAAGATTACCAAATAAATATTTTAAATAACTCATTCAACATCGACAATCCAAGTGTGGTCGAAGGAAATGCAGGTACAACAAATCTTGTCTACACCGTAACAAGAACAACAAATGTCACAGCTTCATCAGTGGATTATTCTATCACCGGTGGAACAGCTACATCAGGTACAGATTATATGCCGCTGGCTGCAGGTACTCTTATGTTTACAGCAGGAGGCTCTTTGTCCCAGACAGTTACTGTGGTTGTCAATGGAGATTTAATAGTTGAAGACAATGAAACCGTCATCATCACCTTGTCCAATCCTGTCAACGGAGGTCTTGGCACCAATCCTGGAACAGGTACAATCACGAATGATGATTCCGCTACTTTAACACTTAGTGGAGGTATTGCCCAAAACGAAGGAAATGCAGGCACCACCCCGTACACATTTACAGCTACATTGAATAATGTAGTGCAGGGAGGATTCACTGTTGCCTACAATACAAATGATGGAACTGCTACAGTAGCTGATAATGATTATGTGGA
>JBBSAQ010000042.1:0-39808 GCA_038252065.1 Chitinophagales bacterium
GTATGACAAATTCCGAAAATCAATAATAGAGTTTTTCAAAAATATCGGAGATTGGAAAGAGGCACTGAATAGTCTAATCACATGGAAGTTTCAAATTGTCCAATGGTGATTATGTGGACATTTCATACTGAAATGGGTATATTCAACAATATCAGCAGGAACATATTCAGTTCTTTGCAAAATAAATGGTTGGCTTTGTGGCTTTCCTTCCTTTGCTTCAATAAATGAAAGAATCTTGTAGTAAGCATCGTATTTCGCATCATGATGTGCGGCGACCTGTGGTTTAATCTCATCCTTGTTACAGGATACATACAGTAGGGTAAAGCAGCCCACGAGTAAGAAACTAAATAAGTTTTTGAAACTTAAACGGGGGGGGGGGGGGGTAAAAAATCTGTTAGAAAAATTCATAATCGCAAAGTTTTATAAGTGAATAAATAATTTTATAGGGTGACACAGGTATAAAGGGCCATATAGGCAAAAGGGTGAGAATACTACTTCTCAGGTGATGCAATAATTCAATAAATGGTATTAAAACAATTATAGAGACTAATATAAGAAAAAGAATTTAATTGTTGTATTTTTTTTGTGTAAAATATCATGTAAACTGCATTTTATTTTTTAAAAATCAACTTCTATAAGCTTTTAATGTGAATGTAAGACTTTATGTACAGGTAGAAGGTTGGTTTATATTCAGTTCGTTATGTATTCTCCCAGAACTTATGGCGTGTAACGCATACAAACTTCTGCCGGAAGGGAAAGATTTTCGCTTGCAGCTACAAGCTGCTTGAGGATGATTGAAGTATAGTACATGATTCGATATATTGATTTTAAGGTCAACCTTAAAATAGCGGGGTTGGTCAACTTTAAAATAGCGATCGTATGGTTATAAAAGATGACCGATCATTCACTATCACTGACCGTTGGTAAAAGATTCCTGTCATACATCAAAGAGTAAAGTAAATTTATACCCTCAAACCAACCAAAACTCTACCTATGTACCAACTCTCCCGAGTTCTGAGCCTGTTATTTGTCCTGACGCTCGTCGTTTCCTGTAAAAAAGGATTTAAACCCACGACCTATTCCTCTGAAGAAATCGGACGCTATATAGCGGCCAGAGTGCCCGCCGTCATTGATGTCACCGACCCCGTCAGGATCCGCTTTGCTGTTGTTCCAGACACCATCCAGACGGCCTCCATTTTTTCATTCAACCCTGATATCAAAGGAACAGCCTACTGGGAAGACAATATGACATTGGCTTTCAGGCCTACTGACGGCTGGAAACCAGGTCAATCTTATCAGTTGCAAATCAACCTGGATAAGGCCATCAAGGACATTGACCCGAATATGAAGAAGGTCGTTTTCGAATTTGAAGTCAAACCTGTGCGGATGACAGTCTCTTTTGATCCCCTCGTCCCGGCATTCGAAGGAGAATCGCCAAGTTACTCTTTGAGAGGTCGTATCATGACATCGATTAAAATTGATTCGGCGCAACTCGAGAAATCATTCACCCTGAAATCAAGCGGCAAGATGTCGAAGATCAATTGGTTTCATAGTAATGATGGCTATGGTCATGATTGGGTCATCGATGGTATCGCTCCTGATTCAAAATTGGATTTCCACTGGAGTGGCGAGGGCTTTGGCTCAAAAGAAACCGGTAACAGAACAATTGATATTCCGAGAGGAGACGTACTGAGTGTTCTATCATTTGAACCCGGTAATGAAGGTGATAAAAAGATCTCCGTTTATTTTTCACAAAAACTTAATCCTGATCAGGATCTCAAAGGGCTTGTGACCATCAATGGTAGTAATGAAGGATTTACAATCAAGAAAAATGATTACATCCTTTCGATCTATCCCGATGAATCACAGACAGGAACGATGTCTGTACAACTAAATGAAAAGATTTCTTCTGCAAGTGGAAAAGAATTAGGCAAGTCTGTGACGATGGATGTTTCGCTTGAAGATGCAAAACCTGCACTACGTCTTGTAGGCTCAGGGGTGATCACACCAGGAAATGCCCAAGTGATATTTCCATTTGAAGCTATCAACCTCAGATCTGTACGCGTTGAAGTGATGAGGATATTTGAAAATAATATTCTGCAATACCTCCAGGAAAGTAGTCTTGAAGATCAATATAATCTTGAACCTGTAGGTCGTATCATACTGCAAAAAAATATTGATCTCACCTCCATGTCTGATGGCGATAACAAATTTGTCTGGACTCGTTATGCATTAGATCTCGGTCCATTAGTTACGCTTGCACCAGGTAGCATTTATCAGGTCAGAGTAGGCTTTACTGGGAATGATACATATCTCGATTGTTATACAGAACCTGAAGAGAAAGAACCCAAACCGCCATATGGAGAAATGTCTTCTATATGGACATATAATTATCATTATGATGATTTTGAATGGGGGCAGACGGATGATCCATGTTATCCCGCATACTATGGACCAGAGCGATATATCAGCCGAAACATTTTAGCATCTGATATAGGTCTTACTGCAAAACAAAATGATGAAGGGCATATCTGGGTTTATGCAAGTGCACTCGGTTCTGTAGCACCCAAATCGGGAATGACCATTGAGGTGTATGATTATCAACAGCAGCTATTAGTAAAAGGTCAGACTACAAGTCAGGGAGATATGACTGCCGATATTCCACGCAAAGCATTTTTTGTAGTGGCTACTGATGGAAATCAAAAGGGATATCTGCGTATGGCAGACGGTCTGTCACTTTCATTGAGTGAATTCAATGCAGGTGGTACCGGATATCAGCAAGGACTGCGTGGTTATGTATACGCAGAGCGTGATGTATGGCGCCCTGGTGATAGTGTACATCTTAATTTTATCCTATGGGATCCGGAAGGAAAGATTGATGATCGTCATCCCGTCAATCTCACCGTGACCAATCCGCTTGGACAAAAGAGTATTGAACGCACGAGTCCGATATCGATAGGTGGAATATATGACCTGACATTTAAAACAGGCTCAACCGATCCTACCGGAACATGGATGGCTAAAGTTGAAGTCGGAGATGCTGTATTCACAAAAGCATTGCGTGTTGAAACGATTAAACCAAACCGACTAAAGATTGATGCGAAATTGCCAAAAGAAATTGTGGCGACTACACCTGGTCAGAAAATAGATCTTGAATCATCATGGCTTTTTGGAGCACCTGCTGCAAATCTTAAAGCGGTCGTCGAAGCCCAATTCAGTCCGCTTCCATTTGCCCCCGAAGGATTCAGAGATTTCACGTTTACAGATCCTGCACGGCAGACACCTTCTACAGTCACTACTATATTTGATGGTACACTTGATGCGCAGGGTAAAGCAAAAATAGATATCCCGGATATGCGTGAATCCCTTCCGGAAGGTCAGCTCACGATGAGTGTCAAGACAAGAGTATTCGAAGCCGGTGGTGATTTTAGTACAGACAGAAATTCAACCATATTTCATCCTTATGATCACTATGCAGGTATTGCGATTCCTTCCAACCGATGGGGCTATGAGGAAATGAAAATAAATGAACCTAACGACGTGCGTCTTGCATCCGTGTCCACTACAGGAAAAGGGGAAAGTGGTCGAAAATTGACAGTGGGTATTTATAATGCTAACTGGCGTTGGTGGTGGGATCAATCCGGCGAAGAAATCACACAATACAATTCTCAGCTACATCTTGGCGCTATTCATATCGATACAGTGACGACAGGAGCAAACGGTACTGTCAACTACAAAATTACGCCAGCGACCTATGGGGCCTACATGGTGCGCGTGTGTGATACGGAATCAGGACATTGCAGTGGACAATTTTATTACGCAGGAGCATGGGGTGATCCATCAAGCAACAATGATGCAGCAAATCGTCTGACATTCACTGCGGACAAAGAAAAATATGAAGTAGGGGATAAAATCAAATTGAATATCCCTTCTGCGAGTGGCAGTAAAATATTATTGACGATTGAAAAAAATAATAAGGTACTTTCTTCCAAATGGTATAATGTCACTGCAGATCAAACGCAGATCACTGTTGATGCCACTGCTGAGATGATGCCTAATGTGTATGCATTCGTAAGTCATATTCAGCCTTATGAGCATAGTTCGAATGACATGCCTCTTCGTATGTATGGAGTGTTGCCAATCATGATATCAGATCCCAAGACGTTGTTGCATCCTGAGATTGCAGTTGCGGATGTGCTTCAACCTGAGAAGGAATTCACAGTATCGGTAAGTGAGAAGGATAAACAAGCAATGGCGTATACGATTGCTATTGTGGATGAAGGTTTGCTTGGTCTTACACGGTTTGAATCACCTGATCCATGGAAATATTTTCACAGACAGGAGGCCTTGGCTGTGCAGACATGGGATATGTTTGATCAGGTGCTTGGTGGATATGGTGGTACGATTGATCGCCTATTGAGTCTTGGTGGTGATGGTGCAGCGAAATTAGTGGATGCACCACAGGCTGAACGATTCAAACCGGTCGTGATGCATCTTGGTCCTTTTTATCTTGATGCAGGACAGAAAAAGGTGCACACGTTTAAAATGCCGAATTATGTCGGAGCTGTACGTGTGATGTTAGTGGCGTCAGATCGTAAACGATGGGGAGCTGCAGAAAAAACAAGTACGGTCAAATCAGATCTGATGATCTATCCGACATTGCCACGCGTAGTGTCGCCCGGAGAAACAATCACTCTGCCTGTCACCGTGTATGCGCTGTCGGATAACATGCACTCAGTAGATGTGCAGGTTGCGACCAATGATATGGCATCGATGATAGGTGGAAGTTCGCAGAATATTCAATTCGCCAATCAGGGTGATAAGCTTGTCTTTTTCAATCTGAAAATACCTGAAAAACCAGGGCTTCTCAAAGTAGATATATCTGCAAAATCAGGAAGTGCTACAACGACACAACACCTTGAATTGGATGTGCGTCTTCCGAATCCGCCGTTGACAGAAGTAGTTGCAGCTACAATAGCGCCGGGACAAAAATGGACCGGCAAAGTTCCATTACCGGGAATGAAAGGAACAAATGATGCCAGTGTAGAATTGTCACAGATGCCTCCGATCAATCTGCAGAAGAGATTAGAATATCTCATTCATTATCCATACGGATGCATCGAACAAACATTGTCATCTGTATTTCCGCAATTGTATTTAGCAGCTTTGACGGATTTGAAACCAGAGCAGGAGAGTCAGGTCAGGAAAAATATTCAGGATGGAATCAAGCGTCTTCGATTATTTACTCTGCCTTCAGGAGGCTTTAGTTATTGGCCTGGAGAAACGTATAGAGATAGCTGGGCGAATAGTTATGCAGGGCATTTTCTGATTGAAGCTGCGCATGCAGGATATACAGTCGATAAGTCCATGATGGATGGATGGAGAAGTGCGGAGAAAAAGGATGCGCAGGCTTATACACCCCGTCAGTATTATCGTGAAGATGTGACACAGGCCTACAGGCTTTATACACTTGCACTTGATGGACAGCCTTTGTGGGGTATGATGAATCGGTTGAGGACAGAGAAAGATCTTGATCCTGCAGCGGCATGGTTATTGGCTGGCGCATATGCATTGGGGAAAAGAAATGATGTAGCTAATACGATCATTGATAAGCTGACGACTGAGGTTAAGCCTTATGAAGAATTAGGATACACCTATGGTTCCGATCTGCGGGATAAGGCGATAATACTTGAGACATTCTTATTGTTGGGTAAGCAAGATGATGCGATGACGATAGCAAGATCGATTGCAGCTGGACTGTCTGGAGAATCATGGTACAGTACGCAGACGACATCATTTTCTTTACTGGCTCTTGGTAAATTAGCAAAACAATTTTCTGGAGATCAGCTTAAAGCGACGATTACACAAACAGGAAAAACGCCTGAGCAAGTTTCGACTACGAAAGGAATTGTGTTGCGTACGCTTGATGTGAGTTCTGAAAATTTGACTGTTGAAAATACTTCATCTGATCCTTTATTCCTGAGAGTAACAGGAACAGGCAAGCCATTGAAAGGTGTAACTGCTGAAGTGAAAAACAATCTCAGTCTGAAAGCCAAATACATGACTACAGCCGGAAAAGAAATCAATCCGGATAAGTTGACACAAGGACAGGATTTTGTCGTGCAGATCACAGTGACAAATCCCGGAACCTTTACAACACATCTTGATCAAATAGCGCTTTCGTATTTATTTCCGTCAGGTTGGGAATTGAGTAATCAGCGTATGGATCAGTTTGAAGGCCGATTTGCGAATAGTTATTCAGATTATGAAGATTACCGTGATGACAGAGTGAATGTATTTTTCAGTATGGATCGGGGCGTATGGAATTATTACTTTCTGATGACCGCGACATATGCAGGGAAATATTGGTTACCTGATATTATGTGTGAAGCGATGTATTCGCATCAGGTGAGGGCGAGATTGCCGGGGAGATGGGTGGAGGTGTTGGCCTCATCTGGGTCCAAAGCTCCGATGTAATGAAACAGATTTCGGTTAACTCAAATTAAAAATGTGAGAACACAACGATATTTCGACTAGCGCTCAATATAAACTGCGGATTAGCCTACGCCGAACGATATGTGTTTTTTGTGTTGAAAAAAAGCTGTCCGTAATTTGAAACTACGGACAACTTTTTTTGACGAGATGAAATAAATGCAAGTGAAACTTGCATTTATTTCAACAAAACTGTTAAGCGTAGGCTGTGCCTACGTTTGTGCGTTCGCAAAAATCTGTTTTGCGAATAAAAAATTTGAATTAATTATTTCAGGTTCGCAAATCGAAAATTTGCTGACCCTCCGACGTAGGCACAGCCTACGCCGAACCGTTAGATCCTGAATTTTTGGCTTTGCCAAAAATTCAGGATTATTAATCAGTTTGAGAATTTTTAGTAATGCTTAAAAGGTCAAAGAAATATTTTTTATTACTGCTTATTCCATTTTTGGCATGGTGGTTTTGTCTGCCTGATCCATTGTTTAAGTCTTCTTATAGTACAGTGTTGCTTGATCGCAATGGACAATTGATGGGTGCAAGATTGGCGGAGGATGGACAATGGCGATTTCCGGATGTTGATCTTGAAGTACCTATACGTTTTCAACAGGCAATTGTCAATTTTGAAGACAAGCGATTTTTCTCGCATTGGGGTGTTGATTTCAGAGCGCTGGGAAGAGCATTGAAGCAATACATCAAAGAAGGACATGTCGTGAGTGGTGGCAGTACGCTGACGATGCAAACGATGCGATTGGCGAGACGGGGGGATAGAAATCTATGGCAGAAGGGAATTGAAATGTTATGGGCGTGGCGTGCGGAATTGCATTATTCTAAAAAAGAAATTCTTCAGTTGTATGCGAGTCATGCACCTTTTGGTGGAAATGTAGTAGGACTTGGTGCTGCGAGCTGGAGATATTTTCATAAGACCCCGGATCAGTTATCGTGGGGTGAAGCAACAACTCTTGCAGTATTGCCTAATGCTCCTGCATTAGTCCATCCGGGGAGAAACCGCGATGCGCTTCTGGAAAAACGAAACAGGCTTATTAAAGTGCTTGAGACTCGTGGAGTTATCGATACGATAGAAGGATCTCTTGCGATGGAGGAGCCACTACCTGATGAGCCCTATCCATTGCCGAACATAGCACCACATGTTTTGGCTCATGAGGCTGATGCAGGAATGACATTGCATAGTACGCTTGATATTGATCTGCAACAACGATTGACTGAACTTGTACAACGACATGCAGATGTACTTGGATTGAATGGCGTCAACAACGCAGCATTGATGGTCATGGAAACGGAAAGTGGAGAAGTACGTGCCTACATTGGTAATGTATCAGATGAAACCAAGCAACATCAGAACGATGTGGACATCATTACCTCTGAGAGAAGTTCGGGAAGTATTCTGAAACCATTTTTGTATTGTGCTGCACTTGAAGATGGATTGATCACACCTCAGGGAATTCTGGAAGATGTACCGACATATATCAGAGGATATCAACCGCTTAATTTTTCAAAACAATATATGGGGATGGTGCCTGCTGATCAGGCGCTGGCGATGAGTCTCAATGTTCCGGCTGTTCGTTTATTGCAGCAATATGGAATTTTACAATTCAAAGAAAAGCTTCAGGCTGCGGGGATTACTTCGCTGCATTACAGTCCTGATTATTACGGCCTGCCGTTAGTGTTGGGAGGTGCTGAAGTGAAGTTGTGGGATTTGTGTGGGGCTTATTCGAGCATGGGGAGGATATTGAGTCATTATACAAATCACAACAGCAATTATAGACATGATGATGTACGTCAACCATTGATTTTTCAGAATAACAATGATTTGGCAGAAAAGGCAGAAAAGGCGGAAAAGGCGGAAGAGGCAGAAGGGGCGGAAAAGGCAGAAAGGAAAGAGTCTTTTGTCTGGAATGCCGGTGCGATATGGCTCACGTTTGAAGCGATGAAGACATTGCGTCGTCCGGATCAGGAAGGGCAGTGGGAGACATTTGAAAGTAGCAGGCCGATAGCCTGGAAGACGGGGACGAGCTTTGGGTTTCGGGATGCATGGGCTGTGGGTGTTACGCCAAAGTATACGATAGGGGTGTGGGTAGGGAATGCTGATGGTGAGGGGAGGCCTGGAGTGATCGGTCTTCATGCAGCGGCGCCGATACTTTTTGATGTATTGCGCATGTTGGATGACAATGAGCCCTGGTGGACTGAGCCATTTGATGCATTGACACCTAAGGTTGTCTGCAGGCAGAGTGGTTGGCTTGCAGGTGCGTTGTGTACTGAAGTGGATACGACTTATATGGTGGCGGGTAATCAGGTTTCACCTGTGTGCCATTTTCATTCTGCATTTTATACCGACAAGAATCGACAATACCGTTATGAACCAGATTGTATCGGTGATGACGCACAACTAGCTGATTATTTTATCGTGCCTACACTAGCTGAAAACTATTACAAACGCTATAATCCTTCTTATCAGACCATACCGCCATTGTCACCGGATTGTATTTCTGATCAGGGGAAGAGGCAGGATATAGCAATCATCTACCCCCGAACAGGATCTAAAATATATATTCCCTATCAATGGGATCATGAAAAATCGAAAGCTGTTTTTTCTGCAGTACATCGATCAGACACGTCCTATATTTATTGGACACTTGACAAACATTATTTAGGTAAGACGAAAGAATTTAACCAGATTGAAGTAGATCCGACACCGGGGATGCATCAGTTGGTGTTGCAGGATGAGCATGGGAGTGTAGCGAGTACGTCGTTTGAAGTGATTAGTAAGAAGTAAGGGGTAAGAAGTATGTCAATCTAAGGAGACAAGGAAGATGCCATTGGATAGTAGTTCATTTCAAATTATAAATTCTAAACGGTATACGAAGTTCAGACCGCTGAGATATTCGTTGTACGTACTTTGTTTTGTATTATTCTATAGTACCATCAGACCTTTGGGGCGTCCATCTGTGACGGATTATATCAGGGTTAATAATGCCTATGTATTGATATTGCTTTTCATCCTGATCATTATTGCGGTGGGACTTTATTTTTATTCAAAGCATTATGAACTACTGGGTAGCCTCATCATTGGGACAGATATTATTTCTATCAGCCTAAATAATATGGCACCAGTTGCATATCCGGTTCCTGATCTGAAGGATTTAAGGATATCAAGAGGTTCTACAGTTCATCACATCGATGATACGAGATATCCGCCGGAGACGAATGACAATTGGATTTCATTTACATCTGATGGCAATGCATACACGTATGAATTTGCTATTGAAAATGTATTGGAAAATGATGCATTTGAAAAAGTCATTAATGAATTGAGGGGAAGGTATGATTCATTTTATTATGAATCAATTTAGCGAACAATAAAAAAGGTGTCCACCTTTCGGCATGACACCTCTGCTTTCATACTAAAATATCTTAGGATACTTAATTGTATTTACTTTTTATAAACCAGGAATTATCGTTGAGGATAATACCTACATTTCCGCGAATGAAATTGTCGCTTAGATTACTACCATTTGTTCGTTTTCCAACATCGATGCCAAGTTGAATCCAGGCAATATTTCTTTGGAGAATTAAAGGAAGGCCTGCTCCAATCGTAAACGCATTTACTTTCACTTGTGAACCGTCGATGACTCTTGGATCTGTCATCGTATAAAACCCAGCACGATACTCCACGCGTCTGAAATAAGAAGTAATTGAACCGGCATCCGGGATCCAGGCTATACCTGCACCAATTCGATAAGTATTTTTTAGCGTATCAGGATGTTGCGCTGCATCATTTTTATAAGAACTCCATGATCCACCCTGATAATCAAGGCCGATCCTGAAATCACCTGCATGACGATACATCATTCCGGCACCCCATGAACCTGAGAGTGTGGCATTTCCGGGTTTATCCAAAATATAAACTGCCGTGTCGGCATCCTGAATCACTGTGTTGATCGCAATCTTACTGATATCTGATTTTATATCAAGTTCTGATTTACCACTTACGAAAAACCCAAGTGATAATAACCTTGAAGGATTGTCATCTTTTTTTCTGGCTGCCTTAAGATCAAGCGGATGCTCATAGATCAGCCCTACTCTATATTGAAAACCTTTATATGCATTTGCGGATTCAAATTCATCGATATAGGCATTTCCGAGATCGGAGAAAATGGTTTCCGTTTTAAATGATTGTTTGCCGTAGATGTAGCTGAGATTAATGCCGGCAGCCAGGTTTTTATACTTGATCCCATTCCCCCATGTGATTTGATAGAGACCACCCGAACCTGTAAATGTTCTTCTGACGGAACCAATGGAATCGATATTATCATTGATACGGATAAAATATCCAACCTGTGCATATGGCCTTATCGAGAAACTTGTGCCCCATGAAAAGTCTGTTTCGCGACGCTCCAGTGCCTCATTCAGGGGGTTGATGATCGGGATATTCAGACTGAGGTGATCCAGATTACCGCTCCATACGGTTTGCTTGTCATTTAGCCTTTTCAGACCTGAGCGTTTTGCATAAAATCCCAACTGAAGGCTGGTATACTGCAGAAATCCAAGAGAAGCAGGATTGTCCAGATTAGCTTCAAAAAAATCATGATAAGCGGCACTAAGACCTCCCATGGCATGGCTACCGGGCATATCCGTCTCAATAAAGTCCCCTATACCGAACTGTGAAAAGGGCGAATTGTCTTTGGCTTGTGACCGGGCTATGGTAGTGGAAATGATGACCAATAAGCTGATGATCAGTATTTTGCTTTGAATTCTAAACATTAAAGGATAAGATTTGGAAAAGGCCTTGTGTGACCAGTTCGGGTTCGACAAATATCCGACTTTCCAGCTTACCAGCCAAAAAAGTCGAATCTCCACCGCTAATAACGACAGAAACGTCTCCGTATGCTTTACGGGCGAGATTTAAATATCCTTCTATTTCCAGTACCATGCCCAGGCAGGCTCCATTTTGTAAAGCATGCAGGGTGGAATCGCCAAAGTCCAGCTCAGGCCATCCGGCTTCGACGAATGGCAATCGGGCTGTCTGCTCATGCATTGCCCTCAACCGCATCTGCAGACCCGGAGCAATATTACCCCCGAGATAAATGCCTTTAGCCAGCAGAAGATCGATCGTCATGCACGTGCCGGCATCGATGACCAGGCAGTTTTGATCTGGATATAAAGCATGTGCCCCACACGCCGCTGCGATGCGATCTCGTCCAAGAGTCGAAGGAGTGCTATAAATGATCTGAATCGGCAAAGATGTCTCATGCGATAAATCAATCAACTTGCCGGAAAGTTTAATAAGGCTTGTATCAATCATTTTATTTCCGGTCGTAGAAATGATAGCATGAATGACATTTTGTTTCTCAATCCAACTATATAAGTCGCTGAATGAATCTTTTTTAAAAATTTCCGCGGCCATAACTTCTCCATGCACATCGTAGACGGCACATTTGATTCTGCTATTTCCATTGTCAATACAGAGAAACATTTACAATTTTGGATTTACAATTTTGGATTTACGATGGTTGCTGTTGCACATGGTTGAGTAAAGCAGGGGTCGCACTGAGCGTTAGTCTAATGTGTCTAAGCATTGTATATTTCGCACGGAGTACACAGAGTTCACGGAGGGGGTGCCTTCCTTTTCAATATTTCTCATTACTTACTTTCTTGCCGCAAATTTCGCTAATTATCGCAAATTAAGTTTTTACTCACGTCTCACGTCTCAAGAATGAAGGTATAACTCGCATCTCACAAGGTCAGTGTTTAAAATGTCTGAATCCTGTCATCACCATGGCCATATCGACTGTATCACAATAATCGATGCTTTCCTGATCTTTCACTGAACCTCCCGGATGTATGACTGCAGTAATTCCTGCTTCATGGGCTATCTCTACACAATCCGGGAAAGGAAAGAAAGCTTCAGACGCCAACGCAGATCCTTCAAGTGTCAATCCAAAGTTTAATGCTTTTGTGATTGCCTGCTTCAGTGCATCGACTCTGGAAGTTTGTCCGCAACCCATGCCGATAAGCTGCGCATTTTTTACAATTGAGATTCCGTTTGATTTAAGATGTTTGACACATTTATTGGCAAAAAGAAGATCATCGATTTCTGTTGACGTCGGTGCGCGTTTAGTCACCGTCCTGAGATTCGCAGCTCCTTCTGTCATCTTGTCCATATCCTGCACGATGAACCCATCCAGTAAGGTTTTGACCTGGAGACGTGTGTGTGGATAGTGATTTAGCTTCAACAGAATTCTGTTTTTCTTTGAAGTCAATATTTTTATCGCATCGTCATTGAATGAAGGGGCAATAAGGACTTCATAAAAAATTTCATTTATTTCTTTTGCTGTTGCCGCATCAATTGTGCTGTTGCTGATCAATACTCCACCGAAAGCAGAAACCGGATCGGCTGCCAGTGCAGATTTCCATGCGTTGAGGATATCAGGTCGTGTGGCGATACCACATGCATTGGTGTGTTTGAGAATTGCAAAGGTTGGCGCCTCATTATGAAATTCGTACATAAGTTGCACAGCAGCATCAACATCTACAAGATTATTGAAAGACAATTCTTTTCCGCTTAATTTTTCTAATGATGCATTTTCTGCGCCAAAATAAATAGCCTGCTGATGTGGATTTTCTCCATAGCGAAGTGGAGTAGAATCGTGCATGGATATTTTGAGGCTTATATCCTTTCCGTCTTTGTTGAAATAATCGTAGATATTCTTGTCGTAATGCGAGGTCACTCTGAAAGCTCGTGTGGCAAAATATTTACGGTCTTCGATATCTGAATTGGCTCCTTTCGTAGTCAGCAATTGTTGAAATGGCTCGTATTCTTCCTGTGATGCTATAATCACAACATCGCCATAATTTTTAGCTGCGGCCCGAATCAGTGATATGCCACCGATATCAATTTTTTCAATGATCGTTGCCTCTTCATTTGTCGAGCGAACTGTTTCTTCGAATGGATAGAGATCAACAATCACGAGATCAATAGGTGGAATATCATATTGTTCGAGCTGAGCAAGGTGGCTTTCTTCACGACGAGCCAGTATTCCGCCGAATACTTTGGGATGAAGTGTTTTTACTCTGCCGTCAAGAATAGAAGGATAGCCTGTCAGATCTTCTACGGCAATAGCTTCGATGCCGAGTGTTCGAATATAATCAAGACTTCCGCCGGTGCTGTAGATCGTGACCTGATGTTGATGAAGGAGACGAATGATCTCATCGAGCCCTTCTTTATGATAAACGGAGATAAGCGCTGATTGGATTGGCTTTAAAGAGCCCATGAGCTTCAGGTTGATGAGGGGGCAAAGGTATGAGAAATGGCGGAAGAGGAGGAAAGGGGTAGAAGAGGCAGAAGAGGTGGAAGAGGCGGAAGAGGCAGAAGGGGCGGAAGGGGTAGAAGGGGCAGAAGAGGTGGAAGAGGCGGAAGAGGCGGAAGAGGCGGAAGAGGTAGAAGAGGTGGAAGAGGCAGAAGGGGCAGAAAAGGCGGAAGGGGTAGAAGGGGCAGAAGAGGCGGAAGAGGCGGAAGAGGCAGCAGGGGCGGAAGGGGTAGAAGAGGTGGAAGAGGCAGCAGGGGTAGAAGAGGTGGAAGAGGCAGAAGGGGTAGAAGGGGCAGAAAAGGGGGAAAGGAAAGGGAGAAAGGGGGTAGGGAGTTTCAAAGAAAATCAAGGATGGTTTCAATGTAAACTAGGTAATGGTAAATAGCCACGATCTTTAGACCGTGGATGTGATATCTAGGATTTCTTCGCTCGCAGGTCGAGTATATTGCCTAGGTTAAAACAATGGCGGCAACGGGCTTCATAGATATTTTTTTCACCTAATACCACTGTTTCAGCATCGTCGGAAAGACGGTAGGTGTGCGTAGCCAGATTTCCACAATGGTGGCAGATGGCGTGGAGTTTTGTAATATATTCTGCGACAGCGAGTAGGTCAGGGATAGGGCCGAAAGGTCTGCCTCTGAAATCTGTATCCAGCCCGGCTACAATCACTCTATGACCTCGCAGAGCAAGTTCCTCACATACTGAGGGTAATCGATCATCGAAAAACTGGGCCTCATCAATACCAATGACAAGCGTGTCCTTTGCAACCGAAAGAATTTCGTCAGCAGTCAGGACAGGACGAGATGCGATGGTATGGGCATCATGACTCACCACATCAGTGACACTATACCGGGTATCCTTGGCGGGTTTGAAAATCTCAACAGACTGATCAGCGATTTTAGCCCTTTTAAGACGGCGGATGAGTTCCTCTGTTTTTCCTGAAAACATGGATCCGCAGATAACTTCTATCCAGCCTCTGCGTTGTGAATGAAATGACGGCTCCAGAAACATGACGGGGGCAAAGATGCACAGGATACTTTACTTTTTTTATGGACCTTCAAGTAATATGCCTCCGGCGCTCACTTTGCGGGCTGAACAAAATGGGTTTTTATCAGTTCCCACAAGGGGTTCACACAATATTAACCCGTTTTATATCATAATAGATAGCGGACAGTATTACCTTTCCGGTCAATAACCAACAGCACTATGGATCTTAAAAAAGCACAACGATTGATCACTAAACTTCAGACTTTTCTGGATAATGGAAATGCACAGGACATCTCCAGGCTTGAAAGGGATTTGATAAAATCATACATTATCCAGCTTTATGATGCAGTCACGGATGCCGATGACGTAAATCATGAGCAAGAGAAACCCATTGAATTTGTTGAGTATAAAATGCCCAAAAGAGAGGCTGCACCGAAAATCGATCTGCCTCCTCTCCGGGAATATGAGCCGGAAAAATCAGAATCTCCTGAAATACCAAAACCACTTTATACAGATCATGGTGTACCGCCCCCTAAAGAAAAAGCTGTTGAAGTAGAAGCTCAACATGAACCTTACTTTAAATCAACACCGCCTGTTGAGACAAAAACAATTCATCACTACGAGCCTGAACCTGTCAAAGAAACTATTCAGCCAACTAAAATTCATCATTCTACTCCGGAAGTGAATGAAGGTTTGACTAAACTTTTTGACATCACAAAAACAGATGATATGTCGGGACGATTCAGTCATGTACCGATCGCCAGTATCGAATCGGCTATGGGTCTGAATGAAAGGATATTTACGCTCAATGATTTATTTGGGGGTAACAAAGCACTCTTTGATGATACATGTGCGAAACTGAATAGTTTCAATTCTTTTGCTGAAGCCAGAGCGATGCTAATGAGTGGGCCAGCCAGTGATTTTAATTGGTCGTCACCTGAACACATGAAAAAAGCCGAGCAATTTATCCGGATCGTATCACGGCGATATCCTAAATCAGTTTCCTGAATTGAATTATAAACTTGTACTTAAAAGACTTGGTTTTCCGATAGTTTTTGTTGGACTGATCTGGGCTATTCACATATTCCAGGTTGTCTCCGGAATTGATTTGCGAACACTTGGAGTTTTCCCCAGGCGAATTGAAGGATTGCCTGCGATACTTACGGCGCCATTGATCCATGGCGGATGGGAGCATTTATTTTATAATTCTGTTTCTTTTTTAATCCTGAGTACTATACTTTTTTGGTTTTATCCCCGAATTGCGATTAAGAGTTTTATCTGGATTTATTTATTGTCTGGTCTTGGTGTTTGGTTTTTTGCAGCGCCGTATACGTACCATATCGGGGCCAGTGGAATTGTATATGGTATGGTGTCGCTTTTATTCTGGAGCGGAATATTCAGGCGCAATCTTAAATCCATAGTGCTTGCATTAATTATTCTTGTGTTGTATGCAGGATATTTTGGAGGTATTGTACCCGGGAAAGAAGGCATCTCCTGGGAGAGCCATTTATTGGGTGCCATCGCCGGAATTATACTGGCTTGGGTCTACAGGTCTGATATCGAACAGGATGAAATTCCAATGGCTGTGGAAGATGAGGATGAAGAAGAGGAAGAAAAGAATTATTTCCTGCCAAGGGATGTGTTTGAGAGAAAAGGGTAGAAGAGGCAGAAGAGGTGGAAGAGGCAGAAGAGGCAGAAGAGGCGGAAGAGGCAGAAGAGGTAGAAGAGGTAGAAGAGGCAGAAGAGGCAGAAGAGGCAGAAGAGGTAGAAGAGGCAGAAGAGGTAGAAGAGGCAGAAGAGGCAGAAGAGGCAGAAGAGGTAGAAGAGGCGGAAGAGGCGGAAGAGGCAGAAGAGGCAGAAGAGGCGGAAGAGGCGGAAGAGGTAGAAGAGGCGGAAGAGGCAGAAGAGGTAGAAGAGGCGGAAGAGGAAGAAGAGGTAGAAGAGGCGGAAGAGGTAGAAGAGGCGGAAGAGGCAAAGGGCTTCAACCCTTTCTAAGTGTCGTCTTAAGTTTACTAAGTTTCTATGTGGTGAACCTTTTTATCTTTTGAATTCACTGGTCTGTTTTCAATAATTTAAATTTCTGATGTCCTGCAACCTTTATTAAATTAAGGGGTCTTTCCACCATATTTTATTCCAATATCTAATTACAACCTAAATCAATTCGTCATGACGCATCGGCTTTTCATTGTATTATGTTTTATCGGATTACTCCTGAGCTGTAAATCACAGGCTCAATCCTGGATGAAAGAAAGTATCAAAGGAGAAGGTGAAATCATAAAGCAGGATATATCACTTGAATCTCTTAAAGGAATTAATCTTGGCTTTGCCGGGGATGTGATCCTCACACCTGGTAACACGCAGAAAATAACTATTGAAGGACAGAAAAATATAATTGACAACATTAAACGTGAAGTTAAAAGTGGTATGTGGTATATAAATTTTGATAAAAATGTAAAAGATGCCAAAAAAGTTACTGTTTACATTACGCTTCCAGGGACGGAGGAGCTGGGGTTGAGCGGTAGTGGATCTATTCGCTCATCCGGTAAATTTTCTGGTGTTGATAAATTGAAAATCCGGCTCTCAGGCTCGGGCGATATTGTATTTGATTATGATGGGGCGTCAACCGATCTTGCACTCAGTGGATCCGGTGAAATTGATCTTTCGGGCTCCAGTAAATCATTGGTCATCGCGATAAGTGGTTCAGGAAATGTGAAGGCAAATGACCTTGCAACAGACGATTGCACCATTCATATCAGCGGTTCGGGTGATGCTTCAGTACAGGTCAATAAAAATCTGGAAACCCGTATATCCGGTAGTGGTGATGTGGCGTATTCAGGCACTGCCAGTGTCGTCAGCAAAATAAGCGGAAGCGGGGAAGTAAAGAAAATTAAATGATCGCTTTCAGTGCCCTGCGCACGGATCCATGCACGGATAAAAGTGCTGAGGCATCTTCGTAGGAAAGAGAAGTTGCATCCATGATCATTCGTACGCCACGATCCACCAGCTTATTGTTGGAGAGATGCATATCGACCATTTTGTTGTCTTCAATGCGTCCGAGACGAATCATCGTGGTCGTCGATATCATATTCAGGATCATTTTCTGGGCAGTACCTGCTTTCATACGGGTGCTGCCTGTCACCACTTCAGGGCCGACTACACAGACAATGGGATGATCAGCATACCCGATCAGAGGAGCATTCGGATTGCAGGTGATACAACCCGTGAGTATTTTATTTTCTCTTGCAGATTTAAGACCGCCGATGACATAGGGCGTAGTTCCTGATGCTGCGATGCCAATCAACGTATCCATTTCATTGATTTGATATTCCATCACGTCTTTCCATGCCTGATCAGTATCATCTTCTGCAAATTCCTGAGCTTTCCGGATGGCGGCATCACCACCTGCGATCAGGCCTATCACATCTTCGTGATCCACGCCGAAAGTCGGTGGACATTCTGATGCATCGAGTATGCCTAGTCTGCCGCTTGTGCCTGCACCGATATAAAAAAGACGACCACCATCTCTCATCCTGACTACGATGTCTTCTACAAGTCGTTCGATGGATGGGATGCATTCAGCAACTTTAAGGGCTACGGTTTGATCTTCGAGATTGAGCAGCGAAAGAAGTTCAGATGTAGACATCTTTTCGAGATGACGATAGGGGGAATCTTTTTCGGTTATTCTGTCCATGGATTAAAGTTAAGTTACTTTAAATGGATGCCGGATAAAGGGATGCGGATACCGGACTTGGGACTTAATTTTAATGTGTAAAAAAAATAAGTCAATGGATATGAACCATTGACTTATTTTATTAAAAAAACTTCTTCTGTGGACGATCAGCAATATTCGTCAAATGCTGCTTTGAGATTTTCCGCTATCATCATCGCGCTTCTGCCTTCGATATGATGACGCTCGAGGAAATGAACGAGACGACCGTCTTTAAAGAGGGCAATGGCAGGTGAAGATGGAGGATATGGAAGCAGAAATTCACGTGCTTTGGAGGTAGCATCTGTGTCCACTCCCGCAAAAACGGTGTATAGGTTTTCAGGATGCTTGCCATTTTGCAATGCCATTTTAACGCCGGGGCGAGCCATTGCAGCTGCGCAACCGCAAACTGAATTGACTACCAATAAGGCTGTACCACTTTGATTGTCAAGGACATCCACGACTTCCTGAGGGGTTTCAAGCGCTTCAAAACCTACAGAAGTCAGATCCTGGGTCATGGGGGCTACTATTTCGGCTGGATACATATTTTTAGATTTTGGATTTTAGATTTTGGATTTACGATTTTACAAATCCGAATTGCTTAACAAAGGTACGATAGAATTAGTTTTGCCACGATCTGCCCCTAAATCCTCTAAAGGGGACTTTCAACCAAATAAACTGAATTGAGTAATAAATATTTTTATCCAAGGTGGATTTAATTTTTAGGCGACAAGGTTTAACGCAATCAGTATCATGATGACAAGAATAAAAGTATGCTGTATATCCAATTTTGAGGAAGCTAAGCTGGCTATGAAATACGGTGCAAATGCGCTTGGCCTGTTAGGTCCTATGCCAAGTGGGCCTGGACCGATATCGGTTTCTTTGATCAAAGAGATTGCACAGAATATACATCCGGGCGTTTCCACTTTTTTATTGACCAGTGAAACTACTACTGAAGGAATAATCAATATGTATAAACAGACACACACGCAGGTTTTGCAGTTGGTAGATGAAGTGGAGAATGAAAATGTGTATCTGAAACTGAGAGAAGAATTGCCTCATGTGAAACTAGTACAGGTCATCCATGTCACCGGAGAAGAATCTCTTGATGAAGCATTAAGGTTAGCGCCATATACGGATGCTCTGTTATTAGATAGCGGTAACCCCAAACTTGCTGTAAAAGAATTGGGCGGAACGGGGAGAGTTCATGACTGGAAGGTGAGTCGCACTATTGTAGAACAGTGTGGTAAACCTGTATTTCTCGCGGGAGGTTTGAATCCATCAAATGTTCGTGAAGCGATAGATCATGTCAATCCGTTCGGTGTGGATATATGTTCGGGATTGAGACTAAATGGAAAGCTTGATGAAGAACTGGTGGAAAGATTTGTGAATAACGTAAGACAATAAAAAAATATTAAGGTGTTCAATCTTTAAATACGAAGGCGGGGGCAAGCCTCGCCAGTACATGAATATCAATTTCGTCTGTTTTTATGCAATGGCGAGCCTTGCTCCTGCCTACGTGTTCTCTATAATGTTCAATTGATGTAGCAATCGAGAAAAAGAGTAATTCGTTAATTTCTCCGTGCGCTATTTTATTTCTCTAAAACGAAGGCAATTGTTTTTTAAACATTTTGACATTGTAATAAATCCATGTGCCGCGCCATCCAAGGAGAAGGCACCAGATAATATTTGAGCCAAATCCGAAATTAATAAATACACCCGGCGTTAATTGCAGTCGGTACAATGTGATTGAAAAGGCAAGCATCGTAATGATGCCAAATAACCAGCACCCTTTATAAAAGCACCAGATCCACGTAAAGAAAAAAGCCCACCAGTTCCACTTTCCTTTGTACGAACCATCGGAGTCATGCATTTTTGTAAACTCTTCCTGATAGTATTTGTCAATACCTGTCAGGTCAAGAGGTTGGTTTAGATTTTCCACAGAAGTAGACTTTATTGTCTACTAAAGATATCAAATTGGCATCTCCTGATCTCTCCAAAGTTTAATCACCTGGATCAGGCTATCACTGAGCGGTTGCTTTTTGCTTTTCCAGGGCATGAATTTCTCATCGGTCAGGGGTAGTTGGACACGAAACAATACCTTTTCAAGGTTCGTAGTCATGGCTTCATAGGTATTAAGGGGTAATTTCTTGCCGCTATCCGGGAAATGACAGGGACTGCAATGTGCCATGACAATAGGGGCTATATCCTTTTGATACGACATCTTCATCACATGCTTACTGGCATTCTTTGACGTGGAACAGAACTGAAAGGCTACTGCAGATAAAATAATAATGACAAGTGTTATTTTTTTCATGATGATTATTGAGTTTGAATACTGGATATTCCTTTTTTTTCCCCTGAGTCAATCTTCAAGAAGTGACGCAAATAAAGTTAAAACTCCTGAGTATTTTTAATGAACAATAAAATATCTTTTTCTTTGTCCATCGGTGTCTGATCACAATTTCACTTGATCATTTCATCACCAAATCTGAATATGATACGGAAAAATGCGAGCATCTGGTGGGGGCCACCACGTCAGTTTTCGACAAAGCTTGAGGAGCGAAAAATAAGCTGGCTAGAACTCTTTTATGATCTTGTCTATGTCATTGTCATATCAAAAGCGACGCACCATCTGGCACAGCATCCTGGCTGGGATGGGCTGAAAGATTACCTCTACATATTCATCATGATTTATTGGGGTTGGCTCAATGGGAGTCTGTATTATGATCTGCATGGTTCTCCTGGTATCCGCACCCGGTTTATGACGCTATGGCAAATGATGGCTGTCGCTGCTCTCGCCGTGGCACTGGATAGCCCTGGTGACAAATTAATATTCAGAGGTACTATAGCATTGGCTGTATTGCAGGGTTACATTACGTATTTGTGGTGGAGTGTTGGGATTTATGATAAACATCATCGAAAGTTGAACAGGCCATATACGCTTTGTTATTTGTTGGCTTTGGCGATAATTATTTCTACATTATTTGTGCCAACCGAGTTTGTGCGTTTGTTATTCTGGGTCACATTGATTTTGAATTATATGCCACCGTTTTTAGGAGCGAAGCTTTTCAGAAAAGGGCATGATGATTTTTCAATGTCTTCGAGCATGATGGAAAGGATGGGGTTGATCACGATCGTTGTATTTGGTGAAGCGATCCTTGGGGTGATCGGTGGTGTGACCGGGATGGAAGAAATGAATGCATTGATCTGGGTCAATTTTGGACTGGGTATCCTTGTGGTCTTTATGTTATGGTGGATATTTTTTGCATTGATAGCGGACAGGGACAGTAAGAAGGGATTTCTCACAGGCCAGTTCATGCTGATGCTTTTTATTCCAGTGCTTGCCTCGTTGGGGATGACAGGTGCAAGTTTTCCGGGTGTCATAGAAAGTCTTGCATCTGCAGATACAGAATACCTGTTGATTGAAAGGATTTTGTTTGGTTCAGGTATTGCTGTCTTTTTATGGAGCATTACGGCGGTCAGTGCTTTCCTCGAATATCCGAAAGAATACGATCGGGCCAGAGAGATATTGCAACCTTTATTACTATTTTCAGGATTGGTCATTTTAATTCTAACCTGGCTGCTACGCCATTTTCCGGTCATTGATTATCTGATCAGTGTGTTGGTATTACTTTTTGCAATCGTATTTGTGATTACGAAAAAATGGTTTGTGGTGCAATTGAAGCAGATGGAAAAGGATGCCGGATGAAAGGACATCGGATGCCGGACTCGTGGCGAAATATGATTTTTTTCACCGCAGATTTACGCTAAATTATTTTCAAAAACGGGAACGCAGTATCGGGTTTCAGATTCTATAGATTTGATTAAGTCAAGTGATGCAGATTTGTTTATGTTTCTTCATTTTAGAAATTCTCTGCGGCTTTAACGGTAAAAAGACATCACGCATCCGGCGTCCGGTATCCAATAATCCGGTATCGGAAAAAGTGATCTGATCGCACTAAATCTAAATTATGATAAGGATTATCTTTATCTTTCTTAACCTAATCATTTATAATCATGAAAACTTCTATCCTTATACTCGTCGCATTCGTTTTTAGTCTGAATATTTCAGCACAGAGCCAGGCTGAAACCTTCATCAAAGAAGCCCAAACTTACCTGGCGCAAAAGGACTATAAACAGGCTCAGCTAAGCCTTCAGGATGCTATCAATGACATCAACAGTGTCCTCGCCAATCAAATCGCTGAATCTCTGCCTGCTGAAATCAATGGCCTTAAATCAACCGGTGATAACAATGTCAACACAGCTTCACTGGGGATGATGGGTGGTGGAATGCAAATCACGAAAACATACAACCATCCGACCAAAAAAGAGAATGAAGCCGAAGTACAGATCATGGCCAATTCACCGATGCTCAGCGCGATGAATATGTACATGACCAATCCGGCCATGATGGGACAGGGATACAAAAGTGTTCGGGTAGGAACCAGGCGAGCAATATTGAAAAATGAGATGACCGATTTTTACGATGATAGCGGTGCCAGCAAACAAATACGGTCTACAGAACTTCAGATTCCTTTGACACAAACACTCATTACCCTCAATCTTAAAGGATTTGCCACAGAAGCCGATGAGTTAGCATTTGCGGCTAAACTGGATATTGAGAAGCTGAGAGTGGCGCTGGGGGAATAACTCTTACTTCCTTTGCCCTTTCAAATTCTTGACACTTCGAATTCTACCGAATGCTCTCTCCTAAAGGGTATAATGGACTGAAGGTGATGTCAGAATTCTACGGCTACTCCGGTCTTTACGTTGCTCTTTTTATAGGTGACTGAATCAACGACGTGTTGTTGTTTGTCGATGAGGTTTATAGTCGCACCTGTGTTCGTCAATTTTACCTGGCCATTGATGTTGATGGTTTTTATTTGTCCAGGTGACAGGGCAACATTGAGGATTTGTTTTTTCCCTTTCACTTCGATGCTCCAGCCATTGAGATCAATATTGGCAGCAGAAGTATTCTTCAGTTTAATTTTTTCTTTACCTGTATCATTACCTGCAGGATCCACGAGAGCTGAAACAATTTTTACAATTCCTACTCCATCAGCTGGTCGTAATGCAATCGCACGTTGAACAGCTTTTTCGGCATCAATTTTTCCATAGCCATATTTATGGCTATGACCCTGCGCATCATACTGTCCATTGGCAACATCTATTTTTTCACATGTGTCTTTGAGAATATCTCTGACCTGTTGCCAGGTGAGATTTGGATTGGCAGAGAGAATTAAAGCTGCAGTACCCGCTGCACCTGGACAAGCGCTCGATGTACCACCAAAATCATCAGCATAGTCGCCATTCGGATTATACCCTTCCACGCCTACACGATCAGTAGTATATATTCCTTTCGTCAACGGATCAGGATGATTTTTCTCCGGCCATCCCTGATCGTCACTCGGAAAAGAACACCATACAGTATCTCCGAAATCACTGTATACACTTCGCTTATTTGTATCATTGCATGCAGCCACGGCGATGACGTTTTCATAACTGGCATAGCCATCGTATTTGACATTTTCATTTCCGTTACCTGCGGCAAAAAATATCACGCAGCCCAGACCATTTCTTCCTCTTGTCACGGCATCATCAATAGCCATCCGCGTGCTATCCATGAGATAAGCCTGTTCGGTATGTTGTGGATCATTTGGATTCCACCATACACCATCATTCGGGCCCCAGCTGCATGAAATAATATCAGCTCCATGATCCACTGCCCACTTAAATGCATTGGCTTCATTGATCGAACCGAGCCATGACCGCAGGCGGATAGGCATCAATTTTGATTTTGGTGCTACGCCTGACGCATTGATACCGGAAGCAGTAGCAACACCGGCACAAGCTGTTCCATGATTACTATCATTAGTCACGGGTCGGGGATCAGGTCTGTTCAATGTGGCATCATGTGCACTCACCACTTTACCCGGGATATTGAATTCGGGATTGTCTATATCAACGCCATCATCGATGACCGCAATAGTGATATTCTCACCCTGGGTCAACAAGTGCGCACGGTCAGCTTTTACATTCGCATTTATTTGTTGCCCGTTGATGATCGTTGTTTTCAGATGCCATTGATTTGGGTTGATTAACTTATAGCTCAGTTGTCTTAATATTTCAGGATGACAGAGCTCTACTTCTTTCTTTGTCAATAAGGTTTCAGCTATTTCGAATACTTTAAGTCCGGTATTCTCAGGTGTTTTTACGAAATATGAATTCTTCGAGGAGTTCATCTTTTGAGCGATGGTCAGTTGATTTTTGGCCAGAAATTTTTCGCACTCATCAGATGTAAGGTTGTCCTGAAATTTTATGAAAATATTTTCGGTGTACAATACAGGGGCTTTACTTTTCTTGTCTTCGAGTACTCTTCCGGCAAAGCGTAATTCCGGTTCTTTCTTCAGTGACGTTCTTGCCCTGTCCCGCACTGCATTTGTGGTTTGCTTTTTGTCCGTCTGAAATATGGTAACGTCTGATTCCGGAAGTTTTAATTCAACGTTGAAATTTTTCAATGCCGCTCTTGATTCGGGTGCCACGATGGCATCTTCAAGTGAGCGTGCGTTTCTCGTCCTGACGACGACTCTGTCTTTGCTTTCCTGAAGGGAAATCTTTTTTCCATTTTTTCCGCCAATTGTGTAAGAATACATAGGGTTGAATTTTATAAGTGTATCAAAATTATTTAAGCCATACTTTGAATGCAGAAAATATGTTTGGTCTGCGCAAGTCGCCCCTGACGATGGTAAATTCTGCGTATTAAATCTGTCCCGGAGCCGTTATTAAATATCCCTTCGATGAAATGGCTCTTTACTTAATATTAATCCTTTGTGGAATCTTAGCAATAATGCAGTAAAATAATATTAATTTTTCAAATAATAGTTCAGGTTGAAGGATAGATTATAGAGATTATTGGCAATTTTGATCTGTGGGCTTTAGAAGATTTGTATCGAAACCTCTTCGTTTGGCACGGTCCACGATATCCTGATAAAGAGATTCATTCATCTTTGGCGTCCTTGAAAGTATCCATAGATATTTACGGTTTGGGTGACCGACGACGGCATAGCTGTAATCGCTGGCCAGCTCAATGATCCAGTATTTTCCTTTGAAAGGCCAGAAGAATTGAACTTTCAACTTTGCATTGCCTGAATTCTGATCGACGGTTGCTTTGCCTTTGATATAAGATACTTTTCCATTGCGGTGGCATCGATTTTCTACCACAATAAATCCCTGTGGGTCCAGGGAATACTCGGCGGTCGTGCATTGACATCCTTTCTGAAACACTTGTGGGAAAGATGCGATTTCATACCATTTGCCCGCGTACTTTTTTAAATCTACTGAAGGAACGGTTTCTAAGGACTGGGAAGACGAGGTGGTAGAATTCATTAGAAAAGAAAGTAGGAACATTATGATTGAAATCTGAGAATGTCTAAACATTAGATTTCAACAACCAGGAATTCAGAAAGTTGAAGAATAGAATAGTTGATTATCCCGGCATCGCTTTCACCTGCAATGTAAAAGCACCTTCTTTCAGTCCATCTGCACCGCATACGCCGATGATGACCTGGTAAGGGTTTGCTTTAGTCAGAATGTAATGAACATGACGGGCGTGATCTTGCATTTTTCCTCTGACGTTGTAATCCCATTTCTCATCGGATTCACACCGGATACATTGGCTCAGCTTTGGAACAGTATTGTTTTCGGTGATGACGCCGACTTCGTAGGCATACACACTGAAGTTTGCATTTTTATCTGCAGGAATTACAGTGATATCTAATTCAGTGTAGAAGGGGAGGTCCAATGCATAAAGGATATGATTACCTGTATACTTATGGGCCTGTGTTGCGGGGAAGCAAGCTACAGCGCTGTTCCATGCCCAGGAAAGATCGGGCATTATGATTCCATCATAGAGGTTTCCGTCAATAGATGTGACTTCACCTTGTTTTATTTCGATCCAATATGGGGTGAGAGATTGGGAATTGAGTGATTGGAGGAAGGTTAAAGCTGTGCATAGAAATATAGAAATTGATTTCATGTCAGGGTATTTTAAGAAACAATAGTAAATGTTTTTAAAATAATTGTATTCGCCTGAAAGGGTGATATTGATTTTGGAAATTGGATTGTTACTGCTCTGCTTTGATTTGATTAGGAGTTGAGGGTGAATAAAAATTTCATAGGAAAATAATTTATTGGGTCACATTATAAACAAAAATCAGAGGTTGGTTCACCATGGTCTTATAGTTCTTCAATATATAATTCAATAGCTTCTTTTGCTATTGTGATGGCTTCTTCGACATTGTCGCCATAAGTAATACATCCTGGTAAAGCAGGAACCATGACCGTGTAACCTCCTTCAGGTTCTTTTCGAAGTAGAGTTTATAGTTGTATTGCATGAGTCCTTAGATTGTCTTGTAAAGATATAGTGTTAATTTTATTTACTTCATGACTATAATTTTTTCAATTACACTCTGTCTGTTGGAAATGGCAGTCATCTTAACATAATAAATCCCCGTAGCGAGATCAGAAATATTGATAGATAATGTTCCACTTTGAGTATAAAGCATTTTACCGGTTAGATCAAAAATAGTTATTGAAAGTTGGTCGCCCAAAACACATGAAATGAACAATGTTTCAGAGGCCGGATTTGGATATATCGTAATGGGCATACCCGCGAGGTCTTGTGTCGCCGTGACAAGATCAACTCCATCACAATCTTCATCAATTCCGTTATTCGGGATTTCAATGGCATCGGGATGAATAGCGGCATTTGTATCATCGCAGTCTGCATCATATGAATAGCCATCATTGTCCTGATCGGATGAGGAACATGTATATCCGTTGAATCCTTTGAATGAAAGAATATTATTTCCTGACACGCCGAGCAATGAAAGATGTGCGGATCCACAACAACCTGTATGATATGCATTAATATTCAGACCGGGTCTGGAGAAATAGTCTTCGGTCGTCTGTCCCCGGACCATCATGGGCACGAGCACCAAGAAGATGCGGATAAGGCATCGTTTCATATTCATGGGTTTGAATACTGGAAGATACTAAATTTATTGCAAGGCAAGCCACTCCCGGAAAATCAATCTATCACAATCAGAATATGGATTAAATAGTATGGAATGGTGATTCAATATGAATGTATTCGCTCATTGACATATTAATTGACAGACACATTAAATTTTCAAAAAGGACGCTAAAGGGATGATAAATTTTATCTATTTTGGACGCCTATAATAATTTTTAAACTATAAAATATTTTTTATGCAAAAGACCCTTATTTTACTATTTATTACTTTTTCAGGTACATATGTACAAAGTCAAAAAGTGAATACAAAGAATTTCAAGGTGGAGGCTAAGTATCAGCAGTTTCCACAGATTGTATTGGATCATTCATTTGCCACATACGATGTCTCTGTAGATGGCGAGGCAGGTGAACTGGCGAGATATGGACAAACATTGACAGGTATAAAGAAATCCATTACACTGGCAGGATTTAACAGAGTTGGCGGAGGTGGTAGCATTAGTATTAAATCATCGATAGGCATTCCGACGGCCACGAAGGTTACGCTAAATACTGAAGATAAATCGGATAAGGATGGGCATAAGTGGAAGGAGTATAGTTATTTCCATGATCTGAGTATGGCAAGCTCATACAGAATTATGGATTACAAAGGGAATACCATAGATGAAAAACCAATATCATCCACTGAGCGACTCTCCACTACTGTTTACAGGTCTCTTCAGGAACTTAATAATACATACAATAAGGAATACCCGGCTGCATTGACTAACAAATTGAAAAGCATGTTGGCTGGAAATATTCAGGCGATCAATAATTCTGTCAACTATAATTATGGTTATTCACCCAGGGCAATGACGGTTGAATTCACAACGATTCAAAGTAAGGATCACCCGGATTTTCCTGCATATGAAAAGATCCGCAATATTGTGGAAACCGCCTTTGCGGCCATGACTACGGACGATGTTTCGAAGTACACAGAGTTGATCCAGCCCGCGATTGATTTTTGGATAGCACAGGAGAAAAAGTATGATCAGAATAATAAAGACGAAAGAAAAATGAATTATTTTCTTCGTGAGAACCTGGTACATGCCTATATCGGCAGCGATCAATATAATGAAGCTGCATCGTGGTACTCCAGGATGGCCTTGGGAGATGTAAGCGAAAATGCTGCGAAAAACGATTTAAAAGACCTCAATAAATTCAGAGATAAACTCAAGCAACTCGGGCTTGAAAGCCAACATACAAAGCTTATCGCCAGTGCGGAGGAAAATGAACGATCGGCCAAATATTCTAATGAGCTTGAGAGCATTTATGCTTCAGGTGATGTACGGCAGTTTGAAGATTTTGAATCAAAGTTGGGTGTGACGAAATCTAGCCGTGTGGAACCTGCTACGATGTATTACAAGAATGGAACCACTGATGAAGGCTATCTCGTGTATGAAGCAGTGAAGTCTGTACCAGATTTCAGACAGCCGAATTATATTCGTTTTGGCAAAGCTGTGGATCGTAATACCGTGACGACTTCCATGGATTATTCTGTCCTGGATTCGATGCGTATCAAAGGCCAATTGTATCATGTAGAAACTGTGCAATTGCATGCTGGAATATTAAATCTTAAAATGGAAAATGCGATCATTGAGAAAATCAAAGATTACAATCGTTCGAACCTCGTGATTGTTTATCCTCCTTTTATGTATGCGAAAGGGATCTTAGGTGGAGGGGATGAAATGGAACCAGATGTATTTATGTTTCATAAAGGACGCCATGAATATTTGTCTATGACAGGGCTTGCTGGATTTACAAAAGTGATGTCTAAAAATGTAGAAGATTGCAAGGCGGCTGTAGATTACCTTGCTTCTATGAAAGGTAAACCAGACCCACTAGCACAGGATGAACGGCTGAGACAATTTAATAATACCGGGCTGATGGTTGAAGCCTTGCGGATTTATGATGATTGCAGTAATTGAGGTTATCCATCTTTGCTAAAGAACCTGACATGTGAAATCAACAGAAGTGAAAAAGCATAGAGAAGTGCAGACACCAATTTGACGTTTCCTGATGTAGTCCTTTTTCAAGGGAAATTAGATGAGGTGAGATATTGTATTGGATTCGTCCTTGCAATCAAATCAAATTCGAGGTCAGAAAGACTCGATTGCATTTCACCCAGCATTTCTCGTTCACTCTTGTGATTACGCACGACATAAAAATCTGTACCGAACAAAATACGTTGTGATAATTTTGGATTCTGAAGAGAAGTTTTTAACAATGGAATAATCGAAAGATCATGCAGGATGTAACTAATATCCGCATAAAGATTTTCGTACTGCAGGATTAAAGAGGAGATGATCGAATACCAATCTGCATTTTTCCAGAGCTGTTCCATTTTGACAGGTGAAAATATTCCATTGGTCAGAAAATCTATTCCTCGGTCCGGATAGGTGGTGAGCTGCGGCGCATATTGATTCCTGTCGAGCTCAAGATAGCGGGCCCATTCATCTTCTCCGCCATAGTGGCCGAAGCATAATTTTAAATGGCTTAGGTTATGTTTTAGCGGAATGGACAAATCTGTAAAACCAAAAAGATTTTTCACATCCTCATTTTTTGACATGGCTACTACATATCGAAGTGCCTGTTCTTCGACAAGACAGAAATAATTTAAGGGATGCGTGAAATTATTGATGAAGTTGATATTCTTTAAATCAGGTAATAATAATTTTTCAGCGTCAGTTCGGTCATGTCCTTTGGTTTGTTCAAATACAGGATGATACCCCCATTCTTTTTTCTTTGTCCCCCTGAAATAAATTGTGCCTTTGATCGCATGGGTCGTGATCGGTAGCCCATGATCAGCAGCATATTTCCAAAGGACTAATAAGCGGTCATCAAAAGGATAATATCCTAGTGCAGGATAAATTTTAAAACCATTGAATTTATTTGTTTCAATATGATTTTTTACAAAACAATCTTCAAGTATTACTTTTCCTTCGAAAGGTTCGATTGTATATTTTAAAAAAGAGATGTCCGCAGTGATTCTTCTCGGATCAATAAATACAAATGGAAATGCGGTATCCGGTTTCAATTTCTTTATCCTGGCGAGCTCTTTCATTTGATCTGCATATGCACCTTCAATTTTAAGCGGACCTGCTCCCATATAGGCCATATCCATCGGAAGTAAAATAAATCCGGTGCCTTCATCATACTGTTTTTCAAGCCGACCGAATATTGACGATGATGTTTTATAATTGGCAAAACGACCAATATTGAGATAGCGTTTATAAAATGCAATAGACTGGTCATCTGGCCATAAGCCACCAAGTTTGGTACCATTTTTCAGGATCCCGATAAGAACCTTTCGGCCACTTTTAATGCAGATGAATACAAATGCGATAACGGCAATTTTTATGATTGTCGACGGATTGGGATAGAAGAGATGGAATTGAACAAAAACATTTTTTACATGAGAGACCCAACCGTGAATTGTTGCATTTATAGCGATGAGTTTTATCAGCAGGGGCTTGAAAATATAATAGACGGCTTGAAAAATAAGAAGCAAATTGATAATTGACACTAATGGTCTCGCGACAGGATTTCGTTTTACAAATGACCTATACGCATACTGCAAGATTTGAAGACGTCTGTAGAAATAGGTGTAAGGCCATCTTCGGGGACTTAGTCTGTGATTGTACCAAAATCGCGCAAGCCCAAGTATAACACCGGTATTGAAAATATAATAGAATGGCCATAACAAGAAAGTTTTCGCCAGGAATGGTGGAATGGCATCACTCTTAAAAACATGTGTATGGCAATTGATAATGTTTGACTTGGGTTCCATAGCGCGAAATAGTTTAAGGTAATTTAGCCAGTGAAATGGGTGATGTAGGAATAGGAATACGAATGCCAACAAAATAATAACCCCGGTCACTATTAAAATTGAAGCCCCATCCAAACTGGGCATAATCTTTAAGTAAGCTCAGCACGATACCACCTGCGAATTCAGGTGTATCATCATTATTGAAATCAAAAGATGCTGCATGTATACCAATCCCGAAGTCTAAAAAATTGCGGTAGGGGAGACTGTGACTTTTAAATTTATACAAAAGACTGACCAAAGGGCCACCTTTAAAATTGGAATTCGATGTAACCGGTTTTGCAAATGCATACAGGATGCCCATCTCAAGATGAGGCAAGGCATTCATGACGACAAGCTCACGGGTTTCGACTGCGATCGGATTTTTTTCTTGGCCTTTCCATAGCATGGCTTTCAGGACGAGCAGATCTCCGGGTTCGCGTTTGCCCACATAGTTGACATCAAGGATACTATTGACAGGAATGTTGTCCAATTGGAGTTTCAATACCTGATTGCTGATTTCAAGAGCGGCAGTGTTTATTTTACGGCCGTAGATCGCGATCTGAATTCCTTCAGTAGCTCTTTCTACCAGATCTGTAGCTTGTCGTTTCAGAAGTGATTGCAGCGAATTGAAATCTGTTTTGATCGAATTCACACCAGCGCCCAGGGTCTGAAAATCCACTCCGGAGACAAGAGAATTTATTTCATCTTCTAATGTCTGGATTTGATTCTTCACCTGGTTGACATCGGCCATGAAGTTTTGTAGTAAATCCGTTTTAGAACCGGTGTTCGATGATCTGCTTCCTGAAGAATATTTGGCGATATCATTTTTTATATCAAGTGTAAGCAATTTGAATCCATCTGCTATTTGTTTGGCCTGTCCAAGCACTTTTGTTTTTTCGGCTTGGGCTGTTGTGGTCAGATTTGTGATAGAAGATATTAAGCGGTCAAGTTGGATTTGAATAGAGTCTTCATTGATGACATTGTTTAGCATGCCTGGGATGGCATCAATGATTTTATCAAAGAATTGGCTTCGATCCATGCCTTCAAAAAAAGATTGAAGCCCTTTGAATTCATCCAGTTGTTGCTGAGTGAGATAGAGTTTATTTCTTTCGAAATGATAATATTCGCCGGGAGGCAGATCATCGAAACCATCAATGTGAACAGGTGTAGTGTTGCCATTTCCGGTAAACCAAGCGGCCAACTGAAAATAAACTCCGGCTTCTTTGAGCTTTGTCTGAAGATCAGCTTGTAAAAGTTCTATTTCTTCAGACAGGAGACGGAGTATTATGCGGTACTGGTCATTTGTAGTGCCACCACTGAATCGGGTCAATTCCTCTTCCCATCGTTGATTAAATCTTGCATTGTTGGAGAAGAGTTCGGCGATATCAAGACCTGCTGCAGCTCTTGCCTTCAAAGCTAGATCTAAACGAGCGACATCGACGGATGCGAGGCCTTCATTGTAGAGGTCCTGGTAGTTCTGAATCTCCTTGCTTAATTTTTCGAGATAGGTTTTATAAAGGTTTAATGTTTTGAGAAGCGTGTCGATGACACCGTTTCCGTCTTTTGACAATTGCTGGCCGAATGCATTAGTGATCTTATCCCGATCTATATCAATATTTATTTTGCTGTTGATATCAATGGTTTGACGCTGTTCAGTGAGAGTGCGTTTTTTCCCGGATTCATCGGATTCGGTCAGGGTGAGGAATTGTCCGTGCAGTGCATGTACGGAGAGGATGAGCATGATTAAGGAAAGATGCTTTTTCATGATAGAAAGTATTAGGGAAGCAATCGTTAAATGAACGTGCTTTACGTTATTGATTATTTTCTGCTTTCATCCAGGCGGTTTGTAACCTGACCAGTGTGGGGAGAGTGCCGTCCTGGTCTATCATGTCGCGGATCACATCCGTGATCGACACTGCGATCAACAGCGTATCATCCCAATCGATGACAAGAGATGCAGGATCCTGGATGGTTTTGAGAATGTCGATGACATCAGCGATCTGTGGTGCACGGACGACCCATCTCGGTTCATCAGGAGCTCCGGTAAATCGGGCTGCGCGATCGGCGGTATTGACGGCGATATTGGTACTTCCGATGACGATCAGGAGGACTTTGTTTTCTTGCAGCGTTTGGGTGAGCAGGGCTTGGGCCTGCGCGGGATTGCCTGTGGGCAGGGTGATTAGTTTGGTGGGCATAGTAGTATGGTTTTATAAAATGATATAATTCGTTCTATTTTAACATGTTCAGTTGTGCTTGTACTTCTGGATGATGGATCATGACGTGCAGATATTGAACTGCGGGTTCGCTCAGGACCCGGGCTAATGCCGGAGGGACCTTTGTCTTTTCTTTGGAATATGTATTCCATATCGAATCGATTGTAAAATTTGATGCATTTATCTTTTTTTGTATTCCTATCGGATCATCTGGTTCTCCGTGGATAAGGGAAGTCACATCATTGTATGAGATCGGATAAGGCAAATAAATGCGGATAAAGTTATTTCCAAAATCATTTTTACATTTTTCTTCGAGTGAAAGCGGCAATACATCAATATTCGTCACTGTGCTGACAATAGCCAACAGTTCGCCGGCCGAATTTTCATTTTTAGCAATGACACCATCTCCCAGTACATGACGGATATAGGATTCTTTTGAATTAATAATCAGTATAATTCTGGCTAAATCCAATGGGATGTGCTCCTGATTATTTTTTTGGATATACGAATAAAAATTCATCAGGCTGAGCAAACCTGAATTTTCAAAATAGCCACCATCAAGGAAATGACCTTTTTCTTCTATTTGCCCTGATGGACTAAATAATGGAAATCGTTCAGTCGTAGAAGTCGCATCCAGATATTTAATGGATCCTTTACTTACTGTAAGAATATCTACTGCTGCGGGAAACACATTATTAAATGTATCAGGTTTAACTGAAAATGCAACCCCATAACGTCCATGTGTACCCGTAGTGTTTCCGATCAATGCCGGAGTAAATCCCGAGGATGACTGATCATATCCTTTTCGCCAGTAATCGCGAAAACCAAATTTCAAAATTGTATCGCGCTTTGCTACATCAGGCTGGACCAATGATGCATATTCCCGCATGCTTCGACCGGCTCTGTCCGTATATATGAATGAACTTCGATATGGTTCCATATCACGAATAAGGTCAGCTCCGAGCAAGTAGGCTACTTCAATAGAAAGTATATTATGCTTGCCTATTGTATCGATTTTTGATCGAATAGTATCTTTATTATTGTACTCTTCTCGGATCGCATTATACATGGATAAACCAACAAACCCACCAGATACGCCTGACATGGCTAATGTCGAATTGTAAAACCGGGGATTATCTTCTTCCATTTTTTCTAATAGCAACATAGTCCATACCGAGGCGCGAAGGCCACCCCCATATGTCGCCAGGAAATAAGGATGATATTTTGAAGTATCATGGATTTCCGTATATTTTTTCAGATATGCATCAACACTTAATTCTTCTCCCTGTGGAGATACCGGATGTAAAACATGCAATTTGTTTCCAGCTTGACCTGCAAAAACAAACCAGGCAAAAATCAACAGAGGTAATATTGGGACATAGGAGATAAAGAATTTTTCTTCGAGCTTCAACCACCATTTATCTGCCTTAGGTGTATCAGGTGACTTATAATATATGTGATGCTTCAGCAAATTGGTAAAAAATCCATAATAGAGATAGAAAAAAATGAGAATAAAAACGAGTGGATTGACACAAGATGGATTTGTTGTAAAATAAATGATAGAACTTAAGCCAATGAGGCCCATAAGCCAAAAGAACAGGATGTATACATAGTCATCATTGAGATACGGTATGAGCAACCATCTAAAATATACCGGTGTAGTATAATAGCTATATACTTTTCTGAAGTGCTGGAAGAAAATATAGAAAATGAGATTGATTCCCGAAGTGAGGAACAAAAACAGCCCGGACATTTCCCAATCTTTTTGACAGGCAAAATATATGGTAAGCGAGGCTAACACCATGACAAGTAAAAATGATATTAATGTAGCCAGAAAAAATGCTTTAAACATTGGTGTTATTAACGTTTGGAGCACTTTTTCTTTTTCTCTTTTATTGGAATTCGTAATTGCATCTTCGAACTCTTTTTTATGTTTGGTGAAATGTGCATCCCATTTATTTTTGATTTGGCTACAGATATGATATAAATAACCATATGCAATACTCAAAAGGATGATTAAAGTATTCAGGGGCAATTCAGGATACGTATATTTTTTATAAAGAAAAAGTAATGTATATAGCCATGTCAGCCAAAGAAAACCCCCAATGCCTTTCCGAAAATGTCCGATAAACTTTTTTGCATAGGTGTATGAATTAGAGGCCTGTCGTTGCGGGACCAGGTTAGCCCTCAGACCAGTAGGTGCGTCCTGAAAGGAATACAAGATGAATCCGATGCCTATTGTTTTCATCCATGCAGGTTTCATATCCCAGATGACTTTTTCGTCATGAGTAGTGTTCATGTCAACATAGTCTGGATAATGGGCACATGCGAGTGCCAGGACATTCAGAAACAGGATGGCGGCCACGATATTGAGCGGATGCTCAAGGAGATGAATTATGACTGTGGAGCCTTGATCCATCTGCGTCGTGAGCAAAAGCAATAAAATACAGATGATCAGTGAAAATCGAGTGGCTTTAACAGATCTACGGATCTCCCCCAAATGGGGGTAAATAAAATATTGATAAAGGAAGAGGAGGAAGGAAAAAACAACCAGTGCATAAAATAAATTTTTGAGATTCACAATTTCATTAATCGTCATGAAGCTCAATGGTTGTCTTGGTATTGATAAATAGGAAATGTTTTCAAGGATGTCGAAGGCATAAGCGAGTATAGAGGAAACCAAAAGAATCCAAATCAGCCCTGTCCATTTTTTTTCGATCTGCTTTGCTTTAATAGTCGCCAGCCTGAATATTAAAAGCAATACGGTCGGTGCCCAAAGTAAATCCACAATAAAAAAACTGCGGTACCAATTCCACATCCCGCTGTGTACGATGATATCTTTATATTGGTCAAGATGGTTGAAGTGATTGAACTGGGGATGAGAGATGACCTGATGGTAAGGGCCAACATTAAAACAATATGTAATCCAGGTGATCAATAAACTCAGGAAGACGATTGCAATAATGTGGGTTCGCAAAGAAATATTTCTTATCCATGCCATAAGAATGAATTTGAAGGTAAAAAAACAAGTAAGATCGCAAATGTCTGTACCGATCCCGGAGTATAGACACGTCTAATATTTTAAAATTGATATTTTTTTATTCAGAATAAAGTCCGGTTCAGGTGGTTAAAAATGATCTTTAAATTTAAGTAAAGTAATTCTGATTTTCAAAAATATTCTTTATTTATTTATTTTGGGGTGATTGGTATGTGACAAAAAACCAGGGGATGAAGGATGGACAATAGAAAAACGAATGAATGATTTTCGTGGTACCCCCCGACCTTTTCGATTTTAAGTGTATTCAAGTGGGTAGCGAAATGTTGGGTACTGATTCCCGGCATTTATTTTTTGTTTTTAAACTCAGAGAAAGGAGAAGACATCATTAAGCTCTTCAGGATTTAGATTTATTGCGGAATTAAATACAAATTTCACTAAACCTTTAAGATCATGTTTTTGAAGGAGGCTGGTGTTGATAACAATACCCATTTCCAATGCTGGTCATATGCTTGCATCTAACTCCATCTTTCGTATACCCTTTGCATCGTGAAGTCTCCTTTTTTCCTTGCGGTGATTTCTGTGGAGTGAATTGATTAGATTCAGTGACTGGTGGTTTGCATATTTTACAGGGTGAAAGGTGAAGTCTTATTGCTTCCTGAATGGTAATCTTCCCGGATACATTTTCAACCATCCGACATGTAGAAAGGTGATATTTGGTACCTGAAGGCGTTTTGTAAACGGATTGTGCATGTATCGTTATGATGGATACAAAATTGAAAAGAAAAAAAAGTATAAGGGTTCTCATTTTTATTTTTAACTAATGTTAAATGAAGATCAATTATTTTTTCTTTTTCACAGCAACCTTTTTCTTCTCCACTTTAACTACAGCAACTTTCCTGGTCGTTACTTTTTTGACAACCCTTTTGACTTTCTCTTCAGAGGGCTTAGGAAGATTAGTTTTTGGCAAAACTTTAACCTTGGTCTCAGCCGGTTGCTGAGCTGTAGCAGATGGCTGCGTTATAGCTCGACGTAATGTAGCCTTCTCCTTTTTTTTACCAGCTTTAAATTTATAAATAACGACAGTCAACCCCGGCAATACAAACTCCATCGAATTCGCCTTACTCTCCCACACACCTTCTTCAATACTGACATTTTCGGGCACCTCTCTTCCCCTTCCCCAATAAATTTCTTTATCCGAATGATCAATCAATTTCCAACTACCAAATTCTTCTGTCCCTATACGATATTGTGGACGATCCACCGGCGTCATGTTCAGGATCACAAGAATTTTATCATCCGGATTTATCCCCATTCGTTCATACGCCAACACACTTTGCGTCCAGTCATCAACCCGAACCCAATTAAATCCTTCAGGTTTTGTACACAATTCATGAAGCGACTTTTCATCTTTGTAAAGATGATTCATCACTTTCGACCATTCGATGATCCCCATATGTGATTCATAATTTAATACGCCCCATTCCAGCTGACTTGCAAAATTCCATTCGCTGCGCTGGCCAAATTCGCCACCCATGAATAAAAGTTTCGCACCGGGATGTGTGAACATATAACCAATCATCAAACGAAGATTAGCAAACTGATCCTGTCCTTCGCCAGGCATACGACCTAACAAAGATCCCTTGCCATACACCACTTCATCATGTGAAAGAGGAAGTACATAATTCTCCGAATAATTGTAGATCATCGAGAAGGTGATCTGATTGTGCGAATACTTACGATATAAAGGATCCTGTCCGAAATATTTCAAGGTATCATGCATCCAGCCCATCATCCATTTCATGCCAAAGCCAAGACCACCTGCATATGTCGGATGGGATACCCCTGCAAACGCAGTTGACTCCTCTGCAATCGTGAGAATATCCGGATGATAATGATACACCATCTCATTCATCGCTTTCAGAAAGGCAATTGCTTCAAGATTTTCACGTCCACCAAATTCATTTGGTTCCCATTCACCTTCCTTGCGTGAATAATCGAGATAGATCATTGATGCCACCGCATCTACACGTAATCCGTCTACATGAAATTCATCGATCCAGAATAATGCATTGCTCAGGAGAAATGATTTTACTTCATTGCGACCATAATTAAAGATCAGACTTTGCCAGTCCGGATGAAATCCTTTGCGTCTGTCAGGATGTTCATACACACAACTTCCATCAAAATTGCCAAGTCCATGTGCATCAGTCGGAAAATGTGATGGCACCCAATCCAAAATGACACCGATATTGTGATGATGTAATTTATCAACCAGATATCTCAGATCATCCGGCGTACCAAACCTGCATGTTGGCGCAAAAAATCCGGTGATCTGATATCCCCATGAAGGATCATACGGATGCTCCATGATCGGCATGAACTCCACATGTGTACATCCCAATTCCGAGAGATAGGTCGGAAGTACTTCAGCCAAATCACGATAAGAATACACTCTTCCATCCGGATGTCTGCGCCACGAAGCGAGATGCATCTCATAGGTTGAAACAGGTGCGCCGATTCTATTCCTTTCACCGCGTGTCTTCATCCACGATTCATCTGTCCAGGTGTAAGCATCATTCCATATCACAGATGCCGTCATGGGTGGATGCTCACACATACGGGCATACGGATCTGCTTTGACCAACTTCATGCCATTGTGCGATTCGATAGCATATTTATAAATAGCCCCGGGTTGCAAATCCGGAATGAACCCTTCCCATACACCGGAGCTGTCCCATTTCGGATAGAGGTCATGCACATTCGCAAGCCAGCGGTTGAAATCACCGATGACAGATACACGTTTTGCAGCGGGGGCATATACAGCGAATGCTATTCCTTGTTGGCCATCTTGTTCGGCGGGGTGGGCGCCCATTTTTTGATAGAGCCTGACGTGTGTGCCACCCTGGAGGAGGGTGATGTCATAGTCGGTGAGGATGGTGCGGGGTTGGGCTTTGTTCATTACTCACAAAATAGTTAGGATTTGTGATATCTGTTCAACAGCTCTCATAATGAGACAGACCCTATTCGACCCATTCAGGGTCGAAATTGCTTCGCTTCATTATTCCCCGGGTAGCAACCCGGGGCTAATAACATGTGATCCCTTCAGGATCATAGTGAAAATACCGGTATTCAAAAACCTTATCATGTCTATCACATAAATCATAAAAATCAAGGTCAAGACAGAGGAGCCTTTTATCATGTCTATCACA
>JBBSAQ010000043.1:0-39003 GCA_038252065.1 Chitinophagales bacterium
ATTTAAGTGGGACCATCACTTATCCACAAAAACGTAGTTGTTAACAAAAAGAAAAAAGTAGCAAAAAAGAAAAAGTGATGATGATAATGACTATAATTGAAATGTAAAACGAAAATGTCAACCTATTTCAGGCATCAACAGTCATTCGTCACTCGTCATTCGTTACTCGTTACTCGTTACTCGTCCCTCTGATCATCTCTTCCACAACACCTTCTTTAAGCGCAAATTCACAATAATAAAGTTTTGAAGGCGCTATCCGCTTAAACAAATAACGAATGAGGATATACGCCACAACGATATAGTCTATCCTTTCTTCCGGTATCTCACGCATCTTTCGTCTTTCAGCTATATTGGCAAGGATCACATTATTCATGATGTCCATCACGCCTGTGATTTCAAGTTCAGCCCAATGCGTGGTGTTGATACTTTTTGGCAATACTTCATATAACACTTCAAATGATCCGCTTGCCCCAACTAAATAATACACAGAAGTCTTCTGCAAAAGCTTAATCAATAGCGCCAGTTTGTCATCCAGCTCTTGTTCCAGTGATTGAATCTGAATTTCACTGATCGGATCAGAATGGTGATAGGTATCATAAAGAACAGCTACGCCAATCTTAAAACTTTCTGCAAAAGCAACTGTATCCTTTTTAAACAGAATGAATTCTACACTGCCTCCACCAATGTCCATAATGAGACCGTATTGATCCATGTCCGGCAGTACACTTTTGATTCCCTTCATGATGAGCCTGGCTTCCTCATGTCCGTCAATAATTTCTATTGGGATACCGGATACGTCAGAAAGCTTTTCTGCTACGGCTACTCCATTCCAGGCTTCCCGTAAGGCAGATGTTCCGATAGCCCTGGTTCTGCTGACTTCGTATTGCCGGATAAGATTTGCGAACAAAAGCATGGCGTCAATGGCCCGTTGTATGGCATCTTCATAAATAAATTCAAGACCGCCATCGGCAAGTTTTACGTAGATACGTTCTTTAAGCAGGGTGACCCATGACCCATGTTGGTGAAGTTCACATATAAGCAGATGGAAAGTATTGGATCCAAGATCAATGACTGCGATCCGTTGCTCCTTCATTTTGGTCGTTGCTGCGCTGCCTGGCTGAGGATCTGATTAAAAAAGACAACACCGGATTCTGACATCGCATTAGCAGCTACAGGTTTATTGTCAGTCATGAAGATAAAATACTGGCATCCTGTATCACTATAGATATCAGCTTCTTTGACAATCACTCCTTTCGATATCCAGCTTAATCTGCCCAATGCCTTACACGGCGCATTCATCAATGCTGGTGCAGGTGAAACATAGAGAGCAGTATTCTTTGCACTCTTCGCATCATCCTGGTTGATACTCATCGGAAGATTATAAAAAATCATGTCTACTTTATCGGTGATTGAAAAAAGATTTGTGATCTCTGCATTTGAAATCGGAGGATAAGGTGAGGAATTTGCGGCTAGTGGTTTTTCTTCCTCTTTACCTTCTTTTGATGAGTGCCCGCAGGAGCTGATACTAAATATGAATAGGATAAAAGTGAGTGCGGCCAAAGGTTTACTTTTCATCATACCTTAAAAGTAATATTCTCCTCTGAAGCTGATAAAATAAGAAACAAGTCTTTCTGTGGCCAGATTATGTTTTGCCGGACTCAACAAGGGTGTGATCCCACGTGTATACCTTCCGGTAAGTCCCCAATGTGGCCCCAGACGATAAGAGAGGCCTACCAGCCACGAAATATCATTATTATTGAAAAAAGGCACAATCTTGTCCAGATTCATATCTGATGTGTGGAAATAATCAAATGTTCGTGCATTGATCAACCGACCGTAACTAAAACCGGCCTGTGCAGATACTTTATAATATTTCCCTTCTTCCTGCCACCAGTCCCCAAGCGTAGCATAGACAGGTAATTCTGCATACACCAGATTAATGTTGATGTCCGGATCATAATCAGGATTGAATATATCCGGTCGACTCCCGCGTTGGGAATACAGAAACTCAACATTAAGACCTAATCGGGATTCAAAATTGATGAGGGCCGTTATCCCACCGGTTAATCCAAGTTTATCATACCCCGCAAGCATATCCCCATCAATCTGACAGGCATTGACTCCTCCTGTTACAGCTGCTGAAAACCGCTGTGAATATGCAGGGGATACCAAAACGAAGAGAACGATCATCGTGATGAAAGCCGGAAGACATATCAAAGGTTTTTTTAATTTCATGGTTTCATTTTAGTCCCTGAGGTTGAAGAATTTGATCTTCCTAAGGTAAAATCTATAATTTCAAACACTTACGATGGTCAAATATACCAAGCATAATCTCAAAAAGCTTGAAGATATATTCAACGAACTCAAGATCACTGTTCGATATGAGAAAGGCAATTTTCAATCCGGATATTGTATAGTATTTGGCAAAAATATTGTCATCGTCAATAAATTCTTTGATGTCGAAGCCAGAATCAACACACTTCTGGAAATTTTAGATCAGGGTACCTTTGATCCGAAACAGCTCACAGAAGAGAACTTCGATTGGTATCAAAAGATCCGAAAAGGAATGCTGAAACCCGTGTGAATTCACTACTTGAAATTACATTATTAGGGACAGGAACGTCCCAGGGTATCCCAGTCATAGGGTGTTCATGCCCGGTTTGCACTTCATCAGATCCCCGGGACAAACGATTTAGGACAGCCGCTTTTATTCAGACAGGGGAGACAGGTCTTGCCATCGATCTGGGGCCTGATTTCAGATTGCAAATGCTGAATAACGGGATCTCTGACGTCCATGCCGTATTGCTTACCCATGAACACAACGACCATATTTCCGGTCTCGACGATATACGGCCTATTAATTTCAAATACAATAGAAACATTCCAATCTATGGATCTGAAAGATCTCTTGCCGAAATTCGGAAACGATTTTTTTATGCCTTCGATCCTGATTATATGTATCCCGGCAAGCCTCATGTCACCGCTATGATGATATCTGATGCTCCGTTTATGTTTCATGATGTGCTTGTCACTCCTATACCTGTTGATCATGGCGATATGCCCATCTATGGTTATAGGATAGGCGATCTTGCCTATATCACAGATGCCAAATTTGTCCCTGAGCGGAGTAGAGCATTGTTGCAAAACCTTGACACACTCATCCTGAATGCATTAAGGATTGAACCGCACATTGCCCATCTGAATATTGAAGAGGCGATTGAGATCGTAAGGGAGCTAAAACCTCGCCAATGTTTTTTGACGCACATTAGCCATGATTCAGGTTTGCATGCAGATATTGACAAAATATTGCCGGAAGGTATTCGGCTAGGCTATGATGGATTGCGGATCAGGATTCAATGAGCTTTAAAGTGTTCAATTGAGACCATTGGGCGACAAATTTTGCTCATCCATTTTACATTCATCAGATCATGTGTAAATTGCCTTATCTTTAGTGGCAGCAATTAAAAAGTGAAAGAATACGTGTTAAGGAGAATGAGAACAAAATTGCGGTACTTTTTTCTGGGTATCTTCCTGATGATGATGCATTGGGCTGTAGCACAACACGTGATGCAGAACAGTCTCTATATGTTTGACCGCTATTCATTTAACCCTGCATTTGGGGGAATGGAGAGCAGTCTTGTTGCCAATCTTCAGTACAGAACACAATGGGCTGGAATTCCTGGGAATCCGGAAACCTATATGCTCAATGCCCATATGCCATTTTATTTATGGCAGGGTGCTATAGGGATGGAGCTATTCAACGAATCCATAGGTGCCGAAAGCCAAAATGCTTTTCTTGTTTCTTATAATTATATCAGGGAAACGCCTATCGGGCTATTTTCAATTGGGCTGAAAGCGGGAATGTCGCAGAATAGTTTGGATGGGACGAAATTGAGGACGCCTGAAGGATTTTATGAAGGTGGTATTATCGATCATCAGGATATTAATCTGCCAAACGGTGCTATTAGTGGGATTTCTCCTTTAGTCGAAACAGGTGTCTATTTCGCTGGCGATTATTTTGAGGCCGGGCTATCGATGACCGGATTTTATCCTGGAGGAATCAGTCTTGGTGAAGGCATAAAGGCTTCTCCCAAACCCGGATTCCACTTTTTTGGAGAGTATTTTATTGAGAAATTCGATCAGGTTTCAATCTATCCTGTAGTCTATATCAAGTCTGATCTGGTTGAGACTCAGGCCGAGCTCTCGGTAAGAGCCGAATGGCAAAATATCGCAACAGCCGGTATAGGGTACAGGGGCTTTGGCAATAATAACCTGGATGCACTTATCTTGACGGCCGGTGTAAGATTGTCACCAAAGTTCTACTTAAATTATGCCTATGATATTGGATTGAGCTCGCTCAATACAGCACATCAGGGAACCCATGAAATACTAATACGGTATAATCTTGGAAAGATGATCGGGGCAGGTCTGCCGCCCAGGACCATTTATAACCCAAGGAATTTATAATAATGACATAATAACACTAAACGAAGTGTATAGGAGGAAAGATCGGAAAGCCCTTCTTTTCCTCAATTGAAGGCTCAGGGATGTTAGGATGTTAAGTATATTGAATGATTAACCAAAAGGATATCAATTCATTAGCTCCACCAACTTAAATTCTTTGGATCGTATACTATAGTCAAATAATATGTCGTTACAACCCATGTTGGCATAAATTATGCTGTCTTTTGTGGAGCCAGAAAAAGATATTAGTTGGATATCTAAGTCAAAAAACTATCTTTACGCCTCTTTTTTTAGCTACCCAAAACAGCGAAACTTTTATAAAAAGGATGAGGAACATTTCGATCTTAGCATTAGCCATAGTGATTGTGGCTTCATTGTTCAGTGCCTGCAGTACCAAAGAGACTGGGCAATTGATAGGTGTCACTGACCGACCCAAATATTCCGGCATTAATCCGTACGGGATGGAGTACATACCAAGTGCTTCATTTCATATTGGCCAGACGGATCAGGACATTTTCAATAGTTACATGCAGCGACCACTCACCGTTTCGACGATTGGTTTTTTCATGGATGATACTGAAATCACCAATAACGAATACCGCCAGTTTGTTAATTGGGTAAGGGATTCTATCGCTCACACTACACTCGATCATTTCATCGAAGATGACGCCGGAAATCAAAAGATTGACTGGGACTATGAAATAGACTGGACTGACGAAGGTCTGGATGGAATGTATTTCCAGGGTGATGATGTCTTTGGAAATACCAAAGAAATTGATACCCGTAAGCTAGTGTATAAATACGAGTGGAAAGACTGGGATAAAGCAGCAAGCCCTTCCTTCAAAGGAAAACGCAACGAAATCATCAACAGGGAAGAAGTAAGTATCTATCCGGATACTTTAGTTTGGATACGCGACTTTGCATATTCATACAATGAGCCTTTTACAAGAAATTATTTCTGGCATCCTGCATTTGATGATTATCCTGTAGTCGGTGTCAACTGGAAAATGGCCAAAGCCTTTGGCGCATGGCGTACCAATCTCTGGAATACATTCAGAGGTGAGGAACCAAATACTGAAGAATTCAGACTTCCTACAGAACATGAGTGGGAATTTGCAGCTCGTGGAGGGCATGACCTCGTTCCATATCCGTGGGGCGCTTACGGACTTAGAAATGCTAAGGGTTGCCTTCTGGCTAATTTCAAACCAGGCCGTGGTAACTATCCCGAAGATGGAGGCCACTATACCGTAAAAGCTGATGCATACTTCCCAAATGACTTTGGTCTTTATAACATGGCAGGTAATGTTGCTGAATGGACTGAAACCGCGTTTTTTGAAAATGCTCAATCCTTCATTCACGACGAAAATCCAAATATCAAATACGATGCAAAACCAGATGATCCTGCAGTATACAAGCGTAAAGTGATCAGAGGCGGTTCATGGAAGGATGTTGCATATTATTTGCAAACCGGCACACGCAACTGGGAATATCAGGATACAACTAAATCCTATATCGGATTCCGTTGTGCGCTGACTTTCCTTGGCAGATCGATCAACGATACGAATTAACTTATCCGGGGATCTGATCTGATAAGTAAAAATGGTCATCCCCCGAACTCTTTTAGCTGAATATCTGACACTAACAAATACTAAATCCGGGATACTACAGGGTGATGTTTTTAAATCCTGTTGTTGTCTTTTTAACTCAATCAACCACATTCATTAACTTAAAAACATCTCAACCAACATGTACAGGTTTATTAAATCCAGCTCTTTCAAGTATTTCAAGAACTTCGTCATCGGGATAGGCGCTGCTGTCGTCATGATCGGAGCTTTAGGGAAAATCAGAAGCACCTCTTGGGGTGATGCAATGATCACTGTAGGTCTTTCTACAGAAGCTTTTATCTTCCTGATGTTAGGTATAATACCTCCTGAGAAGGATTACTACTGGGAAAAACTGTACCCGGGATTAGAGAGATATAACAGTAAAATTTCACCGATTGCTGCGGGTGAGCTTGAAAAGGATTCAAGACCTTTAAACGGTCAGAAAGTAGAAGGCCAACTCGGCGGTATGCTTTCAGAATTACAGATCATGTCTAAAAGCATGAGCTCACTTAAAGCTTTACAGGAAGTTGATTTTTCACAGACTTCTGATCAGATAAAAGCAATGGGCAATTTCTATGACAGGATGAATCAGGCTATGCAGGAATTAAGCCATAGCGTAGAAGAAACAAAAGCATATCGCGGACATATCACTGCTTTAAACCAAAACCTTGTTGGTGTGAATACAATGTATCAGGGCGTTCTTCAGACAAAAGATTCATTGACGAAGATGAATGAAGCAATGGTTGAACTCGGAAATACAGCGGACGATGCACGCAGCTATAAAGACCAGATGGGTACACTCAACAAGAACCTTAAGTCTTTGAACAGTGTATACGGAAATGTGCTGACAGCGATGACTGGTGGTGCAAAAGCTTAATCGAGCTCTTTATTTCGATGTGTATTAATTATTTAATGAAAAACTATTAATCCGATATGTCAATTCCAAAGGAACCCAGGCAGATTATGATCAACATCATGTACCTGGTTTTGACTGCCCTGCTTGCGCTTAATGTTTCCGCTGAGATCTTCAACGCTTTTAAAGTTGTGGATAAGAGTATGGAAAGAAGTAATCTGGCTCTCGATCAATCAAACGAAAAGATGCCGAAGGCCATTAAAGACGGAGCAAAAAAGAAAGAATCGCTTGCGGTATATGCTGATCGTGTTGATCCGACCCGACAAATATCTACTGAGTTTGATGGATACATCCAGCATATCATTGATACCATGATCAATATCACTGGTGGCTATTTGAATGATCCTGAAACTGGCCTGCCTACAGATAAGCTTAAAGGTGAAAAGGAAAAGAATGTCACCACAAGACTACTGGTAGACAAAGGAGTAGGTGAAGCCATTAAAGACAAGATCCTCGAATACAAAGAAAAATACAGTAAACTTTTTGATACAGCTGATGTAGCCAAGTTTAGTAAGGATATTTCATTATCCATCGATGATGAAACTTGGAAGAAAAAGAAGAAGAAGAGCTGGGCTGAAATGAACTTCAACCATATGCCTCTTCAGGCCGCTATTCCTATCCTTCGAAAAATCCAGAATGATAATAAGAATACTGAAGCTACAGTTCTGAATTATCTAGCTGGCAAAGTAGGAACAACAACCGATGCAGTATTTGAGCAGTTTATGGTCGTTTCAGCAGCTAAAAAATCGTATGTCATCAAAGGCGATACATATGAAGCTGACATCTTTTTAAGTGCCGCTGCCGGCTCAGATAGTAAAACAAGTATTTCTATCAATGTTGATGGCAGATCACTTCCAGTAGGTACTGATGGTGTTGCTAAATATACAGCTTCTGCCAGTTCGGTAGGTGTTCGGAAGTACAATGCAAGTATTAATGTTACTAACCCGGTAACAGGTGAAACTAATACTTTCAAAAATGAATTTGAATATGAAGTAGGGGAGCGTTCAGTTTCTGTATCAGCTACAAAAATGAATGTATTCTATATGGGTGTACCAAATCCTGTTGAAGTTTCAGCTGCCGGTGTACCAAGTAATCAGGTACAGGTGAATATGACTGGCGGTGGTGGTGGAAGCATTTCAAGGAATAGCGACGGTACATTCACGGTTACAGTTACTTCCCAGACCAAAAAGGATGAATACGCTTATATTAATGTCTCAGCCCCTGGTCTCACCGCTCAGAAAGCTTTCCGGACGAAAAGAATCCCTGACCCTATAGCAAAATTGAGTTCTTCTGCCGGTGGAGCTATGTCCTCTGGCGAATTCAAAGCTCAGCGTGGTCTTTTTGCTATTCTTGAAAATTTTGACTTTGATGCAAAATGCGAAATCATTGGCTTCCAATTAGTCAGGGTTCCAAGAAGACAAGATCCTCAACCTGCTACCAATAGAGGTGGCCCATACGGCGCTGACGCGAAAGCTATTGTTGATCAGGCTAAAGCTGGCGACACCTACTATTTCGAAGATGTAAAAGCAAAGTGTCCTGGTGATGCCGTAGGCCGTACAATCAATCAACTTGTATTTAAAATTAATTAATAACTATCATCATGAAGTTATCTTTTGGTCATCTGATTGGTTTTTGCCTGGCGATTCTTCCGTCTTTAGGATGGGCACAGAATGCTGAGACAACTGTCATCACAGAATCAAGCGATCCTGTCGAAGATGTTTATCTGGATGATGTCGTAAGACACACCATGATCTTTGAAAACAGAGTACTGCCTTATGAACCACTTCGCGAGGCTGATATACCCTGGGACAGGAAGATATGGCGTGTCATAGATGTGAGGGAGAAAATCAATCAACCTTTCAGCTATCCTCCATTGCCTTTATTTACTATTCTTTCAGATGGGACACAATCAGGAGAAATCAAAGTATTCAAGGATGAAGACTTTAAGGAAATGATGACCCCCGAGGAAGTAATGGGGAAACTCATGCACACCGACACAAGTCTCATTTTCAATCCGGATACATATGAAGACGAAGTTCAGATCGTCAACAGCCCTGTAAATCCTGAAGACATCAAGAAGTACAGAATTAAGGAGATGTGGTATTTCGACAAGGAAGCTTCACGTATGAAAGTTCGTATTCTGGGCATTGCACCTATTCAGGATCAGTATGATGCTAACGGTGTTTTCAAATATGCGCTTCCTTTGTTTTGGGTATATTATCCTGAAGCTCGTGAGGTATTGGCACGCTATCAATCTTTCAACGAATCCAATGATGCCTCACCAGGTACTTGGTATGACTTATTCGAAGAACGCAGATTCTCAAGTTATATCTTCAAGCAAACGAATGTTCTTGATGAATGGCTCTCTTCTTATTTCATCGATGCAAATGGTGAAGACATGGGTGTTGCAAGACTGATGGAATCCGATCGTATCCAGGCTGAATTATTTAACTGGGAACATGATCTGTGGTCATATTGATAACCTGATTTAAAGAAGTATAAAAGCCCTTGTGAGATTTTCTTTCAGGGGCTTTTTATTTTTAAAATCCTCAACAATTCATTGCTCAGGATATTTATAAAATCCAGATATTGAGTATTCCGGACTTTTAATGTCTCTTTACTTATACTGGCCATAACTTTTAATTGCCCCGGACTTTTGTCCGGAGTAAGCCATCTTCAATATTGAAAAGAATGCAAAGAAATTTTTTATTTTTCTATTTCCTTCGCCTCAGCCTTCGCCTCAGCCTTTTCTTTAGCCTTTGCCTTCTCCTTTCATCTTGCTACAAGGAAAAATTTACAACTGATCAAAATGATGAATTGACTTTTTCCACTGATACTCTGAATTTTGATACCGTTTTGACAAGTGTAAGTACCGTATCGAGATTTTTCAAAGTGTATAATCCACATGATCTATCTATCACCATAAGTGAGATCAAACTTACCGGCACGAATACAGCTTTTTTCAATCTGAATATTGATGGACTCACTGGTGATGAGGCTACCGAAGTAAACATTCTTCCTCATGACAGTATTTATGTTTTTGCAGAAGCTACGATAGATCCTGATCAACCCGAATCGCTAAGTCCATTTATCATTGAGGCAGACATTTCTTTCCGGACAAACGGTAATCAGCAAAATGTAAAATTGATTGCATGGGGCCAAAACGCAAATTATATACCGGGACCAAATACACCAAACCGGATTTCACTTCTTAGTTGTGACATGGGAGAAATCGTGTGGGATGATCCTAAGCCCTATGTGCTTTATGGTACCTTGCTTATTGATTCATGTACACTTGTCCTTCCCGCAGGTGCCAGATTATATGTTCATGGGGGCATCGCCAATAATCAACTTGGTATTTATAATGAAGGATTGATCTATACTTTTCCCTCGGGCAAACTAAAAGTTATGGGAACAGCAGCTAATCCTGTGATGATCTCCGATGATCGAATTGAACCGGATTATGAAGGTGAATGGGCAGGAATCCGTCTTGGACCTGAGAGCGGACCTCACCTGTTTAGTTATATGAATTTATCAAGTGGATTAGTAGGCATATCAGCTGACAGTGCGTCCGAAGTAAGTATCGATCACAGCAGTATTTCTTACACGGTCGGACCAGGTTTTTTTGCCCGGCATGCTAAAGCGGACATTTCCAATTCATTGTTTTATGAAAACGGAAGTCAGTCTATAGCCTTGACTTATGGCGGAGATTATCAGGTTACCTATTGCACTATGGCCAATTTTGGAAATAGCACTGAAGCATTATTGTTAAATGATTTTTATTGCATTGACATCCTTTGTTCAGGTGGAGCTCTTCTCAACAAGTTGAATGCAACAGTTCGCAATAGTATTATGATTGGTTCTTCGACGGATGAATTGTGGATGGTTGATGCCTCTACACCTGCCGATATGATATTTAATGTAGCGATGAGCAACAACATTGTTGTCGTTCATGATCTGCTTTTACAGGAAAATTTTCCTGCATTCTTCGAAACGATCTGTACAGATTGTTATCAATGGACATCAGCTGACACCTTGTTCCTGGATATAAATAAAAATAATTTTCATCTTGACACAATGTCTATTGCGGAGACGAAAGCCTTTTCAATTCCGGGTTTTACAGACGATCTTGATGGAAATATGAGAGATGGTAACACGCCTGATATAGGCTGTTATGAATTTCAAGAGTAGTGTGATGTTAGACGGTGCATATGTATAAAGGTTTATGAGCTTTAAGTCACTCACAATTCATAATTCACAACTCTCACAATTCACATATCATTTAGCGGAGCCGAAGCAAACGTCTCCGTATTAATTCTCGTTTTGTCAACCGTGATCAACATCACAAGTCCCGCTATAAAAAAGAAAATCAGCACGAGCACACTCATGCGCATATTCCCTGTGATGGAATTGACCAGCCCAAACATAAATGTCCCGGAGATGATCGCAAGTTTGGATACAATATCATAGAAGCTAAAAAAAGATGTAGGATCGTCTTTACGCCCTTCCAGTAGTTTGGCATATGTAGCTCTTGACAACGACTGAATACCGCCAAGTACGAGACCAACAAATCCGGCAATGGTAAAGAACTGCCATTTCTCATGAGTCGCATATGCTCCTGCACAAATGAGAATCCAGATCACAATCTGGATCATCAGGCTGAATTTATTTCCCTTAAGCTTTGATAACCTTGCAAATAATAATGCACCGGGAATAGCAATTAACTGAAGAAGTAAAATAGTAATGATGAGCTCTGTTGTCTCAAAGCCTAATTCCTGACTGGCAAAAATGGAGGCCAGATATATGACAGTATGCACGCCGGCGATGTAGAAGAAGTATGAAATCAAAAACCGTTTGATGTGTGTATCATCTTTTATTTTATGCCAGACTAAAATCAATTCATGCCAGCCCTTTTTAAAAAGTTTTTCCACATGGGATATCCTGTCATCGGGAGGAAGGCGTCTAAAGGTAATCTGGGCAAAACCATACCACCAGAGCCCTACCAGCACAAATGAAATCCTTGAAGGAAGTGTCGGACTCGTAATCCCAAACCACTCTGGTTTTTGAATCATTAAAAGACAAAAGATTAAGAGCAATACACTGCCAATGTATCCATAGGCGTATCCCTTTGCACTGACTCGATCATATTGATCTTCAGTAGCAATGAGGGGCAAATAGGAATCATAAAAAACCAGCCCACCCGCTGCACCAATGGTCCCAAGTATAAAAGATGTAGTGCCTATCCACATCGTCTCAGGTGAATGGAAGAAGAATAAACCTATACATCCAATAGAACCAACGAGCGTGAATGACTTCAGGAAATACATTCTTCTGCCGCTATAATCCGCTATTCCTGAAAGCAAAGGGGAAAGGAATGCAATCAGGATATAGGCCAATGTCACTGAAAAAGAATAAAGTGCCGAACTTGAAATGGTGCCGCCGAATAAACCGATTTGTGCATTCGCAATATTTGAAAAGTAAATCGGAAATATAGCCGTTGAAATCACAAGATAATATGCCGAATTAGCCCAGTCAAAATAAGCCCATCCATTGATCGTACGTTTATCATTTAGCGCCATAAAAGGGTTCGGATCATGTTACAAAAAGCAAGGTAATCCAACTTGATGGAAATAAATGCCATTAGCCGTAAACGCATTTCCTTCTAATTCACAATTTTAAATTCTCCTTCTTTATTTCAGCTTCAATATTCGATATTCTTGATTTCCTTTTTCATATCTTCCAGCGTTATGAGAATATTGATTCTGAGCCGGAGCCCTATTCTGTATTCTACGCATAGCCTTGTCATGGCAGCGCGCCGTCGTGGCCACTCCGTCAGGGTAGTTGACCATATGGCATGTGATCTTACCATACTCGATGGCAAACTGGGCGTACGTTACCAGGGTGAATTTCTCGGTTGTCCTGACGCAGTTATTCCCAGAATAGGTTCATCGGTGACAAGTTATGGCGCAGCTGTTGTGCGGCATTTTGAAATGATGAAAGTGTATACCGTAGTGACCACCGATGCTTTGTTGCGCGCACGTGATAAAAGGACAGCCCTTCAATATCTTGCTGCCCATCAGCTACCGGTACCGGATAGTGTTTTTACAGCTATGCCTGATAATGTTGAATCCATGCTTCGAATGCTGGGTGACAACTATCCTGTAGTGATCAAAATGCTCAATAGTACACAAGGGCAGGGGGTGATTCTTGGGGAGTCTCTGAGTTCGGCGCAGTCCATAGCCGAGGCATTTATTCGTCTGAGAGAGGAAATACTCTTGCAAAAATTTATTGTGGAATCAAAAGGAAAAGATGTCAGAGTATTTATCGTAGGAGGGAAAGTCATAGCCACAATGGAGAGAAGTGCACGTGATGGTGAGTTCAGATCAAATCTCCACAGAGGTGCATCTTCAAAAAAAGTACGTATTACGGCTGATGAAGAGGAAATATCCCTTCGTGCAGCGAGGCTCATGGGTCTTAATGTAGCCGGTGTCGACATCCTCAGATCTGACAAGGGTCCACTTATTTTAGAGATTAATGCTTCTCCGGGACTGGAAGGTATAGAAGGTACGACCAATGTGGATATTTCAGGACATATCATAAAATTTGTGGAGACCCATGCCCGACCTGTCGCTTTATAAAGAGATCCGCCGTATTCATTTGGGCAGCAATGAAATTTTGCCGGGTACCAGCACAAAGGCTAGTTACAATGTGGGAAATCTTCCGTCAGGTACACGTGTGGCTATTCAGATGGAGATATTCCGTAGTACTGAACCAGGTCCGCATGTCCTCATCATAGGCGGCGTACATGGAGATGAGGTTAATGGTGTTGAAATCGTACGAAGGACACTCGAATCAAATCTTTATAAGGATTTACTTTCTGGTACCGCCATTGTTGTTCCATTGCTAAACGTTTATGGATTCATCAATTATAGCAGAGATGTACCTGACGGTAAAGATGTTAACCGCAGTTTTCCCGGTACGCTTGCAGGTAGTCTCGCATCTCGTGTAGCCAGAATCATCACAAAGAATGTTCTTCCACAGATCGATCTGATCGTCGATTGTCATGCCGGAGGTCAGGGCCGTTATAATTATCCACAGGTACGCATTACGAAAGGAGACGAAGAGAGCTATGATATGGCAATGGCCTTCAATCCACCATTCATAATTCACAATCCAGCTTTAAATGGCTCATTGCGTAAAACAGCCAGGCTGGCCCAGAAAATGTGCCTGACCTACGAAGGTGGTGAAGCACTCAGACTAGATGGCTATTCTATCGAGCGGGGAGTTTCAGGTATTGAACGTACAATGCATCACCTGGGTATGATCGGAATGTCGCCACCTGAAATGGGGACTCCTGTGGAGATTGAACATGCCAGCTGGGTCAGATCTTCTCATGCCGGTTTGTTTATCTGGTCAAAGAGTTCAGGATCACTGATCAGGAAAGGAGAGCCTTTGGGTACAATCAGCGATCCTTATGGCGCCCGAAAGGTTGTCGTGCTGGCGCCCAGGGAAGGTTATATTATAGGCCACACCAACGCTCCTGTGGTCAGCCAGGGAGATGCCCTCTTCCATATCGGCTATTGAATACTAAGCCCGGTCTATGCTTTAACAATTACATAGTATTGGCGACCCTGGCGGTTGCCAGCGTAAAAACCTACTTGTCCGGCTTAATAGTGGAGAGTATTGGCGACCCTTGCGGTTGCCAGTAAAAACTCACTTATCTGGCTTTATAGTGGAGAGTATAGGCGACCCTTGCAGTTGCCTGTAAAAACCCACTTATCTGGCTTTATAGTGGAGAGTAGTTTCAACATTTAAAATCTATTTTCATAACATGCTGTCAATCATCTTGTGGCATCACTCATCTCATTTATCTTTGCTGCCACTATATGAAAATCCACTCACATCTTATTGCCATTACAATCCTCATTATTCTGACAGGGAGTGGTTGCAAATGGTTTAATAGCAACATTCAGCGTGAAGAAACAGGCAAGATAAATCAGTCGGATACCACAAGTAATAAAGCATTTGAGTCGGATGTGCAGGTATATGAAAGCCCAGATCGTGTGATCTGGCAAAAACCTGATCTGGTCATTGAGCAATTAGGTCAGGTTGAGGGGAAAGTAATAGCTGATCTAGGTGCAGGCACCGGATATTTTAGCAGGCGTATTGCCTATAAAGGCGCTACAGTCATAGCTATCGATATTGATCCGAAGGCCATTCAATGGATGGAGGAACAAAAAGCAAAATTCCCTGCAGAAATAAGAGACCGATTGATCATCCGGCAGGCGGACAAAAATGATCCGCATCTAAAACGAAATGAAGTCGACATGGTGTTGCTGGTGAATACATATTCCTACATCACAGACAGGGTGCCTTATTTTACAAGATTGAAAGAGGATATCAGGAAAGGAGGAAATATAATCATCATTGATTTTAAGAAAATAGAAACTCCTTTTGGCCCTCCGCTTGAAGATCGAATCGATGTAGCTGATGTTGAAAAAGAATTGAGAGATGCCGGTTATGATATACTCAAAGTGGACGAAGAGTCTCTTGAGTATCAGTATATCATTAAGGCGCAAAGACAATAAAGTGAATAGTGAATAGTGATTAGTGAATAATGAGACGTGAGAACTGAGACGTGAGAAATTTTGGTAAAACAAATTAGGAAGGGAATTATTTACTGTTTCATTATTAAGATATCGAAAATCGAAAATCGAAAATCGAAAATCGAAAATCGAAAATTGTATTGCGTCTCGAGTCCTGTATCCGGCATCCTTTTATCCGGCATCCCGAACAATCAACTCATCTCTCCCTGGGCCGGTAGAAATGTAGGTTATCGGCAATGATAATTCTTTCTCCAGATACGAAATATAAGCCTTCACTTTCTTAGGTAGATCTTCATACGTATCAGCTACAATATCCATCATCCATCCCGGATGTTGATTGAGGACTACATCTTTTATCCCTTCTAACATATCGAAAGGCAGTTTTTTTGTTTTAAGGCCGAATTCTGTTTCATATTCATTGGCAACAGAAATAGATTCGAAGGCATTCATGACATCGAGTTTTGTCAGTGCGATGTCGGTCGCACCTGTGATCATAGCTGCATATCTCAGCTGAGGCAGATCAATCCATCCACATCTTCTGGGTCTTCCTGTTGTGCTGCCAAACTCATTTCCGGCTATGCGCAATCTTTCTCCATCTTCACCTGTGAGTTCTGACGGAAAAGGGCCGGAACCAACGCGTGTACAATAAGCTTTTGAAACGCCTATAACTTTTCTAATCGCGGTAGGGGGTATTCCCAGTCCACTTGATACTCCTGATGAAATCGTATTGGAAGAAGTGACAAAAGGATATGTTCCAAAATCAATATCCAGCATCACGCCCTGGGCTCCCTCAGCAAGAATATGATGACCTTTTTGCAGATGATCATACAGAAAATATTCGGCGTCGATGAGATCCAGTGTTCTCATTCGTTCGATGGCTTCAAACCATTTTTGTTCATCAGCAATGAGATCGTGGTCAATTTCCGGATACTGCTTGAGCAAACGAAGATGCTTTTCCTTTAGAGATATATATTTTTGATAAAATGTGTTGCTTAAAGCATCGCCTACCCGAAGCCCATTTCTACCTGTTTTGTCCATATAACAGGGTCCGATGCCACGAAGAGTGGAGCCGATTTTGTCTGCCCCTTTTGAAGCCTCGGAAGCCATGTCAAGAAGGCGGTGGGTAGGAAGAATAAGGTGCGCTTTTTTAGCAACATACAACCTGTTCAAAACGTCACATCCCTGGGCCACCAGTGCGTCAATTTCACGGATCAGAGTTACAGGATCGATCACAACGCCATTACCTATAACATTGATCATATGGTTATGAAAAATACCAGAAGGAATGGTATGGAGAACAGTCTTTTTGCCATCAATCCAGAGCGTGTGCCCTGCATTTGGCCCTCCCTGAAACCTACAGACCAATTGGTACTGATCTGCCAGATAATCTACAATCTTTCCCTTGCCCTCATCGCCCCATTGAAGGCCCAACAATACATCTACAGCCATGTGTATGATTCTAAACAAACAAAGGGCTCACGGCCCTGAAGAGCAAAGATAAAAAAGGCTGAGGCAAAAAGGCCAGGTAAAAAGGGCAGAGAAAAAAAAGGCTTTAACGTAAACCTTATTGTGTTACCTTATTTCATGTGTTTCATTGAATAACAAATTGCATTGACTTGTAGCTTTTATCCGTTTGTACTAATAATGTATATGCCCCTGCCGGTAAATTACGTACATCCAACGAAATTGTTTTCTCTGTTACATTTCTTTTCCCTTTCACAGGGCGTCCTGATTCGTATTGATTTATTGATGCCTTATCGATGATATATTGTTAATCGTAATCGCATACTTTAAAAGAAGACATTTGCTTCACCGCACACTGACCTCTTCTCTCTGCCTTGGCCTTCGCCTTCGCCTCAGCCTTTCTTACAACCCCCCGTACAATGTCCATACAAATTCAAACTGTGATGTTCGATTGTAAAATGAAGCAAATCACCCATCGTCGTTTTGATTTGCTGAATACGCGGATCACAAAATTCGACCACCTTGCCACATTCCATACAGATCAGATGATCATGCTGCTTGAAGCCGTAAGATTTTTCATACTGGGTCAGATTTTTCCCGAACTGATGTTTCGTGATGAGATCACAATTGACGAGAAGTTCAAGCGTATTATATACGGTTGCGCGACTGACCCTGTAGTTTGAATTCTTCATGTGTATGTACAAAGCTTCAGCATCGAAATGATCAGTACGGTTATAGATTTCTTCAAGTATAGCGTACCGCTCAGGCGTCCGTCGTAGATTATTTTTTTCAAGATGCGCTGAAAATATTTCTTTGACATCTTCAAATGTTGTACGCACCGCTATCTGTGGTGTCGTTGATGCAGAATGCATAGTGCTAGTTTTCACGGTATACAGATGATATTCCTTGTAAGTTCTTCAGTGACCGGATCACCATGTTCAACTGATTCTTGTTGTTAACTACAATCGAAACTTTTCCTTCGAAATAACCTTGCTTTCCTTCAATACTCAGCGAGCGAATATTTATACCAAGACCTGAACTGATTTTATTGGTTACTCTTTCGATGACACCGGGGCCATCATCAACACCCGTGATTTTCAGATTGACGACCGATTGCATAGTGCCGGAAGTAACCCATTCTGCTTTTTGTACACGGTATCCATAACTCGCGATAAGATGCGTTGCATTCGGGCAATTACTTCTGTGAATTTTGACACCTGCCCCTGAAGTCACATAGGCAAAAATTTCATCACCCACTACAGGATTGCAACATGTGGCCAAGGCATACTTATACTGTTCACCATCTTCACCTCCTATACTTATTCGTGCCTGAACAGTATCCTTACCAAGTGCAGGTGAGGTCGATGGTTCAGTATCAGTCACACTTGTTCGCTGAGGTTGTTTGACAGGAAAAATAATTTTACCGCCTTCCACACCAAACTCCCTGATTTGGGCCATATCGAATTGATCAAGAGCGATATCATAATAGAAATCCATTCTTGAATTGTATCCGAAATATTTGACGAGATGATCCACATTTTCCTCAAGATCAGCTTTCATGCCCCGGAGCTTGCGCTCGAGTTTTTCCATGCCTTCTTCAGCCTGATCTTTCTTTGACTCTTTGAGTGCGGCGCGGATTTTAGCTCTTGCCTTGCCGGTGACAGCCATCCGCAGCCATTCTTCATTTGGCTTTTGATTGCGGCTGGTGATGATCTCTACCTGATCTCCGTTCTGAAGCTTATAGCCCATCGGTACCATCTTGTTGTTGATCTTGATGGCCGTAGCATGATATCCGATATCGGAGTGAATAGCAAATGCAAAGTCAAGCGCCGTAGCTCCTTTTGGCATCACTTTCAAATCTCCTTTGGGTGTAAAGACATATAGTTCCTCAGCATAAAGATTTGTCCTGAAGTCACTGAGGAATTCAAGGGCATCTTTATGCGTGTCGTCCAGCATATCCCGAATATTGTCAAGCCAGTTTTCGTAGATATATTGTTGCGTATTTACATTTTTATATTTCCAGTGCGCAGCAAATCCACGTTCAGCTATTTCATCCATTCGTTCTGTACGGATCTGAATTTCTACGTATCGTCCTTTCGGCCCGATCACTGTTGTATGTAATGATTCATATCCATTCGATTTAGGTGTGGTAATCCAATCCTTCAATCGTTCAGGAATAGGGGTGTGTGTTTCTGTAAGGATGCTATAGACAAGCCAACAAGCGGCCTTCTCTTTTTCAGTAGGTACATTGAGTACAATACGTATGGCGAAGAGATCATAAATTTCTTCGAAGGGTACCTGTTTCTTTTTTAATTTATTATAGATTGATGATATTGACTTCGGACGGCCTACGATCCTGTATTCAAAACCGAGTTCTTCAAGTTTTTCTTTCAGCGGTTTGATAAATTCTCTGATGTACCGTTTGCGTTGCTGGTCGCTTTCAGTTAATTTTTGTTCGATCTCGTCATAGATCTCAGGTTCCTGTATAGAAAGTATTATATCCTGTAGCTCTGATTTGATGTTGTACAATCCTAACCGGTGGGCGAGGGGAGCATAGATATAATCAGTCTCAGCGGCGATGCTCAGTTGTTTCGTCCTTGGCATCGGGCCAATGGTCCGCATATTATGTAATCTGTCTGCAATTTTAATCAGGACAACCCTTACATCTTCGACAAGAGTTGAAAGTACTTTTCTGAAATTTTCAGCTTGTTGCGAAGGGGCATTATATAATCCATCCAGTTTGGTAAGCCCATCTACGATGTTTCCGATTTTATCGCCGAATTCTCTGCGGATATCTTCCATCGTGACATCGGTGTCTTCGACGACATCATGCAGCAGGGCACAAACTGCCGCTGTAGGTCCCAGACCGATTTCACTCACACAAATACGCGCCACTTCGATGGGATGAAAAAAATAGGGCTCACCACTTTTCCGGCGTTGTTTGCTATGGGCTTCCAGACCCATTTCAAATGCCTTACGGAGGTTTTTCTTATCCGTTTCGTCCAATGGAGCAGGCAAAGCCTTCATTAGCCTCCTAAACTCACGTTGGAGCGCTAGTTGTTCACTTTCTGTGACGCCTGACTGAATATGTGGCATGGTTACACAAGTTAAGTACAAAAATATAGATCACTGAGTTAATGGCTTGTGAAGCTGGAGATAGATTTAACATCGACTTTTATTATCCCGTTCATTTTTTCAATTTATGCCTACATTTGCAGCCGTTTTTAGAATTTGCGGGTATGGCGAAATTGGCAGACGCGCTAGACTTAGGATCTAGTGCCGCAAGGCTTGGGGGTTCAAGTCCCTCTACCCGCACTTCTTCTTTAAACTTTTAGACCCTTTATAGGGTTTTATGCCGGACTTTCCTTCCTCAAAATCTAAAAGAAAGTCCTTATTATATTGATATTCTCTATTCAACAAGTTACTTCGCCGAAGAAACACGCAAATACCATACTCAAGGATGAAAATTGATTTTAACCGTTTAGATGACCTCAACGCCAGGTTAACACTTGTGATCGAACGCACTGATTACCAGGCCAAACTCGATGAAAATCTCAAGAACTACAGTAAGAAAGTCAACATCAAAGGATTCAGATCAGGAAAAACGCCAAAAAGTGTCCTGACAAAAATGTACGGTAAAGGGATGCTTGAAGAAACGGTTTCTAATATGCTGAATGAAAAGCTTTTCGGTTACCTGGAGAGTGAGAAAATTGAGATTTTCGGCAGTCCGGTTATGTCACCTGACGCTTCTCCTGTCGACTTTAATCCTAAAGCCCCTGTCGATTATACTTTTGTTTTTGACCTTGGACTGAAGCCATCTTTCGATCTCAATTACAATTTTGAGTCTCCTCTGGGTATCAAAAAGTCAGTGACCGATCAAAATGCCCTTGATGAGGATATTCAGCGTTACCGTCGGGTTTTTGGTGCAGAAGTATCGGTTTCAGAAGGTGCCATTGAACAGAATGATAGGGTAAGTATAAATTTGAACAGAATAGGAGAGAAAGGAGGATCGGTGGAAGGAACCGACACTGTAGTTGATCTCGAACGTATTCAGGGAGAAGCCAAAGCCGACCTTATCGGAAAACAGGTTGGAGATACGCTTGATGTCGATCTTGAAAAATTTATGGGTTATGCCCGTGCTATGTTGGTTAAAAACACCCTTGCACTTGATGCTGATCCTGATCCTGAAAATCCTTTGATGTATAAAGTCACTATTGAAAGTATAGCCAGGCCACAGACGACTGAGTTGAGTGGCGAACAACTTTCAAAATATGTAGGCGCCCAGGTTGAAGATGAAGCTTCGTTCAGGAAAATGCTTGAAGACAGAGAGGAAAATTCTAATCAGACCAGGACGACTGATATGAAAAAATTGGCCGTTCGCCATGAACTTCTCAAAGCCAATCCATTTGAAATTCCAGAAGAATTTTTGTTGAACTGGGTGAATGCCCAACGAGATCAGAAAATCGAAGCCGGATCCCGTGAAGCCGGCAATTTATTTCGTGAAGCCAAATGGTCTTTACTGCTCAATAAAATAGCGAAAGAAGAAAACCTGGAAGTCACTGAAAATGATGTTCAGAGGCAGATGACAAAATGGATCCTCGAGAATGTTAACTACCGTCAGACGGATATCCGGAAGCTAATGAAGGAACTCCATGCTAATGAGTACTTTATGAGCACAATGAAAGAAAATGCACTCGAAGAAGTAGTCTTTGCCCATATTTTACCACAATATAACTTTGATGAAACCCCTGCGACCACAGAAGAATTTGAACATGCTTTCCATGATCTGCATCACCATTTGTTCGATCATGGCGAACATTCGCATGCGTAATACCCTTAATTTAGCGTTTTAACTTAAAATCCACTTCTTAGATATGAGTAACAATAGCGAGTTTTATAAATATGCCACTAAGCACGCAGGTATTTCAGGAACTCATCTTGATCGATACATGCAGACATCTGTCCCCGATATTAATGGCTTTACTCCCCAGGTCATAGAGGAACGCCAGATGAATGTCGTGGGTATGGACGTATTCTCCAGGCTGATGATGGATCGTATCATCTTCCTTGGCGTTCCGGTCAATGACTATGTAGCTAATGTCATACAAGCGCAACTTCTTTTCCTGGAGTCTACTGATAATAAAAGAGATATTCAGATGTTTATCAATAGTCCCGGAGGAAATGTGATTTCTGGTCTTGGTATCTATGACACCATGCAGTATGTCTCCCCGGAAATCGGTACGATCTGCACAGGTCTTGCGGCTTCAATGGGAGCTGTATTGTTAGCTGCAGGAACAAAAGGAAAAAGAACGTGTCTCCCGCATAGCCGGGTGATGATCCATCAACCGAGCGGAGGCATGCAGGGACAATTTACGGAAATGGAAATTTCATACAACCTCATCAAAAGCATGAAAGATGAATTGTATGCGATCATGGCAAAACATACAGGTAAAACAGTTGAGCAAATTGAAAAGGATTCTGATCGTGATAATTGGATGTCGTCTCACCAGGCAAAAGAATATGGCCTAGTAGATGAAGTATTGACCAGAAGTAAGTAATAGCCATTGCAGGAGTTTTCTCCTGCATCATGACATGCCGATGCATGAGTTTTCTCTTACATCATGACATGCCGATGCATGAGTTTTCTCCTGCATCATGACATGAACCAATTAAATACAAAATTATGAAGACAAGTGATGATCAATTCGGCTGTTCTTTTTGTGGACGTGATAAGAAAGAAGCACTTATCCTTATAGCAGGCATTGAGGGTCATATCTGTGAGCTTTGTGTTGAGCAGGCCTACGAGATAGTCCGTCAGGAACTCTATGACAATGAGGAGAAATTAAAAAAGAAGGAAGAAAATCTCGATGTTCCTGAGCATATCACACCGCAACAAATCAAAAAATATCTTGACCAGTATGTGATCGGTCAGAATGAAGCTAAGAAATGTATCAGTGTAGCTGTCTATAATCATTACAAAAGGATTAAGAATAAATCGATAGATGAAGTTGAATTGGAAAAATCCAATATTCTTTTAGTAGGGCAGACAGGTACAGGTAAAACACTTATAGCGAAGACGATTGCAAAAATGCTTGATGTGCCATTTGCGATTGTAGATGCCACAGTATTTACTGAAGCGGGATATGTAGGAGAAGATGTTGAAAGTATGTTGTCTCGTCTTCTCCAGGCTTGTGATTATAATGTGGAGGCAGCAGAGCGCGGTATTGTATACATCGATGAGATTGATAAAATAGCACGTAAGAGTGACAACCCAAGTATTACACGTGATGTATCCGGTGAAGGTGTGCAACAGGCGATGTTGAAAATACTTGAAGGAACAGATGTATTAGTTCCACCCCAGGGCGGCCGTAAGCATCCCGAACAAAAACTTGTCAAGGTCAATACACAAAATATTCTTTTCATTGCCGGCGGAGCTTTTGATGGATTGGAAAAGATTATTTCCCGTCGTCTCAATAAAAATGTGATCGGGTATGGCAATGAAGATTCAAAAGCCATTGACACTGAAAAGTTATTCCATTATGTATCGCACAAAGACCTGAAGACATTTGGTCTGATACCTGAATTAGTTGGAAGGCTACCTGTGCTTGGATATCTTGAACCTTTAGATCAGGAAACGCTGCAGCGCATCATGACCGAACCCCGCAATGCCTTGATCAAACAATACAAGCGTTTATTCGAACTGGAAGGCGTAAAGTTTTCAATGACTGACGGCGCTATTGAATACATAGCACAGAAAGCAATAGATTTTGGTTTAGGCGCCCGTGGTCTACGATCTATTTGTGAAGCTATCATGATGGATGCCATGTTTGAGATTCCATCCAAAAAAGATGTGAAAGTATTCGAAGTTGATCTTCGCTATGCGAAGGGAAAGTTGGACAAAGTTCAACTGAAGAAACTCAAGGCTGCTTGAGCAATAGGCAATAGGCAATAAGCAATAGGCAATAAGTAAAAAACAAAAAACAATAGGGAAGCAACAATAGGTATTTTTTATATTAGTTGCTAGTTGCTAGTTGCAAATTGCCCATTGTCTTTGGTTTTTTTTGCCAATTGCCAGTTGCAAATTGCCCATTGTCTTTTGCCTTTTTATCCTTAGCCTATGCTGCCTTTACCGCCCCTTCTGCCTTTTCTGCCTTATTTTTCTGCGCCTTTTCCTTCGCCTTAGCCTTCTCTTTAGCCTTCAATTTTAATCTCTAGGTTATTCCACAATAGTTTGTATATTTATCCATTCCCCCGAACAAAATAATAAAGTCAGTTCACGGCATCATTTCTCTTTGATGTCGTATCATTGACATAAGTCATATCGACATGATCTCTCCGGACCCTGGTCATTCTTAGAATGGTCAGGGTTCATTTTTTAAGACTAGTGGCTAAGCGAAGAAACCACCATATTTGCATCTTATGCGATGGCGTTTAGAATTGAGTTATTTAGGTAAATCTTATTGTGGCTGGCAAAAACAACCCGGAGACATTACTGTGCAGCAAACACTCGAAGAAGCATTTTCCACCATCCTGCGCGAACCGATTGAAATCACAGGTTGCGGACGGACGGATACCGGTGTGCATGCGAGACATTATACCGCACATCTTGATGTAGCTGCAGCCATCTATTCGTCAAAAGTTCTGTATCAGATAAATTCAATCCTGCCCCTGGATATTTCCATTAATTCAATCATGGAAACAGACTATTCATTTCATGCGCGTTATTCTGCGACAGAGAGGCACTATAGGTATTATATTCATTTTGAAAAAAATCCTTTTACCCGCGATCAGTCTTTTTATTTTAATCAGAATGTAGAATTGGATATGATGGCTATGCAGGAAGCTGCTCTTGTGCTCAATGATTATACAGAGTTTCTGCCATTTTGTAAAACCGGTTCAAGTGTTGAACATTACAAATGTACGATCACAGAGTCTCACTGGATTTTTGAAGAAAACAAAGCGATATTTTCAATAAAAGCAAATCGTTTTTTACGCGGGATGGTCAGACTCATTGTTGGTGCTTGCCTGAATGCAGGATTAGGAAAATTATCTGTCAGTGATATCAAAGAATGTCTTGACCATCAAACTCCACTACCTGTGCAATGGAGTGTTCCGCCTGAAGGACTATTTTTAGAAGAAGTCTTGTACCCTGGCCCCTAATACCCCTATGCTTCGACCTGCCATGCTCAACTTTGAGCTATTGCTCAGCCAGAGGACTTTCAATTTTAGTGGCTTCTAAGTACCCTAAAACAACGAAAATGAATTGATAAATTAGTTCAAAAAGAATTTGGCTTTGAAATCTAATGCTAAGATGCTTAGAATCAATCATTTCAGATTTTCCTATAATACAATAGTGTTTTCCTAAAACATCATGATGTTTTCCTGAAATATCCTGATGTTTTAGGAAAACATTATTGGACACTTTATGCCATACAATGGGTTTTAATTTGAAATGGGGACATTTTTTTTTCTCAATTCCTAAAACGCCAAAAGAGAATTAACGTATATCTGAAATATAGAAAGTCCCCTTTAGAGGATTTAGGGGCAAAGGGATATCATTCATCCGGAAACAACTTAAATGAAGATGCAAAATCATTGATCTTGTGATGAATAGTTTGCAGAACAGCATTATCATTTCTGTTGACCAATGCCGTATCAATCCAATCTACAATCTGAATACAATCCGCCTCATTCATTCCTCTTGTCGTAATCGCAGCTGTACCCACTCTGATTCCCGATGTCACAAAAGGACTATGCTTATCAAACGGCACCATATTTTTATTGACTGTAATATCAGCTTTTATTAAAGCCTCTTCGGCTTCTTTCCCGGTCAAACCTTTATTTGAAAGATCAATCAGCATCAGATGGTTGTCAGTACCATCGGAAATTAATTTATATCCTCTCTCCACAAATGCATTTGCCATGGCCTGTGCATTGGAGATGACTTGTTTAGAATATTGTTTGAATTCCGGTGCTGCTGCTTCAATAAATGAAACTGCTTTAGCGGCAATCACATGCTCGAGTGGGCCACCTTGCATGCCCGGAAAAACGCCACTATTCAATATCGCAGACATCTGAACAGACTCTCCTTTCTTGGTCTTACGGTCCCAGGGATTGTCAAAATCACGACCCATCATTATAATGCCTCCTCTTGGTCCGCGTAGTGTCTTGTGTGTTGTCGATGTCACTATATGACAATGAGGCATCGGATCGTTGAGCAAACCCATAGCAATCAGCCCTGCAGGATGTGCAATATCCGCCATCAACAGTGCCCCGACTTCATCAGCTATCTCTCTAAATCGCTTATAATCCCAATCCCGGGAATATGCTGAAGCTCCACAGATGATCAATTTAGGTTTGTGCGCAATAGCCTGTGTATACACACCTTCCATATCTATTCGTCCGGTCTCCTCATTGACATTATAGGGAACAGCTTTAAATGTAAGCCCACTATAATTGACCGGAGAACCGTGTGTAAGATGCCCACCATGCGCCAGATTGAAGCCCAGTATGGTATCACCTGGTTTGAGTACAGCCAGGTACACGGATGAATTGGCCTGAGCTCCGGAATGTGGCTGAACATTAGCGTACTCAGCTCCAAACAGCGATTTCAGGCTGTCAATAGCCATCGTTTCAATCTCATCCACAATTTCACAACCCCCGTAATATCTCTTGCCGGGATACCCTTCTGCATATTTATTAGTCAGACAAGAGCCCATAGCTTCCAGCACCGCAGTTGATGTGAAATTTTCTGAAGCAATCAGCTCGATTCCTTTGCGCTGCCGGTTTTCTTCTTTGCTTATAAGTTCAAATATGGTCTTAGCATCCATTGTTGCCATGGGTATATTGAGATTGTTCATTGCAAAGATGTAAAATGTTTAGGCCTTCATCGTTGGATTTCCGTATTTGCATTAGCGGGGATAGCAAATAAAAAATTTCCTGTTTAAGGCAATGTTGATGGGACTTTCAAGAAAGGAAGAGAATGGTTTTATTTCCTTTTCCTTAGTCAATATTTGGATCTCGTCAATATCCCGGTTATAAATGGAATTCGATTCGTTCCCTACCCAGACTAATTTTGCAGCTTCAGCTTCAGACAAGCTGTACTGTCGTGCGGTTTTGCGTATTGTTTCCTGCAATGTGTTTTCATCAACCTGCTCAGTGGACCATTGAATTTTGTGAAGTATCCTGTTGATAAGATTTGAAGCCAGGAATTGTAGTGGGCCGTTATGATATTTCGTCAACCTCTTGATGCTATAGTCAATAGATGTATCATCCAGAGCAAGGAAAAAGGGCATGATTTCGTCGAAATCCTTTTGGAAATATTCCAAATCGACATTATTTGATAAAAAAAAGTCGAGTTCTGAAGCTATAAACACGGCTCGTGTAGTTGATTTTTCTTCTCTCAGGAGTTTGATAATGTGCTTTGCCATCAATTCAGCGGATAACACAGTTTTGTGCAAATAGACCTGCCAGTACATGATTCTTCTGGCAACAAGGAATTTTTCAATACTGTGGAGTCCCTTTTCTTCAACAACCAGCTGGTCATCCACCACCTGTAGCATGCGTAATATCCGGTCATGTCCGACCACACCTTCAGCTACGCCTGTATAAAAACTGTCCCTGGACAGATAATCAAGCCTGTCCAGATCAAGCTGACCACTGATGAGTTGATGGAAGAAAGGGCGAGGATATAAGCCTTCAAACATCTCCAGAGCTAGTCCTATGCTGTGATCAAGAGTTTTTTGAAGGTGACTGATTAAAACTTTGCCTATGGATTCGTGGTCCGCATGTATCAGCTGTCCTTCAAGGGCATGACTATAAGGACTATGCCCAATATCATGCAGGAGGACTGCGATTAATGCCGCTTCAGCCTCCTGAGGACTTATTTCAACCTGCTTGGACCTGATCTCATCAATAGCCATACCCATCAAATGCATTGCTCCCAGTGCGTGATGGAAGCGTGTATGCTGGGCACCGGGATAGACGAGATGAGTGAGACCAGTTTGCTTTATCCGTCGAAGGCGCTGAAACAACGGATGTTCGATCAGATCAAAAATGAGGGGCGTACGGATATAAATTAGGCCATAGACCGGATCATTTATGAGCTTCCGTTTGTTCATAACACAAAGATTAAGAAAATATCGGCCTTGCGGGGTTCGTTGATAGGATCATTCTCTTTAACATGATACCTTAAGCTTTGTAATCATAGAACATGGATAAAATAAAAATACTCTGGGCGGACGATGAAATAGATTTGCTCAAGCCCCAATTATTTTTTTTGGAAAAGAAAGGATATAACGTCATCACTGTTTCTAATGGTCATGATGCTATCTATGAGTTTGAAAAAGCCGGGGATGTGGATATCATCTTCCTTGATGAAAGCATGCCCGGGCTAAGCGGTTTGGAAACATTGCAAAGACTCAAAGCGCTGAAACCCTCCCTTCCCATCGTCATGATCACGAAGAATGAAGCGGAAAAGATCATGGAAGAAGCACTAGGCTCACAGATTGATGACTACCTTATCAAACCTGTCAATCCGAATCAGATACTCCTGACACTCAAAAGAATTGTCGACAATAAACGTCTGGTGAGGGAGAAGACATCTTCGGATTACCAGGTGGAGTTTCGCAATATTATGGTTGAAATCAATAGCGGGCTTGATATCAATTCATGGGCTGAAGCCTATAAACGTATTGTCAGCTGGGAAATCAAAATTGATACAGCTCGTAGTGAAGAGATGATCGATATTCTATCCATGCAAAAACAGGAAGCCAATTCTGAGTTTTCCAAATTTGTAGGGAAACAATATTTGTCATGGATCAAAGAAAAAGATAAGGCGCCATTGATGTCACCCGATCTTTTATCCACAAAAGTATTTCCGTATATCAATGATCAGTCGCCTGTCGTATTTCTTTTGCTTGACAACCTTCGGTGGGATCAATGGAAAATACTTGAGCCTGTCATCACTGAATTTTTTGAAGTTGAAGAAGAATCTTTTTTCTTCAGTATTCTTCCGACATCAACACAATACAGCCGGAATGCCATCTTCGCCGGTATGATGCCTGCAGATATTGCAAAAAATTATCCGGATATGTGGCTTGAAGATTATGAAGAAGGTGGGAAAAATATGCATGAGGCAGATCTGCTTGGAAAGCAAATCCAACGACGGATCAGAAAAGAAATCAAATGGCAATACAAGAAGATAACGAATGCTGAGGATGCAAAAGATCTGGGAGAAAAGGCACTTGATTACATGCACAATAATCTCCTGGTCATCGTCTACAATTTCATAGATATGTTGTCACATGCCCGGACGGAGATGGAGGTGTTAAAAGAATTGGCCGGTGATGAGAAGGCATATCGTTCGTTGACATACAGCTGGTTTGTAAATTCGCCTGTATGGCTTGCACTACGCAAGATGGCGGGGCAGGGAATGAAATTGATCATCGGTACTGATCATGGTACAATACGTGTCAAGCAACCATCAAAAGTTGTCGGCGATCGAAATACAACCACCAATCTCCGATATAAAATGGGAAAGAATCTACAATATGATCCCAAAGATGTATTGGAAATAAAGAAACCAGAAGAAGCAGGCTTGCCACGACCTAATCTCAGCAGCAGCTATATATTCGCGAAGGAGGATAAATATTTTCTTTATCCCAACAATTACAACCACTTCAATAATTATTATCGCAACACATTTCAACATGGTGGAATATCGCTTGAAGAAATGATATGTCCGATCATCAGATTAGCACCGAAGGCGGGGGGAAGATTATAAAGAAAAGGCAGAAAAGGCAGAAAAGGCAGAAAAGGTACAGGGGATTATTTATTTCGAGCATCTGGCAGGTAAAAGCTCATCGAGCAAATTTATAATTTTTACTTCGCCTTCGCCTCAGCCTTCGTCTTTTTGAAATATTCCCTCCAGTTGCTGCGGATGTCTTTCCACAAAATCCTGCCATAGTTTCTGGCTGGCGAGGAAATAGATGTGTTTGCCAAACGTTCCTTTTGATTTTAATTCAATATGATATACTCTGTCCGGCAATGCAGAAATTCCTTTGATGGATTTCACATCGGAAAACGGATATTTAAATGTTTTGAAATAATTGCTGAGGTAAATTGATTTATTGTCCATATCCACTCTGTAGAATCGCCAGAGCAGGAAATATATAAATGCAAAACCACTTGCAAGAATAAATAATAATGAACCCCAAATGATCGGGTTAGAGAAGATTTCAGCTCTGCCACTTACGGCAACACTTAATAAGATGATGAGGGATAATACAGTGACAAGCCAAACCGTAGGCAAAGCGATTCGGAGTATGATGGTCAGGGATGATGATACTCTATCCATCGATATCCAGGTCCTCGTTCAATTGTTTTGCAGCTCTTTCTTTGTCGACCCGTCTTGTGACGATGATGCTGACTTCATATAATGCGTATAAGGGTATACCCACCATTGTCATCGTAAACCAATCCGTAGTCGGTGTGATTACAGCCGCCACGATCGTAATGATGACTATCGCATGACGACGATATTCTGAAAGCATGTTGGACGAAACTATTCCGATTTTAGCCAGGAAATAAATGACCACAGGCAATTCAAATATTAAACCCATCGGAAGAGTAAACATGGTCATGTTGTCCACAAACGAGTCAAGTGTGGTCGTATTTTGGACATCAGGACTTACACTATAGCTCGCCAGAAAAGTTACGGCGATCGGAGAGATAAGAAAGTACCCGAATGCTACTCCAAAAAGAAAAAGAAAGCTGCATATGAAGACCATGCCTCGGGCCGCTTTAATTTCTTTTTTGTACAATCCCGGTTTGATAAATTTCCAGAATTCATAGAAGATATAGGGAAAGGACACGATAAAACCAAGCCAGAGCGATACTTTGATGTGCGTCATAAACTGCTCCTGAATATCCCTGGTGATAATATTGAGTTTGGCCGGAAGGAAACAAAAATTAGGACCAAAACTGCAGAAGAACCTATATGTCGGGAAGTCGGGATTGAGGGGACCAAGGATCACATACTGAAAGATGAATGTTTTAGCCGTAAACACTCCGATCGATATGAATACAACAGCCAATGCAGAACGGAAAAGATGCCATCGCAATACCTCGATATGCTCGAAGAAAGACATTTCATTTGGATTCTTTAGGGGCTCAGCCATTTCCTGTTGTTTCGGAGATTGAGGGATCAGGGCACGAATATCGTGAACACTTGACAGTTTACAGTTAATAGAAAGCTAACAGTTGAAACTACTGGGTCCGGAACAACTGAAATGCTATTCTGTTGTCCATATCCACGTTTACTCCTTATTTTGTCAGCGGGAAGATAAAAGAGTGGCAATCGCGGATTTTCCGGCATTGATTTCCCATATTTAATAATACAAAGCATTTTAATGAAATATTTATTCAACACCCTGAGTTTTAATGGCATGAGGGTTTTTTTATGGTTTCTATTTGTAGGGATGGGTAGTGGGACAGCGCTGTGTCAGCCAATTGATGGGCTTATCGCATATTATTCATTCAATGGCTGTGATGCTAAAGAAGATACCGGTAGCGGCGCCGATGGGATAATCATGGGAAATGCCACTTGTGGGTGTGGGGTATTGTCAAATGGGCTCAGATTTGATGGCAATACAACAGTCCAGATCCTTGGCAACCTCGATCTACTGTTCGGGGGTGATTTTACGATTAGCTTTTTCGTTCTGCCTGAGCCTCAATCAAACAAAACTATGGACATCCTGTCCAAAAGTGAGTCATGCGGAATTGATAGCACGGTTGAGCTCCGATACAATCCAGGAAATAGGGAAATAAGCCTTACGTTATCTGAACACGCTGACAATTTTGTCCAAAGCACGGGTATTTTACCATCAAACCGGTGCTATCATCATATCGTTTTCGTGCGCAATAACAGGGATCATTTTTTCTATTATGATGGTGTTCAGAAATCAACAGCCGGAAGTGTTGCTTTTGTTAAAATTGTAAATGATGGTATCCTGACTATTGGTGGTGGACCATGCCAGGCTAATGGAGAGGTTCCCTTCAGTGGTGTCATTGATGAATTAAGAATGTACAATCGCGCGCTTACTTCATTTGAAGTAAAAGAATTATACAGTCCGATTGATCGCATCACATCTCCCGATACAGTCTTATTCACCGGGACATCCATGCAATTGAGACTTCCGGTGACATGCGCGACATCGATACAATGGACTCCGGCCACAGGAGTTAGTAACACGTCTATCGCACAGCCCGTTTTGAGTCCTTTGGCCAGCACTACCTATTTTGTCACTATGGACTATGGATTTTGTGCTGCAACCGATTCAATACATATTACCGTGGCGGATTCAGCAGATCTTGATTGTGACAAAGTATTTTTCCCCACAGGCTTTACACCCAACGGCGATAATATCAATGATGATTGGGGGATGAGTAATATTGTTTTCCTCGGAGAGTTTCAATCGCTTAAAGTTTATGATCGATGGGGTGGGGAAGTCTTCGAATCCACTGATCAGAATACACGATGGGATGGCTCCCTAAAAGGGAAAGATCTGATGCCCGGACAATATGTGTATCAATTTATCTATACCTGCGGAGGACAGCAAAGAAGAAAAGCCGGAAGCGTGGCGATGATCAGATGATTTTCGATGGTTGCTGTAGCATAAGGATGTATAGAGCAAGTTGAAGCATTCGAATTTTGAGGAATAAAACTACAATTAAGAAGTTTAGGATTCCTGAATATATTCCCATTATTCTCCTACTCTTCGAAACTGAATACTGATCACCATATCACTTGATCACTTGATCACTTGATCACTTGATCACTTGATAAGCGTGATATCTCCTCTGTAAATCAATTTCGTATGGTTGTCAATAAATTCTATCTCAGCTACATAGACATATACACCTGGACTAAGCGGTTGTCCATCGAACGTTCCATCCCAATTACCTGAACCGGTAGGACTTGGTAACATTTTATTTTCAGAATGAACTAGATTGCCCCATCGGTCATAGATGTGCAGATAATTAATGGATACTACTCCCGGACCGGTATAGATTCTGAAATCTTCATTTCGGCCATCATTATTAGGACTGAATACATTTGGAATAAATACATCCCGATTATAATCAACCCCAACAGTGATACTTTCTGAGCCCTGGCAACCATTCACATCTGTAACTGTCCATGTATATATTGTAGGCAGAACATTAAAAACATACGTTCCTTCACATAAAGGGCAACTGACAGGTTCTGTGGATGACCAGGCCATCATCGCAATAGCGTTGTCACTCTGATCAACATGCCCGACTATAAATAAACTATCACCAATATTCACAATCGGATTGTCGGGACCTATCGACACAAGGATCGGATTTGGTTCGATGATTGTGTATGTGGTGTCCTCCGAACAACCTCGATCATCAAATACACTCACGATATAAATGCCGGATGGTATCATTACCGGATCACCAATATTCATCAACTGACCGCCATTGATATTAAAACTATAATTACCACTACCTCCGGTGACCTGGTTTATCTGAAGTAAAGTTTCATCTCCAAAACATGCAGGTGGTACCACCGATGGCCATGTCGTCATGATCGGTGGGGGAGACGTTAATAGGTAAGATGTGGTGTCCGTGCATCCTTTCGGATCGGTCGCTGTAATTAAATATTTTCCTGCTACAAGATTGACAGCCTGGTAAATACTTGAAACATCCGGATTCCATAAAAAAGTATAACCTCCATCATTACCTCCTGATACATCAAGCACGATGATGCCATCACTGCTACTGCCACAGGATAAATTAAACGTGCCTGATACATCAATCTGTGCTATCAATGTATCCGGCTGATCCACAACGAAGCTATCCACCTGAATGCAATTGTACATATCAGTTACCGTAACGATGTATGTGCCTGCACTAAGATCAGTTGAAACAGGCAACATCGATCCTCCCTCCCAATCATAGGAATAAAGGGGAGTTCCGCCTGATGCAGTTACTTCAAGACTTCCATCATCACCACCATAGCAAGTTACAGGAGTGGAAAGGGTCAGGCTGATATCAATCGGGGCTGGTGAGAATATTTCAACAGTGTCAGTGTAAAAACAAACACCATCCTGAGAAACTGTAAATCCTGTAAGGCCCTGGCATAAGTTCTGCACCTGGAAGAAAAAATTTGTATCCGCGTGTGCAGTGGTTGTATTCCAGTAAAGAAAATAATTCATGCTGATGTCACCGTCTTCAGGTGTGACCATGACTGCCCCATCACATGTCTCAGGACATGAAGTACTATCAGGAATACCGAATGTGAGGTGAAGAGCAGGAGGCGCAATAATTTCAAAGCTATCTACAGCGACTGAATCTATGGCATCAGTTACTGTCACGTAATATTTACCAGGGCTTAAACCGGCATAGATACCTGTAGTTGTTGTATCAGGAATGGACCAGATCCAGGTTACAGGAGCTACAGCATTTGTCGTGTCCACGATGACGGTACCTGTATAGGGTCCGCCCACAGCTTCGTCACCACATTGAGGTTGTAAGACAGTGATATCTAAATGTAGTTTTTTAACGCAATCCACAATGACCGTATCAAAGAGCAGGCAAAATATTGGATTGCCCAGCAAAATATGAACACCTAATGTGTCCGTTTGTGTGATTGGAATCGTTTGAGCCGTTGACATGTTATCCCAGAGTATTGATCCTGGCGGTGGAGTGCCCCCCTGGTAGAATACAGTGACAGTGCCTCCATCACATGGAGTGCCATCGATCTGAAAAGTAATATCGGCTTGCTCATTTTCGGAATAATCATGAATCTTGAATGGAAGATGTGCAACGCATCCTTTACTATCCGTTACAGTGAGGATGTAACTTCCGGCATTGAGTTTTTTGAGTGTATCGCCATCCTGAACTCCACTACCTGCATTGAGTATGTATGGGCCCATACCGTTGGTAATCTGAAACCATGCAGCACCTGATCCTGTCGGAAGACAATTATCCAGTTTGGTTCCCTGCAAGGTCACAATCATCGGTAATGGTTCTCCTATGGTAAATGGAATTGAATCAGATTTACATGCGCCTTCTTCAACGATGATCATATATGTGCCCGGAGGCAAAGGGCTATAATTAAAAACCCCTGTAATATTCATTGCACTTGTTTGCTGCATGCCATTATGGTAAATTGTATATGAATAAAGGAGACCCGGTACACCATTCGTTAATCCACTTATAGATACTTTTCCATCATTAGTTCCGGCACACGGGGCATCTGTTGGAGTCACATTAGCAGAGATAATATTTTGAGCACCAATCGTAAAACAATAAACCGTGTCACATTGAGAAACCTGATCTTGTACAGTAATACAATAAACTCCGGGGTTGAGCAAGCCAATTGTAGCTCCGGGACCTACCACCGTGAACCCAGGTTTGATTGTAATTGTATAATTACTATCAACATCCGGAGTGCCCCCTGAAATGGAAAAGTTTATAAAACCAGTCTTAGACCCGTTGCAAGTCGCATCCTGAAGACTATTGATGGTAAAAACGAAAGGTTTATCGAGAAGCTGAACGGTGACTTCTGCTTTACAACCATTATCATCTTTGACAAGTATGGTGTACATACCATCAGGTAAACTTGTGACCAATGAAGAATCGCCAAGATGACGGATAAATCCTGAACCAGCAAGATTAGGATTTGAAAGATTTTTCCAGATATAGCTATAGGGTTCGGATCCGCCCAATGGTTTAATCCACATTGTACCATTTTTGAATTTATAGCAGGTCGGATCTTTTAATCTTGTAAAAACGCTAAGCCCGAGAGTGTCAACATCCGTGTTGTAGGTCACCATGTTGCCATTGGTATCAGTGATCGTCAAATCATAATTCCCGGCAGGGGCATTTATACTCATATTCACACCCTCACTTGGAACAGCTACCGGTCCACCTGTTAGACCTGAAGTTGTTTCAACCCAGGTAATGTTGTAAGGAGATGTTCCCCCATAAACAGTCACGTCAATTGTGCCATCATCACCGACTGTACCAGGCCCACAACTAGTAACAAATCCAACGAGTGTAACTGCATTGCTAACAGTCATGTTACAGCCAATGGAATCAGAGGGTACGACACTATTGATATCCGCTACTTCAAAATCGAAAAAAGGACTTATTCCTACATTGCTCGTGGATCCGGGAGTTCCGATAATCCTAAAACAGACTTCAAAAATGGTACTTCCATCAGGTAATGATTCACCGTTGAAAAGATCAAAATTTAGCGGAATAAATTTCAACGCATTAGGCCCTGAAAGATTAAAGTCCCCATTTAAGTTAATCTGGGCGATCCCGGGGTTTTTAATTTCAATGTAATCGAGCACATCGCTGTTCCAGTATATCTCAAATTGAGCTATTACGATTTGGTTAAAATTACTCACTGTGACGGGCACGCAAATGGTGTCTCCGGGTTGTCCGTTTACACAATTAAAGGTGAAGACTACCGGCGGCACATGGCCATTAGATTGGCAAGTCGAAAGTGAATAAGCGGGGGTAGGTTCGGCGAAAATATGCTGTAAAGAAAAACTCAGGCAGATGGCTAAAAACCACATCCATTTTCTCATATTCCAAATAGTCTGATTTTCCATTCAACAAGATAGTATAAAATCTTTTTATAATATGTAAGGCGCAAAAATAGGCTTTCATATTGTGATTGTGGTCGGGGTTTTCATTTATTTTCTGAGGGAAAATATCAACCTATAAGATGCCATTTTGAGCGCTAACGCTGCTTTTTGGGTAATGACATATCTCAACGATCAGTAATATCTCTAAAGTATAGATCCCTATACTTTAAGATCAAAAGACATGATGATAGCCGCGAGAATTCAGCTCAATTTACCGCCTACGATCACTTTGTCGATCCAGGACTGCCCATAAGAATAGGGGAGAAAATCAATACTTGAGACTGATTTTGTAATTATTAAATTAGCTGATTTTGAGTTAGTTATACTACCATAGCTAATGCTAAGCTCGATGGCAGCAGCGCCGTTGATTGTAGCTGCATTGATGGCTTCTTCAGGGGTCATCTTCATCTTGATGCAGGCAAGGGAAAGAATGAATGCCATGTTGCCACTGGGAGAGGTTCCCGGGTTAAAATCGCTGGCCAATGAGACACACAGGCCACTTTCGATCATTTTTCTGGCAGGTGCATAAGGCAGACCCAAAAAGAAAGCAGTTGAGGGCAGGATCCCAGCGATAGTATCTGAAGAAGCTAAAGCCTTGATTTCTTCCGGTCCTGTGTATTCAAGATGGTCTACGGAGACTGCCCCATGCTTTACGCCTATCTGGATCCCACCGGAATAGTCCAATTCATTAGCATGGATTTTAGGCTTTAATCCCATTTTACTGCCTGCTTCCAGAAGCATATCCGTTTCATCAACCGAATAAAACCCTTTATCGCAAAACACATCCATGTAATCAGCCAGACCTTCATCACGTACCATAGGTAACATTTCGTCAATGATCAGTCTGATGTATTCCTGACGATTCGTTTTATATTTTAATGGAACGGCATGTGCACCTAAAAAAGTTGATTTGACAGGAATCCAATTTAAATCTTTCAATCTGCGAATCACGCGCAGCATTTTAATTTCACTTTCCAATGTCAATCCATAACCACTTTTGATTTCAATCGCTCCTGTCCCCAGAGATATGACTTCGGAGAGTCTTTCTTTTGCCTGTTCAAATAACAGATCTTCATCCGCTTCCTGCAGCTTCAATGCTGAATTAAGAATGCCTCCACCTTTCTTCGCAATTTCTTCATACGTCATTCCTTTAATCCGGTCGACAAATTCATTTGCTCTCCAGGCCGCAAAAACAAGATGCGTATGACTATCGCAAAAAGAAGGTAGCACTATTCTGCCTGAGCAATCAATGATTTGCTCCGCACGTTCGACAGGACATTCTTGATCAGGTCCGAAACTTTTGATTTTTCCATCATCAATTAGCAGAAATGCATTTGGAATGGACGGTAGAATTGACATCTCGTTTCCGTTGAGACGTAACACTTCTTTTGGCTGAATGCCTGCTAATAATGAAATACGACGTAAGAGAATTGACTGAGACAAGGCCTTGAAATTGATTCGAAGCAAAGGTAGGAATCATTCTATCCTAAATCTCATAAGAGGTCTTTATTTGAAATCCTGATCCTGAGGGATCACACATTAATATCCGCGGGTTTCAACCCGCGAGCTTGTGAAGATGAAGATTTCTAATCCTGAAGGGATCACACATTAATATCCGCGGGTTTCAACATGAGGACTTGTGAAGATGAAGATTTCTGATCCTGAAGGGATCACACATTAATAGCCGCGGGTTTCAACCCGCGGATAATGTGGAATCGAAAATTTGGAACCCTGAAGGGGTTCAATAAAATCTGTATCTATAAGGAAATTTATCGCAATAACGTTACATCTCTATCTGCCCCTAAATCCCCTGAAGGGGACTTTTTAAATACCACTATCTCAACAACGTTACATCTCTATCTACCCCTAAATCCCCTGAAGGGGACTTTCTTAAATACCATTATCTCAACAACGTCACATCTCCAGTTTTAATAAACTGACTCCCATCTTTGAATTTTGCAATTAATTTATAAGCAAACACAGCTGAATTCACCTCCCTTCCATTCAATCTTCCATCCCACGCATTGTTCGGATCATTTGCCTGAAAATGATCCCGAGAGAAAACCATATTCCCCCACCGATCAAAAATGATGAATGAAGAAATCTCTTCTACATCCGATCCTGCACTTATGATCAGTTTGTCATTAATATTATCTCCATTCGGTGAAAAAATATTTGGAACATAGATATCTGTATTTCTTTCCAAAAAGATCGTCAATGCATCTTCATCCGAACAACCATCCTCTGTCGTCACTGTTACG
>JBBSAQ010000044.1:0-38202 GCA_038252065.1 Chitinophagales bacterium
ACTTCTGAGGTGGATTGCTGCAAGAGTAAGAGATATTCAGGTGCAACAATATTCTTCAAACTTCATTTGGATCACACCACCTTACTTTTGAATGCAACCGCATTCTCTTTACACTCACCCCTGGCTGCAAAAACTACCGAAGGTTACGTGCAACATCGACTTCATTGCTTGTGCTTCGCACACAACGAAGTCTTAGATGTTAGCGGTAGTTTTTCTGCCCACCTATGCTTATTGTCTATAATTTAGAATTAAGTACATAAACGTTTTTGTCAATGAAGTCAATTGTAACTTTTTGAAATTTATCCAGCAGATTGTTTCCAAAAAAACCAACTGCGTCTGGTCTCGCAAAATACCCCTGTTTGGGTTGGACAATTATAAAGGGATTTTGCAACATAAAATTGTCGAAGGAAACAGAAGTAACTTTATAAACAGGAAGGTCAACGTCGCCACCAACCCCGGATGCTGAAAAGTGGGTAACAGGTTTCAGTGTGGTATCAATTTTTGTAATTAATTCGAATATTGATAAAGTGCTATTGAGGTAAATATCTTTTGTGTCAAATAAAGATGAACCACTGTCGTAGCGAAAAAAGGTTGAAACTTGATTATTAATTGTGGCCTTGATGCGAGGAATTCCGTTGTCAAATTCAAAAGGAAATGAAGCCGACAAAGTATCAATGGTCTTTTTAGATAGTGTCATTTGCTTATTTTGAAAATCGATTGAAACTACAAAGTGTTTGAGGAAATCTGTACCAAGAATTCCGTCTAAGCGTTTAGTGGGTGGAGCTAACGAACCGCTTAAGTCATACTTTGTTAGAAGTAAATTTTTGACTTTATATTTACTGAATGAGATAGTTTTTGTTTTAACAAAAGGAACTACAATATAGCCTGCACTTCCCTCTACTGTGTCAGTCTTTATTGTTTTTAGGTTTAGCTTATCTGCAGTTTTTATGTCAATAGCTGACGCGTTTGCTCCCGTGTCAAATAAAAAAAGTAAACTATCAGAGTTGTTTACCTTTATTTTTATAAATATTAGCCGCTGGTAATACTCGAAAGAACATGTCGTTGTTAGAGCACAAGCATTATATACAAATACAAATGTGAATAAAAATGTCAAGTATCTTAATTGCATAACTTTTGTCTTTAAAATTACCGCTAACGTCAGCTCGTGCAATAACCTTCAGATAATTTTCCATTACCCACCATGGTTTATGCTGATACTGTCCAAAATTTATTTTCTTCCAATCTTCTATTCGCCTGTATGGAGTGTAATGATGCAAAAAAGCAAAAAATCATTTTACTTACGCATTTTTTCACTCCCTCAACCCCTCAACCCCTAAAATATTGATTATTCTTCGAAGATTGTAAACCAGGTATATTAACCCGAACTCTATTTAACCGCCATAGCTATTTTGCGACGGCGGTCCGTCATTTTTCCGGAGTTCTATGAGAAGTATATGATCGTATCCCCATTGCCGTTTTATTGTGCCGAAGATGTGCTCAATGATCTGTTGACGGGCACATCACTTATCCTTTACACAGCGACAAGACACACCTGTTTTCTGCGGGACTAAACCGAAACCATCGAACGTTTCACTATCGGCCAACATACCCCAGCCCTGCCATACGCCTTCGGTAATGGTAGTAGTTCCAAATATAGCTGAGTCTCCCTGACCCAGAAAATAATCCGGCTTGGAAATATCGCTGGTGAGTCCTCCGGGAAGGGCCGTAAAACCGCTGCTATTGGTAGCGCCGAGATTCGGACTGTTCCAGAGTGGTGAAGTTGATTTTAAATTTCCCCCTGTAGGATCACCTACCGCACTAAACAAATCGGAAAATTCTTCATCGCTCGGAACATGCCAGCCATTTGGACAAACACCTTTTACGCCACTGGGATTTGCATTAGTCGAATCAGCACCTTGCATGATGGTCTGGTAGTCATACAATCTTCCATATATCGCACCATTGGAAGGATTATTGTCATAGGTAACACTTCCGGGTGCATTGTAATTCAGATTCTGTGCCATCCAGTATAGTTCTCCGATGCATACGGTTGCATATTGCTGCCCGTCGCGGATATCCGTGAGGGTATCTCCACATTTTGCGTAGCTGTAATCGTTTGCACCATAGTGTCTGAAATACAGGTTACCATGTAGCCCTCGATTTAAATCTTCAGGCTCGAAATACTCCGTTATATTATCGGGCTTTAAATTTGCTACACCTGTACTGTCCTGGTTTTCAACTAATCTGTTGAGGAATAAAAGCTCAACTTCTTTTGAAAAAAAATCCAAGACCGACCTGGAAGTACCTATGGGTATTAGTTTGGAAAAAAATTGAAATTCATTCCGGGTATACCCATAATAGCTGATTAACCCACGCTCAATAAAAGTTTTGCCAATAGGGTATTCAAAGTTCCTGGTATCGGCTGGAATAGTATCAACACTATTATCCGGTCGGATGACTAGTTTCTGGGGAGTCGTTATCGACGTAAGAATCCAGCCACTAAAACACATATTTCCGAAAATAATAGTCTTCGGCATAGGAGGTAATTTGGAAATGTATTTCCCGGATAAATAATCGGAATAGATGGCATCTTTTTTAAGTTCATTAACCCAATCCGTCATTTTAGGATTTCCCTGGATACTTGAGCCTAATTCAATATCACCTGAAAGTACTTTATCTGCGCTTCCGGGTCCTAGCTGTGAATTAATTTCATTCTTTACAGCATCCTCAGTCTTGGGCGTATTTCCAAAATCAATGGTTTTGCCAAGTCTAAATCCGGATATTTGCCCGTGCCCGTCGATAATAACTAAACCATAGTCTTTGAAGGTTTCCACTGCTTCCAGTGTACATTGCTCATTCCTGAGAATAGTAACCTCCAGGTTCAGACCGGAATTATTCAAAATATCAGATATGATTTGGATCTGAGGTTCCAACTTTAAACCTATTACATCCGACTCAAACAGTAACACCTTTTAATTCTCGATATCATGGGAAAGAATCTCATCAGCATGGTTAATAAATTCAGTACCTGCATGGATTGCACTGCCACCTTTCCCGCCTCTGAAAAGGCTATGCCCATTGTCATCAATAGCATCAAAATAAAAAGTAGTATTAATCCCCGATTTTAATGCTATATAAATGGTGTTGTCACCCATTGAAAAAGTTGATTCCACATTCGGCTGCGTAAGCAACCAATATTCGGTCAGGTCCAATGAATTGGACAAATCTCCATTCGTTAAATGAGCATATTGAATAAATTTAGACTCGGCTGAATCCAGAACGGTAACGACTTCCAACAGCGAAGGCTGATATATATCTGAAGACGCGAAGTTTATATTCGAAATGGTATTTACAGCGATTGAATCTTTAGTTCCGTTCTTGTGATCGATCACCAATTTGGTTTGACCAAACGATACGAAATATGAAAGGAGCTGAAACGTAAAGAGAACAAGGTATTTCATGATAGTTTTTCTTAAAGTCAGGTGCAGATTGGAATGAAAATCTTTTTATTTAAAACTTCATACGATTCTATTTCAACAATATCATTTTTTTTGTTTCTAAATATCCCCCTTCCTGTAGCCTGTAAAAGTATACACCACCCGGAAGTGTTGAAGTATCCCAGGTGATCTCGTGCATTCCGGCATTTTGTTGTTCCTGCACAAGCGTTACGATTGCCCTGCCTGTTATCGTGGACACGGTGAGCGTTACGTGTTGCCGTTTCGGCACATAGTAAGGAATGGTGGTGGACAGATTGAATGGGTTTGGATAATTTTGTCCGAGGATATTTTCATGCTTATTTTCCAAATTGACCGGTTCAATGGAGGTGCTTTCCTCCCAACCGATAAACGACAATGCGGAGATAGAAGAAATGGCATATTTCTGCACAACGTCTCCATACAATTCGATTAATATTGAATCGACAGACTGATCATTGGAAAAATGGATACTATCGAGTAATGATATTGAATAATGGATAAGTGAATCGGATTTCAAATTCAGGTTCAGGGTATCCATTCCCTGCACCCCTGAAAAAGTGAGGCTATTCACGGTGGTTAGCGCATACTGCTTGACGACACCCGATTTTAATTTCACATTCATTGTATCGGCTGTTTGCGATGCCGCGTTGGTAGCGATTAAGATCAGGAGATAGTATAGTTTACGAATCATAACGAGGTTGTCTTGTTCTGAGTGGTTACCAAGATAAGGGTTTTCTGAATTCATGGAAAGTCGTCAGAAATGTGCTAAACGTTTGGCTGTTAAGTGCTGCCTTTCTTCGTCTTGTCGTCATTGGTTGCTCGTTTTTTCCAAAAGAATATTATTAGCTCAAGTCTTGCGATGGCTTGTGCTTCTGTGTATGCTGTCTTTGGAATTTGCTCTATAGATTTATAATAACCATAACGATATTCCTTAATGTTCGGTCCAGTGGAAAGCAATGTAACAGCACTCGGAAATATGGAATATCGTTCTCAGAGATGTATTCGTGTCCCACTACCTCAATTTTCTGATCAGGGCAATAGCTTCACTCCTGGTCCTCACATCCATTTTGGAATAGATACTTTTAAGTTGGGATTTGATGGTATTGAGGGAGACCCCAAGTTTTTCTGTCACCTGTTGATTGCCATGACCTTCCCATACTAATTTCATTACCTGATATTCTCCCGGCGTCATCGGATATTTTTGCTGAATGGTTGCTAAGGATGGAAAAAGAAGATTGTTTTGCGTGGAATGCCGGTATATGGCCATTTCGATGGCGGTGATGATGTCCTTGTCTTTAAAGGGCTTGACTACATAACCTGAAGGCAGAGTAGATTTAGCTCTTTCTAATGTTTCCCGGTCGGCAAAAGAGGTTACATAGATAAAGGGGATTTTATAATTTGCATTGATGATCCCGGCAATGTCTATACCATCCTTATCACCCCGAATAGCGATATCTACCAAAACGACATCCGGCTGACTGCTGTGCAAAAGATCAAGTGCCCGCACTCCATCATAGGCAATACCTACCACTGTGTAGTTATCTCCTGTCAATGTCATTTGAATATCGGCGGCGATGAGCGGTTCATCTTCAATGATTAGTACACGGATGGACATGGGAATAGTAAAAGTGAAAAGATAATAACCTATTAACCTTACCTGCTCATTGCGAATTTATTCAAGTGTCAATGTTGCTCCGGACATAATTTCACAAGCAGTTTCTCTGCGCAACGCGAGTGAGTGGATGGATGTTGAAGCTGTAACTTTCGGATAAGGTCGGGTAGCAAGATATGGAATGATCACAAGACTATTGGCCGAAGGTATACCTGCTGTCCAGTTTCCGGCATCGAACCATTCCGCTGTCGCATCACATCCTGTCCAATAGATCGTATCACCGGTGGCACAGATGATGGGGCAATTCACAGTGATTTTCATTCGCATAGTATCCTCACATCCGGTATTGATATGTCTGAAGACCCATAACCAATCTAAGGTCTCCGGAAAAATATCCGATTGCAAGGCTGTGTTCGTCAAACTATCATACATAGCTATATTGTTTTGCACAGCATTGTCTGCAAAAATTCCTGTCACGCTATAGTGCTGATTATTTCCAAGACTCAATACATTATTGATCACCTCACCGGGACATCCGGAAGACGTTCGTCCATTGAGAATGATGCCAAAATTGTCCACATTATTATTGGCAGTAATAAATCCATTATAATCTTCGATGACACCTTCATTGCGGGTATTCCCACCTGCAGTGAAAGTATGGGCATTCGTAGAACGGTTGTGGAGAAAACCATAATTAATCAGTGTCCCTGTATTCCGCATTTTATTGATGGTGTAAATATATCCGCAGGAATCATTTTTAAATGTACTGGCATTGTTGATACTAAAATCGGTCAGATCCATTTTCGCACCGATGCGAATAAGGCCTGAATTGTATAAATTGGTATTTGTACCGGAAAGCACGATACCTACCGCCTGAATTGTATCGATGTCAATCGATCCACTATTTTGTAAAATATGATTTCCACTCATCAATATTCCATTTTGACGTGAATGCCTGATATGAATAACTCCATGATTCGTGGACATAAAGGCGGTAGTCAGATTAATACCCGATGCATAACAACTATCTATGCGGATCTCACTCAAGGTGTCATTGTATATTCGGCCCAGTGTCACACAGTCTATTCCATGATCTGCATCTGCGGTCATCGATGAGCCGACCGTATCCAACTGGATGAGGCCCCCATTGTACATCTCGATTCGCTCCAGGCGTATTCCACTCGCTCGGGTTCCGGCGATATGTATCGTGGCTCCTTGCTCATTTCGCAACTCGGTGTCTATACCCGTCAACAGACCATATCGGCCAATATCGGCGAGGTGCATCATCCCATAGTTGTGTAACACCGTGCCTCCAAGGTGCATACCATCTGTAGCCGTATGCGCTATTTCTATGGTGCCATGATTGATGATGGAATCACAGTAAATAAATGCCCAGGTAGATAAATATTGCATCGAAATAAGTCCTTCAGCCAGATTCATAACCTTAGCCATTTGAATGCCTTGTTGTGGCAGATTGATTGCATTGTCCATGATGAGATCACCCTCGTTGATCAACTTCCCGGTACCTCCAAAATCCCCATCAAATAATTCGATCAGGCCTTCATTGTGGATCAATCCGTTAAACTCGATATTGGAGGCATTGGATTGGCTATGCTTTATAATGATATGTCCATTGGGCCCATTAAGCAATTGCCCTGAAGTCGGTGGACAAAAAAGGCCAAACTTATCCGGAGATGAAATAATCGCTATCAGGCCATCATTTTGGAGTGTGGCATTCGTACCACTCCATTTTATTCCTGTCGTCAAAACCGAATCAATGGTGATTGTTCCTGTATTGATCATCATCCCTGATAGATCGATTGCTGATGAAATCGCCTGGAGTATCTGTATCACGCCATGGTTTTCCAATACGCCCTCGATACGCAGTACTTCTGCTCCTGAATTGGCAAGGATGATCGAATCCTCATTGATTAAAATACCATTCACTTTGACGATGATCGATCTGATCGACACGGTATAGCCTGAGGGTATAGTCACCGTCACATTATCCATATCCACCACATCGAACCCATTCGGAACACAGTTACACGACCAGTTAGACGGCACATCCCACATTCCGTCGCCCCCTATCCAATGGATCACCTGAGCAGACAGGCCTGTGTAGCATAAAAGGAAAATACTAATGAACAAATTTTTCATGTCAGTTTTGAGCTGATAATGATTTAGTAGTAAAGTCACCATCATGCTCAAGCAATTGAAGAATGTGTTGCATCTTTTCTTTAAGCAGCATTATTTCCATGTTTTGCGATGCTATCATGGCTTGCTGTTCCTGCATTGCATGTACAAGAACGGGGATGAGTTTGTCATAAGCCATGGACCACAAACCACTGGTTTCATCTTCAGGTGGTGATACGGCTTCCGGAATGAGTTTGGCCACTTCCTGAGCAATAAATCCAATATCGTTTTTGAATTCATGATCATTTACGACCAATACACCATCCTCAAAAACAGAAGAATGATGTTTGTACCGAACGGGCCGTAACTGTAAAATGTCCCTGAGGCCACTGTGTATAGGGGTAATGTGTGTTTTTACCCGTTGATCGGAATACGTATTCCAGGCATTGGCTAAACCGCGCCCTCCGCTGTTGGATGCCGTATTTGGTAATTCCAGTCTGTACACTGGTGCAGAGACACCCAGTCCCAGTTGATTATGAATATAGACATCATTGGCACTGATGCCGGAATTGTTGGTTCCAAATGAAATGCTTCCATTATTAAATATCCGCATCTTGGTAGCTCCATCCACCTGTACTCTGAAAGCATTATCAGCGGGAGTAGAATTTACCGACAATGCATCATCCGGTGAGGACACACCTATCCCTACACGCTCCAAATCAAAGTCTCCATAAATCAACGGAGTAGAACTGCTTGAATTTTCGATATAAAGTTTATTTGATCCGCTTTCCGAAAATCCGGAATTATACCCTATGAACACATTGCCATCTCCCTGACTGTTAGATCCGGATGAGTAACCGATCATCACATTATTGGATTTAAAAGTTGGACTACTTGCCATACTTCCTGCGGAATACCCGATATAAACATTCTTCTGTGAGGTATTGATATCAGAAAACCCGCTCAGGAATCCAACACCCACATTGTAACTGCCTGTCGTGTTTTGAAATGATCTGTAGCCTATAGCCGTACTCCCACTGGTCATTGTATTTTCTTGCAGCGCATATTGTCCAATGGCTACATTCCAATTACCGCTGACATTTTTGTACATGGTAAATTTGCCAATAGCTACATTATTACTCCCTCCCACATTGGACTTCAATGTTGATAAGCCGATTGCTGTATTAGAATCTCCATTGGCATTATTAAAGAGTGAGCTATCGCCAATAGCAGTATTACTTTCTCCATAGTTATTGGAGTATAATGCCAGATGTCCAACTGCTGTATTTCCATTACCTGTAAGATTATTAAATAAACTATTGTACCCTACAGATGTATTTCGACTACCTATAGTATTTGACAACATGGATGAGTATCCAAATGCAGAATTTTGCATCCCTGTGGTATTCGATGAAAGCGAATACGTACCGCATGCTGTGAGATTTGAAACCTGACAATTGTAAAGTGCAAGGCTCCCAATGGAGACATTATTTGCCCCTGTTTGGCAAAATCTTAATGCATCGCTTCCAATGGCTATATTAAAACTCCCAGTTGTGAGACTTTTCATGGCATTGTACCCTATGGCTTCGTTGTTGTTTCCACTCGTATTGGTTGATCCACATAACTGACCTATAAATACATTGTAATTACTCGATAGATCATCACTATTCCCTGCATCTTCGCCTATAAAAATGGAACCACCTGTATTGAGTTGTTCAATCTGACCTTTATTGGTCAACCGGATCTGAGGTGTTTGGCCTGATACTATATGCATCTGCGTCATGAGGAGGAGACCAGTCCATACAATAGAGATTCTCGTTTTACGCATTGTTTTTTTACAAATGACTGATCTCTGGCAAAACTATACATCACCCTTTCGGGTGAAGGAATTTCCAGGTTCAAGTCATTCCTTTATGCCGTTCGACAATGAAAAAACAAAACCTTGCCGATTTGTTTCCAATGAATCCGCCTGCAGAAAAGGTAGCTAAAGTGATACGCCTTCCTTCGGACGTCACTGACTCAATGGATGATTCAAATGGGCTAAAACATATTGCCGCTACTGAACTAAACACCCTTCTCTATATTGATCAATTGCTGGATGAACATTTTAGGTGAAACGAGTGCACCAAATAACGCTTAGCTTTAACTTAAACCCAAGTGCATGAAGCTCGTTTCATTTTTCTTTTTACTCCTTTATAGTCCGCTCCTTCATGCCGGCCCTATCCCAACGGATACGCTGCAGAATATGTTGAAGCGAGGAGAATATGACGCGGTGATCGAGAACCTGACTATCTCCGGAAAACAACATCAAATTAAAAACGGCTATCCCACCAATCCCGGGGATCAAATCCTGCTATTGATAGCCAAACAGGCAAAAGGAGATACACTGACTACGCTTGCGTTACAGAAAAAATTGCTTGCTGCATCACCTTCTCAGGAGCAGGAGGAGGAAAATTTAAAACTTCTCTTTAATCTTGGTTTTAAATTTGTCACCACTCCCTCCGTTTATTTTTTTATTCAGGAATTTGGTGAGCAACTTGCCGAAAAATACCAGAAACCCCGGGCGCAGTTTAGTTTTTTACAGCAACAATTCAGCATGCGGCAGATGACAGGACAACCCGGAGACATCCCCGCTATCCTGAGAAAGATGAAGCATATCAGTACGGGTTATGATTACCTGCTATGTCTCACCAATATGCATTATGGGCTGTACTATAGTGGGCTTAAAAATGATTCATGCACCTATTATTTTGAAAACTTTCTTGCCTGTATCGATGATTTTATGGGAAAACCAAATCCTTATTTTTTGAATGAAAGAAGATTTGCAGCTAAGAAAGATTCAGGGATGGTCGCCTCCTCGATAGGCGAATATGCCAGACATTATATGCGCAAAGGGGATTTGAAAAAAGCCGGAGAATTGTTGATTTTATCCGAAAAACATGTTCCGGATACCAGCTCCTTCAGTTTGTTGAAAGTCCAAAACCAGATTACGCTTGCTGCGATATATGCTGATCTGGTCAATCCAGCGAAAGCAGAGGATTATATGACCTCGGCGCTCGCTATTTGCGAAACCTACGCACTCCATCGCTTACGTGATACGCACGTCGCTGCGGCGCATGCATATGTTTTGATGTCCAATCATCGATATGCAGAGGCAGCATCAGCAGCAGAAACAGCATATTCTAATTTTGCGGAAGGCATGAACCTCCAGTATCCACAAAAACAAGCATTGCGCGTTGCTCTTTGCAAAACCTATTTAGAAGATTATAGTGGCGCAAAGAGGTGGTTAGATAGTGCAAATGTCCTAAAGACCAACACGGATCCGGAAACAAACTTCCTCTTGCTGATGGTCATGGGTGAAATAGCCAGCGGACAACACCAATATGACCTTTCCCGAATATCATTTTACAAAGCTTCCTGGCTGGCTACCGCTGCTCGGGCTATCGGTTGGGAAAAAGAAGCGCTATACCGACTTTATCTCAGCGAGAAAAAAGGAGGAAACCATAGTAAGAGTCTTAGCATCCTGGAGTCTTATGCTCAACTGAATGATTCTTTGTACCGAACGGGACAGGATGTCGCTTTATTCGAGATTGAATCAGCCTACCAAAAAAACCTGCAAGATGAAGCCATCGCTAAACTGGATGCTCAAAACGAAGCATCGGGATTAAAGCTCCATGCCCAGGAGCTTACATTGTGGACAGTGATTGTCGGAATGGGTATAATGAGCGTCCTCCTGATTTGGCTTTATCGATTGTATGACAGAGTCAAAACTGCCAACCAAATCATTTCCAAAGTAGTCCAGGAAAAAAATATTTTATTGCGGGAAATCCATCATCGGGTTAAAAACAATCTCCAGGTGATTTCGAGTTTGTTGAAACTCCAATCCGGATACATCCAGGACGAAGTCGCTGTCCAGGCGATTGCCGAAGGAAGAAGTCGTGTGCAATCTATGGCGCTTCTTCATCAAAATCTTTACAAAGAAGATAATGTCACCGGCGTCAATATGAAAGACTATTTCGACAACCTTATACAAGGGCTTTTTGACACTTACAATATATCGGCGGACCGAATCACCCTGCATAAAAACATTGAAGATATTACCCTGGATGTGGACACGGTCGTACCGCTTGGCCTAATCACTAACGAACTCATCAGCAATGCTCTGAAACATGCATTTCCAGGAAATCTACATGGCAATCTATATGTTGATCTGTTTGAAAAGTCCGGTAACCTGATCCTCCATGTCAGGGATGACGGTACAGGAATTTCCTACGAATCCCGCCATGAAGGTTTTGGAAGCAAACTGATTCAATTGCTAAGCCAAAAACTAGAAGCAGATATCACTACCCGATCTTCGCATGGTACGGATGTCATCCTTACTATTCGGGAATACAGAAAGGCTGCGTAATGATGTGCGGAAGTGAGGGTGATAGCAAAGTCAAAGTTACAAAATGGCTTAGACACATTACTGAGGCATATCCTTACTTACTCTACCATTGGGGATTGGGTTACAAGATGGTCTGATCTACTGGACTAATTTCTGACTGCATAATAAGAGCCGTATGAATCGAGAGGTTCACTGCCTGTCCCGTAAAGCCGGATACGGTTCTGTGAGAGGTTTGGGGGTGAGATTCTCCTTTACCTCCTCGACTATCGGTTCGTCTTGTAGAATTGAAAAAATGAGATTGGAAGTAATCTATTGACCTAAGGAGTTGTCCCTTTCCTAATTAGCACCACCCCTGTTGCGATCATCCAACCAAGCCCAACAGGAATAATAATGAATCCCAAAGCTACTATTCCTGTAAGCATGCTGATAATAGAAAGAAGCCCGGTAACACCTGCAAGGCCCCCCCATATAAGGAGCCACTTGGGAACCCAATCATTTCTTCCTGCAAGGGAAATCAACAAAGGGAACATACCAACAATGAGCATGGTTGCCAGATTGTCAAGCTGCGCACCGATCCACCCAATTACATATGCTGCGTCGTTAGCGGGCTGATGAATAGCAAGTGACAGCATGGTCATAAAGGCTACAACAGCTACAGGCACTGCACTGTAAGTGCATACTAATGCTAATTGTACCAACCCCTGTTTTGAACTGCAAAATCCAGCCATTATCTTCCCGGCAGCACCCATTAGTAATACACCAAGCATCCAGAAGGCAGTATTGGCGACTAAAAGGTGTTTCACCGGCTCAAGTTGTTTCAGGTAACCTTCCATTTGATGGCTGGCAAGTGTCTCCCAAAGATCTGTTCCCGATGCGCTCAATAGCGCGGCACCTATAAGCATGGATATTGCTCCAGCTATGGACACATAGCCTGCAAAGGCCAAGGTTTTCCTATTGTATGATAATTCCGCCATTTCTTTTGCTTTTTTTGAATTTACAAAATTAAAAGATGCGGTCTTGGAAAAATTGTATGAATGTTCCATGCCCCGAAACGGGTATCACCAGAATAACTGTCCAGGTAATGACGTCATCTGTTTGCGATATTCTCCTGGTGTCATCTCCGCAAACTCTTGAAAGGAACGAATGAAATGCGGTTGGTCGTAATATCCGTTATCAAAACCAATCTCTTTAAGACTCACAGAGGTGTCATGCAAGGTTTCTACAGTTTGGATGAATTGCACCAATCTTTGATAAGAATGGGCGGAAATGCCAAACCAATCATTAAACAACCGAAAGGTTTGGGTTCGGGAATATCCCAATAGGTTTTCAATGGTTTTGAAAGAACTATTTTGCTTTTGGGTGAGATATTTTTTTATTGCATTGTCAAGGTTGATGGCAGTATGAAATTCGCTTGTTTCATTAATTTTGGTAAGCAGAAATTTTTCAACCCATTGCGCCCATTCCATAAAATTATTTATGGAATGGAGCTCGTCTTCCAATATACTAAATGGATTAAGAACAACATCGCGTTCTACAAAATAATTTTTGATTTCGCAAAGGGGGATACCAAACAGTGCTTTCACTGCAACAGGTTTCATCTGGATACCAAATGCGTAAAACTTGTCAAAGGTCATTTTCAGCGGACGGGTATGTAATCCTGAAAGAAAGCAGGAGTGATTGTTCATTGGATTGTCATTGTCCGTAATTTTAACGGCATCAAGTTTCGTAACAGGGAAAATGGGGAAAATGAGTTCCACCTTTCCAGATGGCAATATCGTATAGCTTCCGGGAACGGATGTTTCCTGTACCCAAATCATGTCAACAATTCCTTTTAGTTTGGTCGGTATGTATGCGTTAAATTTCAATTGTCGTCAATTTTTTCTTTTAATGGTCGTGGCTGGTATTTGCATGGCCGCTAACGTCAGTTCGTGCAATAACCTTCGGATAATTTTCTATTATCCATTAAGGTTCATGTTGTTCCTGCCAAAAATTTATTCAATTCAATTCTTCTATTAGGTTGTACACAGTGTAATGAGCACAAAATTGTTAAAATCATTTCCATCACCCACTTTTTTACCCCCTGTTGCTGAGCTGTCGCACGCGGTTGGTGAGCTGTAGCGCAAGGATGTGCAGAAGCAGGCGTCGCACTGAGCGCTAGTCGAATGTGTCGAACCAAGGATGAGCAAAAGCAGCTCGAAGCATCAACCCCTAAAATATTGATTATTCTCCGAAGATTGTAAACAAGAAAGGGTGTGCCACTAGGAGCCTGTGTTGTGGCGTGTTTCTATTATTCTAGTTTTGAAGCCAATACTGAACAGAATCCTGTAACGTTCCATAACCATTGTTCGTCCGATATGCTTCAAGGCTGCCGAAGTAATCAATCACTTCATTGGCATGCAATTCCCAATCACCAAGTTTATTTTCGATGATCAAACTCATTAGTGTTGAGAATATAGCGAATCTCATTTGCAACGTGGAATTCAATTGCCACCATAGATGTCTTTCAGGTTCTCCAATATACTCTTTCCAAAACTTGAACTCTCTATCGAACATCGCTTCCAGGTCCGGGATGATTTGCTGCTTGCCATACTTGACAAAACTGGGGAACAATTTCTTTTGTATATAAGTATACTGGGAATCCAGGACTATAGGGCGCACAAAGTCAAGGATCTGGTCACTACAATCAGTTTTTAACATCGCATCAATGATCATTTCATCATAAGGATATTTTTCACAAAGCTTCTCAAGTTGGTTGAATTTCTTCCTGCATGACTTGTACTTTTCAATTCTGTTAATCATCTTTTCATTTCTCACATGCTCTATAATCATGCTCTCCATGTTATGCTGATCACCTCGCCTCAGAAACATTATTTCGTCGTCTGGTCCACTGCTACCATAGAACACTCTTCCATCTTTAAACCATAAGGTAGATAGCCCAAATCCCAGAGCCTTTGACATTTTGGAATAATTATCCCAATAAAATACCGGAATTATTTCATGTTGCTCACTCGTCTTAAGGAAAATAATTACCTCCCAGTCCACTTTCAATTTTGGGGAATAGTCCCCGTATTTGTTGATGTCCTGGAATTCCCGGATCAGAACCTGGTTCGAAGGAAACGCACCTTTGAGTACTGCTTCAATTTTTATACGCCCATTCTCATCCAAAATTCTTCCTTTAAGGATAAGCGTTGATGAATCGAGACAATATCCAATTTCAATCTCAGGCAAAGCTTCCGACCTCGCTGAAGACAATGAAATAAAAAAAATTAGTACGTTAAAAAGAAATGATCTGAACATTGATACGATGATTTTTTCCAATGAATACAACGAAAAGCTACGATTGCTGTTGTATTGCACTACAACGACCCTGTCTACTCACTGGCAGAATGACAACCGAAGAACTGTGTCCGTGCGTTGATTTTCAAAGTTACAGAATTCATTGTCAATTCGCTTAGCTCTACAGGTGAGTAGACTGGTTAGAAGCAGACATTTATTTTAATGTGTAGTAAAACCAATTCTTAAGAGAAATCCTTCGTTCACCTTGTTCACTTTTTCCTTTACACTTCACCTTTACACATACTACACCGTCTGACTTTACATTTTTATTCATGACCACTTTGGAACTAGTTAGGTTAAATACTTTATCATTATGCCATAGAGCAAACTTCAGACTAGGGGAATAAGTATACTCATCAACTTCGATTAATAGTTCAAGCATGCCCTCACCAGTTGGAACTTCATTTTTTATTGAAATAGTCCCCTTTACCTTCCTTTCTATGCTCACAAGTGTAAATACTTCGTCAGTCAACGAGGTAGGCCCATTCATATCTTTGAAAAACATAATACCTCTTCCAGCAAAATGTTCATCGTCTGGAGTGAATCGAACTCCAGTTTTGTTGATTTTATTATTAACAAATTCAATATTATTATAGTCCTTTTTGAATTTAATATTTTGGGACTGTAAATCTCCAATAGTAATAAGCCATATAAATGGTACTACAAAAATGGTTTTTATCATTTTTTTTTGCTTGCTTCTTACGTCCGAGGCTATTACAGCACATGTTGTAGCCGGTACAATCATTTTCTTATGTTTTTGATTTGATAATCAGTATTAGGAGAGCAATGAGTATGCAATTGAGCACTGTCATTATTTTGTTCGTCTTTGGGATGTGCCTGTTGTCAACTTTTACAGTTATAATTGTTGCTATTGCAATTCCCAATAACATCCCAGCCAAGGCGTTAAACACCAAAATCCCCCCTGCTGCCAGTCCTTGCTCTTTAGCGGAGCCTGAAAGAATGGTGAATAATAGTCCGCTGGTCAAACCAAACAGGCTGCAAAGTAAATACAATAAGAAATAGGTCAATTGTCTCAACATCTATCTGCGCTTACATTGTCAACTACTATTTTGATTTGAGTACAAGTTCAACCCTACGGTTTTTTGCCATACCGCTTTCCGTTGTATTGGTATCTTCAGGAGCAAGTGGACCCACTCCGTGCGGCAACAAACGACTGGCAGCTATTTGGTGTTGGTTGATAAGGTAATCTGTTACGGCTTTTGCTCTCGTTGACGAGAGTTCAATGTTATATTGTACTTCCCCTGACATATCGGTATGCCCAACCACAAAAATGATGGCAGTCGGGTTTTGTTTCAAAAATTTGGCTATTTCATCTAACAAAGGTTTTGATTCGTCCTTGATGGTAGCTTTATTGTGGTCGAAATGAATGCCTTGTAAAGCTATTTTTCCTTCCTTAAAAAGTTTATCAGCAATAAAATCGGCATTGACCGAAATCAGGTCATCTTCCATCTCCTTCGTCTCAATTATATCAAGCAGAACTACCGTTTCATTATCGGAGTAGCGTTTACCTGCAACAGTTATATATATGTTTCCTTTTTGTGCTGCTATGAAAAAAGTGCCTCCCATAGTTGCTGTACCCATTTCTATTTTTATACCAGCATTTGTAGGAATGGGATTAGCTTTAAAGAAATTGCCTAACCAACCGTTACCACCAACTTCTTTGGACACGTTCCGTTCCTGATGAGACTTGCTGGCAAGTAAAGTGAATTCTGCTTTTTTTAGTGCTGTCAGATAATTTTGATATACCTCCGTAACAATTTTATCACCCTTAATAGCATAATAAATCCGTGTTTGTTTGCCGGAAACGTTTATCCAATCATCAATTTTTCTGTATCCGGTTTCGGGTCCGGTAGGTATAGCAAACGCACTAAAATGTTTTGTGTCGCAATATTCAATTATTGCACCCGGATAGCGTGTGATTACCGGATGGTCTTCACAACCTGATTTATCTGCCTGGGCAAATACATTTGCCGCTAAAAGTAAAATCAGAATTGTTGCAATTTGTTTTATCATTTTATGTTTTGTTTTAGTTTATGTCATTTTGTATTGGCTATAACGGTATGGGCTCGTTGCATATGGCTCTCACCCACATTATATTTATTATCCTTATTAAAACTTTTGGTAAATTCAAATATCACTAAGTGCAAGTCATAACTGCTTTACATAGGAGCCGATGTTATCTCCGGGCTTTTAGCTAGTTGTTTGATTATATTCATGATAATTTACAGAATATTTTCTGTGCATGTTTCAATTAATAATATAAGTAAAATATTCTTGTTTTTGTTTCATAGCACTTGATAACAATTTAAATAATTCGTTCAGGTCGCCGATAAATTCTCCATTTTCTAAATAGTTTGACCACCATTTTCTGTCGTATTCGATTCTGCCAGGTTCAGTTGGTCCAGTTAATGCTGTAATTGTCTCGCTCAATTTAAAGGCAAACTCATTTATAGCATGCCAAGCTATATTAGATTCCGCGTCAAGTTGTTTTTGTAGCTCTATCAGTCTTTGTTTCTCTTCTTCTTTTGCATATTCCAGTTGTAATTCGTTAACCTGAAAATCATAAAGATTCGGTTCAGTGATATATTCCAGTTTTACTCCTGTGGCTTCTTCAACTTTCAACAAGAGTGATTCTGAACCATTTAAGTGATTACCAATGAATTGGCTTAATCCTCTTCCATAAGGGCTAAACTCATCACTTGTTTCATTGTTATAAGTGATTTCTTGTTTAAATTTTACTATATAATCTAATCCCATTTGTTTGCTTTGCTTGGAGATAATCGAGTCACCCCGGGGAGTTTCACCCCCACATTCCCACAGAACCGTGCTTGAAAGTCTCCCATCACACAGCCTGTCCCGATTTTTAGCGGGAGCTCTTCTGGTTCAGTCACAAATGTAAAATACATTCCGGATACACCTCTCGCTTTATCAGCTATAGGTTGTGATTTTGTCTCTCCACATACAAGAATCGCATTTCTGCTTGTTGCTTAATTTCGATTGTAAACAATCTAAGTCCTTACGCCACCCCACGCTGTCGCCGAAGCTATAGCGTAGGCGCCTAACGCTAAGGCGACACGCGGTCGCTCCATCTGGTTTCCCGGATTTCATCACTGCTACGACTTAGTCCGCCACCGATACCTCATGCTATCCTTGCATGACTGTGTCCCATTTTGGTTATCAGTGCAGTATCGACTTCTCTTGTTCTCCCGCCGGAAATGTCGGGATAAACTCCCAAACGCCTATGGTAGATTTCCCGCAAAAAAGCGGGACAAGCCTGCTTGCTTTACCCCGGATGTTACATGAGCACTCGATCAGGTTACGCGTCATGTTTTGTCGTGGATATAGTCGTACTCAACCCAGCCTGACTGCATTAAATCGCCATTATTCAGCATTTTAACCTTTAGTTGATTTTATGTAGTTATTTTAAGGCTTTCAGTTCATCCCTTTTCAAATGAAAATACTGGTCATAGAAGATAATCCACTGCATCAGGAGCATCTGTATATCATTCTGAAGGAACTCAATCATGAGGTGGTCGGTATTGTTGGTGAAGCATCAGAAGTGATCCCGGCAGTGCTTCGTACACAGCCTGATCTTATCCTGATGGATATAGATTTGGGGAATGGTGTGGACGGTATACATCTTGCCGCGGAGATAGAAACCCTGCGCCCTACACCCATTATCTTCTCTTCAGGTCGAACGGAACGTGAAGTTGTGAAAAGTGCAATATCCCAAAACCCCGTCTCCTACCTTGCAAAACCTATCAATCAGGCCAATATGGAGGCTGCTATCGAACTCGCCATCTTTCGGATGTCAAATGAAACAGCAAAGCGACGCGTACTACCCAGCGAACACACCGAGGCACATCGGATCATAAACAGTTCGATTTTTGTCAAGCATGGGAGTATCATCAGTAAACTGAACCTCCAGGATATAGATGCATTTGTCGTCGCCAAGGACCGATATATCAAAGTAGTATGTGGCGAAGAAGATTATCTGCTCAGAAGCAGTATAAAAGAAATACTTGATCAGCTTCCGGATTATTTCGTTCGGACACACAGATCTGTTGCCATCAATCTCAGCAAATTGACATCCATCAATGATTTTGAAGGTACGGTTCTGGTCAATGAACAGGAGTACCCTCTGGGGCAAACTTTTAAAATGAAAATTCTGGAAAAGATTAATATTCTATAAGCACCTAACAGATCTGACTTTACACTGCACAAGGTCAGGCAAAAAATAAATCTTGCATGAAAATCAGTATTCTGTGTGTGATCACTTTACTTTCCGTACAAACTGTCTTGTGGGGCAGTAATATAGACAGCCTGATTCAAGCCACGAACACTGTCACAGACAAAGAGCAGCTCTTTAATCTGTACCTGCAGCTTACCGATGTACTCAAATACAATAATGATAAACGATATGTCGAGTATCTCAATAAAGCGCTGACCTTGTCAGAAGATCTCTCAGAAAAGTATAAATCTGAAGCACGCGGTTTACAGGCGCAGCATCTTTTGAGTACCGGAGAAAGGGATCAGGCTGTCCAAATGGCAACAGAGATCATGGATAAAAGCACGGACCCACAATCGCTGCTTTTTGCCCATATGGTGATATCCGATTATCTCCGGATGTCGGAAAATATGGATTCCGCATTTTATCATCACAAAATCATGGCGAATCTTGCTGAGGCGAACGACCTCAAGCAATACAAAAGCAGGTGTTATCGCTATATGGCCATTCAAAACACAATGCGCTCTAATTATGCTGCTGCAGATTCCTTCTTTCATCTTTCCCTCGATGCAGCCAGAGACGTTCACGCACAGGAGGATGTTGAAATCGTCTTGTATAACCTGGGCATTGTTTCTTACAAGGCAGGATTGTTTGAAAAAGCCAATGCATATTTTTTAGAAGGATATCAGGAGGCAAAAAAATCCGGAAATGCATCGAACCTTGTTGGTTGCATTGGTCAGATAGCCAGATACTCATATACAAACTCCGATACAACACAGGCTTTCAAATATTGGGAGGAAGGAGATGCCATTATCCAAAAAGAAAAACTGAATGATGTAGGGGTCAGTGATTTGTACAATGTCTTTGCAAAATCGTTGATAACATCAGGGCGTCTTGATCATGCATTTTCGATATCACAAAAACTGATTGCGATCGGAGAATCGACCTCTTCAAAGGTAAAAAGCGCTGCCGGGCTGGCCCTACAGGCCCATATTTATGCCCTTAAAAATGAAGTGGGTAAAAGCAAAATACTGATTGATCAACTTCTCCCTCAACTTGATGTCATATCCAAAGATTATTGGGGCCTCAATGTTTTGGACCCATTGCTCGATGCCCTGATCCTCAATGGGAATTTCAAGGATGCTGAGCGTGTATTCAATCGATATAAAATTTTGCGCCAGCAATTTAACTCCTCAAGTGTAGATGAAGAATTTTTGGAAAAAAAATACAAAATCCAAAAAGGCCTGGGAAATTATAGCCTGGCCCTGGAAGCCTATGAAGACTATGCAAAAATAAAGGACAGCATACGCATAGCGATCAGTAGTAAAACACTGATGGAAGCCCAAACAAAATTTGAATCGAATGAGAAAGAGCTGAATAATCAAGCACTCATGGTGAAAAACAAGGTGATTTCTGCCAATAACAAATTGATGACATTAGGACTCGGACTGCTCATCGCAATGCTCATTGTAATGGGCTTTCTGTATGCTAATAACGTTCGGGCAAAAGGGATCATCACTTCACAAAACCATGAACTGTCGGAGCTTAACAATACGAAAAACCGATTGTTTGCAATCATTTCTCATGATTTACGTAATGAGGTGAGTGCATTTCAAAATCTCAATAATATTTTTGGATATCATCTGAAAGCCGGCAACTATGACAGACTTGAAAGCCTGACACAACAAGTGGACAAAAGCGCCGTAACGGTCAATGCACTTATGGATAATTTACTCAAGTGGTCCTCCAGTCAATTAAAAGGCATTGAACTTCATCCGGAATCGTTGTCCGTCAGTCAGAATACGAAATCGATCATTCAGCTATTTGAACAATATGCCGAAACAAAACAAATACGTATCACCCATCACATCGATGACGACCTGCAGGTGCAGGCGGATGCGGATAGTTTCCAGTTCATTCTGCGAAACATCATTTCCAATGCGCTGAAATACACGCCGGCAGGAGGAAACATCGAAATATCTTCCAGTGAGAGCAGTGAGGGCATCGCGATCAGAATCAGGGATACCGGTGGTGGCATCTCTGTTGAAAAATTAAATACGATCTGGGAGATTGATAAGAAGTCCAGTAATCCGGGGACACTCGGGGAGCGTGGTGCAGGAATTGGTTTGTCACTCGTCAAAGATTTCGTACAACGGAACAACGGTCAGATTCATATTGAATCGACAGAAGGGATGGGCACACTGGTGACCGTGCTACTTCCTAAAGCCGCCTGACTTAACTCATGTATTTAATTTCACTTTTTCAGACACGCATTTCAGGTAGTCATGCACATACGAGCTGAACATCATCTGTACTGTCATCATCTTTACTTTTTTGCTAAAGCAAGGTACTCAGATGAAACATCACAGAAATACTGTGTCAAGGATTTATTATGATATTCATGTCATTCACGCCACGGAAACCAATAGAATTCTCGAGCTAATCCTTTATCCGGACAAGGAACTTCCAAAACTCACCATTTCTGACATGCCTGTTGAAGAAGTGATCAGACTTGGCCTGTCGATCATGCATACGCATCATGGATTATACAGATTCGAACCTGAGCCTTATTCGGCCAAGAATACAGCCCCGATCGGTCGGGTGATTACGATAGATCTGACCAGGATCTCATCTCGTCCGAGTACTCAACTATGGTCTTATACCTTACACAACTGTGGTTCTTGTTTTCGCGGCAAATTCTACCTGCCGAAAAACATCTGATGTAGACCGCGTCCCATCCTCAAATCCTAAGTCCGTATCGCATTGGTAAAGCCTCCTAAACAACCTCTACTGCCTTATCTGCATGCGGCGGTCATGCTTCTAAAATGATCCATGCAGGGTTTTCTATAACTCATGTCTGAATTTGAATGGTTCGACGACCAACATTCGGATGCAGGCAAATGGTATGACGTCCTTTGGATTTACACTTCCTGATCATCATTTAAAAAAAACGCAAGTGCAAATGGAACTCATTAATAAAATCATGGATGCCCCAAACCTTTCCGCAGTAAAATTGCGTGTGCTGAAACCAGGTCATAAAAACCATTCAAATCGTCTTGTCATCAGTGTGGAAAATGGTTTTCATATCATTCCTTTTGAGGATATAGCCCGAATACAGGCGCAGAATAATTACTGTCTGATATTTCTTCGAAATGGAAAGTTCGTCTTGTCCAGCAAAACACTGAAATCCGTCGCTGTACTCTTTCCATCGGAGGCGTTCATCCGGATTCACCAGAGTCATATGGTCTGTAAGGATCTGATCAGATTCATGAAGGGGGATTGTCTGACTCTGGACGGCGGCGAAACGCTACCCATCTCGAGGAGCAGAAGAAAAGAAACTCATGCAGCCATCATCACTCAATAATTTTTTCAGATCATAAATGAATATCATTATGTATAAATTTTTACTCACTTCATCTCTTGTGCTTGTATTATCCCTTGCACTACTCAACATTGTTGAAGGCCAACAGACCTCTACACAAAATATCAATCTGCAGGCGATGAATCAGGGCTTGTTTAATGGTATACCCGCAACAGTCCTGATCGATACCTTCAGGATGTTTGGTGATAATGGTGGTGACTTGTCATTCTATGCGCCGATCAATATTCACTCCACATGTCTGCCTCAGAATGCGCTTAGTACAATCAATACGGCTATTACATCCATCAATAGTGTCCTCGCACTATTAAATCTGGATCCTGTGGATCATCTGTCAGACGCATGCTTCGGGCCCGACATGAAAGTGAAATTTGGAATAGATATGGATCTATACTTCAGAACCCTCATCAGTTCAGGAGATGTCGATATCAATTACCCTTTTCAGTCGACGATCACTTATCCTGATTTTGGGAGTACAGGGTGCAATGACTTTATGGTATTTCAAACGAGTACCAGTCCACTGCCAGGATATACTATGTCTATTCAGGAGCCTGAAATGGAATTTGCGCTCGGCGTACAAATGAAACCCGGATTTTATCTTGATGGAAAAATTTGTGCAGGGAATTGTATAGACATTAGCGATCCAATTGAAACACCTTCAGGATTTTCAACTGCTACTCCATCAAACTACAAAACTAAACTCGGAGGTGGTGATTTTGATCTACTGGGTTTTTCTACCAGCGGAGGATTACAGTTTCCATGGGACTACAGTAGTTTGATTCCAAAACCATCAGGCATTCCGTCACTCACGCTACCCCTCAATACCAATCTAATCCCTGGCGATCCGATTGGAAATTTTGCCAAGATCCATGGAACTCTCGACAATCCATTCAGAGATCTCGATCTGGCACCGGATATCATCATCGGTAAATCGATTTCTTCGACGATCAACAATGAGTTTATTAATATTTCGATTGACCCGCTACAATTCCAGGAATATCTCACAGGCGTCCCGCTCACCTTTTCACGATCCCTTGGAGCAGGTATCAATCTCAATCTCACTGTCGTAAGCGTACCCTTTATTGTGGCCGATACACAACGACATGAATTCAAATTTGATTTTACTGAGCTCACAGTAAATTTTAATCTGTCCACCAATGTCACGCAGTGGAGAGAAGTCACTCCTGCCGGTGACACCATCCGCACGGGATACAACACCAATGTAATCAACAACTTTACGATGGGCAACAAGCTCCTGATCAAATCGAATGGAGCTGTCACGGTGACGCCGAGTTATACCATAAATTCTAACACCTTCATGAGTAAGATTTTTCAGGAACTCCAGTTTTCATTGAACGTACGTATCCTGGATCTCAATATGACTTTTCCAGCCATTAATAGCGGTTCTGTTTGCAATGATATCGTTGCCGGTCTGCAGATACCCGATGTCATGATTAATGATTTATTCCATCCCACACAATGGTGTGATTGTCTCCCATTTGGAGATCCAGATCGCGATCCTATGCAACCTTTCTTCTGTATTGACCAATGGGCTTGTGAATTTGCACAAATCTCACTAGAACAAATAGTCGCCGATGCGTGTGCAGAAGTCGTCAACATCGCCAACTCCGGGCTTATACAGATCGGTCCGCTTGTCAATGAAACTTTTCCACTTGGAGATCCGATTCCTTTACCTCCGATCACGGATGCCACTTTTCCTTTGACATTCAATCCGTTTACAGGCACCTCGTTGATGACTTCTCCGAATGTGAATCCACCGGTCGTCAATTTCATCACAGACTTTATCTGGACGCCGGGCACCACACTCAATATTACGGCTGCGAATGTCATCACGCCCATATCTGGTGTGACTCCAAGCTTTGATGCGCCTACCCCTGCTATATTGACATATGATGATTGTAGCAAACTATACCCCAGACCCGTTATTGTTCGTATTAATAATAATTGCACGGAACAATCCTATCCTGTCACGATCAATGTGACAGAAACGATCCCTCCGGGTTGTGCGTCAGTCAGAACGGATACACTCAATGTGGAAGCGGGGCAGTACCTGAACGTCAGTAACTTCTGGACAGGGCCTACTGATCTATGTACGATTTCCTTTTTAAATTCTTCGCTTAGTCCGAACGTGTTTACCTGCGCAAGTGAAGGCGTGCAAACTGTAAACTTAACATTGATAGACAAATTCGGCAATACAAGCATATGTACAGCAAAAGTCAATGTATTCGGCCCTGCTCAAATATATTATGTGAATAGTAATGCCACCGGCAGTGCCAACGGACTGACATGGGACAATGCATTTACTACACTACAGGATGCCCTGGCCGTCTCATGTACGGGAACGACCATATATGTAGCTGAAGGCACCTATTATCCTACTGATGGTACGGATCAAACCATCCCTTTTCTTCTCAACAAATCCATCAACCTTTACGGTGGCTTTTCACCTTCTAATGGTATTACAACTCCGGGGCAACAAGATTGGAATACCTACCCGACCATCCTCTCAGGAGATATTGATCAGGATGGACTATTGGATGCAGAAAATTCTCAAACCGTCATTTATGCAACAGGGGATGTCCTTGTCGAAGGATTTATCATTGAGCAGGGTAATGCCGATGGAGACCAATTCGGCCCGTTGCTTCCAAAGGCAGGGGGTGGCCTTATGAATACTTCCAACTCACAATTTACGAATTGCATTTTCAGAAATAATTCTGCACTTGCCGGAGGTGCCGTGTATTGTCAACTAGGAAATCCAACGTTTACGAACTGTATTATTTATGATAATCTGGCCTCTCTCTCTAGTGCTGCGGTATCTCCAAGCAGTGGTAGTCCTATGTTTATCAATTGTACCATTGTTGACAATGTTTCTCCTGCGGCAACCATGTATATAAATACTGCCAATGTTACATTGACCAATTGTATATTCTGGAACAATGGTGTCGATCTTGCCTGCTTTGGTGTGGGTCACGCATCCGTCATGACATCACTTCTGCATGATGGTGGACTACCGGCTTGTGGTGTCAATCTTGGTGGAAATATTTATAATCAGGATCCTTTATTTGAGGATGTCATGACCCATAATTATAGAATTACACAGTTCTCTCCTGCCCTTAATACAGGAACCAATAGCGGAACGACCGCAACACGAGACTTTGATCAAAAAAACAGGATCTTTCAAAATGTGGTGGACATGGGTGCATATGAATATCAGTGTCCTCCGAGTGCTATACCAACCAGTTATACTGTAACTACAGCAGTAGACAATGCACCAGGAAGTTTGAAAAATTTAGTAGAACAGTTTGCGTGTACAAGTGACACCATCTATTTTGCTCCGGCTCTCAATGGAGTCGTTCAAACGATCAGCGGAGAAATCACCATGACGAAGAACCTCGTGATCATCGGGAATGGATATCAAAATACAATTGTCGATGGAGGAAACGTCAACCGATTATTCCATATCTACAATACGGCTAATGTCGAAATGAATAAGATGACATTAAGAAACGGATATACCAGCGAGGTGAATCCCTATCTCACCAGTCAAACCATTTCGAAAGGAGGAGCAATACTTCTCGAAGGAAATCTAACGCTTAAATATTGCGTCCTCTCCGGCAATGAAGCCTATTGGGGTGGTGATGGTGTCGATCAAAGTTTTGGCGGAGCGATCTATGTGCGTTCCGGATCACTCACTACAAATAACTGTCTATTGAGCGGAAATACCGCAGGTGCTGGTGGTGCAATTTACTCCACCGGAACAGGTACAATTACCACGTATAGCACCACAATAGCCGGCAACCTGGCGCACATTTATGCCCGTGGAGGTGGTATCAATAAAAGTGGTGCATCCCTCATCATGTACAATACGATTGTATCCGGCAATAAAGACTTGTATCATGACAATGTGTTTGGTGAATATTCAGGCAGTGGAAATAAGATCGGCGGTGCAAGTTTTGTGGCACCGGTGACACCCGGACTTTCGCTTCTGGGAAATTACCAGTTGACTGTCGATGAATCAAGTATTGACAAAGGAACAGATAGTGTTGTTACAGAAAATGCAGATCTCCTGGGCAATGTCAGGATACTCAATGGCCATGTGGATCCGGGTGCATATGAAAAAGTAGGTTGTGGTCTTTCTGCATACAATCTTTATGTTGATCAAACTGCAAGTCCAGGCGGGGATGGCTTATTATGGACGACGGCTTTTACTGATTTGGATGATGCACTTGACGTACTCAATGGAATAAATTGTACTGTGAATATCGATACCATTTTTGTCGCTCAGGGAACTTACAAGTCACCGGGAAGTGGGTTCGTATCTAATTATTATTATGTGAACAGACCTGTCGCCATCATCGGCGGTTACCCCAATGGAGGTGGAACCAGAGACTGGACTGCCCACCAAACTATCCTGAATGGTGCGACACCCAATCCAAGTTTTTTAAGATACACCGTACTTGAGACGAATAGTGATCTCACGCTTGATGGTTTTATTATTGAAAAAGGAAGTGCTATAGGAAGTTATTTTCCTGCAAATCCGGCTCTTGATTTTTACTATCGTGGAGGGGGTATTATCAATCGGGGTAACTCAACGTTTCGAAATTGTATTTTTAGAAATAACAATGCGCTCTATGGAGGTGCTTTGTACAGCTACTCGGGAGAATTGTTGATAGAGAATTGCATTTTTTATAACAATACTGCATTTCACCCGGAAAGAACTGATGATAATGGTAGTGCGATTTATGTCCTTGATGGAAATGCTAAAATACTTAATTGCACATTCGATAGAAATCCAGGTGATGTGGCGAATGCAGTAATGTATTTCGCAAAGGGCACTCACCAGGTACTCAACTCGATTGTTTGGGATGATGAATTACTGATGAGTGTCAATGAAGAAGCTGCGCTTACTGCAAATAACAATTTGTTCCACATGCAGGATTATAGTGGAATCATTATGACGAATGGTTCTAATGTATATACAGATGAACCCCTTTTTGTCAATCAATATTCAAGAGATTATAATTTATTGCCATGCTCAGCCGCAGTGGATGCAGGAGATGACACCGTGCTGGGAGATCTGGCACTTGATTTCGCAGAAAACAACAGAGCGTTTGGTACAGTTGATATTGGCGCTTTTGAATTACAAAACAATTCTACAACCAAAGTCAATAAAGTGTATGTAGATGCATCCGTTATAATAAGTGGTGATGGTGCAAGCTGGGCTACAGCGTTTAAGACATTGATAGAGGCCATGGATCCTTCTGCCACCTGCGGAGTGGACAGCATCCTGGTCGCAGAGGGAACTTACAAACCTACCTCTGGCGCTGACCGGAGTATTGCGCATATCAACTATTCTCCTCTTGTCATTCTCGGCGGATATCCTGTACAAGGTTTGGGTACACGTGATTGGTCTGCTCACCCCACAATCATCAGTGGTGATATAAATGATAATGATGTAGCTGATGCAGGAGACAGTTATACGTTGTTTTTAAATTATGGAGGCTTAGAATTAAATGGTCTGATCCTGGAAAAATCCTTTGCTGATGGCGTTTCCACTTTTGAAGCGAATGGCGGTGGTGTCTTCAGTTTTGGCGCTATCAAAATTTACAACTCTGTCATCAGAGACAATCATGCCCCGGCAAATCTGGGTGGAGGAATCTATCATACAGGTTCTGCCTTTGAAATGATCAATTCTACAGTCTTTGGCAATTCCGGAGAAAGATTGGGTGCCGCAATTCATATGGATGGCACCGGTACGTTTTCAATAACCAATTGTACGATTGCAAATAACATTTCGGATACCGACGCAGCAGGTGTTGTGTATACAAGCACTACACAAATAGGAACGATCAGGAACTCAATACTCGTAAATCCCAATGAAGGTGAAATCAGAAATGTGAATTCCATCACCTTAGCCAACACCATCATCGAAGATGGAAAGCCGGCTTCAGTAGTCGATGGTGGTGGTGTGCTGGCCTCAGATCCTGCTTTCACAGACATTAGTACGAATGACTTCACACTGCGACCTTGTTCTCCTGCAATTGATAAAGGCGTTAGTGCTTTTGACAACTTCACTTTCAATCGAGATATAAATGGTGCCGTCAGACCACAAAGCGTAGCTCCTGACATGGGTGCATACGAATACCAGGGAAGTCCAAATCTCGATGACATCTTACATGTAAATATTTATGTGGATAAAAATGCCACACCCGGCGGAACGGGATATTCCTGGGCTTCTGCTTATACGGAGTTGATGGATGGTTTCAATCATGAAAACAATGCTAAAAATTGTGAGAATGTGGATACCATTTTTGTCGCAGAAGGCTACTATACACCTACGTCAGGTACTGACAGAACATTAAGGTTTATATTAAACACTGATAAAGATTTGGTCATCATCGGAGGATATCCTTCCGGAGGAGGCATCAGTGATTATACATTGCATCCCACGATCATGACAGGAGAGATTGGAGCCGCCACGAATACGGATAACAGTTACAAAGTCCTGACTAATCTCGGGACCCTGGAACTCAATGGCTTCACCATCGAAAAGAGCTACACTGACAACCTCAATTTAGGCTCTGAATATCAGAACGGGCATGGCATCTTAAATGCCGCCGGAGCAAATCTCACGATGAATTATTGTGATGTTCGGAGTCATTATATGGGGACCTCTGCATTCTATGGGGGATATGGTGCAGGCGTATATAGTTCAGGTACATTGACGATCAATAATTCTAAAATCAGGGACAATGCTGCAAATGGAGAAACGTGTGGTGGCTTGGCTCTTGGTGGTGGTGTTGCCGTACTGAACAATGTTTTGATACGCGGAAATACCGGTGCTGTAACAGGTGGAGCTATTTATACACATAATACACAACTCACCCTGCGCAATTGTAGCATTTTTGACAACAGTACCAGCAATGATAGTAATGATGGAATCTATGTGCTCGCCAATTCAGGTTCTACCCAAATCATCAACACCATACTTTGGAATCCTGCCGGTGGTGAATTTAATAGTATCGGAAGTGTAAGCAGTGTGAGTGTTAAGAATAGTATCGTTCGGGGCACATTACCGCCGACCATTGTCAACCTGGGAGGCAACCTCTCTTCTGACCCGCTAGTGGTTGGAGGTGGAGACTATTCACTTACCAGTTGCTCACCCGCCATCAATTCAGGAGATAACGGTGAGATCAGTAATCTCCCGGCATTAGATTTGGCCATGCAAGTAAGAGTGTATGAAAATATTATTGATATGGGCGCTTATGAATTTCAATCTGGTTCCTTTGTAGAAACAAATATTTCTGTCGCACTGTGTGAAAGTGACAGTATATTTCTGGCAGGAGCATGGCAAGATACTTCCGGTTCCTACCTTGACATCATTCCCGCTGTATTGTGTTCAGATCCGGATACCATGCTCACCACAGTAGTCTCCATATTGCCAACAGCAAGAAATAGTATAGCTACCGGTGTGTGTCAAAAAGCGAATGTATCCATTGTGATGGATACTATTTTTGGTGGCGCAGCGAATGGTTGCGATACGATCACTACATTCAATAATTATTACATCCCGCCGATCTCAGAATACATTTATACACTTGTCTGCGATATAGCCAATGTGGGTGTTGTCTATGATACCCTCTTCGGTGGTGCAATCAATGGATGTGACAGCGCAAGAATAATGATAGGAGCTGTACGTCGGCTTTACCCACCTTTGGATGTATTCATTCCTTGTGGTGACAGCATACTTATAGCAGGGGTCTATCGATCAGCTCCTGGCGTATATGAAGAAATCGTGCAGACCGGAATGGGATGCGATAGTATCGTCACTAAAAAACTTCAATACAGTAATACGGATCATTACTATGTGGATCATTCCGCATCAGGTCTTGAGAATGGTTTTGACTGGCCGAATGCATTTACGGATCTGCAATCAGCCTTATTCAATACTTGTCTGAAAACAGGTGATACAATCTATGTGGCGGAAGGAATGTACTATCCTGATCAGGGTGGAGGCATGATCGACAATAATAGAAATGCACATTTTATTATCCCGGACGGGATTACGGTGAAAGGTGGATATCCACAAGGAGGTGGCCCACAAGATCTATCTGCTTATGCAACCATTCTGTCTGGTGATCTGGAACAAAATGATTTATCACAATCCCCTGCAACAATCGCAGATATAGTCGGTGCAAATGCATACACGGTAGTAATGACGAATGGAGGAACGCTGGATGGAGTCAGCATAACCGCAGGATATTCAGATGCCATAGAGAGCTTTCCGGGTATGAAACAAAGAGGAGCAGGAATCTTTAATATTGGAAATTCTAAAATCACAAATTGCATTGTGACGGGTAATTTTGCAGTGACATCCGGAACACCATCGGAAGGTGAAGGTGCAGGAATCTTTCATCTGAATGGCGATGCCGAATATGTCAATTGTCTCATCGTACGCAACTACGCAGGAGCACAGGGTGGCGGAATAAACTGCGCATTCGGCAATCCTAAACTGATCAACTGCACGATCGCTTTGAATAGTGATGGCGGCGTAGAAGGAGGCATCGGTGGCACGAATGCAAATGTTACGATGGAAAATTCAATTCTCTGGGGTAATGATGATCAGATGGCCATCCTGGGTACAGGGTCTATCCATTTTTCTCACAATCTTGTAGAAGAGACCATCCCCTATGGCGTTTCAAATATCTCAGATCTCGGCGGTAATGTTGCGGATGATCCCTACTTCATAGATACGACCAATAATAATTTCCATGTCGATCCATGCTTAAGTCCGGCAAATGATGGTGGTAATTCTCTGGTAGTCACTCAACCTGTGGATCTCGATCAGCACACCCGTATCCAGGGATCTGCAGTGGATATCGGAGTGTATGAAAACAATCCTAATCTTTCGTTATTGGTTACGACTACAGCGAATGCTGGTCTGGGCTCATTGCGGGCAGCCCTTTCTTCTGCTTGTGCCAATGGGGTGGTTGAGTTTGATCCGGCTCTGGCTACACAAACAATTCATCTCACCGGTCCGGAGATCATCCTCAGTCGAAATGTGAAAATATTGGGACTAGGAATGGACAACCTCTTCATCTCCGGTGAAAACAACTCCAGAGTCTTTACGATACCTCCAGGCAAATTGGTACATATCGAATCACTTAATCTGATCAATGGTCACCCTATAGATGGATTGATTCTCAATCAGGGGACTCTGGAGATCAATAATGTAAGAGTTCAGAATTGATCTGCGCGCTCTCTGTGTACTCCGTGCGAGGTAAACGGTGCGAGGTAAACGGTGAACGGTAAGCGGTGAACGGTAAGCGGTGAACGGTAAGCGGTAAATGGTAAAAATAATAATTTGCGTTAATGCTTCGACTTGCTTTACGCATCCTTTTACTACAGCTCAGCAACATTGCGAAATTTGCGGCAAAATTGTGAATAGTGAATAGTGAATAGTATTGACAGGGCTTGCCCCTGTCTGGGTAAATCACTGAAGTGAAGGGCGAGTGGCATCAAATGAAAAATTATAATTAGCGTGAATTAGCGCAATTAGCGGCAATGGAATTAATAGGCAAAAAGGGCAACAATAAATTTCATTGCGTCGGTTGCTGAGCTGCGGTTGGTGAGCTGAGGCACGAGGATGCGCATTAGCAGGCGTTGCACTGAGCGTTAGTCGAATGTGGCGAACCAAGGATGAGGTTAGCAAGTCGAAGCATGTGTCTTTGTGGCATTCTGAGAAAGGAATCAATAGGCAAATCATCGACGGGCATAAATACATCACCAGGAGCTTCCAGTCTACGTGTGTATCCAAATCCTGTGAAAAATGAATTGGTCATTGCCTATCCAGTGAATGTTGCACCCATTCATTTTAAAATCATCAATACCATGGGGCTGATTGTGTATCAAGGCATCATGAGTGAAAAGATAGTAGTGCCTATGGCTTCATATGCGGCGGGGATCTATTTGGTAGTGGTGGAGAGTGAGGTGGAGGTGAGGGAGAGGGTGGTAAAGATGTGAGGTGGAGTGGTGGGGGAAGGTTTTAAAACAGATGATTGTAAATTTATTACTTATTGTCTACTGGAAACCAGTCAATAACCGTTCCATCGCAGTCTGGAGCATTTGGGCAGCAAATAAATTCATCTCCATTTTTGTCTTTAAATACGTTATACTCGCCAACATAAAAAATGGAGTAACAATGAATACAGCGCTTTTTGTCCATCAATTCTGGAATTTCATCAAACGGATAGTGGCTATCAAGGTATTGTTGTTTGTCGGCAATTAATAGTTCTTTCATAATATCAATTAAGTGAAGTGCTATCTCAAATATACTTATTGTCAACGGACTAGGCTGCCCACCAGGATGACAGACATACAGCGCAGAGTGAGTGATTACGAATTTAAAATTTTTGTTTTGCGATTACTGTATTCTTCTTCTGTCAAAATTCCCTTTTGTTTTAGTTCATGGAGTTTTTCAAGTTCAGCAACGACATCTACTTTGTTGTTTTGTTGTCCTGCTACAATCGCACTTGCCAATTCAGTTGCTTGCTTTTTAATTTGATGATTCTTGTATTCCTCCTGCATGTGCGTGATAGCGTCTTTAAGTTCCTTTGGATTTTCTACCGAGTAATACATTGTTGAACCAATTTCTGCTGCTGTTTGAATTTGTATATTTCCGAAACCGAAAATACCTCCCAAAAGGGATTGATTGTAAGAAATATTATTGATTTTATCAAGCGGACTTTCTTTGGAATTATTTGAGAACACGCCAAATTCGTCAATGACTCTTAAATTAGTAACAGCCCATAAATTGTTTTTACGTTGAACGACTTTGTAAATGAAATACCCTATACAGATAACTCCAATTAGAATTGCTAAGCCTCCGATTGCAAAGCCAATGATGAGGCCAAATAATGTTACAAGAGCTGGTCCAACTAATGTGAACCAATGCGGTTGAGTTTCAAGGATTACTATTTCGTCCTTTTTAAGGCCTGTTTTCATTCTATTTTTGATATTATGTTCTAATAATTATGTGTCATAATTAATTTCTTGTAACCAGTTTGAAGTCGCTTTGTTGCCAATAGGATACAAATAACGTTCGGGGACACTCGCCGTCTTTTACTATTGCCAGAAGAGCATCCGAATGCTTAAAATTACACATTTCTGATTAGCCTGAAATACTGAAGATGGTGGGTGTCCCATTGTGAGAAGCGATGGATCTATTCGAAATCTGTTTTCTCGATACCGCTTTGTCTGATTATTGAGCGCAGTGTTCCTGTTCGCAATTCCTTATGGTTTGGAACAGGAATAGTTGTGGTGGAATCTTTTATTTGTTTTTGCATGATGATATGACTTCCACGCTGTCTTATTTGAATGAAACCATGCTTCATTAAAATCAAACAAACTTCTTTCCCGGATAGGGGTTTCATTATATAGCCACCTGGACACGAGTGATCAGCACTTCTTCATGAACTCTTCTTGATATCTCTTCTTCTGAAGCTGTTTCATAGAAAAGTTCAAGAGCTTCAATGAGATTTGAGCGGGCCTCCTCAATGGTATCACCTTGGCTTGCTATATCAAGTTCAGGACAAAGCGCGACATAACCATCGCCTTCTCGCTCTATAATTGCTGTAAGCTCTTTAATTGTTTTCATTCTCTGTGAAGTTAAGACTTTCCCATGATACATCGCTTCTAACGGCGAAGTCTATAGGCAGTGCCGGCTCAAGGCGAGAATCTACCAAGTAATCTGAATCAGTTTCAAGATAATCAACTGTGAGGAATCGGTTATCCGCCATTGACTATAGTCATTGTCCCACACAGGCGACTTTTACCATGTTCTTGGGCCAATTAGCTCTTCCACATCAGCGTCATATCCATATGAAACTGCGATAAATGCAAAATCCATGGCAATAGCTTCTGCTGCTGCCGTCTCCATTTCACTTTCATTTTCGGCGAATTCATCTTCTAGATCGTTAAATCTTTCTGTTGCAGCATGAGTCAAAGTATATAACTCTTCTAATGAACTTGGTTCTTGAATTTCGATTTGTCTGCACAAATCAATCAGGATTGCCTTCCCTTTATCAACTAGATGCTCAGGAAAATAATCGTCCTGATACATATCTTTCAGGAATTCGTAATTCTTGGTCTTTTCATTTTTAAGATCAGATTGATTCATTGTTTTAATATTTTTCGAATGATTACTGTTATTTTTTCCTGTGCAAGACACTAAGAGTGTTGTGGTCAAAAGTAAAATTTTTAATACCATTTTTATTTAGCTTGTGTCAAACTTGTTTATCCCTGCATTTTCCCCTCCGAAATATACCCAAAATACACACTTCTGAGACGGATTGAACCATGAGTAAGAAATCTCCAGGTGCAACAATATTCTTCATAACACATTTGGAACACACCACCTTACTCCTGAATGCACCCTCATTCCTTAGGTAGAAAAATATGGCCATCTCCGTCATAAAACCCGGAGTAGTCATTTGGGCCCATGAGGGAAAAGAGATTCACGTTTTTTCTAAATTCAATAAATCCGAAGCCAGGTTTGAAGAGAACCTTTCCGTTCATGTTCATCAATCCCGACTTGCTACAGTCTGAGGTCGCGACATAGAATTTGTCATCCTTCTCATCGTCATCGAAGTCTGACAGGAGGCGTTAGTCTTGTGCAGGCACACTCAAGAATTAAATGGACATCCAGATCCACAAGGCAAAATTTCTGGTACGGGTTGAATCCGGTCATCAAGCAGTTCAGTAGGAAATGACAACACAGTGAGTAGGGCGAAAAGTTAAAACGCAATCCCCATAATCTTTAAATCCTCCTTGCGCCTTAACTACCAAAGGTTACATGAAACATCGACTTCATTGCTTGTGCTTCGCACATAACGAAGTCCTAAATGTTATGGGCTGTGCAAATCAGTTTTCTATTGATTGGCCGTTAAATTATGCGATAGCTTTCTTCTTCTTTGTAGATTTCGTTTTGTTCTTTGCTAATATTTTCTCAGAATTTTTAGTCTTCAATTCAGTCATTAACTTTCTGAAGTCCTTAAGTTCTTCCCTCGTCCATGGTTTTGACTTGACAGTGAAGTCAACATTTTTTGGTTCCTTGATAAGTCCCATTGTATTATGATTTAAAATATTGAGAAATTAGACGTATTGCAGCATTTGTTTCAATGAACATTCTGAGTCCCCGAAAATGCGTTGCATAAAGTGTTTCCTGATAGTGCTTAATCAAAACAGATTTTGCATCAAAAGCAAGGAAGCCCTGATATCCTTTATCCATGGAAACCTTGCAAGCATAAGCTACAAGATTACCAGGAATACCAAAATAAACCTTGTTTTTGCTCTTATTGAATTTAGCACTCTCAATAAGATGCATAAAAATGTGGTCTTGCTTGTCCTCTATACTTAGCAATCCCTGGATAATCGTAGGGTTGTTTATTGTAGTGAGTTTATAAACCTCCTTCCTTTTATCCTTGATTTCTTTTAACCAGTCAAATTGCCAATCAGTTTTCTTGATTTGTTTCAAATTTTGTATCGTCAAGCGAACAATTTCAGTATCAAATACTTCACCTGTTGAAGTGTTTTCAATCGATTTGGTTAGCTTATCAACCACAAAGTCAAGAGGTCCAATTCTTGCTTTTTTCATCTAACAAAAGTACGGAAAAAAGTCCTCATTTGAGCTTCCATGATTGAAGTCCGCAACCTTATTTTTACCAAATTTGGGCATAGCCCATAACGTCAACAGGCGGGGCCGCCTACTCGATGTGTGCTGTGTAAGCTGTATTAAAGATGAGGGTAGGCCCCTCGGTGAGGATTTTTAGGAATACTCGCCAAACCACTTCTATGATGCATCCTCGGAAACAAGGATGTATGAAGCGATAGAAGAAAAGGCTGTATAAACAGTCAGGTATGGATAGAAAAGATGAGCGAAAGCGAACCTTCCGATGAAGTGGCGAAAAGGCCAGTTGTTGTCAAAATCCAATCTATATCGAGAGGTTGGAGATAAGCATAGAGGGCACCTGATTACTGTCTGTGCGGCAACCGTCATAAAGGGGGCATGAGTTCTATCCAGGCTTTAGTATGGAACCACAGGAAACCTATGTGCTATGTCAAAAGGAAAACACAAGCAGGCAATACCTGTAAGTTGATTACTAATGAGCATGTAGGTGGCGGATGAAGTCGTAGTAGCAATGAAACTTCTGTAATGGGAGTGGAGCAAAGGACTTCAATTATGCAGTTTTTATTTAAGAACAACTTAAACAATTAAGGATGATTTTTAAAGAAGAGACAAAGTCGGTTAATTTCTGACTGCATAATAAGAGCCGTATGAATCGAGAGGTTCAAGTACGGTTCTGTGAGAGGTTTGGGGGTGAGATTCCCCCTTACCTACTCGACTATATGCGGTTGTATTTGAGTAATCCGTTTCAAATGACTTAATCACTTTGCCACCATCTTACCTTGGGAAATTATTATGTTTTTGTTATAAATATTGTAATAATACAACCCACTTACAAAATCCTCTGCAGAAATTTCAGTTTGATTCTCCTTCATTTCTATTTGATGTGTTAATTGCCCGAGAACATCGTAAAAAAATACTTGATGTTTCTGATTAGGGCCATAAATTTTGAGAATAGATATATCGACTAGCGGATTAGGGTAAAGTATTGATTTGGAAATAGGCCTCTGAGCATCGAAAATTCCCGTCGTCAATACATTAACTGTAAATGCATCAACTCCTTCACATCCCGTTGAATCATAAGCCCTCAAATAATACCTCGTTGTAGTATCTGGCTTAACCCATGGATAAGGTTCGGATGAATTAAAACTATCTACTTCTGTAAACCAATGATATGATATTGGTGGAATGCCGCCGACCAATAAATGATGAAGTCTAATGCTATCTCCTTGATGCATATACCCATCTCGTTCACCATCTTCCCACCCAAAGCCGGTGAATCTAACATTAATACTGTCGTAGCACGTCTGACCTATACTATCTGTAACATCAATACGAAAAGTTATTGAATCTGGAGCAATATTTCTTATTGTTGGATTTGCCATACGCACATTGTCCAAAAAATAAGATGCATCATAAGGATATGTTCCATTAGGAAAATAATAACTACATGACCATTTATACGTGTATGGAGGCACTCCATTTGCAGCAGTTGGATTTCCTCCTAATGTAATCTGATCGTGACCAAAAAATTCTATACAGACAATGGCATCCTCACCTGCAGAAGCAATGCATTGTGAATGAACTAATTGCGGAAGAGCTATTAGTGCAAAGCTAACAATTGCCAAAATTGAATTCATTTACTTATACATTTAAACAGACTTTTGTGAAGATAAACAAATTGATAGTGGTCATTTTGGCTAACTGTCGTCTATTTTACAGTTAATATGAATTACATTAATCTTACTCTTTATATCATAGAAATCATCTTGCAATCGCATCTAACTTGTTTATACCTGCACTTCCAGCCTCGAAATATACCCAAAATATGCACTTCTGAGATAGATTGCTGCAAGAGTAAGAAATCTCCAGGTGCAAAACTTTTCTTCAAACTTCATTTTGGATCACACCACCTTACTCCT
>JBBSAQ010000045.1:0-37471 GCA_038252065.1 Chitinophagales bacterium
ATGATTTCAAATTGCCATTTTCTGAAAGCAACTTTCAACCTCCTTCAACGATTTAATGATTTCAAATTGCCATTTTCTGAAAGCAACTTTCAACTTCTTTCAACTATTTAATGATTTCAAAAATTGCTGTTTTGGAAAGTCACTTTCAACTTCTTTCAACTATTCTTATCAGCTGAATCACTTCTGTATTCAACAATTCATCGAGCGTAGCCGAGATGAATTTCACTACGAAAATCATATCGTAAAGTGTGACAAAAAGAAATTATCATCTGGTGAAATCCCGGTCGTTGAGCGTAGCCGAAACGACACATGCTGCTCAATGATTTATGCTGGTTATATCGTTTCGACTTCGCTCAACGATTTAAAGATGACCAAATGACCCTTAATTTAAACCCATGAATTCATCGAGCGTAGTCGAGATGGATTTCGCTACGAAAATCATTTCATAAAGTGTGTCAAAAAGAAATTATCGTCTGGTGAAATCCCGGTCGTTGAACGTAGCCGAAACGACACATGCTGCTCAATGATTTATCCTAGTTATATCGTTTCGACTTCCTCAACGATTTTTTAATTTCTCATCGAGCGTAGCCGAGATGAATTTCACTACGAAAATCATATCGCAAAGTGTGACAAAAAGAAATTATCATCTGGTGAAATCCCGGCGTTGAGCGTAGCCGAAACGACACATGCTGCTCAATGATTTATGCTGGTTATATCGTTTCGACTTCGCTCAACGATTTAAAGATGACCAAATGACCCTTAATTTAAACCCATGAATTCATCGAGCGTAGCCGAGATAATGTTACAGGTTGATATCTTCGAAAATCGAAAATTAAAAAAATCTGTCGTGCAAGATAATCCCGGTCGTTGAGCGAAGCCGAAACGACCGAAGATCGTTGCCGAAACTATTGGCGATCATTGCCAAAACGAAAGCATAACAAAAAATACAATTTATAAATCAAATTTCCCTAACTTTCATTTACTATTCATTCACCACAAAGTTGAAAAGCATGAAGGGATTTATGTATATCCTGGAGTGCTCCAATAGTCTTTACTATGTAGGAAGCACAAATGATCTGATGCCCAGAGTCAGAAAACATCAGGATGGATTAGGTGCAAATTTTACCCGGAAGCATCAACCCGTCAAACTTGTTTATTTCGAAGAATTTGAAAGAATTGAAGATGCGTTTCTCCGTGAAAAACAAGTCCAGGGCTGGAGTCGAAAAAAGAAGGAAGCGTTGATCTTTGGTCATGAATCGGATCTGCATTTGTACTCAAAATGTCTGAATAAAACCCATTTCAGACACTTTCATATAAAGAATAATCCGCCAGAGAATAAATAGTAATCAATTTTCCTGGTGATTGTCGTTTCGGCTACGCTCAACGACCGGGATTATCGAGAATAATGATTTTTTTTGTTTCAAGTACAAAATCATTTTCTCTGGTATTATCGTTTCGACTTCGCTCTACGATTTTTTAATTTCTCATCGAGCGTAGTCGAGATGGATTTCGCTACGAAAATCATTTCATAAAGTGTGTCAAAAATAAATTATCGTCTGGTGAAATCCCGGTCGTTGAGCGTAGCCGAAACGACCGATGAGCGTTGCCGAAACGACACCGTGAAACCGAAACGACATGCACCGAAGTTGAAACGAAACGACACCGTGAAACCGAAACGACACCGTGAAACCGAAACGACATGCACTGAAGTTGAAACCGAAACGACATGCACCGAAGTTGAAACGAAACGACACCGTGAAACCGAAACGACATGCACCGGAGTCGAAACGAAACGACATGAAGCGAAGTTGAAACGGAAAGACGTACCCCGAAGTCGAAACGAACAGAATTTCAAATACAGAAGCTTATGACCATTTCATACAAACCCGGACACAATGTTTTTTAACTTACATCGTTAATCAAAAAAAACGAAGGTTTTTATTAGTTTGGAATTAGTGCCTTGTTAAAGTTTTATCTTTTTTTTGCCCAACCTTGTAATCGATTATTAAGTCTATTCATAAAATTTAGAATCATGAAAACTTCAACTTCTATTTTCGTTTTGCTGCTGTGCTGTCTGAGTTATTACAGTAAAGGACAGGTCTCAGTTGGTTTCAGAGCTTCTTATGGTAAAGCCTGGGAAGATTATGGGGATGCTGTTGTTCCTGAAAATGCAGTGACGCACATACCTGCCTGCCAGTTGTCCGGGCTTTTGAATTTCGAAGCAGGAAAAGTATTTGGTATAGGCATCGAACCCGGTTTTGTCCGAAGAGGAGCAGCCTGCATACCAGAGTTCGTGACCTTTACCAGTGACCGAAAAATCATGTGCAATTATGCGGAAATGCCTCTGATCCTTACGGCACGAACCCCTGTATCGAATGGCAAATTTGAAATATTTGGAAAAGCAGGTTATGGGATGTCCTATATGGTTTCGGGCAGCGAAGTATTTATAGATCGGACCGGTGCCAATGATCCAAATGTGGTGCCTTTCAATTTTAAGAACCCTTTCGGGATAAATGTCCACAGATGGGATAATGGTATTTACGTAGGGCTTGGCATCGGATATCATTTGTCTTTCGGGCAGGTATTCCTTGAAACTAATGGTTATATGGGCATGAGAAATGTCAGTGAATATTCCACTTCAAAAAGTAGAAATATACATGTAGGGATAGGCTACAAAATCAGTTTGTGATGGGTTGAGATCTTTGATCTTTGGTAATTTCCGGATAATACAATATTCATCTCTAAAAAACCGATATGTATCTGGAATCTTCCAAACTCAAACCCAAACGAAGCTGATGACTAAACTAACCTTGCTGATTAACAGCCTGATGCTGCTGCTAATCACTTCTACTCACGCCCAAACTGCAACCCCGAAATATAAGATCGCGAACACCTTCGCCATCAAAGGCGATGGGCCCTGGGATTATCTCGTCTCTGATGACGCGACTAGCAGGTTGTTTGTATCCCATGGCGGCATCACACAAGTCGTAGACAGCTATTCCGGAGAACTATTGGGTACTATCCCCAATACAAAAGGCGTTCACGGCATCACTCTCGACCAGGCTGATCAAAAAGCATTCATTTCCTGCGGGAGAGACACATCCGTGTCGATTGTGGATCTTTCATCCTATGCGTTATTGTCGAAAATAAAAGTGACGGGCGTAAATCCTGACGCTATTCTGTACGATAAATTTTCAAACCAGGTTTTTGTTTTCAATGGCCGTACAGCTAATGTTTCAGTCATAGATGCTAAATCAGACACGGTCACAACTACCATCCAGCTATCCGGCAAACCTGAATTTGCAGTGACAGACGGAAAAGGAAAAATATATGTCAACATCGAGGATAAAAGTCTGGTGGCTGTGATTGATGCCAAAACACTTTCCGTTATCAACGAATGGTCATTGGCACCCGGTACCGGGCCATCGGGATTGGCACTGGATAATGTTACCCACCGGTTGTTTTCAGCGTGTGACAATAAAATGATGGTAATCCTGAATGCGACGAACGGTCTTTTCATCGATACGGTGGCCATTGGAGGAAATCCGGATGGTTGTGTTTTTGATCCTGTCTCCAAAAGAGCTTTCAGTTCCAATGGAGAAGGCACAATGACTGTTGTCCAGGAAGATAAGGGTGATAAATTCCGGCTTCTCTCCACCATCGATACACATAAAAGTGCCCGTACGATTTGCCTTGATGCCAAAACGCATCACCTGTATCTTCCTTATGCTGAATATGGAGACATTCCTCCGGCTACTAAAACAACTCCCAACCCGAAGGCTCCGCTTAAGCCGGGTACATTTACGATACTTGATATAGCACCGATGTGATCAGTTAATGATTTATATCTGTAGAGCACAACTTTTAATTAATGGAAATGCAGGGGCAAGCCCTGCATCTACCTTAGAGCAACTGCAACTTTAAATTTACTTTTCCCAAATCCCTGACAGCATAGTAGAGACAGGGCTTGCCCCTGTCTTGATGGCAATCAACTTTACGTTTTGCGCGACAATGCTTTCATTTCGCAAATCTGAAATTTGCTGACACACAAGCTTAGGCACAGCCTAAGCTTATCGTAGTATGTTTTTTGATGCAAGCGTTGCTTGCATCAAAAAGACTTCAGAATGTCCTAAAAAAATGAATCGTAAGGCATAGGTATACCTACGTCTGAGCTTCAGCAAGGCTGTGTGCATTGGATTATTTAGGTGCACATTTTTAAAATCTGAACTTATTTTCCTGTAAAAATCTATGTTGAATCTAATTGAGACTTTAGATAATAGGGAATTAGCCGGGTCAGAAATGTTCACCGACATAAGCTCTTGAATGGCACTCATTGTATGTCGGCAATAAATACTTCGGGAGATTTGATTTTAACTATACGAAATTCTCTAGAGGAAGTTGTCCCAAATATCATAGTAAGAAATCAGCTTTTCTCGACGGATATATCGCAGGAAGGATATTACAATCGAAATAGAATTGCAATTAATATTCAAGATCCACCTTCATATTTCATAAGCTATATTGTCAATCCAACTGAATAATCCATAATTTGATTATCATAAGACTTAACCCGAGTTTTAATTTTAAAACAAGCGCACTTTGGTCAGTTGCTATAATAATAATCTCAGTCTAAAAAATTCTTTTCTATACCAATAAGTATCATGTAGCCTTTATGAAAGACAACTTCTTCGGTGGGTGTGGCTTTTCCAATTGGTGATATACTTTTAAAATGAGATCCGTCAATTATAAAGTTGAAATTAGGCGAAAGTTTTATGTTAATGCCTAATTCTATCTCAGAACTGATATCCCATGAAGGATGCTTTACCCCCGGTAGTATATTTCCTAACGGATTAACCCTTTTCCCATTTGCCTTAGCTAAACCCCCTAATCTTAGTGAACTATTTAAACCTCCACCTAAGTATAGTTTAAAATTTTTTCCTAAATAGGCCTGAATAGTTGTAGGGAAAGTTAAGAAAGAATAATAATAATTAGTTTTTGTATTTGGAAAAGTTTCGCCGGTTTCTGGATCTATAGTATAAGAATAATCGTACCATCCTCTTTCTTCGTAAAGAATACCCGCTTTCAATTGGAAATGGTTAAAGATTTGGTACTTATATTTAATACATGGAACAAATGTTGTCTTGCGATTTTCTTTTTTTATGTAGTCTAGATTTTCTAATGTGGGAGAGTACCTCCTTGGAAAAGAAATACCAGCTTGGAAGCTGAGAGAAGTTTTTTGTGAATAAACAATAAACACACTTAGGTTCAAAGCTATTATTATTAAAAGATGTTTCATCATGACTTCTCTTTGTTAATTACCTTAAGGGAACCTCTAAAAACCTCTCATATTGTACAAACATATGATATGTAGTTTGTATCTTAAAGGTATGAAGAATAAGAATCAACCTGGCATTTTTGATGATCAAGATCGTATGTCTAAGCTTACTAATTTGAAGGATCCATTGATCTCCATTGGACAGACGATAGATTTTGAGGCTTTCCGTAGGATGCTTGAAAATGCTACACTTCAGGATTCCTATGCCAAAGGAGGACGGCCACCATTTGATCGTGTTATGTTATTCAAGGCACTGGTATTACAAAAGCTATACGGACTGAGTGACGAGCAATTAGAATATCAGATACATGATCGCCTGACCTTCATGCGTTTTTTGAAACTTTCATTATCTGATAAAATACCAGATCAAAAAACCTTTTGGGCTTTCAGAGAAGTACTCAGTAAATCTGGTGTTATTGATCAGGCCTTTATTCTATTCAGAGATCGCATACGCGCAGAAGGGTATATGGTACAGGAAGGGAAAATTGTAGATGCCAGTTTCGTGAAGGCACCAATTCAACGTAACTCAAGAGAAGAGAATGCGGAAATTAAGGAAGGTACAACACCAAAAGACTGGTCTGATAATAAGAGGAAACAAAAAGATGTGGATGCCAGTTGGACTACGAAAGGAGGTCAACATCAATATGGTTACAAAAATCATGTGAAAGTCGATGCTGGTAGTAAACTCATAGATAATTTTGAGGTCACTGCTGCGCATGTCCATGATAGCCAGGTGATCATTGAATTAATTGAGGAGTCGGATAAGGGCCAGCCCATTTATGCAGACAGTGCATATGCAGGTGCAGAAATTAAAAAGGCATTACGAAAAAAAGGAACTGGAAATCGAATCCTTAAAAAGGGCTCAAGACATGTGACGTTGACGCCTCATCAACAAACGGCCAATCGGATTAAATCCAAAGTAAGAGTCCGTGTAGAACACATATTTGCCTCTGTAAGTAATCGAGTGAATGGAATGCAGGTAAGATGTATCGGACTGTTGAGAACCACATCGGATATCACCATGCAAAATTTGGTATACAATATGACCAGAAGTATATTCCTGAATAGAAAGCTAGGGATAAGAACGCCCATTTGATAAAATCAGATCAAAAAGACGATCTAAGAAGATAAAATTCAATCAAATGGATCAATAACCACCTGATCCGCGATAATACAAATTTCCTAAAACACAATTTTCATTTCAAAAATAGCTTTGGATGAGTTATGTTTTTAAATGCAAATAAAAATCGAGTTGCTAGAGGTTCCCTGAAGGTGACTTATTATACAGAAATAAGGAAATGATAGTCACTGTATACCCGAAACATCAGAAATCAATACCGGAAGTCTCTCCTGCCAGATGAACCCCTTCACTTCATCATCTATCTGAAAACAATAATGCTCACTTCCATTACTGACCAGAGAACAAGGAATCTGTAGTTTCATGTTATATTGCGCTATCTGATCAAATACCGATTGTTGAATTTTTATACCCGGCGCTTTGAATTCGGCAAGCAATAACGGGTGAGCGGATTTTCCAAAAATCACGAGATCAAAACGGCGGGGCATGCCATTGATTTTGAACATACGTTCCACAGAAATTAATTTTGGATTCACCTTCATAATGTTGATAAAATAGATAATCCACAATTGTCTTACTATTTCCTCAGGGTTTGTTTTGATAAATTTCTTTCTGACCGGATCAAACACCTGCAACTGACCTGTATGATCACGACTGTACTTCAGCGATGATTGATAGAATAGAAGGTCTATTTCTGCTAGCTGGATCAAAAAGTGAGTTGTGAGCAGTGAGTTTATGTTTGACCACTATTCAGCTGCAAATTAACGCATATTAGGTTATGACTTTCATTGTCTTTTGCTTATTGCCTATTGCCTATTGATCAACAAACTCCGGCACATAATCAGGATGCATCAAATGTCCGATCAATTCAATCGTCAATGCCCGATCATCCTTATGTGGCCAATTCCATCCCTTTGCTTTCATATCATACACATGAAGCCAACCTATACACCTTTCGAGTGTCTCTGGCGAATATTTTTTTGCAGCAATTTTATAATTCCTGACCATGTAGGGTGATTTCATACCCAATGCTTCAGCAATTGCATTGTCATCCGCATTGATCATCGATCTGGTCACATAGATCTTTGTATAGTAGCCTGCCAGTAATGCCACAAGCCCAATAATACTATAGCCCTTTTGCTCTGCGATCATGGCGCCTATCTTCATGGTCTTACCGACATTGCCGGCCTCAAGGGCATTCTGCAATTCAAATACATTGTACTCCCTGCTTAATCCGACATGATCAAGGATTTCCATTTTTGTAATAGAGACACCAGGCTTTGCATTAGCCGCCAGTTTTTGCATTTCAGGAAAAAGAACTGATATTTCATTGCCGATCAATTCAACCATGGCATCTGCAGCATCATGGTCAAGCTTGATTTTCAATTCTGCTGCAGTCTCCAATATCCAGGGCAGCACATCTGCATCTTTCAATTTGTCTGCCGCGAGGATGAAGCCATTCTTTTTTATTCCATCATACAATTTTGTCCGCTTGTCCAGCGACTTGCCTTTATAACACAGCACCAGGATGCTTGAAGGAATAGGCTTATGGGCAAACGTCTCGAGTTCAAGTATACCATCCAATTGTTGCGCTTCGCGGACAACGACAAGACGGCGAGCTGCCATCATCGGAAAAAGCATCAATTGCTCCATAATGTACCTGGCGTCACAATCCGGACCATAAAGTATCTGCTGATCAAAGACTTTCTCATGTTCCTGAAGGACATTATGTTCCAGGTATGCTGAAGCTTCATCAATCAGATATGATTCTTCGCCGTGCAATAAATACACAGGATAGAATTTACCTGATTTGATTTCCTTTTTTAATTTTTCGAATGACATGATTAGATCAAAATAAAACAGTTTTTATGTCCCTTTCAGGGGATGATTGCTGAGCTGTAGCACAAGCTAGCGTTTAGGCGGTCGAAGCACAGGGGCAAAAACCCGCAATCCCTTCACCCTCCCCAACGCCATCTCTATCCATTGATTAATATCAGGTGAAATATGAAACTTCCAGATCGCTAATCCATAGAGAAGACTAAATAATCCACCTTTGTAGATAATCGTGATGATAGGGCTATGCGATACCGGCACCCATGAACAAAGCATCCACGCTGCAATTCCAAATGTAATAACAGGAATTAATCTGAGGCTCAAAGGCTGGACATCAAATTTAATATAGATATAAATCAATTTCACCAGATTGAACAGAAAGAATGAAAGGCAGGTTGCCATCCCCGCGCCTACCATACCATATCGCGGAATCAAAATAAGATTGGCTATAATATTCGTGACCGCCAGAAATAATGTCAGGAATAAATTAAATCTGTAGAATTTGGAATAGGTAATGATTTCATTGTTTACGCCTGTCATCATATCCCATACTTGTGCCAGCCCTAAAAAGAAAACAACATACGATCCTTCCCGCATCACTTCCGGATGCGGCATGATATCAAATATGAACGGCAGCACAGTCCATATCAACAGGAATATACCCATGCCGATAATGGTCATATTGAGCGAAGATTTCCGATAAAGAGATTTTAGTTCGGCCATATCATTGCGCTCAATATATTGAGCTATCATAGGCCCGGATATAGCAGACAGCGCACGCATTGGTTTTCCGATCACATCCGAAACAGCCCATGCAATAGCATACAATCCACTCGCTGCAAATTGAATCATACTGGCGACCATCAATCCATCAATACGAAATGCAATCTGGCTACCAATGGTAGATAATATACTAAAACCCGAAAATTTGGAATATGATCGTAACCCTTCTTTATCATCAAGAATTTCAGGTCGTGATAATTTCCATTTGCCCAGCCATAAAAGATACCAGAACATACCGATCATCCCCAGAGAAAAAGAAAGGACAACACCAATGACAATTCCTTCAGCATTGATCCAGCCCCGAAGAAAAATTAAAATGATGATGGGCAATGTGATTTTAATCGCCAGGTTCTCAAACAAAGCAGGAATGACAATCCGTCTGAAATTTGAAATATAACGACCTAATAAATTGGTGAAAGCAACACAAAAGGTCAACGGAATAATATAAATGATGAAGTCCTCGTATAGTTTATTCTGATCATGAAAAACATACCGAATCAACAACTTATCTAAAAATGGAAATAAGATGAGGAAAACAACAAAGCCAGCTCCGGCAACAATTAAAAGCCATGTCAGAAATCCTTTATCGGCTTGTCCGTCAACATTGAATTTTGGAAAATACCGTACAGCAGCAGTAGGACTCCCCAGTAGAACCAGGATAGATGCTAATACAGAAGCATCGTAAAGTGCTCTGAAAAGCCCCACCATTTCAAGTGCCTTGGGGTATATAAACAGCGTACTGATCACGCCCAATCCAACCCCCACGATACTGATGACACTGAATTTAAATCCTTGTCTCTTGATTACACCCATGTAAAAATTACTGGTCTGTTAGCTGGAAAAAAAATCCTGTATATGATTGCAGATATATTCCTGCTGATCTTCTGTTAATTCAGGATACATGGGCAAAGAAACAACTTCTTCACTTGCTTTCTCTGACCGGGGACAACTTGTAACAATTTTTAACTGCTCCGTAGTCACGTTTAAGTTCGAAAGTGAAATCGGATAATGTATACCTGTTTCAATAGAATGTCTGGAAAGATATTTCATCAGGGCATCTTTTTTTTCTCCGCTGTATGCTGCGCAACCCTGGTGAAATAAAATGGCTGAATTGTAGAATGTTTTTTTTGCATTTTGCATTATGCTTATTGCCAATTGCTTACGGTTGCAGAGCTGTAGCATGAGGGTGAGTTTAGCTGGTCGAAGCATTGCTTATTACTTATTGGTTTTTAATTCCACCAAACTATTCGGATGCGCTTGTAGAAATTCATTAATTTCCATCATTGCCGGATTTTCCGATTCCTTTATTCTTTGAAAACCGGATTTGAAAAGTGATTCCATTTCAACGATCTGTTCTTCTGTCATTCCACCACGCTCGGCACCCAATCTGTTGAAGCGATGGATACGCGCAGGATTTCCGGCGATAAGTGAATAAGGGAGTATATCTTTTGTCACTACAGCCTGCATGCCCACCATCACTCTTGTGCCGATGTGCATCCTTTGATGAACTGTGGCACCTAATCCAAGATTTGAAAATTCTCCAATCACACATCGTCCTCCCAATAACACTCCGGCACTCAAAATGGCACCCCTGCCGATGAAACAATCGTGGGCGATGTAACATTTATTCATCACATACACTTTGTCATCAATACATGTCTCCGGAAAATAAAAAGGTGAATTGACACATGAAAATTCCCTGATGGTGACATCATTGTGAATATTGACCCAACCATCAGTCATAAATACATCGCCTTTGGCACCCATCTCCCCTACTGAACCAATGACAACATATGGATAGAGATGATTGTGATCACCAAGCCTGACATTATTCTCCATGAAGACACCTGTATCAATGATGTTGTGATCACCCATTTCAATATTGCCTTTCAATACGGCATTTGGACCTATACGATTGCCGCGACCCATCCGGATATTTCCTTCAAGAATAGCAGTAGGATGTATGATGTTATCGAAACTCAATTCCATTAGTCCTGACGATTTGATAAATATGCTCAATGATTTCAACTGACATCCATCCATCATATAGATTAGTCATGATCATAGTGAAAAGTGAAGAATGAAAAGTGAAAAGTGAAAAGTGAAAAGTGAATTTACCAGCACGTCACCTTTGTTCGTGTGACGAAAGAAGTGAGATTTACCAGTGAATATAGGGGCAATTCGTCATTCTTCATTCTTCACTTATTTGTGTTTTTTCTTCGGATGTATATGCTTCTTCCCTGTTGATACCGGCTCCAGCACTGCAACGGGTGCAGTCGGTGTAGCTGTGATCAACCATCTGTACAGACCATAGAGCAGTGACAGCACAATCAATAATGAAAAAATCAATGACATGATTTCCCCTGCATGAAAGGACTTTGGACTGAACTTGAATTTTATTTCATGTTCACCTCCCGGTATTTTCATAGCTCTCAATACGTAATCCGCACGAAAATGTGGTGCCTTCACTCCATCAATGTAGGCCTGCCAGCCTTTGTCGGGTCCATACCATATCTCAGAAAAAACAGCTAATCCATCGCCCTGGGATGAACTATGATAAATCATTTCATCAGGTGCATAACTAGTAAGCTTGATCTGCCCGTTTTTGACAGGTGTATATCCGGCTATCTCTTTATCAAACTCCTTATTGACAAAAACATTCTTACTCAGATCCGCAGAATCTATGGCTTCCAATTCTTCTTTATTCGAATTGACCATGACAATATTCTCCACAAACCATGCATTACCCATCGCACCTGGATTTCGCTGAACAGCAGGTTCTTTCTTCTCATCCGGAAAAATGATATACTTCGTGTTCAACATATTCAACACGTTCCGATTTCCTTTGCCGATATACCGATCGATTAAATCCTGGTAGCGCTGAAATTTAGCGGGACTATAACCACCTATTGTATGATGATAATAGGAAGCCATCGCAGAATTGAATGGATCAGCCGTCACATCATGTACTCTGTAAAATAAATCCGGATCCTGGAGGATCTGATTATCTACAGGCCTTGGATTGAAAACCGCTTCTGCATTCTTTTCGGCAACAAAATCTTTTGGTGATATATAGCGTCGTCCTACTGCCCATAAATCGGCGATGATGAGAAGCCCGAGACCGGAAAGTAATAACCATTGTTTGATTTTACCCTGATGATAAACCCAGATAACCGCTGAACTCAATACTACCCAGATAAATGATCTCCATGCATCGGCGCTCAATGCTGCTTTACGATCATGCATCAGAGCCGCCATACTCCATCCCTGTGCGGCCAATCTATCATCACTGTTCCCCGCGAAGGTCATCAACGAAGGACCCAGAATCGCAATCAATAAGCTAAGCCCACCTACGATCCCCAGCGCTATCCAGATCGGACGCTGAAAAGATTTTTGATGCCCTTTCATAAATCCGCCAAGTCCCAAGGCGGCTCCAATGGGAACAATCAATGCAGTGATGCTGAGTATCGAACTGGGCGCTCTGAACTTGTTATACATCGGCACCAGATCAAATAAAGGTCTGTTGAGTAATGCAAAATGTTTACCCATCGACATCAGCACGGTGAGCACAGTGATACCGAGGATCCACCATCTGAGAGAAGGCCTCATATAGAAAAGCCCAAACACAAAAAGAAAAAGAACCGATGCCCCTAAATATGAAGGTCCGGATGTAAAAGGCAATGAGCCGTAGTATAGTGGCATCCCAAAATTCGGGTCAACACCTTTTGATTTAAGGTCTTTTGCTAAAGCTGAATTAGCGGATAAGGGCTCTGCCCCACTACCACCGGCCGCACGGGGAATAAGCATAGCAAAAACATCTTCAAGACCATTGCTCCATTGCATCGCATAATCCCAATTCAATCCTCCATTCTTTGTACTAATCCCATTAGCTTCAACCGGAGTCTCAAGCACGGCACCACCTCGCATCGTGTCTTTACTGTACTCATATGTCGTCCACAATTTAGAAGCCGAAGATCCGATAGCCAGCAGCACACCTATCAATAAAATTCCGGATGCTTTAGCAAATGCAGACATCTCCTTTCTCCTGATCGCCAACACAAAAGACATGATCACATACAAGATCATAAAGAGCCCGATGTAATAAGTCATCTGTACGTGATTGTTGTAAAGACTCAATGCCATACCCACGGCAAACACAATCCCACCCATAATATATTTTTTCTGGTAGGCCAGGATTCCACCTGCGATCACATAAGAGCTATAGACGATGGTCATGAATTTACTCATATGACCTGTCTCATATAAGGACATCTGATTAGTCGTAAGCCCAAATGCCACAGCACCTAACATCGCAGGCCAATGTCCGGCGCCAAGACACAAAAGGACAATATAACATCCAAGCATAGCAGCCAGAAAGTATCCTATAGGCCGACTGATAAACAATTGGTGAATCTTATCTACCCATTTGATCAGGTTGTTATTCTGAGGCGAACTGATTTGGTAAGTAGGCATACCACCGAACATCGAATTGGTCCACAGTATGGGTCTGTGCAATTTCTCCTGGTAAGTCACAGATTCATGAGCCATAGCTCTGCCACTCATGATATCAGATTGTTGTAGGACTTTGCCCTGGAGTTGAGGCAAAAAATACATCACACTGAGAATCAGAAAAAAGAGCACAGCCATCAGGGGCTGAATCAATTTGCCACCATATATCTTTTTCATCGTCCTGCTTTAATTGGTGGCCACAAGATAATTCTTATTCTATGGGGTAAGTAATCAGCATCTGACCAGATTTTGGAAGCAGATCTGTCCATTTTCAGTTGTTTTGGTAATAAAAAGCAAATCTTTCTTCTAATTGGCCCTCTTCGGCACAAATACATGGTTTACCCTAACTTTCGACCTCGATTGAACCTTATCTTGTACCCTGATGAGGGATCTTCGTTGTATATGCCAAATTATATTTGTTTTATTCACATTCCAGCACGCTTTGGCTCAGCAAAAAATTGACTGGCAGGGGCACCGCGGATGCCGTGGCCTGATGCCCGAAAACTCACTTCCCGGATTCCTGAAGGCTGTGGAACTGGGCGTTACAACACTTGAGCTCGACGTCGTGATTTCGAAAGACGGTCAGATTGTCGTTTCTCACGAACCCTGGATGTCTTCCGATATATGCTCCCATCCTGATGGTTCGCCGGTGTTAAAATCCGAAGGAAAAAATCTCAATCTGTATCAAATGGATTACGAAGAGATACAGAATTATGACAGCGGTTCGCGTGGTAATCTGAATTTTCCAAGTCAGTTGCAGACAAGGACTGTAAAACCAACGCTCAAAATGGTTTTCCGATCTATTGAAATATTTGCTGCTGAAAATAAATTCAGACAACCCAGGTACAACATTGAAATCAAATCAGAACCGAAGACTTACACTATATACAGCCCTGAACCAAAAGAATTTGTTGCGATCGTCTTATCAGACATCAATCGGCTGGGCATGGCCAATCGTGTCACACTACAATCATTTGATATCAATGTCCTTGAAGAACTGCACAAAATATCTCCACGTGAATTTTATATTTCATATCTGGTTGAAAAAGGAAAAAATCTGAAGAAAAATCTTAAAAAGCTTTCTTTCAAACCAGAGATCTATAGCCCTGATTATAAAACACTTACTGAATCTACTATTAAAGAAGCTCACGCATTGGGTATAAAGGTGATTCCCTGGACAGTCGATACGAAAGAAGACATTGAACAACTTATCCGGTGGGGCGTTGATGGTATCATCACGGATTATCCGGATTTATCCACCGCAGTAGGTGTGTCAATGCAATAAGGACATGAAAAAAATAATACTTATTCCAATTATTTTCTTCTGCCTTGGACAACTCTTTGGCCAGGTAATCTATCTGAGCTCAACAAACAACCGCATCTACAGATTAAATATTGTGAATTGCAAATACACGCAGATAGTTCAACTGGGGCGTGGCATTACAGATATTTCTTTTCATCCTGATGGAACTTTATATGGTGTTGATAGCGGAGGAAATTTATTTGAAATCGACACTATAACCGGATCTACAACAAACGTGTATAAATTTAATGGTGCAGGACAGCGATTCAATTCGCTCACCTCCTCAGCCGACGGTATTCTTTATACCACCGGCGATACTGGCGCATTGTTTTCATATGATAAATCTTCAGGTACCGGTACATTTCTTGGACTTATTGGATTCAGAGCTACCGGGGACCTCACATTTTATAAAGGTAAATTGTATGCCGCAGTTGAAAATGACAGAATAATATTAGTGGATCTTAATAATCCGGCGAATAGCACGGTAGCCATTGATGAAAATATTTCTGGTGAAATATTCGGCATCGTTTCTTACGCTGAAAGCTGTGACAGCATAAACTGCTATGCCATATCCAGCGGCAATTCGGATATCTATGAAATAAATTTCGCTACGAAATCACTTCAGCTGGTCTGTAGCCTCAATATCCGGATAGGCGGCGGCGCCAGTACTTATGAATTTTTTGGTTCTGCTCCGATCATTTATAATGGCGTATCCAATACGGATCCAACGTGTAGCAATAATGATGGCTCTTTTACCATAAATGTCACCGGTGGAATAGCTCCATTGAACTATTCAGTGGATGGAATCAATTTTCAAGATTCCAATACGTTCAACAATTTACCTGGTGGAAACTATCAATTTATAGTAAGTGATGCTAATGGGTGCACCATCATAGAAGATGTCAGCTTAATCCCTTCGTCCGGACCTGTCATAGAGGATGTTGCTATGGTGCCAAGTACTTGTGGCGGTTCGAATGGAGAGATTGATGTATCCGTAAATGGCGGAAATGGCCTGATCGGGTATTCAATTGACGGCCTTAATTATCAACCGTCGCCTGTATTTTCTAATTTAGGATCAGGGCATTATATGATCACTGTCCGCGACACTGCAGGTTGTATAGCTATAGATAGTATCGACCTGACTACATTATCTCTTGATACAATAGAAAGCATATCTGCTTCATTAGTATCCTGCGATGAAAATCTGGGGTCATTGATTATTAAAGTTCAAAATGGTAATGGTATTCTATATTCCATCGATGGAATTAATTTTCAGAATTCTAATCATTTTGATGAGCTGAATCCGGCAACATATCTCGTGACCATCCGGGATGTCAATGGATGCAAGGATACAATGACAGCATTGATCAGTCCTCCTGTGGCTGTTCATATCGATCAGGTAGTCACAGTTGATCCTGCCTGTAACGATGATAAGGGTTCAATTTTAATCACTGCTTCAGGTGGCACAGGTCAAATAACTTATTCCCTTAATAGTAATAATTTTCAGGCTGGCAATTTGTTTGATCAGCTAAAACCACTGAGTTATCAGATCATCATCATGGATGATAATGGATGCAGGGATACGTCAAATGTTCTGATCAACCCGGGAGTTGCACTTATCATCAGTAGTATGGCTATTGATTCATCACACTGCATCCTCAATGATGGTTCTATCATTGTCACTCCTTCAGGTGGCACAGGGCAAATACAATATTCAATCGATGGAATTAATTTTCAATCTGAAAATCATTTTGATCTTTTGGCTCCATCCCATTATCTGATCACGATCAAAGATCAGAATGGATGCACAGACACAATCCATGCTGGCATCAGTTCAATCAATGCGCTTGTTATAGCAAAGATTGAAACTACTATCCCACGTTGCGATGTCAATGATGGCTTTATTGAAGTCACACCTGCAGGAGCAATAGGCCAGGTACAGTATTCAATTGATGGTGCTAATTTTCAGTCTTCCAATAAATTTTTAAATCTCGGTTCAGGACATTACATCATCGACATCATGGATGATGCTGGCTGCCGGAATATGGCCAATACAGATATCAAAGAGCCAACACCGATAGCGATCACCGGAATTATAACTCAACCTTCCGCATGTGAAGAAATAACCGGGAGCCTGGTGATACATTATGCAGGAGGTACCGGCCAGATTACATTTTCATTAGATGGAGGGGCATTTCATACCGGAAATACATTTCAGCAATTATCCGGAGGCAACCATCAACTTATTATGGCTGATGAAAATGGTTGTCAGATCGACACGACGATCAGGATAACAAGGCTACGCTGCAAAATATACATACCTAACAGCTTTTCTCCTAACCTGGATGGTATCAATGATTATTTCCAGCTTTCTACTTCGGATGAATTAAATATCCTGGTTATGAAATACATGATCTTTGATCGCTGGGGCAATATGGTGTATAAGGCCGAGGATTTTCCGATTAGTTCAACTGAATTTTGGTGGGACGGTACATTTAAGAAGATGACAGTTAGTCCCGGTGTTTTTGCCTACTACATCGAAGTGAAATATGAAGATGGCGGGAATGAAATCTTCAAAGGGGATGTGACGCTGGTGCGTTAGCAGAGAGCAGAGAGCAATAAGCAAAAAATAACAGGCAAATGGAAAAAAAATAATTTGCGGTAACCTGCGAAATTTGCGGCAATAATAACAATAGGCAATTCGAGCGCAGCGTAGATCCCGCCATTACAAAGTAAATGATGCTGGTGGACAAAAAAAATAGGCATTTGGCAAAATAAATCAATCCATTTTTATTTCCCCGGGGTTGCGCAGCACACAGGGGAAACACTTTGCAAAAGTGCAGAGGTAAAAATGGCAAAATCGCAAATCCAAAATCGCAAATCCAAAATTTACAACTTCATGAAAGCAAAAATAGCATTGATCACAGGCGGAAGTCGGGGACTGGGAAAAAGCGCTGCACTCAGATTAGCTGAAAAAGGCCATGATATCATCATCACTTACCATACGCAGAAAGAAATGGCGGACGATGTCGTCAAAGAAATAGAAGCCGGAGGAAGCATGGCAGCCGCTATAAAATATGACTCAGGTGATTTCGACTCACTCCACAATTTCGTAAAACAGGTTGAACAAACTCTTTCTCAAAAATGGAATACGGACAAATTTGATTTCCTGATCAATAATGCCGGCATCGGTGCGACTATTCCTTTTGACAAAGTGACAGAGAGTGATTTTGATCGGTTTATGAATATTCATTTTAAAAGCGTATTTTTTCTGTGTCAACGATTATTACCACTGATGAATAACAACGGGCGTATCATCAATCTGTCTACCGGCACTACACGTTTTGCTAATCCGGGTTATTCAGTTTATGCATCCATGAAAGGAGCTATTGAAGTCTTTACAAAATACCTGGCAAAAGAAGTTGGCCCCAGAGGTATAACAGTTAATGTACTTGCTCCCGGGCCTATCGAGACAGATTTCAACAATGCTGCAATTCGCAACGCACCCCCGGAACGAAGAGCCGGTATGATGGCAACTACGGCATTAGGCCGTCTCGGCAATGCCGACGATATCGGAAAAGTAATCGCATTTCTTTGCTCAGAAGATTCTGAATGGATCAACGGACAGCGAATAGAAGCGAGCGGTGGAATAAATTTGTAACAGAACAAATCAGACTTATATGAAATCAACGAAAAACTTCACAATGATCATTGCCTGTATGTGTTTTTTGACTGTCTTTGGCGCAGGCGTATACGAACATGTCGTTCTTGTTCCAAGATGGAGTGCGGCTCCTCCCTCCTCACTTTTGATGTTCAGTGGTCCATATGGTTTACATCCCGAGGATTTCTGGATGCCCATTCATCCCATCACACTCTTTTTTTTAGGTGGAGCACTTATCGCCAATTGGTACAGCAACAGACGCCGAAGAATTCTGATCGTATTGGGGGGATACATAGTCATCTTAGCGATGACGTTCGGTTTTTTCGTACCTGAATTAATAACACTCATTGGAACTCCATTTCATGATCACGTTGATCCTGATCTGGTCAAAAGAGCATCCACCTGGGAGACATTAAGTCTTATCAGGTTATCTGTGATAGCTGTACTTGCATTCATCCTGCTATCAGCGCTGACAAAGTCACATGACAAAGCAAAGAAACATGCGCATCATGCGGTGCCCTTGAGTTATGAGAATGATGCTTTGGGCGGATGATTCGAGGTGAAATATGCTAAAGCACATTTCAGAGGCTGAAGCCATAATATTAATATTGATGAAACTTTAAGCATACTCCGGGATGGCCTAATTAGCATTTGACCATTTCGAAATCCGATATCCTCTTATCTGGCCCCCAATTCGACAGAATCCCCCCTCTTCGTCTAAGATTTAAGATCATTTGCCCATCGTTGTTTACATTCGTGAAAATTCTCAACTAATCATGAAACAACTGACTATTCTTCTTTCACTATTCACATTCCTTGCCTTCGTTTCCTGTAAAAATGAAACGAAACCGACCTCTGCTGAACCCACGCAGGAACAAAAGGACGCACAAGCCTTTCTTGACACTTACACCACGGAATATGTGAAACTTTACACCGCCTCTTCTGAAGCCAGCTGGCTGATCAACACAGAGATCAAAGAAGGTGATACTACAAACGCGCATAAATCCAGCATCGCTGATGAAGCATTCGCTTCTTTCACAGGAAGTGTTGAGAATATACAAAACACAAAAAAATGGCTCGGCATGAAAGACAAACTGAATCCTCTCCAGGTACGTCAGCTTGATGCCATCCTTTTCCTCGCCGGAGAAAATCCTCAAACGGTAGCGCCTCTGGTAACCGAAAAAATTAAAGCTTCCATCGCACAAACAGAAAAACTATTTGGGTTCACATTCAAACTCAACGGCAAGGAAGTCACCACGAATCAAATCGATGATATCCTCAAATCTGAAACAAACTTACAGAAACGTCTGGCCGCATGGGAGTCCAGCAAAGAAGTGGGCAAAGGCCTTAAAGGCGGTCTGGTCAATCTGCGTAAACTCAGAAACGAAACTGTACAGGCTCTCGATTATCCTGATTTCTTTTCATACGAAGTATCCGATTACGGTCTCACCACCGCAGAAATGATGGAGATGATGAAGCGTCTCAATCAGGAGCTTCGTCCATTATTTCGCGAACTACATACATATGCCCGATACGAACTCGCTAAAAAATATGGTGTAAAAGATGTTCCTGATTATATTCCCGCGCATTGGCTACCCAATCGCTGGGGCCAGGACTGGAGCTCCATGATGGAAGTCAAAGGTCTCAATGTGGACAGTGTCCTGAAAACAAAAAGTCCCGAGTGGATAGTGAAAGCAGGCGAATCTCTTTATAAAAGTTTAGGATATCCTGCTCTGCCCGAATCATTTTGGTTAAAATCAAATCTTTATCCCTACCCTGCTGATTCAATACTCAAGAAAAATAATCATGCTTCTGCATGGCATATGGATCTCAACCAGGATGTCAGAAGCCTCATGAGTGTTGAACCAAACGCAGAATGGTTTGAAACATCAAATCATGAGCTTGGACACATTTATTATTATATCTCCTACTCTACTCCAGAAGTACCACCTTTATTACGTGAAGGTGCTAACAGAGCATTTCACGAAGCACTCGGAAGTATGATGGGCATGGCTGCAACACAAAAGCCATATCTGATCGGTCAGGGCCTTATACCTGCAAATGCAAAAACAGATTCAATTCAAATCCTGTTGAAAGAAGCCTTGAATTTTGCAGTATTCATACCCTTCGCAGCCGGGACCATGAGCGAATTCGAAAAAGCACTCTATGCAGATAACCTTCCTGAAAGCGAATTCAATAACAAATGGTGGGAACTCGCTAAAAAATATCAGGGCATAGTACCTCCGGAAGAACGTGGAGATATCTACTGCGATGCCTGTACAAAAACACACATCAATGATGATCCGGCTCAATATTATGATTACGCATTGTCGTATGTGATCTTATTCCAGCTGCATCAATATATCGCCGAAAAAATCCTGCATCAGCCTGCGACTGCGACTAATTATTTCGGACATAAAGAAGTAGGTGATTTTATCAAAAAGATCATGTCATCAGGCGCCACCAAAGACTGGCAGGATGTGATGAAAGAAGCTACAGGAGAAGACATGAATGCAAAAGCCCTTGTTCGCTATTTCGATCCACTGATGTCATGGCTTAAAGAACAAAATAAAGGAAGGAAATATACATTGCCAGAAACATTATAAAAGGATCGAGTGATCGAGTGATCGAGTGATCTGGCGATCTAGTGATCTGACAATAAAATGATCTGGTGATCTTATCATTTATAATAATTTATATTACTCATTCAGTATTCTAATTAATTATCTTTAATTTGGTTACTGTTTCACTTGATCACTTGATCACTTAACTCTTGATCACCACATCACTGGATCTCTATATGATACGAGGCGTTCACACCATGTTTTACAGCTCAGATGCCCAGGGCCTCAGAGCTTTTCTGTTGGACAAGCTGGGTTTCCATGCTACTGACGTGGGCAATGGCTGGCTGATATTCGATCTACCCGAAGCCGACATGGGCTGCCATCCATCAGATGAAGAACATGGTGCACCATCCGGCACACAAGACATTTCATTTTACTGCGACGACCTCGAACAAACTGTAGCGGAATTGAAAGCAAATGGTGTAGAGTTCAAAGGCGAAATCGAGGATCACGGTTACGGATTAGTCACTCATTTCCTTATGCCGGGCAATTTCTATGTGCAATTGTTTCAGCCGAGATACGAAAAGTGATTGAAAAGGTTTGAAAAGAAAAAGGAAAGAAGTTGTGCGTAGTCTCAGACTACACACAACTTCTTTCCTTTTATCGCTTTTATCCCATTCTGCCTTTTCCGCCTCTTCCACCCTTTCAGCCCTTTCTGCCCCTTCCGCCAAATTTATTCATCCCCAAAAATTCCCACATATCGTTTTCCCGGAATCACAAAACCTCTATACATCCCTTCTGAATTAAATGTCATCGTGAGGTTTCCTTCATGGTCCACACCGATGACACCTCCTTCTCCTTTAGCTTCCTTCAATTTTTTCATGACCACTTCATCAGCAGCTTCCTGAAGCGAAATACCTTTGTAGTCCATGAGTGCAGATATATCATGCGCTACTGCATAACGTATAAAAAATTCACCGTGACCTGTCGAAGAAATGGCACAGGTGGCATTATTTGCATAGGTACCGGCACCTATGATCGGAGAATCCCCTATTCGATTCCAGCGTTTATTTGTCATGCCCCCTGTAGAGGTAGCTGCTGCAAGATTTCCATATTTATCAAGAGCAACAGCACCGACAGTGCCGTGTTTTTCAGCGGCAGATGTATTCTCATCTTCAAGCGCTTTTATGTGGACATCCCATCTTTTTTGCGTAAAGAAATAAGATGAGTCTACAAGACCGACTCCATTTTGCTTTGCAAAGTCTTCAGCGCCATCACCTACCAACATGACGTGAGGAGATTTTTCCATGACCATTCGCGCAAGTGATATCGGATTACGTATGTGTCTGACATTGCCAACCGCTCCGGCAGAAAGATCAATACCACTCATGATGGAAGCATCCATCTCATTTTTACCCTCATAGGTAAATACAGACCCTTTTCCCGCATTGAAGAGTGGATTATCTTCCATCCATGCCACTACCGATTCCACAGCATCTAAACTCGTACCGCCATCAGCCAATATTTTTTCACCGATAGTCAACACAGAATCCAAAGCCTCCCGATATGATTTTTCCGTAAGCGAATCCATTGAGTTACGTGTGATGACACCCGCCCCGCCATGGATCACAAGCGCATATTCAGATTTGTGATGAGAAGATTCAGTCATAGTGTGACATGATGAAAATATGAATTGAATAATCAGACTAAAGAATAACCCTCTTACCATTTTATCTTTTAACCGATTTACCTTTTTACCTTTTAACCCAAAATTTTTCTTATCCCATCCCTGATGGCAAATACATGTTTTTTTAAAGCCGACTTTGTCTTCGGAGTAGAAACCAAAAGACCCCAAATCAAATGCAAAGGTGGTCTTATCAAGGTTCCCAGCCACATGATCAATAACCAAACCAACACAAAATATACCGGTTCCCTGGCTATAAGGAAACCAATAAGAAGAATAATGGTCATCAAAGGCATAACAACCATGAAAGCTCCCACTGTCGTAGGTGTCTGAAAGGTAGAGGTAGTTATTTTTTTGAAAATAACATTTCGAAGTACACGCCAGATCCAACCACCTGCAATAAGCCAAATACATTTCAACACAGTCATCGTGGCAAGGCCCATACGATTCATGACGATCAGATCAGGAAAATAAGTGGCAGACTGATTTTTTTTGCTTATTCCTAATTTCAAAATTTCATCCGAAGCCATCATTATCGTATCATGCTGATCTGATGTATTGATGTATGCAGCTATTTTCTTCAAATCCAGATGCGCATCTGCACCAGGGTTATTTTCGTACATCATCCTCAGGTAAATGGCGGCAAGCATATCATAGTTTTTTTCCTTGTCCTCTTCAACCTGGACAATCAATGAATCCATCGATTGACTGAGCTTCTCCGTAAACTCTTCAATAGCATCCCTGTCTTCTCTTGTGGCATTTTCTACAGTAAACGGTTCACCAAATCTAATCACGACATCCGTTCCTGGCAATCTTGGTTCTGTAAAGTTGACCCCGACAGGTTGAACAAAAAGCTCTTCTCCATTTTGGATAAAAGGAAGTGTACCAAACGCCAGATGAGCCGTTCCCCGTTGGATAGGTCTCATCTTTTTCTCAAGAATAGTTTTGGCTTCAGGAAAAATCAGAACAGCTTCGCCTTCACTTAATTTTGTATACGTCAGATCAAAACTTGAGGCATTCTTTCTGAGATTGGCAATACCATCTTTTTTTCTGTAGATGGGGATCTGATTGGTCCAGTCAAAAAGCCATTTAAATTTAGGATTGAACATATCCCCTCTGACCAGGTAATGAAGTGGTCTTTTCAGGACGATCGAGAGTACACTTGCTTCCAGAAAAGCACTGGGATGATTGCTGGCTAGGATGAGAGGCCCTTTTATAGGTACCTTTTCGCTTCCGTATACGATGGTTTTCCTGAAATATAACCTCAGAAAGATGGTCGCCCACAATCGAATAAATGCATATATCATATATAAAATGCGAACTTTCTGCCGTGAGCGATAAAGATATACCAAACAAATTATTGGTCATCATAGGTGGTCCGACGGCAGTTGGCAAAACTTCACTTGCTATCAGCCTTGCCCAGCACTTTGGCGCTGAGATCGTAAGCGCTGATTCCAGACAGGTTTATAAAGAATTAAATATCGGCGTTGGAAAGCCATCCCATGAGCAATTAGACAGCATTCCCCATCACCTTGTCGGACATACCACGATATCAAGTCACTATTCGGCTGGATCATACACCCGGGATGCATTAGATATCATTGATACTTTATTTCAAAAACATGACATCGTCTTTCTTACGGGGGGCACCGGTCTGTATATCAAAGCGATCACAGATGGTTTTGATCAGATGCCTGAAGTTCCAGCAGACGTAAATGAATATTGGACCCAAATCTGGAAAGAAAAAGGTATCAATGAATTGTTAATTATTCTAGAGCAAAAGGATCCGGAATATTTTAAGACGATAGACCGCGCTAATCCTATGCGATTGATCCGGGCAGTTTCATTTATCATGCACACCGGGTTGCCATTCAGTTCATTTCATACCGGTCAATCCAGTCAAAGAACTTTTAAGATTTTACCGATTGCTTTAGAATTACCCAGAGATGAACTCTATGCACGTATCAATCAGCGTGTCCTGCATATGGTCGCAGATGGATGGATGGAAGAAGCTATGACTCTTTACCCGTCAAGACATCTCAAAGCTTTACAAACTGTAGGCTACAAAGAACTCTTTGATGTCATCGATGGAAAACTTTCTTTAGAAGAAGCTATCCCATTAATCCAGCAATCCACCCGCAGATACGCAAAGCGACAAATGACCTGGTATCGCAATCAGGGTGAGTGGACACATGTAAATGCCAATGACTCTGATTTAATTATTCGGTTGATTGAACACGGGATGGGATAGCAATCTTTTTTCTTATCTAATGTTTACCGATTACTGCTTACTGCTTACCTCTTACCGTTTTACTACTAATTGAACACCCTCGTCCACCACGCCGCCATCACGGCTGCTGCCGAAGCCACATTTAGACTTTCGGCACCGAGGCTGCGGTGGCCCGGAATGGCAAATCTTTCTTTCGCCCTCTCCATCATCACATCAGAAACGCCGAGGGATTCATTTCCCAATATCAAAATCCCTTCCACTGGTGGCTTTGATGTATTTATATCCTTTCCTTCCGCATCACATATATAGAGATGATCTCCTCCTTTGGCCAGGATTTCTTCTTTTTCCAAGACACATGTTCTGACACGCAGCGCACTGCCCATAGAAGCCTGGAGAACTTTATGATTGAAGATATCCACACAATCAGGCGAACAGATCACAAAATCAAGTCCGAACCAATCTGCAATCCGCAGTATAGTGCCAAGGTTCCCCGGATCGCGGATGGCATCCAGATAGAAGATCTTCAACCCACTGATATCCTCCGGCAAATGATCTTCGTCTGGCAATTTGCACACAGAGAGTATCCCGGGAGGAGTTGTCATTTGGGATAATTGATGCATTTGTTGAGGCGTGATCAGGCAAACTTCATCAGCATTGATCACCTTTTCAAGAATAGCCAGGAAATCGGGATTGGAAATATAAACTTCTTCCACTATCCGGCGTTTATCCCTGATCAACTCATTGTTGATTTTCAGGCCTTCAACTATGAATTTATCATACTTTAGCCTGAACTTCTTATGTTGAAGAGACTGTATGATTTTGACTTTTGCTTTAGATAAAGGCTCCATATATATCAACTATCGCAAGGCATATCGACTGCGCTTTTCGCGCTGGGTATTCGTATTTGCAGCATTCTTCCTCTTATTCTCTTGCAATAGTAAAAAATATCTGAAGGAGAATCAATCATTTCTCATCGACAATAAGATCACCCTGAAATCAAAATCGAAGATCGATGACAAATCTGATCTGATCCTGAGCCTCTCCAGGCTCTACCGGCAAAACCAGACGAAAACAGTAATCGGCATCCCCCGCCATATATTTTACTATCAATATCAGGAATCTTTACTCAAAAATCCAGGCCGAAAACAATGGTCTGAAGAACGTCTTATAAAGAATCGCCCTGTCATACACGATTCACTCAAGGCGGTGCAAACTACTCTTGATTTTGAAAAATATTTAAAACTCAGAGGCTACCGATACGCGAAAGCCTCATTCAAAGCAAAAACAGCTGATCAGGTCACTTCCGTTTATTATCATGTTGATCCCGGACCAAGAACATACGTGGATTCATTTGTGATCGTAGCCAATGATACTGCCCTCATTCGGATCATCGGATCAGACCAGAAAAATTCTTTTTTTACGAAGGGCAGTCCACTGGACATCGAACTTTACAATAAAGAAAGAGGTCGGCTCGTCAACCTGTTGCAAAACAACGGATATGCAACATTTGACGAATCATACATCTCACCATTAGAAGTGGATACAAATGCGGTAAGGGTAAAAGCAACGTTGAGAGTAGCCAACGAAACAGATAGTACATTTCATAAGAGATTTTATGTAGGTGCTGTAACTATTTTTCCGGACTACCACTTTACCGATACAGTAATGCTATATGACACAGTGATCCGAAATGTAAAATATATCACCCCGGTCAAAGCACTAACTTTGAAACCTGAAGTGATCGAACGAAATTTATTTATTCACGAGGGCGATCTGACCAGAAAACAAAATCTCATTCAGTCCACAAGGAACCTGGGTAAAATTGAAATCATGAAATTCGTGACCCCCAGCACGGATATTGACACCATCAGCAGTGATACGCCCAGGATTAATTATACATTTTTCCTCAGCAGATATAAAAAGATTCCACTCCTTCTTTCTGGAGAATTGACGTATTCAAATATAGCAGGCCAAAAACGTTCATTGCTGGGAGCATCCGTCAATGCTAATTACAGAGACTTGAATACATTCAAAGGCGCAGAAGTACTTAATATTAATTTTGAGACGGGGGTTGAATTCTATCCACAAGCCGATGTTATATCAGGCAAAAAAGATATCATCAATAGCTTCAATATTAGTCCGGGTGCTTCACTGTCTATTCCAAAATTTTTGGATCCGCTGCGTCTTTATCATATTATCGGCAATGCCCGATCTGATGACGAACCGGCATTGATGAAAAACCGTCTGCGCAAATGGTTATTGTATGATGCCACGACCCGACTAAATCTGAGCTATAATTTTACAAAGATTGTAGGGCTATATCGCTATAACTCTTTTAATGCAGGACTTAATTATGATATCCTGCCCGACAATAAACACAAGCTGACCATAGAACGATTCGGTTTTGATTTATTTTCTCCGGTAGTTGATGATTCTTTTGAAATCAAAGTATTAAGCAAAAGTAAATTTCAACAAGAGAGTTTTTCAAAACAGCTATACACAGGATTGCTGTTCAGAAATTATTATTATGATTTCAATGCAGGTGCTAAAACAAGAGGCGGGCATCTGAGAATATTGAATAACGTCGCGGTATCCGGCGCAGAAATTCTTGGTATAAATTACCTGACAAACCTCTTGTCGGGATCAAAAAAAGGATATTACCTGGGGAAAAATGACGGTCTGCCTGGAGATACGGTTACCTTTTCACACTTTGTAAAAGGCGAAGTAGACCTCAGATACTTTTACAATATCAATTCCCGTACGCAATTAGCATTCAGAATAAATGCTGGTGTAGCCGCACCATTTGGATTTACGAATCAGGTCCCTTATCTAAAGCAATTCTGGGTAGGAGGAGCGCAAAGCATTAGGGCATGGCAGGTCAGGGAATTGGGACCCGGTGCATATATCGACACGTATTATATCGATCATAAAGATAGCATCTCTGCTTTTTATCAGACTGGCGATGTCAAGCTCGATATGTCAGCAGAAATGCGTTTTCACCTTCTCTGGTATTTTGATGGTGCCATCTTCATGGATGCAGCCAACGTGTGGACAAACAGATATGACCCGGCAAGAGATGGCTCACAGTTTCATTGGAATACATTTTTGCAACAACTCGGTATCGGATACGGATACGGCATCAGAATGGATCTTGATTATTTTATTCTCCGACTCGATTTGGGTTATAAACTATACAACCCGTATAAAATCATTGACCCGGTCACTGGAAAAGGTACTCATCTACTAAAAGATGAATTGAAAAAATTTCCCGGTGGCTCCGAAGTTCAGATCGCCGTAGGATTGAATTTTGATTAGTATTTTTCCGAATGCATTTTGCATTAAACTACCTTACACTTTCCTGCTTTCATTCGTGCTCGTTACTCCCTATTCATTACTCGTTACTCATTACTCGTTATTCAGTTAATCGTTATTCGTTACTCATTATTCGTTACTCGTTACTCGTTACTTGTTACTTGATACTCGTTATTCGCTACTTGTTATTCGTTCCCGCACCATGACTTCGTTTGGCGGGATCATTGCTGCGCTTGATATTCGTTATTCGTGGGTTGTGCAATGAGACGCGATAAATCGACGTCTCTACATCCGATCTCGTTATTCGTTACTCATTATTCGTTACTCGTTACTCGTTATTCGTTACTCATTTCTCACACTCCATACTTAGAACATATGGGACAATTCTCCTTCACATGCCCTCTAGCCGGACAATACTCTCTACCAAAATAAATAATCTGCAGATGCAGCTTATTCCAGGTGTTCTCCGGAAATAAAGCCTTTAAATCTCTTTCTGTTTGCACGACACTTCGTCCATCGCTCAAACCCCATCGTTGTGCAAGACGGTGGATATGGGTATCCACCGGAAAGGCAGGAACACCAAATGCCTGAGACATCACCACTGATGCAGTCTTATGTCCGACACCGGGCAATGCTTCTAATTCTTCAAAACTGCGTGGAACTTTTCCTTTATACTTCTCAAGCAATATCTCCGACATGCGATGAATATTTTTTGCCTTTGCCGGTGAAAGCCCACAGGGCCTGATGATCTCCTGTATCTCTTTCACGTTCATCTTCACCATGGATTTCGGATCATCAGCTTTCGTGAATAAAATCGGGGTGACCTGATTGACCCGTACATCTGTACATCGTGCTGATAGGATAACAGCGACCAGCAACGTATATGGATCTTCATGTTCAAGAGGCGAAGGCACTTCAGGATAGTATTCATCCAGCATCCTGGCTATCGCATCAGCTTTCTTTTGCCTGGATATTCTCATCACACAGGAGTTTTAGTAAAAATAAAAAGCTTAGGCCATTTAATTATCCTGGCCTTTAGGCCGCGGGTGAGAAATCGAAAAAAATTTCGGGCTTTATCCCGGAGGAATAACTCTTTAGTCCCGTTGATCATAAGGATGATAAAAATAACATCGTATCGACTCCATCAGCATATTGATCCAAAGAAGGATACTGCGTATTCCCCGGAGCTATACAATCCCAACCATCCAGCTTGTCTTTTTTAACAAGACATTGAATCTCATTTCTTTTTAACTCAAGATGTTCAATCAATGCCTTTTCATTATTGTAATACGAATAATGAACACAACCAATTCGTGAAGCTATTGCATCATCTTCCTTGAGTATCAAATGGCCGAGATTGATATGGGGGACATTATTGATAATGTAAATCGCATAGTTATAGTCAAGATTATTTCTGTACTTATTGTGTTCCGCCAGAAAATTCCATTCTTCAAAAGCTATCTCCATCTTCGTAAAATCGTAACCATCAGGGACATAAATCTTAGAAACATTTCTACACCCAAGGCCATAGTAAAGGAAAATATCCTTCCCCAACTGCCTGAGTTCATCTGCAGTTTCTTCTCCTGTGATGACGGCGACTCCATTCCTGTTTTTCCGTAGTATGTGCGGATAGTCTTTAAAATAATATTCAAAATAACGTGCACTATTATTGCTTCCCGTCGCAATGACAGCATCAAATCCTTCTAGTTTTTCTGTGAATGTGATACATGATGATAACTCAGGATAAAATTCAATCCATTTATTTATAATAAATAGGGGAAGAACAGAATCTTTATCACTTAACTTAATGATCGCCTTATGCCCACTGGACAGCACACAAAACAAATCATGGAATCCGACAATGGGAACATTGCCGGCCATGATGATCGCTATATTTTTACCAGGTTGATTTGATGAAGGGTATGAATCCATCCATCTCCTACACCTTTCTTGATCAAGAAATTCATCAGCTATTGCCTTGATAGCCAACCTTGTAAAATCAGGAAAAAACCACGGATTATTAGCGTATCCTTTTTCAATGGCTTGCTCAAGTTCAGTATCACCTGATGTGAAATACTGCTGCAAGGGAAGTAATGATTTAAGAAATGAATCTCCTGATATCATTGTCCTTCTATCGTTTCTTTACGATGCGCAACATAATCTCTCCACTTGTTCATCAGGTTTTGCATATCGTCCGGTAGATCAGAATCAAAATACATTTGTTCACCCGTCACCGGATGCTCAAAGCCTAAAGTCCGCGCATGAAGCGCCTGTCGTGGACACATCAAAAAACAATTGTCTACAAACTGTTTATACTTGGTAAATACCGTTCCTTTCAATATTCTGTCGCCTCCATATCGCTCATCATTAAATACAGGATGTCCGATGTGTTTCATGTGCACACGGATCTGATGTGTCCGTCCTGTTTCAAGCACACATTTCACAAGACTTACATAATAGAGATCTTCTAAGGTTTCATAATGTGTGGTCGCTTCTTTTCCAGATTCTCCTTCAACAAAAACAGTCATCAATTGTCTGAATCGTGGATCACGTCCGAGATGGCCCTCTATGATTCCTTCCGGAGGTTCAGGTGCACCCCACACAATGGCATTGTATTCGCGAATCGTCGTATGATCAAAAAATTGCCGTGCAAGATGTGTCATCGCATAATCATTTTTTGCAATCACCATCAACCCCGAAGTATCCTTATCAATACGATGAACCAACCCCGGCCGATCCGGCAAATTGCCAGGCAAAACAGGCATTTTTGAATGTTGTAGATGCCATGCTAAAGCATTCACCAGTGTACCACTATAATTTCCAACGCCGGGATGAACTACCAATCCGGCCGGCTTGTGAATAACCATGACATCATTGTCTTCATACCGGATATCCAATGGGATTTCTTCTGGTACAATACTTTGTCCAAGCTCTGGAGGCTTAGGGAGCAATATCGTAATGGTCTGCCCGGGCTTCAATACGAAATTGGGCTTTATCGATTCACCATCCACTTTTACAGCCCCTGCACGAATGCCATTTTGAATTTTATTACGGGAGATCCCCATAAGTTTCGTCTGCACATACTTATCTATCCTCACCGGATGTAATCCTCCCGGTGTCAGAAAACGATGATGCTCGTATAAGCCTTCTTCACCATCCTGTTCATTGTCCTGTTCTATATCCTGTTCCTCAATCATAGTGCAAAAGTAGGCAATTCGCGGGAGGCGGAGGCAGAGGCGAAGTCCAAGGACGACTTAACACAACCCATTTTTGTTTTTTAAAACTCAAATTCTAGTACCATTTACATACAAATATGAAATAATTTTTCAAACGAAAATCAGCCTAATAAAGAGTAAAATTGTGTACCACGCTTCCAGCTATAACAAGGTGAATTATCAGGCAGTTATGACAGTGTGGCACACCTAGGTGTGGCACACCTAAATGTGGCACACTTTTGTTTGCGTTTTTATTTTTTATTTGCTTAGTATACATTTTATCCTTATTTTCCTACTCTAATTTCTTCACCAATGAAACTAGAACCTAACCAGGTTTATCACGTGTTTAATCGTGGTAATAATCGCCAGCAAATCTTTTTTGAAAAAGACAATTATTATTATTTCCTAAAAAAGGTTAAACGATATCTGGTTCCTAATTGCGATATCCTGGCTTTTTGTTTGATGCCGACCCATTTTCATTTTCTCATTCATACCAATGAAAATTCCATCAAACCACATAAAAGGAGCAAACAACCCCTGTCCAATAGAACTGGCAGACCTCCTAAAAGACTGACCCATTTTTCATGGGGTTTGCAGCAACTGTTAAGTAGTTATGCCAAAGGAATCAATAAAAGGTATAATAGGACAGGATCCATTTTTCAGCAGAATACAAAATCAAAAAAGACATCAAGTGAGGCTTTTTTAGATGATTATTCTGCCTGGTGTTTTATCTATATTCACAATAACCCTAAAATAGCTGGACTTGTCAACTCCCCAGATGAATATGAATTCACTTCATATAAGGACTATCTAGACAATAATAAAAATTCAATATGTAACCTCGCTCTGGCCAAAGAACTTCTTTACTTTGAACATAATGAATTATTTGAATTCAAGTTTATAGAGGTACCTGATGAGATCATATTCAAAATCTACAATAATCAAATCTGAAAGTAGTAAACCTATCTTTCTTGTTGAAGCAACTATTCAGCACAATTAATTTTCAAAACAAATAACTTATCCCCACCGAAATCTTCAACCATTTTCCTGCAGTAGTATGTTGTACAAAATAATCAATCGGATATTCTGTAGTCCCCGCGTTCTTTTTATCAAGTATTAGATAATCCGCACTTGTATTCCCACTGAAACCAATACGTACATCCCCCCTGATATACCAGATGACAGGCACTATATGCACTCCAAAATCAAGACCGTATCCGGGCACATATGTAGTAGATTCAGAAAACCTGTCTATCGATTCATTTGTATCATCATCAGTAAGGATTGTCGATGACTGAAAAATAGCAAGCCCCGCACGTCCGATAATATAAGGCTGCAACAACCAATTGATCTCCGGATAAAAACCTGCGCTGAATCCCGCTTCCAGCCTGCGTGTATTTGCTTTATCACGAATAAGAACGTCTCCTGTACCGGATGCCTGAGTATACTTCAGCACATACTTGCTCAGTCCGGTCTCATGGTAATAAATACCGGCCATAAAAGGTTTGTTATATTGAATCCTGTATTGCGCTTCAAACTGATATCCCCATGAATTGTGATCAACAAACCGTTTCGCTGGTGCCTGTGGAATATCATAATAAACCAAACTACTCACCATCCAGCGCGGCAATGCAGTGATCACAGTCTGCGCAGAACAAAAAACAATGCTGAGGAGCAGACATACAATGCTGATGTAAATCCGGAAGCACACAATTTGAATTCTCATATCAGTTCAACTGAGAAATACTTTTCATTAGTTGCTCGATCTTAGACTCTCCATCAGCCTTTTTCTGTCTTTCCTTGTCAACAACATCAGGGGATGCATTCGCCACAAATTTTTCATTACTCAATTTCTTGTCAACACTCATGACAAAGCCGCGATAATAAACCAATTCTTCATTCATCCTTTTCAATTCAGACTCTCTGTCAATTTCAATATGCAAGGCAGCATGATATTGATACCGACCTGCCAGAAAAGGGACACCAGAAGATTCACCTTCATCTGCAGTTGCATTTGAAAGCTTGAGCAATATATCTTTCGTCCCTGCTTCATTCCACAATTTTATAAGATCAGTTTCAGAAGGATAGATCAGGATCATCGTGTCCTTTGGAGACAATTGATACTGATTGCGCAATTCAAGCACAGAAGATTTCACGATGAGGATGTGATCAAGCGTTTTAATCACTTCGGGATCAACCTCACCCACTTTATCAGAAATTCTGGCTACAATACAATCGTCTCCATCTTTCCGATCACGAAGTTGATGCCATATTTCTTCCGTGATAAACGGCATGAATGGATGAAGAAGTTTACAAATCTCTTCGAAGACCTCTAACGTAGCGTCATAACTCTCTGCATCGGATGCCTCACCATATGTAGGCTTTATGATTTCAAGAAATATACTGCAGAAGTCATTCCACACATATGAATACAAAGCAGTCACACCTTCAGACAATCGAAATTGAACATACTGTTGACGTAGTTCTGCATCAATCACATTCATCCTGGATTTGATCCAACGTATACCCAGTTTTCTTCCTTCATCCTGCTTTAATGACGGATCGACATTCCATGATTTTATGAGACGAAGTGCATTCCAGATTTTATTGCAAAAATTACGACCGAGTTCACATAGCTTATCATCAAATAATATATCACCTCCTGCAGGTGCTGATGCCATGATCCCATAGCGAACACCATCAGCTCCAAATTGCTCAATCAGTTCAAGTGCATCAGGACTATTGCCCAATTGCTTGCTCATCTTTCTTCGTTGTTTATCTCTCACCATCCCCGTGAAATACACCGATTGAAAAGGTTTCATTCCTTTCCATTCATATCCGGCCATGATCATTCGCGCTACCCACAGAAAAATGATGTCCCATCCGGTTACAAGTACACTGGTCGGATAGTAATAATTGATTTCCTTTTCATTCTTCCATCCATCGAAAACACTTATCGGCCACAACCATGATGAAAACCATGTATCCAATACATCTTCATCTCTGCGAAGTGCTGATTCCTGCAAATCCGAACGCCCGGTTTGCTTTCGCGCTTGCTCTAATGCCTCGCTTTCTGTCTTTGCCACAAATACTAATTCCTCATCATCATGCACTAAATACCATGCAGGAATCTGATGTCCCCACCACAACTGTCTGGAGATGCACCAGTCACGGATATTTTCCATCCAATGCCTGTACGTATTTTTAAGATACTCAGGATAAAAATCAACGACTCCATCAACTACAGCATCTAATGCAGGCCCGGATATTTGTTTCATATCCACAAACCACTGCAGAGAAAGTCTCGGCTCCACCACTACACGCGTTCGCTCTGATCTTCCGACATTATGAATCAAATCTTCAGTACTAATCATGTGACCCGCAACAGTCAAAGCTTTAACCATTTCAAGGCGAGCTTTATCTCTGTCAAGACCTACATACAAAATCGCAGCAGGACTCATCGACCCATCAGGATTCAGTACATCAATCACATCAAGATGATGTCTCAAACCGATTTCATAATCATTGACATCATGTGCGGGAGTTACTTTCAATGCTCCTGTTCCAAATTCCCGATCTACATATGCATCAGCAATAATTGGAACCTTACGATTGATCAAAGGAACTATAGCTCTTTTTCCATGCAAATGTTTGTACCTGCCATCTTCGGGATGAACAGCTATCGCTGTATCGCCCAGGATTGTCTCAGGTCTTGTAGTGGCAATGGTGATCCATTCGTCATCAGAACCTTCGATCTGATATTTGACTTTGTAAAGCGATGTTTTTTCTTCTTCATACAGCACCTCCTCATTCGACAATACAGTTTGGGCCGAAGGATCCCAATTGACCATTCGCTTGCCTCTGTATAATTTTCCTTTATTAAAAAGATCTATGAAAACATCAATCACCGCTTCTGAACGGACCGCATCCATCGTAAATGCTGTCCGGTCCCAATCACATGAAGCTCCCAATTTTTTTAACTGATGCAGGATGATGCCACCATATTTTTCTTTCCATTCCCAAGCATATTTCAGAAATTCTTCGCGCGTGAGATCGGATTTTTTAATTCCTTTTTCACGTAGCAGATTGACCACTTTGGCTTCCGTGGCGATGGACGCATGATCTGTCCCTGGCACCCAACATGCATTTTTACCTTCCTGTCTTGCCCTGCGAATCAGGGTATCCTGGATTGTATTATTCAGAATATGACCCATATGCAATTGGCCTGTCACATTAGGTGGTGGAATGACAATACTGTACGCCTCGCGCTCATCAGGTTCTGAATGAAAATAACGGCACTGCATCCAGTGTTCATACCACTTGTCTTCAATATCCGTGGGACTATATCGTTTTGACAATTCTTCCATATGTGCAAAGATAATCTATTACCCCCCGCCCCCTGAAAGGGGGAGCTGCATTCATAAATTTTTGTAATCGAAAATCAACAACTCCCTCTTTCAGGGGGCGGGGGGTAAATGAAACGGCTCCCTTGCTACCCATTCCAAATCCGGCTTAAAAAATGAATACACCTTCGGAATCAGCCAGTTAAATCTTTTTTTCGGCGAACGCATGTAGGCCCACATCGGGACACCCTCCGCCCCGACTGAACTTTTAATTTCCGTTGCAGTCCTGGACAATTGAAGTTGTGTGAATCCATGAGTCGCGGCATAATCAATCATGGCCAGCAACATATTGAGATAAAGTTTATGCTTGTGATTCACTTCAGGATCATATCCCAGAAAATGAGCATCAAGTATTTCCCCATCTTCGAAAACGGTAAAAAATGAAATCAATTCACCCTGATCCTTATATATCCAGAGATGGAATTTATCGCCCAGTTTACGTTTCAATGCAGTAAAATAACCAATGGGAAGTATAAAAAGATTAAATCCGACATCATCTACGACCTTGAGATAAAGCTCATGTAACTGATCCTCCATGTCTTCTATCTCATCCGCTTGAAGTTCAACACGTTCTAGTCCATGTGCAGAAGAAATAGCCTTCTTCGCCCGTACCCTGTATTTAGACTTTAGCGAATCAAGATAGCCGTCAAGATTTTTCCAATCCGAATGCACATCCAATATCATACTTGGCTGCGTATCGATAAAATGATATTTTTTGCAATGAGGCGAATCCGGTATCTCTTTAAAAATATCTTCATAAAAATCCTTTACGAAAACTAATCCGATATGTTTAAATGGCTTAAGGCTCAACATCCAGTCGATCGTCTCCATCATCAGCACCGTCCTCAATTTCTTTGGTACTTCTTCTTTAAAACAAAAACCATAATCGCCGGTGACCAGTGTATTGCCCAGGCAAAGAACTTTCAGATTGATCATCGAAGCCATTTTGTATTTGATATGACTTATCAAAGATCCATTTACCTGATTTTTAAGACTATCACCCGGATTAAAATCTTCTATCTGGAAACACAACATTCCCTTAAGCCCTTCACTGTTTTCCAGCCTCACATAATAAAATTTCATTCCTTCAGGAGGTGCAGTAGCCAGTGCTGACTGGTAAGCTTTACTCAGGAAAATACTTGTACCGACAACCTCTGGAAACAACGGATCAGCCCAGGACTGAAACAGGATGGCACTATATTCCAGCCCATCAATATTGAATGTCGTCTTTGTTGGCGTAGAAGGAGCTAAAACCGTGGTGTGCATTATGGGCTCAATAACAACTGGATCATTGATTTGTTAACTCAGGAGGGCCTAAAGGTATCAGGTTATAGACAAAAATCAACTATTCATAGAGAAGAATTTCTTCGTGAGACCGTAAGCATGAGAGGTGTGCTTCGACCAGCTCAACTCATCCTTGTGCTACAGCTCAGTTATACCGTTAATTTCCAAGTAATCTGAAAAATATTTTTATATATTTTTACCCCGGTTCATGCATAAGATCCCGGACTAGTTCGGCATTGCCGGCTTGGGACGTTGCATGAGCCTTTCTTTTTTTAGA
>JBBSAQ010000046.1:0-37371 GCA_038252065.1 Chitinophagales bacterium
CAGGATGGATGTGACAGCCTGGTGATCGAACAAACAACTTTGTATCCATTACCTTTTCTTCAATTGCAGGTCACATCTGATTTCAATGGATATGACATCGGTTGTTTCGGAAATGCGGATGGCAGTGCGATTGCAAATGTTGTGGGTGTAGCACCTTATTTGTACAGTTGGTCCACAGGTAATACGGATCAAAGTATCACAGGTCTTGTTGCAGGTTCGTATTCAGTCACAGTAATTGATGCCAATGGATGTAAGACAAATGGTGACGTCACTTTAGCAGATCCCGTACCATTTATGATCAGCTTCATAGTTTCCCAACCCGGTTGCTTTGATCAGCAGAATGGAAGTATTTCGGTTGTTCAAGCAGGGGGAGTTTCACCGGTTAGATATTCGATTGATGGAATTAATTATCAATTTTCACCTGTATTTACAGGATTAGGCGGAGGTATATATCAAATCACAGCGTTTGATGCTAATGACTGTGAGAAAAAAGAAATTATCCTCATCAATGTACCTCTCGAGGTGAGTGTAGATTTGGGCGATGATCAGACCATAAAAGCCGGGGACACGGTGATTATTCATGCGATTGTAAACGTTCCTTATGATTCACTTACATCCATCGTGTGGACCGGACTTGCAAATCCGAATTGTTCGACCTGCTTAACTCAGCCTGTTGCGCCAATCATCACTTCAGCCTATTCCATATCTGTCAGTAATTCACAGGGATGTTCCGATCAGGATTCCATTGTCGTTTTTATTCAAAAGAGTAACGATATCTACATTCCTAATGTTTTTTCTCCTAATGGTGATGGCATAAATGATCGCCTGCTGATCAGCGGTGGATCAGATGTGGAAGTAATCGAATCGATGGAAATATTTGATCGGTGGGGAAACCTGGTTTTTGCAGCAAGGAATTTTCCACCGGGTGATCTTACTTATGCATGGGATGGGAAGAGACGGGGCACAGAGATGAATCCAGCGGTGTATGCGTATCGGATGATGGCTCGATTTAAAGATGGTCGGAGAGAGGTCAGGAATGGAGACATTACTTTGATCAGATAATTGTGTCTCGTGTACCAGGAAGAAATCTCCGCCATGGCGATATTGGTTCATGTGCCTTTTCTCAAGCTCCCTGCTCCATGCCCCTTGCTTATCTGTTAACCATTTGTTACATCCCCATTTAGTCCACATTTTTTAACTAAAATCGCTGCTGCAAAATAGTCAGTAGCCTTATTATGGCTATTTTTGCCCCCTTGTTAACATTATCAACAATATTATCTCATGCGATTTTCTCTCATTATTTCCCTCCTGACCGTCATTGTGTCAACTTCCCTGTTCGGCCAGACCAAGGACCCGGTTCTTTTTACAGTGGACGGACAACCGGTACCGGCATCTGAATTCACGTATATCTACAGCAAAAACAATCGCGATGATGCTGATTTCTCAGAAGCCAGCCTCCGCGAATATCTTGACCTCTATACAAAGTTTAAACTCAAAGTCCGGGAAGCATATGCCATGGGTCTTGATACCGTGACCTCACTTAAAAATGAACTTGATGGCTATCGCAAACAACTGGCGGAAAGCTATCTCAATGATAAAGAAGTCACCGATCGCCTGGTCCACGAAGCCTATGACCGTATGCAGGAAGATATCCATGTCGCTCACATTTTCATTCGTACGAACCCAAATGTGTCTACCGATACCATGGCCGGATATACCAAAATTCAAATGGCATACGCTAAGCTACAAGGAGGGGAGTCATGGGACGATGCTGTACGTCATTATTCTGAAGACAACGGAACGAAAGAGGTGAGTGGGGATCTGGGATTTATCACAGCACTTCTCCCCAGTGGATTTTATAATTTCGAAACAACTGCATACAATACACCTCAGGGTACATATTCAATGCCCATCAGAACGAGTATCGGATACCACATTGTCAAAGTCCTGGGTAAACGGCCTGCCAGAGGAGAAATGGATGTTTCGCATATTCTTATTCGGGTAAAATCTGATGAAAGCAATAACCAGGAAGCCAAATCAAGAGTTGATGCCATCTACCAGGAAATCCAGAAGGGGTTGAAGTTTGAAGACGCAGCTCGAAAATCTTCAGAGGATAAGACGACATCAGAAAGAGGAGGATTTATCGGGACGATGATCATCAATCAATTTGAAAAACCTTTCGAAGATGCTGCATTTGCATTGCAGGCTGACGGAGATATATCGGCACCAATACGCACGCGCCTTGGATGGCATATTATCAAGAGAGTCAAGAAACGTCCGATGCTGACGTTTGATGCTGCTAAACGAAAGATCGAAACACAGGTAGGCCGTGATGAACGGATGGTCAGTGCCAAACAAATCATGATCAACCGGATCAAAAACGATGCAGGATTTACTGTAGATCAAAGTATTTATGATGAGTTTTTGAAAAATATCGGTGATGACTTGCAGACCTATCGCTGGCAGGTCCCCGCCGTGGATGAAAAACCATTATTGACCATAGGCAAAGATGTTTATACCAATATTGATTTTGGCAATTATATCCGTAACAATGCAAGGATTCGTATGGGTGTGGCAAAGGGAACACCAAATAAAGAAATCATGGATAAAATCTTCAGTGATTATGTAGGCGAAAAGGCATTGTCTTTCGAAGAACATAATCTTGTAAATAAATACCCTGAATTCAAAGCACTAATGAGAGAATACGAAGAAGGTATTTTACTTTTTGAAGCCACCAAGATTAATGTATGGGATAAAGCCAGCAAAGACACTATAGGTCTGATTGCTTTTCACAACGACCATCGTTCAAATTATATGTGGGACGAAAGAATTGAAGTGGCTACGTTGGCACTGGATTCTTCTGCCATGGACAAGATGCCTATGATTAAGAAATGGGCCGCAAAAAAATCCTTAATTGTTGTCGCTGCAAAAGCACAAAAGAAAAAAATTCCGGTGCAGCTTACCAGGAGGACATATCAGAAAGATGAAACTTTACCTGCAGGTATAACCTGGGCTGCAGGTTCAAAAGCAGATCTCCCCGACGGAAAGGGATTCATGCGGGTAGAAAGAGTAATCCCTCCTCAGGCCAAATCACTGGAAGAAGCCAGAGGATATATCATCGCTGACTATCAGGATCAACTTGAGAAGGAGTGGGTTGCCTCGCTTCAAAAGAAATATCCTGTAAAAGTCGATGAGAAAGTGCTCCTTAGCCTGGTGAAGAAATAATCGTTTCGTTTTGCATAGAATAATAGGGTTAAATATTTCGGGCTTAGCTTGTGTCGTTTTGGCATTTATGATATTCTCATGCGAAAAGGCCAAGGCTCCTGAAAATCAAATCCCTGAACCTGTTATCCTTGCCCAGGTATTTCAATACAAGCTGACATTTGACGATATCAAGGACCTGATACAGGGATATTCTACAGCAGAAGATAGTATTCAGCAGGTGCGAAGCCTGACTGAGCATTGGGTACGGGACAGGCTTCTTCTTGTTGAAGCAGAAAAGAATTTCCCCAAAGAAGTCAACATGAACAAATTGCTTGAAGATTACAGGCAATCACTTGTGATGCATTTCTTTGAGCAACAGGTCATTGAAGAGAGACTTGACACTGTGATTACGGAAAATGACCTGCAACGGTACTATGAGGTTAATAAAGAGCAACATCGCCTTGAATCAGGCATCCTGAGGGGTTACTATTTTAAAATTAAAACACCGCTCAACCGGAACGATAAGATTTTACAATGGTGGAGGACATTTCCTTCAAACCATTTTGATGAGGTCTTGTCCTATATGGCAAAACACGCTAAAACGAACTGGGCAGACTCGGCAGAATGGCACGAAATGAATATGGTGGTACAGCTTTTTCCGGAGGGTACACTTTCTCCTGCTGGTATTCGTTCTAATCGCAGCTTTGTCAGAGAAGATCACGATTATATTTACCTCCTTTATCCGATGGAGGTATATTATGAAAGGGATATTGCTCCTCTGTCACGAATTCGTACCCAGGCTGCCAAATATATCATTCATCAACGCGAGCTTGAGTTGCTGGAAAGAATTAAAAAAGAAATTTACGACAGGGACATACAACTTGACCAGGTCAAAATAAATACAGAATGAAAAAATTGATTTTAAAAAGCGCCATCGCATTATTGGTCGTCATCACGTATCCATTTCTTCATGCACAGGATACAATAGTGTTGGACAAGATCGTAGCCAAAGTGGGAGGAGAAGTTATCTTTCACTCCGATATTGAGGAACAGATGGCCATGATGCGTGAACGTAAGGGAACCCCCGGAGATGCGGAGCGCTGCCTGATCCTGGAGAGTCTTATGGCCCAGGCCATGCTAGTCCACTATGCCAAAATCGATAGTGTGGAAGTAACCAATGATCAGGTCGAGTCAGAGATTGATTCGAGGATGAACCAGATTTTATCTATGATGAACAATGACCGGAAAATGTTTCAGGATGTATACGGACAGACTGTAAGTGAGATGCGTGAGCAAGTGAAAGACGATATGCTTCGAAAATTACTGGCGGATAAGATGCGGGCAGAGATTATGAATAAAGTTGGAGTCACACCTTCTGAAGTTGTTGATTTTTATAATCGTATACCTGCGGATAGTTTGCCTTATTTCAATGCTGAAGTAGAACTAGCAGAGATAGTGATTAAACCCACAGTCAATCCGGAGGAAAGAGCAAAGGCACTACAAAAGATTAATAGTATCAAGGACCAGATCAAAGCAGGAGCTGATTTTGAAGATTTGGCGAGGAAATATTCAGATGATGGCAGTGCAAAAGATGGTGGAAATCTTGGCTGGACTACACGGGGGAATTTTGTACCCGAATTTGAAGGAGCTGCATTTCAACTTGAGAAGGGGCAAATATCGGATATCGTTGAATCTGAATTTGGATTTCATATCATTCAATTGATCGAACGCAGAGTCAATTCCATCAATACACGGCATATCCTTATTCGTCCCCGAATCACAGATGCAGATCTTGAAAAGACAAAAAATAAACTGGATTCCATCAAGCATCTTATTGAAATTGATACGATGACGTTTGCTGAAGCTGTACATAAATTCGGCGATAAGAAAGTACAGAGTTTTAGTAATAATGGACGTATGATCAATCCGAAAACATCAAATACATTTTTTGAAACAGGGGATGTGGATAGTGAAATATTCTTCAGCATTGATACACTTAAAGTAGGTGAGATCACTCCTCCTATTCAGTATCGTTCACCACTAGGTGATTATGAATATAAAATTGTTCAACTCCAGGGTCGAACATCACCCCACCTTGCCAACCTCAAGCAGGACTATAGCCGTATTCAGGATGCGGCACGTGAGAGCAAACGAAACCTGGCATTTGGGGACTGGCTAAGTAAGAAAATAGCCAACACCTATATTTTAATAGATCCTCAATACCGTCAATGCCCTAACATTGATCATTGGCAGGCAAAATGGATGACCTACAATTGATAATGGCTATTTTAAGGTAAGGCACTTAAAATCAATATTCCTTTCAATTTACATAGCTCAATCCTTATAAGGCATTTTAAAACTGCCCATGTCCATCATCGTCTTTTCCTCTTCCGCCTTTTCCACCTTTTCCGCCTCTTTCGCCTCTTCTTCCTCTTCCGCCTCTTCCGCCTTTTCCGCCTCTTCTGCCTCTTTCGCCTCTTCTTCCTCTTCTGCCTCTTCTGCCTCTTCTGCCTCTTCTGCCTTTTCCGCCTTTTCCGCCTCTTCTGCCTCTTCTGCCTTTTCCACCTTTTCCGCCTCTTTCGCCTTTTTTCCTTTCTTCCCTTCGTCCCTTATATTACTTTTGTCTATATAAAAGTCTGAATGAAATCAATCCTGGCTGTTCTTTTTATTTCACTTATCTGGTTCTTTCTCGGCACCTTCTATTATCCAAAATGGAACAAGCAGGGATCAGAAGCAGCTATAAGTTGGGATGTCAGCGGTTATTATCAATATTTGCCGGCGATATTCATTTACCATGATATTAAGAAGCAAGCATACATGGCGGATATTGACGCCAAATATCTTCCTTCGCCTGCCCATGATCAGTCTTTCGGACATCATGATTCAGGTAATCGCGTCAACAAGTATGCTATCGGTCAGGCGATCATGTATTCTCCTTTTTTCTTCTTAGCACACACGTATGCTAAACTTACTAAATCTTATCCTGCAGATGGCTATAGTAAACCATACCAGATAGCCATTTGGCTCGGGAGCTTTTTGATGTCATTGCTTGGACTCCTGCTATTAAGGCGGATACTGCTTTTGTATTTCCAGGATCAAATAACAGCATGGGTATTATTTGCACTGGGCCTCGCTACAAACTGGATGGAATATGCTTCTATCAGTAACGGAATGAATCACACCTGGTTATTTACATTGATGTGTGGCCTTATTTTATTTACTATTCGGTTTTACAAAAAATCGGATTGGGCATCCGCTATCGGAATAGGTGTTTGCGTGGGTCTCGCCACATTGACAAGGCCCACTGAAATCGTATGGGTCTTAGTTCCGCTTCTTTGGGGACTCAATTCTCTTCGCGAAAGAATCACCTTATTATTTCAGCAGTGGAAGAAATGTTTAGTCGCTGCGATCATAGCCGGTCTGATCCTGAGTATACAGGCGATCTATTGGAAATCAGTCGCTGGGGAATGGATCGTGTATAGCTATGGTGAACAGGGATTCAATTGGCTGCATCCGAAAATCTGGAGAGGCCTTATGGGTGTGAATGTTGGCTGGTGGATCTATACACCTTTGATGTTAGTTGCTTTGATTGGTTTTTATAGTTTGTATAGGAAAAACAAACCTATTTTCTGGCCGACGTTTGTAACAGGTATCCTTGCGATATACATTACTTTAAGTTGGGGACATTGGGAAGGAGGGGGAGGTTTAGGCCAACGCAATCTTATCCAGATTTATCCTTTGCTGGCTTTTCCATTAGCCATGATGATTGATTGGTTTGAGCGAAGCAAGTGGAGTAGAGTCGCTTGGATGATTATACTGACGGCCAATATTTATTACACGGGTTGGTGGGTTCATCAGGCGCATTTCGGAGGATTTTTCCAGCCGGGACAGATGACAACTCCCTATTTCTATAATGTGGTAGGAAGATTACATCCTGACAGAGATAAATTTAAATTGCTTGACACGAGGGAATATTATAAAGGAAGTCCGTCTAAGTTGAACGTTGTTTTGGAAAATGATTTTGAAAAGGATTCGGTATACTGCTCACTACCAGCATCATCCGGTGGGAAAACTTCCTGTCTGAATGCATCACACCAATATCTCGGACCCGAAAACATTCCTGTCGACAGCAACTGCAAAGACTGGCTCAGGTTCGAAGCTGATTTTACTATAGAATCAAGAGAATGGGATGTATGGAAATATGCGCAATGGATCGTGCAGTTTCATCAGGGCAGCGAAGTCATCAAATCAAATTTTATCCGAATTCAAAGGTTGATTCCATCTGATCACCTGACGACACATCTTTATTTCGATGTGCGGATTCCGGATGTACCTTTTGATAAATGTGTGATGACGATCTGGAACGCAGATTCTCCGAATACAATTTTGATCGATAATCTTAAGGTGAGTTGTTTTCAGGAGTAGATCCTTTGCCCCTATACTTCGACCTGCTACACACATCCTCTTGCTATGGTTCGACTTGCTTTTTCTCATTCTTGTGCTACAGCTCACCAACCGCAGCTCAGCATCCATCCCCTGAAGGGGACGTAGGCTCAATTGACTTCCGGATTCAGAATTCAACTTCAAAATTCAGGATTCCCTTCCTAATTGCCGATTCAAAATTCAACTTCATAATTCCAACTTCAAGATTCTTTATTCACGATTCCCTTTTTCATTCACATCCTTCAAAATTCAACTTCATAATTCCAACTTCAAAATTCTATATTCAGGATTCCCTTTTTCATTCATCCTTCAAAATTCAACTTCATAATTCCAACTTCAAAATTCTTTATTCACGATTCCCTTCTTCATTCCACATTCAGAATTCAAACTTCTTCCTCAGCCTTAGCCTTTTCTTTAGCCAGAAAAAATAAAAAAAAGACCGATCCTAACCCCCCTGTTTGGACCGGTCTTAATGAGAAAATCGACATTTGATCATCTCTGTGAGCAAAAGAATAGCATATACCTTGCCAAACTTTCATTCGGGGGGTATTAAAACGGTCAATATGACAGATATTTTCGGGTGGCATACCTTTTGACGACGAGGTTTGAAGCAAATACAACCTTTAAAATCAATCGATTATGACAAAAGGAAACATAACCGTCCAGACTGAGAATATCTTCCCGATCATTAAAAAATTTCTCTATTCTGACCATGAGATCTTTTTACGGGAGCTGATCTCCAATGCCATTGACGCAACCTCTAAACTGGAGGCTGTAGCCGGCGCCGGAGAGATAGATAGCGAACTGGGTGACCTGACCATTCACGTCACCGTTGATAAAGCTGCCGGAACGATCACCATAAGTGACAGAGGTATCGGAATGACAGAATCGGAGGTGAAGAAATATCTCAATCAGCTTGCGTTTAGCAGTGCTGAAGATTTTGTAAAAAAATACCAGGGCAAGAATAATATCATCGGTCATTTCGGGCTTGGATTTTATTCTGCTTTTATGGTTGCGGATCAGGTAGAAGTGATTACGCGTTCGTATAAAAAAACACCGAAAGGCGTTCATTGGATTTGCGATGGAAACCCGGAATATGAAATCGAAGAAATAGATCGCAAAGAACGCGGTACAGATATCATCCTGCACATCAGTGATGACAGCAAAGAATTTCTTGAGCATGCCCGGATCGAAAACTTACTCAAAAAATATTGCAGTTTTCTTCCTTTTCCTATACAGATGGGAATGAAAAAAGATGTGCAGTGGGAAGGCGAAGGAGAGAACAGGAAAAAAATTGAGACAGAAGTTCCCAATATCATTAATGATACAAATCCACTTTGGAAGAAGAAGCCCGGCAAATTAACTGATCAGAACTATCTTGATTTCTACAGGAAACTATACCCTATGTCGCCGGATCCGATGTTTTGGATTCATCTCAATATCGATTATCCATTCAACCTGACAGGTATTCTTTATTTTCCTAAAATCAGTAATCAATTTGATCAGCAAAAAAATAAAATTCATCTCTACAGTAACCAGGTGTACGTGACGGATGAAGTAAAAGATATAGTACCTGAATTTCTGACCTTGCTGCATGGTGTCATTGACAGTCCTGATATTCCACTCAACGTGTCCCGGAGTTATCTGCAGAGCGATTCCAATGTCAAGAAGATTACGGGGTACATGACCAAAAAAGTAGCTGAGCGTCTTGGAAAATTATTTAAGGACGATAGGGCTGGTTATGAGCAAAAATGGGATGATATCGGTGTATTTGTAAAGTACGGGATGATCACTGATGAAAAATTTGCTGAAAAAGCAATTGATTTTGTATTGCTCAAAAATACAGAGGGAAAATATTTCACTATTGAAGAATATAAAGAAAAAATAAAAGGCAATCAGACGGACAAGAATGATCGAATCGTAGCCCTGTATACGCCATCTCCTGAGATTCATACATCGTATATACGCAATGCAACGGAGATGGGATATGATGTGCTCCTTCTTAACCATGTGATAGACAATCATTTTATTCAACACCTGGAATATAAGGGTGATAAACTGTCTTTTGCCCGTGTAGATGCAGATACGCCGGGACATCTTATTCAAAAGGATGAAAAAACGGAATCGGTACTCAGTGAGAAAGAACAGGAAAAAGTAAAGGAATTATTCACTCCGCTGATGGGAGGACAGGATCATCAACTGATCATACGTCCAATGGCACCTGAGGGACATCCGGTGCTGATCACAAGACCTGAATTTATGCGACGTATGCAGGAAATGCAGATGATGCAGGGTGCAAATGGAATGGATATGATGGATCAATACTACCAGGTCATTGTCAATTCAAATCACCCATTGATCGCTGAAAAACTGATCAATATGCGCAGCCAGGAGAAAAAGGAAAAATTTGCTGCATATCTTCTTCGCCTTGCCAAATTAAATCAGGGCATGTTGAAAGGTGAAGAAATGTCTTCATTCATCAATGACAGCATTGAATTCCTCTCATAGGTCGTAAATGAAGTGTTTTTAAATGAAATAGGCACGCTGCATGCAGCGTGCCTATTTCTTTTAAAAACAATACCACCTGACACAAAACTTGGGGGACCGATATATCTCCTTTTAATAAAAAAAGGTGAGACTTTTGGATGTTATGCCGGCCACTGCAAATTGAAAGCCAGGTGGTAACCGGAAGCCAAATATAATATATTTTTATATTAATAATCAACTAAAAAATATACCATTTCAGGACATTAACGTCCTGTTTTAGAAGTTATTTCCAGCCTTTGCAATGAGTTTTTAGTCCGTAAAAGGATCCGAAAATCGCTGATCTGTCATATAGCCTTCATCTGTCAGGGTGTGCAGGAAGGCGATCAGGGCAGATCGTTCTTCGTCCGTTAAGCCAAGTTTTACGGCCTCTCCGGTATCCCAGGACTTAAATACATTGTCCAGGTTAGGAGATTTCTTTATGCCTGTATTATAATGATTCACAACATCTTCCAGCGTGGCAAACCGGCCATCATGCATGTATGGAGCAGTCATGGCTACATTCCGCAATGAAGGTATCTTGAACACACCTACCAGGGCCGGATCAAAAACACCCATTCCCACATCTGAATATTGCTCATCAAGACCGATATCAGCTATGTTCTGCGCCCATCCAAAACCACCACCATTTGGTGGGAAAAAAGGATCAATTTTAAAACCACCACGACTATTGAAATCCGGTCCGGAATGACAATTGTAACAAGTTCCTTTTCCAAAGAAAATGCTCCTACCCATTTCAGCCTGTGGCGATAAAGGTTCGCCGGTTGCTACAGACTTGTCCATATCACTATTGCATCCGACCATACTCTTGAGATATTGCGAAAGAGCTTCAGCTATTCGATCCGATGTGACATCCGCATTGCCAAATGCTTTTGCAAACAGGTCATTGTAATAAGGCGCAGCTTTGATTTTAGCCACCAGGAAATTCATGTTTTCCATGCCCATTTCTTTGTGATTACGGATTGGTCTCAACACAAGGTCTTTGATTGACGTCGATCGTCCATCCCAAAACAGTAGATTATCATCATAAAGATTACTTATCGCCGGAGCATTGCGTGTAGTCTTTTCATTATTTATTCCTAAACTTTCTTTTGCATTATCAGAGAATGCATTCGCCTGATGATGACATGAGCCACAAGAAACTGTATTATCCAGGGACAAAATTTTATCATAAAATAATACCCTGCCCAATGTGGCACCATCATTTGTGATCCCTATATCCTGTCCTTCCATCTGGCTTAGCATGCCTCCCCATTTCGGTGCATAGTCATATGCAACCGATGGCAAATCAGGAGCTTTTATTATAGTTTTAAATGTCTCCTTCTGGCATGAGAAAACCACAACCAGAAAACTGAGGGTCATGAGTGTAAGGCGAATTTTCATAACTCGTTATTTTTATTAAAGTTAAAAATGAAATCTCAAATAAATTGTCATCGGCTCCAATACGTTGATCTTATGGCCGGTGATTTTATCTTTCGTGGTATCAAAATCAGGGAAGTTGGTAAAGTGTTGTTGCAGTTCTGATTGATTGTAGGAATAGATCAGGCTTGATTCCGTGCCCAGGCTGATCCGTGGATGAATTCTGTAACGGATATCCACTACGGCGCCACCACCGGCATTCCACTCGAGTCTGCGTGTCGTCACTCTGTCAAATCCACTGTCATTGATGATATCTTCTCTGGACCAGCCGCCGTCATATTTTAAGCCGGCCCTGAGATCCCAGCGAGGGTCTGAATAAACACTTCTGGTCAGATTAATATGGCCTGAAAAAGACATCTTATCCGTAACATCACTATCTGTAAATCCTTCGTGGCTTGTATTACTGGTATTATATCCGGGTCTGAATCCAACCTGTATCGCATATTGCGGACCGGCATATTCCAGTACAAATGCGGCATAAGATTTATTTCCGTTTTCAGTGTTAAAGAGACTATGCAAAATATCACCTGCACTGATACCAAAACTCCAGTGATAAAACGAAGCCTCCTGCGACTGAGCTTTGACCACACTACTGATCAACATGAAAAGGATAACCGGATAAATAATCTTTTTCATCATCATCAGATAGGATATTTAAGTATGAATGTCTGAGATTGACCGGACGCAAATGTCACTCCTATGGCATAGATAATATGATCGTCCACGATCATATCTGAATATGTAGCCTGCGGAAGATCAAATGATTGAATATTTGTAATGAGAGGCAAATTGGAAACATCGTTTATTTCCAGGGTGATTTTGATATTTGTATTGATGATAGAAACCACCTTTGATTTATCAGGTGAAAAACGGTTGAACATGCTTACAGAATTAAGCCCTTTGACAATAGTTTCAATGATCTCACCATTTCGATTGACAATGGAACCTGCGCGACCACATATAAAATAATCATCACTGTTGGCTGTTGTATTTTCTGAACTTATCTGACTTACACCAGCATTTAATACATCTGACTGGATGATATTACCCGATTGATCGATACTGTATTTCATCATTGAAGTTTCTCCGATTTCAATGACGATCAGCGGATCTCCTTCGAATACGGCTATATTTCGATTGCCCGTCATGCCTGATCGGGAACTTACTGTATTTAAGTTACTCCTGTTCAGTACCTGAAATGTTTTACCAAAATCGTCTACAGAAGAAAATATAAATTGCTGGTGCGGCATTATGGCATAGAGTACACTTCCGAAATCTCTGTATGTCAATGAGGATAGTTCAGGAAATTTATATTTCCTCATCCTGGCGGCCGATTGGTCATACGCAAACACATTTGTAGTGCCTTCGAAAGTGGATACATTAATGACTGGAAAAGAAAAAAAAATGTCAACCACTGAAGAATTGAGAACTTCATTTTTATAATCAAATACAGATAAGCGTGTATTAACTCTGTCAAACATGACTAATTTGTCAAGCCCTTCTTCATGACCTGCACGGTCATTGAATCCATTGATTAATGTGAAATCCTGATCAAGACAAACTGTGGATGAATACAGAAAACGATCGTTTACTGAAGTGTAAAGTTTATAACATAGATGTGATGCAAACAGCGTGTTAGAGACAGAGAGAGAATGTATATCCCGATTGTCGATTCGCTTTAAGACAGTAGTCTCAGCGTTGAGGACAGGCGTCGGTCCATTTGGAATGTCAGTTGTGGATTGAAGTATAATGTATTCTTTAAATCCGGTCACATTCACCGGGTCCCAACTCAAGTTGATCAATGAAAGATTCTGATCAGCATGAAGGACCAAAGCAGGATCTGAACTCGATGTCCCGGGGTCTTCAAGATGGCATGAGGGTAGAAAAGTTAGCCCCCACATCAGGATGAAAACTGTTATTATTCCTTTGGAATCAATCATGAAGAAGGTGGTTATACTTTATTCAATTAAGCAAGACGCTGACCTATTACCGTGGGGTTGGGTTTATTCCTATAAATTTGCCCTGTGAATAAGATTCCTATGGCAGGTTTTGCCGAATTTATTGAATTTTTCCCTCTGCTGGATCTGCCATTTAGCCTTTTGCCGGATATCGGACAGATACCCTCCTCTTCCCTGCCGCTGCCGGGAGTGATGATTGATGCCTATATTTTGCCTTTTGAAGGTGATGAGGTGGATGAGTACACCGAGTACATTCCTTATGGCAGGATAGAAGGTACCAAGGATTTTCAGGCATTGATTTATTGGAAGGCCGGTCTTTTGAAGTATGAATTTATCCTGGCTACATACGGTTTAGATGGACATCTGATCAGCCATGCTATCGTGGGCGGTCTGCGGTCAGATGAGGAAGGCATCCTGCATTCAGTCTCAATCTTTAATACGGATATGAGTATTACGATTGCTGAAGGACTTACACAGGAAGAAGAATATTCGCTGGATATGGACAATACCAGCACATACCAGATGGCAATCCTGCCTGATGGATATATTAGTTATGAAATGAATGAAGAAGACAAAGAAGAATAAAACAACGTCAATACCCCCATTGACAAAGATTAAGGGACAGAAGCTGCCCTATGAAAAATTGAGAGCCCTGGTTTTTGATACCATTCAGCAAAGCAGAAATCCTGCCTGGACTCCCCGTCAATTGATCAAGAAACTCAAAATCGCCAATGGCAAATCGGATTTAGCCCGAGTGCTTGATGGCCTGGTGAAACAAGGAAAATTATCTGTTGACGCCGAGGGAGTCTACACGAGTTTGATCGTGAAAGCAAAAACAGCTTCTACTGTCCAAAAACCTGCAAAAGCATCAGGTAAGCCGGTGTACACGGGTAGGGTGGATATGACAAGATCAGGATCTGCCTACATTATCACTGAAGACCTCGAAGAAGATGTATATGTGTCTTCCAGGAATACCGGAGGGGCTATGCATAAAGATCAGGTTCAATTCGAACTTATCTCTCAACGACGTGGCAGAAAACCTGAAGGCCTCGTTGTGAATATTTTGAAAAGGGCCATCGAGCAAGTCATCGGTACATTAAAGTTTTATAAGAAGTTTGCTATCGTTGTGCCTGACCGGACGAATATCCAGTTTGATGTCATCGTTCCGATGGATAAAATAGCACAAGCAGTAGATGGTGATAAAGTAGTTGTAAAGATTACAGAGTGGAATGGCAATTCACCATCAGGAGAAGTAGTCCTTGTCATGGGTGCGTCAGGTAGTCATGAACTTGAAATGCAATCTATCCTGATCAACAATGGATTTAATCTTGCATTCCCGGATGAAGTCATCGAAGAAAGCCGGAAATTACCTGACCATATTTCTGAAGAAGAAATAGCTAAGCGTCGTGACTTCAGAAAGATCACCACATTTACGATCGACCCGATCACAGCAAAAGATTTTGATGACGCACTTTCCATTCAGACATTAGAAAATGGAAATACAGAAGTAGGCGTGCATATCGCAGATGTTTCGCATTATGTATTACCCGGGACAGCTTTGGATAAAGAAGCTTATTTCCGATCTACTTCAGTTTATCTGGTGGATCGTGTATGTCCCATGCTTCCTGAAAAATTATCCAATGAACTTTGTTCGCTGCGTCCACTAGAGGAGAGTTTGTGTTATTCAGCAGTATTTGAAATTGATAGTGATCATCATGTTGTGTCCAGATGGTTCGGGCGTACGGTCATTTATTCTGACCACCGTTTTTCATATGAAGATGCACAGGTAGGTTTAGAAACAGGTGAGGGCCCATTCGCTGAAGAATTGAAAAAACTGAATAAAATATCAAAATCTATTCGTAAGAAAAGATTCAAAGATGGCGCCATCACTTTTGAGACGGATGAATTACAATTTAAAGTGGATGAGATGGGTCAGACACTTGAGATTTTTGTAAAAGAACGCAAGGATGCCCATCTACTCATTGAAGATTTTATGTTGCTCGCCAATCGCGAAGTAGCTACGCTGATGGCACAGAAAAGTAAATCGCAGGAGATACCTTTTCCTTATCGTGTTCATGATGTACCTGATCAGGACAGGCTATTGGATTTTCAAAAATTTGCACGTGAATTAGGTTTTATTATACAAATTGATACGCCGAAACAAATATCAAAATCATTTAATCGTCTTGCTGAAGCATCAAAGGAAGATGAACGACTAAGACTACTTGAACCTCTCGCGATTCGTACCATGTCTAAGGCTATTTATACGACTAATAATATCGGGCACTATGGACTTGCGTTTGATTATTACACGCACTTTACGTCGCCGATCAGAAGATATTCAGATGTATTGGTGCACAGGATATTGCATGCTAATCTTAATGGTGTATATCGTGAAGATAAAAGCAACCTCGAAGCAAAATGCAAACACATATCTGATCGTGAAAGAGCTGCTATGACTGCTGAAAGAGAATCCATCAAATACAAGCAGATGGAATATCTCAAGGACAAAGTAGGACAGGAATTTGCAGGCGTTATTTCAGGGGTTATTGAAGGTGGCATTTTCGTGGAACTTGAAGAATCTCGGGCAGAAGGGCTTATCCCCTTCAGGAATATGCAGGGTGGGTTTTATATGTCTGCTCCTTATACGGCAGGAAACAGAAGTGGTGAAACCTATACGATCGGACAAAAGATCATGGCTAGGATAAGAAAGATAGATATGAATTCAAGGCAAATGGATTTGGAGATGGTAGATGGAATTGAAAATAAGCCAAAGGTTGAAAAGCCAAAACTTATAAATCCTAAATCTCCTAAAGTGAAGGATAAGAAGAAATAAAGTCATCGTAAATACGGCGGACAATTGTCAAAATAGACAACTTTATTTTTTCAACCGGCTACAGCGAGAAAATAACAATTCTTCCCTTTCCAAAACTGATCTTCAAACTCGGCGAGTGTAAAGCCTTTTACTTTTCCTTCCCGTAAAAAATCTTCCATCAGGCAAATCGTGTAGCCCAGTTCTTTGACCAAAAAACGATAAACATCACCCGGGCTCACTCCATATTTATCTGCCCCGCCTATACCATGTTCGAAGATGAGATAGGGCCTCCATTTTTTTAATGTTTTCATGCCACCACGCAATACATCATATTCTCCACCTTCCACGTCGATTTTAATGATCCTGATCGGAATTTCATCTGATATCACATTGTCAAGTTGTCGCACCTGAACTTTAATTTCAACAATATTCTCCTCACCCTTATATGTTCTCTTTTTCAAACCTGAGTAAGTAGGATTACTTACCACATGATTAAAGGTGGTTTCCGTATTCTCATCTCCAAGTGCAAAAGGATAAATGGTGGCGTTGTCTCCGAATTTATGTTTGAGGAGTTGGTATTGATGTGGAATTGGTTCGAATGCAATATGGTGTGCTTCAGGTGCATACCTCTGCATTAATAAAAGAATTTCTCCATTGTAGCATCCTACATCTATGCACGCAACATCAGGTTTACAGACTTTTTTTAATACTGCTTCTGTTTGCCGGTCATACTTCTCATTCACTGTCAAAGGCCATGGCCAGTAATGCACAATACGTTTTAATATCTTCCTCATTGCTTCACAGGAATAGGAAGGTTATTGTATAAAGTCATAGTTGGAAAGTGAATCACACAAGTATCACCAGCAGGCTTGATCAACAGGTTGTCAATCACAGGTCCTGTATTGTCAATAAACAATTCATAGGTATATCCATTGCCCTTCATCGTCAAAGGCAATGAAACCTGTATCCATTCTCCATACGCTTCTGACCAGTCAATACGCTCTCTGCCCAAACCATCATTGGATAATACCTTGCCTTGTGGATCTGTTTCTATAATTCGTGGCACAGGCAGAACTCCTTTGCGATTGTCAATGTGCGACCAAAAACTTAATTGCCACTGACTTTCTGTTTTTGAAGTGTCCGTATATGACCAGAGAGATCGGGGTGAGGACGTGATGGCAAGTGCACCTTCACCGCTCATCGATGTATCACATTTGATATCATCAAATCCATTGTACCAGCCTTCGCATTTCACATCATTCATGTCATCAGGCATAACCGGAAGGGAGATGGTTTTCAATTTTCCGACAGGCAGATTATACAATGTAATGGATTGATAGGTTCCTATCTTTTCCGCCATGTCGATGATCCGGCGTTCTGCAGGCGTGACAAATTCTTCCTCGCAAACCAATAATATGGGTCTGTCATCAAAAGTCGCTGTTCTTTTCTTTTCAAAATATGGTGATGAGATCAATTCGATGATATCCAACCCCTGTGCTATCGAAGTTCGCGACATAGCATAATCAATCAAAGGCAAACCGGTTTCGAAAGAAGCATGTATTCCTTCTCTCAATGTCCAAAAGCCACGCGCGACGCCTAAGTTTTCATTCCCAATGGAGACCAGTGGGAATTGAAGAATAGCTTGAAAATATTCAGGCTTGTACCCTGCCTTTTGTAAAAGTGGAATGTAGGCATCTTTAGTATCACTCAAATAACTATTTGGTCTAAAGACAGGATCCCTTACAGCTTTTGTATTCATGAACGCTTCAAAACCCCAGAAGATAAAAACTATGCTCAACACATATCCTCCTGCTCCGCCCATTTCTTTATTTCGCATGGTAACAAAAAATTGCCAAAGAAGATAGCTACATACAAGCATGTACAAATAATAAAAGGATATTCCCAGGCGACCCAGGCTTCTGAATTGCTTGAGAAGAGGCATTAACTCCCAGAGAAATTTAAATCCATTCTGATAAAATACACCTGCTGCTACCAGCCAAGTCATCAAAGCTGCGCCCATGAATGATTTTACCTGTATGGTGAGTGCCTGATCATCGCGTTTTCGGAATAAAAAATATAAAAGCACCGGTAACATCAACAGACCTATAAGCCCCGTGTAAGCGACTCGTTCGAAACTAGGAACATCCTGTTTGAGAATAGCGGTCCATGTTTTATCAAACGGTGGAAAGAATGGAAAAAAAGTAGAACCAAAGGTTACAGAGAGAACATCAAGTCCATACGGTTCTGTAGGTCTGTCGGTGATGGTATCTGTGGTATGTCTTATCCCGAGAAGGATGATTGTAGGGAAAATAATAACACCGGCCAGCCAGGGTAAAACGGTCTTCAATAGTTTTTTTTCTTTCCTTTGAAACCACAACCAAAAAATAAAAAAGGACAAAAGAAAAATTAAACTGATCAATAGATAATACATATGAGTCAGGCTCATTACAATCAGGAGGAGACCACACAGTATTCCCCATAACCATCGTTTTTTTTCCTGCCGCACCAATAAATCCAGAAGTAGATAGAGTAGGGGTAGAAAAAACAAATAAGCAAGAGCATAATGTCCGTGAAAACGCCACAACTGCGGTGATAAAAAGATAATACACAATGAAGAAGCCAATGCCCACCATCTGCCCACATTCCATCGACGCAATAATTTGTATACAATCAAAACAGAGAAATATAGTGATATCAGTAGCAACATATTCAACGTACCAATCACATGACCATCCATATCGATGATGTGCTGATCGATCCACTTTAAAGTCAGCGCGAGTATAGGTTGACTATCTGTATAGATGATGTTTTCTCCATATGGATAATTCATCCCAGAAAAATGCCATCCTTTATCATGCTGCACATAATAAGCGAGGGTATAATAATTTTTAAGTCCGTCTCCACCGTCCTCGTATAGATAACAAGCCGGACATTGAAATATTTTGGTGAAAGCACTGTAGATGATGATCGCAGGAAGAGACAGGACGAATGCGATCCAAAGAATTCGGGGCCAACTGGTAAATAATGGTTTATTCATTTTATGCCCCTGGATATTTGCTTGCAGCGATTATGTGGCCGCTAATTTCGCTAAAATATTATAAGGCGACGCGATTAATCGTCGTCTCTACGACCATTCTTATTAATCTTTTGCTCAATGTTCTTCTTGCCGCAAATTTCGCAGATTTACGCAAATTAAATTTTACTCAATACTCAATACTCAATACTGCTTTTCAATATCGTTTCTTCCTCTTATTGTTATTATTATTGTTCGAAGGACGGTTCGTTTGAAAGCGTCTTCCATCGCGACCTTGTTGGCCACCACCGGAACCTTTATATTGCTTGCGTCGCTGTGCATTACCGGCCGGTGGAAGTACATTTTTATAACTATCGATGCTCGCATCATCAGCTACAACCAGCTGACCCTGTGATATTTTCTTGAGGTCTTGTTTGATCAGCTCATCATTGACAAATTGCTCTTTTCCCCATGTACGATAGGCCAGCTTCATGTAGGAGGCGATTATTTTCGCAAACTCTTCCCTTTTTGGCCCTTCTTCCATCGTGATCGCTTTTTGGATCATCGTATGGACATTCCATCCGTAATGACGATAGGGTATTTTCTTTTGCGGATAAGGCATGTCATCCGAAGGGATCATGAAGACATCACCTTTCTTGTGAATGATCACGCCTTCAGGGATTTTGACATCTATGTCATAATCTGCAATGAAGAAAAGATGATTCCACAATTTATCTTCTATTTCTTTGACTGTCTTGGTATGTGGCAATATCTGATTCATCAGCTCTATCAATGTTTCTACATAGGACTGACGTAATTCAGGATCTTCAATCTCCTTGGCATGAAGCACAAGCTTTTGAATATTCCGTCCGTATTCCGGAAGGATTAGCTTCTCTCTGCCTGAATTATATTCTAAGGTCTTCTCCCCTTCATTTGATCTAACCATCACTTTTATTATTTTCGATTTTCGATTTTTGAATTTAGATTTCGGATCTAAAATTTACTATTTACTATTTACTATTTACTATTCACTACTCCCTACTCACTATGGTTGCTGAGCTGTAGCACATGGATGAGCGCTGCAAGTCGAGGCATATTATTTACTCTACAGTCACTGATTTTGCAAGATTGCGCGGTTGATCCACATTGCATCCACGTAATCGGGCAATGTGATATGAAAGTAACTGTGTCGGAATCACCGATAATAATGGTGAAAAAGGTTCAGCTGTCGAAGGGATTTCAATGACATGATCTGCAAACTTGCGGATCTCTTTTGCACCATTGGATACGATCGCGATCACTGTGCCTTTCCTGGCTTTTACTTCCTGGATATTACTCAGCAGTTTGTCATAAGCACTTTGATTGGTAGCCAATACTACTACGGGCATGTGTTCATCGATCAATGCGATAGGGCCGTGCTTCATCTCTGCTGCCGGATATCCCTCGGCATGTATATATGATATTTCCTTGAGCTTCAAAGCACCTTCCAGCGCCACCGGGAAATTGTAGCCCCTTCCGAGATACAGCGAATTATTGTAATCCGTCATTTCCGAAGCGATGTATTTGATCTGATCTTCGACCTTCAGCGTCTCCGCGATTTGCTCAGGAATCTTTGCTAGCTCAGAGATCAGATTTCTGTATCGTGAATGTGATAATGTTCCTTTTCGGTGCCCGAGCCATAGTGCAGCCATGCTCAATAATGTCACCTGTCCGGTAAATGCTTTTGTTGATGCAACGCCGATTTCAGGACCTGAGTGTATATATGAACCGGCATCAGTCAATCTTGCGATCGAGGAACCAACCGCATTCACCACACCATAAATGATAGCGCCTTTGCTTTTGACATGCTCAAGTGCAGCAAGTGTATCTGCCGTTTCACCGGATTGTGATATGGCCATCACGATGTCACCTTCCCTGATCACAGGGTTGCGATATCTCAATTCAGATGCATACTCCACTTCGACAGGTACACGCGCAAGATCTTCAAATAAGTATTCACCTATAAGGCCGGCATGCCACGATGTGCCGCAACCCGCTATAATGATCCGTTGTGCATTTTCAAACTGAACTGCATATTCTTCCATGCCACCTAGTTTCACCCATCCTTCAACATCATTGAGTCGTCCCCGCATACAATCGGAGACTGTCTGAGGTTGTTGATGTATTTCTTTAAGCATGAAATGTTCATATCCCCCTTTTTCGAGCTCTTCGATTTTCAGGGATATTTCTTCAATGCGTGGTTTCTGAACCTGGTTCTTACTATTCTTGATTGTCACTCCATTTTGCCTGTCAAGGATAGCTATCTCATTGTCCTTCATGTAGATTACTTTGTTCGTATATCGCACAATAGGGGTGGCATCTGATCCAATGAAATATTCATTTTCACCTATTCCGACGACCAGCGGACTTTGTTTGCGGGCAGCTACCAGGACATCCGGATTACGTTTGTCAGCGATAACGATAGCATATGCTCCGACTACTTTATCCAAAGCAAGACTTAATGCTTCAGGTAAGTCGAGGTTTTCTTTATCCTGGAAGGCTTCGATCAGATTGAGGAATACCTCTGTATCCGTCTCGCTTTTGAACGTGAATCCGTTTCGCAATAAAGCTTCCTTCAGCACTGAATAATTTTCAATGATCCCGTTATGGATCATCACTAAGTTTCCATTGTTGGAGACATGTGGGTGAGCATTGATATCATTAGGCTCACCATGAGTAGCCCATCGGGTATGACCCATGCCGGCAGTGGCCGTCAGTGGCTGGTCACCTATGAATTCTTCAAGTTGTGATACCTTGCCTTTCTTCTTAAACAATGTCATAGTAGAATTTAGCAAGGCAACACCGGCACTATCATATCCACGATATTCCAGTTGCTTCAAACCTTGCATCAGCACCTGGTAAGCAGGGCGATGGCCAATATATCCAACGATTCCACACATAAGATCAATGCATTAATCTAAGTCAACAATTATGATGCCGGACAACTCCTGATTTATTCCTGGTTTGGGAAACATCATTTAGGCTAATTAAGATTTGAATAAAAGCCCTCAACTAACGAAATTGATATCTATAAAGCAGTATAATACACTCTCAGCCTGGGGGCATATAAAGGATTTCCGGGGCCAAATATGATAGATCTGCCTGGTTGATTTCCCTTATCAATCGGATTGAAATATATGATATTTTCCTTTTTTCCTGCGAAGATATCTTTGATCTGGGACGTCACCTTCATCTCATATTTATAAATCGCCGGTGGGCCATCAGCTACCTGGCGGGCAACACCTCCATAAATCGCTTCATATGTTGTACTGTAATAATTGCCTGAAGCCCTCGAAAGTGCAATGTTGACATCCAATGAATTCTCAATTGAAGTATCTGTCTTAATCTGCGTCACTACAAATGGCAGAGGTGGAAAAAGCAAGGGTTCATCTCCATCAGGAAATGAACAATAGAACTCCAGATCAGCTTCATTGATGATCGCGTTGCCGAGGTCAGAAAGGCCACCTACCACCATTTTTGTCCTTACACCAGACATTCCCTGTATGTACCATGTATCATTTTCCGGTTCAGGTGCAAGGGCAGCCTGCACAGCAGTTCCGGTATAATCATTTTCAAAGTAATCTGTTTTCACACCTACTCCGACAAATAGAAATTTGAATTCCTTGTGTACCGTGTCGTCTTTAGGCACATAAAAGACAGATAAGGCGCTCACAGAATTGATCAAATTCAAACCAATCATCGTGTTGTTGACATTTGTCATCGTGATATGAAGACCATTGAAATAGGCCTTGAATTTATCAATGTTCAGATAAACCGCTGTATCCTGGCTTGTAATATCACTGAAAAGGGAAGTTTGCAGTGGAATCCTGATATGAGGAGCAATCTTCGTTGTATCCATATTTGGTCCGATCACTGTAACACTGTCTTTAGGTCTGGGCGTAAAATTGAGAGAACCCAATAAATCTGGGGCATCAAATCGCTCATTTGAGTAATGATCAGTATAAAAATCCGGATTTTGAGTCATGCGATAAACTTCAATGGTCACTGGAGCTACGAGAGTGCCATAATTGCCCAATGTATCATACCTTAATTCCAGGACAACTGAATCCAAAGTAGCACCCATAAGTTCTGTCGCTACGGTTGGCAGTATTGGCTGAGCATAAATTTCAGCTCTTGCTGTCCCAAAAAAAGGATCATTGAGTTCGCCGAGGAGATAGGTGTAGATCGGATTCGCGGCAGTACCACTATGCACAAGAATGCTATCGTTCTTTTCCGTAAAAAAGGATAAAGAAAAATCGTCTTTAAACTTCAGTGAAGCTTTCTCATCTTCCAGAAAATCAGACCCGATGAGAACAGGTTTTGTGCAGGATGCAAGTACCAAAACCAATAAAGTCAGGACAAAAAGAAGTCTTTTGTATAATGCCATATGAAAATCCTGGGTTACGCAGCTGAATCGTTTAATTCATCAGCCCTTTGTAGAAATCGAAATAAGCCGGCAAATAGCTGTCCATGTCATGATAAGAAAGTGAAGGTTTATTTGTTGCTTTCATTTCTTTGGCCAGTGTTGCATCAAGTTTTTTTGCACCCTGGATCAAAGCATCTGCATACTCCATGGCACCCTTGTGTAGCTTAACGTCTCCTGCACTATTTTGGTATGCAGCCAGATCTTTTGGTTGCAGATTATTGATAGATGCTTTGGTAAAGAAATCTTTATTGAAATTCGATTCCAGGCTTTCGTTATAAACAGAATAAACGATCTTACTCTTCTTAAAAAGAGGATCATCTTTATAGGCTGTCCTGAGGTAAAACGGAACTAAAGAAGTCATCCACCCATGGCAATGCACCACATCCGGCGCCCAACCAAATTTGCGAACGGTCTCCACAGCTCCTTTGCAGAAGAAAACCATCCTATCCTGGTTATCATCATACAACTTGCCCGCCTGGTCCTCGAACATGAATTTTCGCTTGAAAAATTCCTCATTATCCAGAAAGTAAACCTGGAGTCTTGCCCCTGGAAGGGAAGCCACTTTGATGATCAGCGGATAGTCATCATCATTGATGATAATATTCATCCCGGACAGCCTGACTACCTCATGAAGTCGATGCCTTCTCTCGTTGATACTCCCAAAACGGGGCATCAACACCCTTATTTCCATACCATTGTCCTGGGTATATAAAGGCAGTTTTTTAACTATCTCCGAAATCTCCGAAAGATCAGTATATGGTGACATTTCCTGCGTAAGGAACAACACTCGCTTCTTAATACTCATTGTATATTTTATCCTTAGATCATCAAAATATATGCACCGGATTGGGCCCTTTTAGCCCGGAGGGCTGCAAAGATAGCTATAAATAAGCTAAACTTTCGGATTCTGCTTAGTATTGAAGCCATTAGAGTTAAGTCAGGTAGTCTTTTTCTGATTGTTATTGGCGGGCAGGCAGCATCTAATTTTGTTGGAGCTAATACCAACAAAGGCAAATAGCCATTACAGAAGGTATTTCCTGCAACAACATGATTTTCAGCGGTTTAAAATGAAAATTGGGCTTTAAAGTCCGACAATTCTTCATGCAATGACCGGGCCGGGAGAGATATTTGAGACCATATCGTACAAGGCACAGAAGTCAGGACATCTTTCATCCTGATATTGTGATTAGCGTGGATAATATCAAGCTTAGGATAGAGATCATGTATTTCTGAGGCGATGGCATTGATGGACAGATTATGTTCCACCACGTTGTATGTACCAGGCAAAATGTTGCCATCTATAATACGGACTATAGCATTAGCTACTTTATCTACATGGATAAAGCTTCGTTGTTGCTCGCCGCTTCCATTAACTGTGATTTTTCCAAGGAAATTAGCCTGAAAAAGAAGCCTGTTGACGACAGCATCAATTCTGTAGGATGGATTATAGCCATAGACATTGCCTGACCGAAGCGTATATACTTTTCGGTTGTGGTTGAGGACATTGATTTGTTTTTCCCCCTCATATTTTGAGCGGCCATAGAAAGATTGTGGATTCGGAATTGTGTCTTCATCAACCGGATGGAGGTGATCACCATAGATCGATATACTGCTCAGGTTGATGACCTGGGAAACAGATGATTTTTCAATCGCGTAAGCTAACTGCGCAGAACCCCAGTGATTGACCTGATCAAAGGTATGGGCATCAGAATCTGCAAACGGCGTTGTGACTTTTGCTGCCAGATGGACCACCCAGTCAACTCCCTCCAATGCCTGTTGGAGCATTCTTCCATCAAGTATATCCCCCTGGATCAGTTTTACAGGCTTGTGATCAAATTTAGCTTCAGTAAAAAAACTATAATTCCTTCGGGACAAATTGTCATAGATAGTAATCGAATGTAATTGATCCACATCCTCAAGCAATTGCTTGACAAGACTGTATCCGATGTACCCGGCACCACCGGTAATGAGAATCTTCATAAAGTGCGATAGCTGCTTATTTGAGCTAATTTACGCTAATAGAATTTTGCTAATTAGTAGCCGCTCTGCCACCAATTTACAACAGGGAAACTTCCCAGAATTTTTTACGTTGATAAAAAGCTGGCCGTGTCTGAATCTGTTGTATGCAAACAGGAGAAATCCCAGCTCATATTTTTTTCCCTTTAAATTTTACACTCTGCACGTCCAGCGATCCACCATAGGTAAAAAAGTAAATCAGACTGTCATCTTTAAATGTGATATCATAGTCATTAAATAGTACAGGCAGTGGAGGAGAATTCACAGAATGAGAATGCCATGTTGAATCAAAAAGATGGGGTATATTCCCGATGATCAGTGTATGGGGTCCAATGCCTGGGAACACAGAAAAAGTATCAGCCTCAATAATTGTTTGCACGAAGTGATGGTAATATGTAGTGGACTTTATCCCATTATAATTACCTATGTATTTTGTTCGCAAATCCAGTGATGGATCAATCTCAGCCTGAAGAATATATGTACAGGATTCTATGTGGCCAAAGCCATCACCTGCATTTACGGTTACTATATTTGGACCCTGCAAGATCTGATCTGGATAAACTGTGGTGATCGAAACAGGTTGATCATTGCAACTACTACTTGCCTTTGCTGCAGGAAATAAAACTTCTTCTCCCGGGGTATAATCGCAGGGAATTTTAACTATAGTTTCGGCGGGACATTCCAGAAAAATGACAATGTTATCATTGCAGGATTCATCGTGGCATCCGTAGATTCCTGAGACTAATATGAACATGATAAGGGATGTGCGATAAAGCATGCCTTAAAATTACCGATTAAAACAATAAGCGATCTTTTCCAACCGATAAATGTCACCCGGCTGTCAAATACTTTGGCAGCACAGTGCGTTACACCTTAGCCCCAGCCTTAGCCTCCACCTTTACAAATTCCGTCTGTATCCCACACTCGTCTTTTGATGTTCCCGCCCATCTTGCCTGTCGATTGTCACCGCCTTCTACAAATGATCTTGTACATGGCATGCATCCAATACTAAGATACCCTTTAGATTCAAGCGGATGTTCGGGGAGGTTAAATTCCTTCCTGTATTCCCAGATCATTTTTGAAGTCCAATCCAACATTGGGTGATATCTCATCTTGCCATCAGCCATGGGTTCTTCTTCTTGTAATTGACTTCGGAATTTAGTTTGATCACGACGTACGCCATTTATCCAAATATCATGACTCAGGATGATGGGTTCTAAAGGCAAAACCTTATTCAGATAGCAACAATGATCAGGGTTGTTGACAAAAAAGAATTTACCATTTCCATCCCGTTGTCCGGCTTTTGAAACAGGAGATACAGCATCAATAATATTTAGACCAAAAAGATCAGCGATTTGATAACGAAAAGATATCGTCTCAGGGAAATGAAAACCTGTATTGAGGAAGTAAACGGGTATGTCTGGTTGAAACCGGCTTATAAGATGTAAGAGAGGGAGGCTATGGGTTTGAAAAGAAGAACTGACAAATGCTCTCCTTCCTGAGGCTTTATATTCTCCCAGCTTTTCACGTATTCTTTCTATGATTTCTGGCATTCCGGACATATCCATCATAAAGGCAAAGGTATTGAGCCTTTTGTAACAGCTTAAGACTATAAACAGTTTCTATAAAATGTCCTGTAGCACCACAAGACTATAGACATGGATATTATTGTATTCCAATTCAGATAAGGCTGAATTTATTTTTTCTTCTTTGTTGAAGTTTTTAGAACAGCCCTTTCTTTGTTTTGGGCTACACGATATTTTACCATCTTTGTAATCAATCCTAAAGGCATCGGTTTGTCAATCGGAAATTGAATGGCTCCTTTTGAAGTCTCATAAGCAGATAGCTTCTTTTCAAAAGCAACGATAGCACCTGGCCCGGGATAAAATCCAATATGGTTTTTAAAACCTCCAAAATGGAAAAGGTTGCCATGAAGTGTAAAAGTCGGAATACCATATCCTATTTTTTCCTGAGCATCCGGAGCCGCTTTCCGAATAGTCGATCTGACTTGTTCAAGAAGTTTGCGCACATCAGGGGGATAGAGTGCGATGTAAGAATCAATGTCTTTTATTGCGGTATCCATGAAACTAATCTTTCTTTCCTTTAAAGTAAGCATAGATAGCCATTGCATGTCCGTGTCCCAGATCAAAATCTTCTTTCAGCCAGGATACGATCTGACCTGCTTTTACATCAGGTTTTAATTCTCCTTTTTGAAGAAAACCTTTTTTCTCCGCCAGTTTGCGAAAGTCCTCCGCAGATTTACCTGTCTTCGTTTTAATATTATCGAGATAAGCCTGAAATGACATCCGTACAAATTTATTTCTCTGTATACGTTTTGAAATTATCCAATATCGCCTGCCATCCCGTTCTTTGCAATTCAAGTGTATTTTCATCCTCTGCATCAAATGTTTCCGTCACGAGAGTCTGATGATCTTTTGATTCAAAGGTGATGTCTACCCGGCGTCCATCCGCCAGGACGTAGATGATTTTTTTATTTGGGATGATGACTTCGTAAGTCCCTACAAAATCAAAACCAAAACTCCCGTCTTTTGCTTCCATTCGCGCCAGAAATTGTTCGCCAACCTGCATATTATTTTCTACATGCGGAGTATGCCAGTCATCTGATGCATTATTCCATTCCATAATGTCAGAAGGTGTTGTCCAGGTTTTCCAGACTTTTTCAACCGGTGCATCAACTGTCGTTTGAACAGTAATATTTTGTTTTAAAGTGGTCATGATATTTTTTTTGGAAAGAATTTATTTGCATTTGATAACACAAACATAATGGCATAAAACGAATCGTAGGGTGTGGAAATGCGACATATTTGGGGGCCACTTCGACATTCTGATAGGTGAAACGTGAGAGGTGAAACGTCAGTAAATCAAGCGAAACGATGATCCAGCCATTAAGAAGTAAATGTAGCGAGAGAACAGGGAGTAGAGAGCAAAGATTAGTAAGAATGGTTGTAGAGACGTCGATTTACGGTTGGTGAGTTGTAGCACTAGGTTGAGTAAAGCAGGTCGAACCATCGCGTCTCATAATTAGCAGAATTTGAGGTTATAAATATTTAAACAGATTTCAATTCGTCCGGTAACAGGCATAATGAAAATCGAAAATCGAAAATCAAAAATCCAGTCTATCTCCGTATTTCTTCAACCACGCTTCATGTTTAAGAAAATCGGCATCTGCTTTCTCTACCCATTTCCAGAAGCGGGAACCATGATTCATTTCTTTAAGATGTGATAACTCATGTATGATCACACTGTCCATGATATTGGGCGGAGCAAGTAAAATTTTGGAAGAGAAATTAAGATTACCATTTGTGGCACAACTGCCCCAGCGACTGTGTACATATTTGAGCCGAATATCGTTGATCTGCTCCTTGTAGATAAGTTTATTGTAAGCTTCAACACGAGCAGAAAACGAAGGTATAAGATCAGCACTCACACTTCTCGATATCAATGCTGTGATAAAGTCTCTTGTGTAATAATCCTGTTCTTCAAGTTTTGGAAGACTCAGCACAAGATTTGATCCGTCGATATGGGCAGTACCGGTTGATTTTGCCTGACTGGTAGAAAGTTGAAGAGTGTAATGCTTAAATGCTGTCTTTATGATCTGGCCGGTACGGTATTCTTTGTTTTTCCAGCGTTGTGCCAGATCAGGCTTTTCTGTCAACGTCTCCAAAAGCCACTTTTTGGCCCAGATCAGCTTTTCCTGCTTATATTCTTTAGGCGCAGAATACGGCATCCTCAGGTAAGCGGAAGTTTTACCGAAAGAGACTCTTGTGTCCACTCTGGGCTCCTCGATAATGAGTAAAGGGAGATGAATTCCCTGCCACCTTACTGATGTTCTGGTTTGTCTGCTACGCATGTTTCAGCGCAAACTCCTTCATGACCTCAGCTAATACCTTTACACCTTCTTCAGGCATCGCATTATATATGGACGCCCTGAATCCTCCGACAGATTTATGTCCTTTCAATCCGTCGCAACCAGCATCTTCACAGAAGGCCTGGAATTCCTTGCTTAATGTATTGTCTTCAAGATTAAATGTCACATTCATTCTTGACCTGTCTTCCGGAACACTGTGACCCAGGTAAAAAGGAATGGCATCTATGACATCATACAGGTATTTTGCCTTCCGCTCGTTTATCTTTTGCATTGCTGTCAAACCTCCCAAATCCCGCAACCATCTGAGCGTAAGCATACTTACGTAGATAGGGAAAACAGGAGGTGTATTGAACATAGATTCATTCTGTATATGTGTCTCATATCGAAGCATGGTAGGCAATGTCTTGTTGATCTTACCGAGCATGTCTTTTCTCACGATCACTAATGTAACACCGGCCGGGCCCAGGTTTTTCTGAGCACCTGCGTAGATCAGTCCAAAACGATGAGGCTCGATAGGCTTAGAAAAGATATCCGATGACATATCACATACGATAGGTATCGGAGAGTCAGGGAAGGATTGATATTGAGTGCCGTAAATCGTGTTATTACTTGTCAGGTGCAAATAAGCATAATCAGCAGGAATCTCGTATCCTTTTGGAATATAATTGTAATTGCTATCCTTTGAACTGGCTATAACATCAATAGTACCAAGCATTTTGGCTTCTTTAATGGACTTGACCGACCAAACCCCCGTATCCACATATGCTGCTGTCTGTCCTTCCGGTAATAGATTCATCACCGTCATGAAGAATTGGGTACTTGCACCTCCGGATAAGAATAGCACTTCAAATTCGTCTGTCAATCCCAGCAGGTCTCTAACGAGCTGCCCTGCTTCATGCAGGATAGGTTCAAAATAGGACGATCGATGAGAAATCTCAAGTATGGATAATCCTGAATTATTGAGGTTAAGAACAGCCTGTGAGGCTTGTTCAAAAACGGTTTGGGGCAGAATGGAGGGTCCTGCAGAGAAGTTTATGATCCTGGGCATAATTGTAATCAGATTGTGACGACAAATCTACAATTCATCATCTGACTTTTTGATGAATCAATGGTGAAAAATCATTTAAATAAAAACGTTTTAGTTATCAACATTATTAGTGTAATCCCCATCCGGATACAAAGGGTGATTTTGTCTAGAAAAAGGGTATTAAAATCGAATTCCCATGACTAACGAACAGGAATAATGGTACAATCACACAAGCTAATCATTCGTTGAACGATATAATCATATGTATTTAATACCGGCCCCAACTTCTTAATCCTTTACCTATCTTGTTTTAGTCAGTCAATATTTTCTTTTACCAACTATTGAAAAAACGATGAAATCACCCCGTCAACTTCTATTTATTGGTTTACCCATAATCGCAATTGTTGCATTTTTTCTTCTTCGAAAATCCGGAACCTCAATTCCTGCCGGAGATCTGCTGGTGAAAGCGAGTGAAGCACCTCTCTCCGTCAGTATTCATGCTCCCGGTGAATTGCAGGCAAAGCGCTCTGAAAAGATCAAAGGTCCTGAAGGACTGCGGACGGTCAATATATATCAGTTGACGATCTCCTCACTGGTTCCGGAAGGTACTGTTGTTCAGCAAGGTCAGTTTATAGCTTCCCTGGATCGTACCGAACTGGATGGTAAAATCAAAGAATCGCAGACTGAAATTGAAAAAATCATAACCCAGCTTGATCAGGCCAAGATCGATACCGCTATTGAAATGCGGGGTCTCAGAGATGAATATGTCAATGTCAGTTTTTCAATGAAGGAAAAACAACTCTCACTCGAACTCAGCAAGTACGAACCCCAGGCCATCATCCAACAATCGCAGCTCGACCTCGAGCGGGCACAACGGGAGCTCGACCAGCTAGCCTCCAAGCTGAAATTGACAAAGGAGAAATCAGTCGCTAAAATTGAAGAAATCAACGCCTCAAATCGCCAACAGCAGTTCAAATTGGATCGTTTATTAGCCCTTCAGTCTCAAATGACTGTGACCGCCCCCAAAAGCGGAATGGTTATTTACGTCCGTGATTGGAATGGAAAACGGGGCCCCGGCTCACAGGTTTCTTCCTGGGATCCAACCATCGCTGAATTGCCTGATCTGAGCGAAATGATCACCAAAGCTTATATCAATGAAGTAGACATAAGCCAGGTCATGCTGGGGCAAAAAGCGAAAATCTCTTTAGATGCCTTTCCAGGGAAGGAATTTTCAGGTGTAGTCATTTCTAAAGCCAATATCGGTGAACAGGTTCGCAACTTTGATACAAAAGTTTTTGAAGTCATCATACAACTTCATTCCATCGATTCTTTGCTTAGACCTGCTATGACTACCGGCCTTGATCTTTTAGTTGATTCGATACCAAGTTGCCTGCAAGTTCCACTTGAAGCTATTCAGACTGACAGTATAAGCTTCGTCTACCTGAAAAGTAAATCCGGTTTTGTCAAACAGGAGGTCGTCACAGGCCCATCAAATGATTTGAGTATTTGCATCGGTGCAGGACTGAAAGCAGGTGATGGACTGAGCATCAACGCTCCTACTGATGGGGACAAGGCCGCTTTCGTATACCTGAGTCCGTCTGATAAAAAAGCTGCGGTGGAGAAATTGGAAAAAGCAAAATCTGAACGCGTGAAAATTCAGCAGGAAGTCGCAAAAACCATCAAAGCTGAAAATCTCTCAGGGGATAGTGATGAGGGCGGTTCATTTATAATTTTTTAACTCACCTCAGGACAACCAGCGATCATGGAACGATATCTATTCCTTTTCAGGGTAGCCGTAGAAAGTGTACTTGTCAATAAGTTGAGAGGTATGCTCACCGCCCTCGGCGTTGTTTTCGGTGTAGCAGCTGTGATCGCGATGTTGGCCATAGGTTCAGGTGCAAAGAAATTTCTGCTTGATCAGATGCGATTGATCGGCACAAATAATATTGTGTTTACACATGCTTCACAAGATTCTAAAAAGGCAAATGATGATGAAGCCAGTACTGCCAATAAAGCAGGCAACGATACCAAACTGGTGACCTGGGCTCCCGGAATGTCAAAAGGAGATCTGGAGGTCATCAAAAACATCCCTTCAGTTGAACTTATCAGCCCTGAAATAATCCGGCAAACAAAAGCCATTTATTCCGGCAAAATACTTTCTATCCGTTGTGTGGGTGTGACAAATACTTTTTTTTCGCTCAATCAATTGACTACTTCTAAAGGACATTTTTTTACAAGTGAGCATTTTGATCATAATATGCCTGTCTGCGTGATCGGCAAGAATGTTGAAACAAAATTATTCAGTGGTACGGATCCGATAGGCCAATCCATTAAATGTGGAAACAATTATTTCACAGTGATTGGAGTTTTGGAAAAACGGATGGCCACGAAGGAAAGTCTTTCTTCTCTGGGTTTAAGAGACTTAAATTCTGATGTTTTTATTCCGATTGATGTTTCGCTGATCCGCTTTGGCGATCGTTCAAGGATACGTAAAGAAGATCTGGGGATGCAGGGGAGACAAAATTCTGATAAATCTCCGGACGTTCAACAGATTGACAGACTTGTCGTCAGGGTAAGTGATTCAAAATATCTTCAGTCAACAGCTGACGTTATTGCCAGGATGATGAAACGAAGACATGCCGGACAGGTAGATTTTTCGATGGAGATTCCTGAACTATTATTGCAACAGCAGCAAAAGACACAGGATATATTCAATCTTGTACTCGCAGTAATTGCAGGAATTTCACTACTGGTAGGAGGGATAGGTATTATGAATATTATGCTGGCGTCAGTATATGAAAGAATTAAGGAAATCGGATTACGTCGCGCTATCGGAGCCACAAGTAAAGATATTGTGATTCAGTTTTTATTTGAAGCAGTTATGGTCAGCATTATCGGTGGGATATTGGGAATATTCCTTGGCGTGATATCTGCCAAAGCAATAGCGACAACAGCGAAAATCCCTACGATCATTTCGGGGTGGTCTATTTTATTATCCTTTGGCGTGGCGGCATCTATTGGTCTTGTCTTCGGTATTTTTCCAGCACGCAAAGCTGCGAAGCTGGATCCAATCGAAGCGCTGCGCACAGAGTGATCGGGTGATCGGGTGAAATTTTTGAAGGATCAATATAGAGGTTTGAACTACATAGCAATGTTTAAGTAAAATAAATTACATGAGTAGAACACATTTTAAGTTTAGACGGATGCTTAAACTGTTATTGTTTGTGTGCATCGGACATTTCGTATCTGCCCAGAATGCATATCGACTCACACTTGATGAAGTGGTAGCATTAGCTCAAAGTGATGCCCCGGATGCATTGCTGGCTTCAACCCGATGGAAACATACCTACTGGACATACCAGTCCTTTCTGGCGGATTTCAAGCCACAAATTCTATTTAGTACATCTCCTTTATTCAACAGGGCTATTGATCAAGTCACGCTGCCTTCTGGAAGTGTAGCTTTCAGATCAAGATCGTTTATGAGTAACGAGGCAGATCTTTCTCTTCAACAGGATTTTGCACCTACTGGTGGGACATTTTTCTTTGGAAGCGGATTGAGCAGACTCGATCTATTTGCTTCAGCCGGCCAACCTGCTTTTTCATCATACCTGTCGAACCCTCTCAATCTTGGTTTTTCGCAGCCTCTATTTCAATACAATGCGATGAAATGGCGGAAGAAAATCGAACCCATCATTTATAAAGAAGGTGAAAAACAATATTCAGAGCAGATGGAAGCCGTGGCGAATAAAGCAGCAAATTTGTTTTTTGATCTGTTGATCAGTCAACTTGATGCAGAAGCTGCAATTCAGGACAAAGCAAATGCAGATACATTGCTTGTCCTTTCGAATGGAAGATATGAAGTAGGTAAAATAGCAGAGACAGATTTATTGCAGGTGCAATTGAATGCCATGCAGGCTGAAACAAGATTGGCGGAAGCGCAACTTAACATGCAGACCAACACTGAACAATTGCGGGATTTTTTGGATCTGCAGGGTGAAATTCAATTTAATTTGATACCCCCTTATGAAATTCCACCGACATCAGTGGATGCCAACGAAGCATTAAAATATGCTCTGGACAACCGAAGTTCAGTTGTAGGTTTTGATCGTCGCATTGAAGAAGCTCAGAGAGAAGTTGCCCGCGCACAAGGTGAGACTGGAATTACAGCTAATGTCAGTACACAATTCGGACTTACCCAGACAGGAACTGCCATTGGTCAGGTTTATACAAATCTGATTGATCAGGAGGTCGTCAGGGTTGGAATTACTGTTCCAATTGCAGATTGGGGTAAATCAAAATCCAGAAAGGCAGTCGCGCTTTCCAATCTTGAGTTGGAACAAAAACTGGTGGAGCAGGAAAAAGAAAATTTCAGACATGTTGTAGTGCTGCGCGCCCAGCAATTTGAACTTATCCGACGAAACGCAGAGGTGGCCGCACGCTATTTCGAAGCCGCAAAAAAAAGATACGACATTACTTATCAAAGGTATCTGATTGGGAAAATATCCATTACAGATTTGAACCTTGCCCTGGCGGATCAGGAGGGAGCGCGAAGAGGTTATCTTCAATCCATTCGTGATTTTTGGATGGCGCTTTACGATATACGTGGATTGACGTTGTATGATTTTGTGAAAGATCAGACTTTAATGCTGCAGCCGCCAGTCGCAAGATAGAATTCCATATTTATTTTTCTAAAAAGCGTCATTTCGAAGAGTAGATCAATTCGTGTTTTTTGTTTTATGCCTGATGATAATCCTCAGGTTTTGGTCCATCGTAATATAAGACCACACCCAATTAAGGAAGACAAAGATTTGATTTTTTACACCCAGAATTGATTTAAGATGGACGACCAGCCAAAGAACCCATGCTATAAATCCCTGGGTTTTCATAAACGGTAGGTCGGCCACGGCTTTATTTCTTCCTATTGTGGCCAGGCTACCCAGATCATGGTATTTGAATGGTGTCATATGTTTTCCTTTTAACAGGGAATTCAGATTTTTTGCAAGCTGTTTTGCTTCCTGGATTGCAGGTTGTGCCACCTGAGGATGGCCTTTGTATTTACCTTCTTCCATATAAGTATTGTCGCCGATTGAATACACATCTTTCAATCCGTTCACCTGGTTAAATTCATTTGTCATGATGCGATTCCCTTTTGTATAAGCATCCTCCGGGATTCCATCAATTTTCTTTCCGATAATACCCGCTGCCCAGATCACTTTACGAGTATATAATTTGGTACCATTGCTGAGGCTGATTTCATTTCCATCGTAATTCGTCACACGAGTTTCAGTCATCACATGGACTCCCATTTTTTCAAGGTATTCTTTGGATTTTTCAGAGGCTTCTTCCGACATGGAGGCAAGTAATTTTTTTGAACCCTCGATCAGATAAATGTCCATTTCCGCCGCATTCAATTCAGGATAATCATGGGGAAGGATATATTTTTTCATCTCAGCAAGTGAGCCTGCCATTTCAACTCCGGTCGGACCACCTCCTACGATCACCATATCAATATGGCTCTGCCGGAGATCATCTTCCCTTATTGTAAGCGCTTTTTCGAGATCCGAAAGAACCGCATTGCGCAGAAAAAGAGCATCAGAAACGGATTTGAGAGGGTAAACATTTGATTCAATCATTGTATTCCCATAGAAGTTAGTTGTTACGCCGGTTGCGAGGACCAGGATATCATAGTTTACAAGACCTTCACTTGTTGAAACATTTTTCATTTCAGGATTCACAGACAGGAGTTCTGCGACTCTGATATGGACATTTTTTTTGTTGCTGAACAGTCGGCGCAAAGGGAATGAGATAGAGCTTGGTTCAATTCCTGACATGGCGACCTGGTAGAGCAGGGGTTGGAATTGGTGGAAATTATTTCGGTCAATGATGACAATCTGATATTGCTTGTTTGAAATCCGTTGGGCGAGGTTGATACCTGCGAAACCGGCACCTACGATGACAATTCTCGGATATTGGGTTTCAGGGATGTTGATTGGCATGATTTCTTGGCGTAAAAGAGTGAGAATCAGGAATATTGAGGGTTCGGAATATAGGTGTTCATTTTACTTTAATGCAAACAGGGTCAGAAGGTTAAGGTTGATAGAAAGAGGTTAAGGTTGAACATTTTAAAAATATTATAAATATTATTGGGAGGAATATAAATTAATTCTATCTTTGCACTCCCAATCGAGAAATTGGTTTGCGAAAAGGTTTGTTTTGAGGGATTGATTGGGGTAATAAAGAAGAAAAGTTCATTGACAAGTATGGACAACGATTTATGATCAATAGCTGAGGAGGTTATTGGTGGTAAATTTAGGTAAGAAAAAATCTGAGCGATCGGGTCTTGGAGATGACGAAAGTCAAAGAAGAGGTCCGAGCGTAAAGTATATATTGAAGAAACAGATAGGAAAACAGAAGGAGCGAGGATCGTCTATTCAATAGCCCCGTAATTTATTGCGGGGAAGGAGAGTGGATAAAAAGACGAACTATGGAGAGTTTGATCCTGGCTCAGGATGAACGCTAGCTGGAGGCTTAATACATGCAAGTCGAGCGGGATTAAGGCAGCAATGTCTTATGAGAGC
>JBBSAQ010000047.1:0-35625 GCA_038252065.1 Chitinophagales bacterium
AATATTATTCTTATTGTGTCTGGCTTCCTTCTGTCTGATGAAGGAAGCCAGCGCACAGGATATCTCCGTACGTGGAGTAGTGATGGAAGAATCACAGGAAGGCACATTATCCCCTTTAGAATTTGTACAAGTCTTTTGGCTGCAGAGCCGGAAGAATACGACGACAGATTCAACAGGATATTTTTTCATTGCACGTGCGCATGAAGATGGTGATCAGCTTGTGTTTGTCTATACTGGTTATGATCCCGATACGGTGAAGGTTGAATCCGGAAAATATATTTCTGTTGTTTTCAAAAATCAGAATAATGTTTTAGGTGAGGTTGTTGTGGCCCATCGTAAGCGAACGACAGAGGTTTCATTTCTTGATCCGTTACAGGTGCAGAGTATTTCGAAAGAAGAATTATTCAAGGCAGCATGTTGCAATCTTTCAGAGAGTTTTGAAACGAATGCTACAGTTGATGTAAGTTTCACTGATGCAGTCACAGGCGCTAAAGAAATACAAATGCTTGGATTGTCCGGTAAATATAGTCTGATCAGCCAGGAGCAGATGCAGGGCATCAGAGGTCTGGCGATTCCATTTGGATTGCTTTATACGCCGGGTGCATGGATCGAATCAATTCAGATCAGCAAAGGCGCAGGCTCTGTGATCCAGGGTTATGAAAGTATGACCGGACAAATCAATGTCGAGCTCAGAAAACCAAACATCGGAGACAAATTTCTGATCAATGGATTTTTTAATGAGGCTTATCGGTCGGAACTGAATCTGTTTAAAAGATTTCAGTTGAGTCCGGTGCTGAGCACTGCATTGTTTGGACATTATAGTTTAGTTCCGACAAAACATGATCGTAACGGTGATGGATTTGCAGATATGCCGAAAGGAAATCTTCTCACCTTTGACAACCGATGGGATTATCATAATGAACAATCTGGTGTTGAAGGTCAATTGAACGTTCAATGGTTACGTGATCGCAAAGAAGGTGGCCATGCCACACATGCAGAAGATTTGCCGGAACATTATTCCGCAAATATCAATGCTGACCGATTGCAGATCGGCGCCAAGCTCGGATATGTGTTCCCTGGCAAACGTTATAAATCACTTGGTTCACAGTGGGGATTTGTGCATCATCAGCAATCTGCATTTATAGGTAATAATGTTTATACCGGTGAACAAACTTCGTTCAGTGGTAATTGGCTTTATCAATCTGTATTTTCAGATACGAGACATCAATATGTTGCGGGCTTGAGTTTTAAATATGATAAGTATGCAGAACGATTGGGGCCAAATCAATATGCACAGAATGAAATCGTGCCAGGTGCTTTCTTCGAATATTCATTTATTCCGGACACAAAGTTTACGGCTGTGTTGGGCATTCGTGCTGATAAACATAATCTCTATGGTTTGCTTATCAATCCGCGTTTGCATTTAAGATATGCGCCTAAGGATGGAACTGTTTTTCGTTTTTCAACAGGCAGAGGCATGAGATCTCCATTGCCGATCGCCGAAAATCTTGGATCGCTGGCGAGTTCACGACAATGGAAAATCGATGGTGAAAACGGAAGTGATAAACCGTATGGTTTGAATATGGAGAAGGCATGGAACATAGGTGCCAGTCTCAACCAGGAATTTAGGATCGATTATAGAAGTGGATTGTTATCAATAGATTTTTTCCGCACGGAATTTACAGACCGGGCGATTGTTGATCTTGATATCAGTCCACAGCAATTGTGGCTATACAATCTTGAAGGGAAATCTTATGCTAATACTTTTCAGGCTGAACTGCAATATGAAGTGTTGAAACGGCTTGATGCAAAAGTTGCATACAAATGGCAGGACTCGAAGATTACATACAGAGACGCCGGATTAAGGAAACAAATATTTACACCGGCTTCAAGATTTTTTGCAAATCTGTCTTACGTATCCAGTGTAGCAACATATAAAGGACATTGGCGGATCAGTGTGACGGGACATTATACCGGCTCGCAGCGGATACCGGATACGAATACAAATCCCGCAGCATTTCAGGTGGCCGATCATTCACCGGGTTTCTGGTTGTTTAACGGACAACTTACAAGAGTATTTAATAAGAATTTTGAATTGTATGCCGGAGCGGAAAACATCTTCAACTTCAAACAATCACCCGTGATCATTGATGCTGATCATCCGTATAGTCCTTATTTCGATAGTGGACTGATATGGGGGCCGATATTTGGGAGGGAGTGGTATATGGGATTCAGATATACTTTTAAGCCCCTTTAGGGGTTTGGGGCAAATAAAAAAAGGCACGCAACACTTTCGTGTGCGTGCCTTTCACTTGAAAAGAATTTTAGTTATTGTTTCACAAAAGAAATTGAGCCAAGGTTTTTACCTCCAAGGACAAAATTCAAATTGTAAGCACCGGCATTTAATCCGGACACATTCATTTTGATCAGTCCATTCCCCATTTCTGAAGATGTAAGATGTTTGGCTTCTACCTGTCGGCCACTTGGATCGAACATACGTATCAATAAATCCTGTGTTGAACCAAAACCATGCTTGATAGCCAGTTCATCCTTTGTTGGATTAGGATACACAATCTGTACGTACTTACGTATCTCATTCTGAAGGTCTTCAACTTTGGTATAACCAAGTGTATAAAGTTGTGATACTTCATCACCTGTCAGTGCTTTGTTGTAAATCTTGATTTCATCAAGTGCTCCCTGGAAATATTGTTTTCCCGGGTTTTCAAGATTATTACCAATACCAAGTGCACGAGCAGTGCTATTCAAAGTACCGGCAACAGCAAAACGAGCAACTTCAGTTCCATCGATATAGATGATATCATCAGTTCCATCATGTACCATTGTTACGTACCACCAGAAACCAATGACCAGGTCATTTCCTGCCCCTGAATCCATGTCATGAATAAAGTGATCGGCCAATCCATTCTTACTGTTTGTAGTCCAGACGATCTGGCGGTGAATAGGAAGAGATATTTTCCAACGCTCATCATAATTACCAAAGTCAAGAATGTATGCTTCAGGATCAGCTAAATTCTGACCATCAACACGAATCCAGAAACTGACGGTTGTAAAATCAGAAATCAATTGGACGCCATTTGGTACAAGTACAGAATCTGCATCACCATCAAATTTGAGATCCATACCTGATGCATTTGGACGATTGGTCACTGTTTCGAATTGTGGATTACCACCGATCGTTCCGTGATTGTTGTATGGAGTAGCATCATTGGCATCACCTTCAAACTTGTAGTGAGCTACAAGACCAGGTTCAGCAGTGACCACAGGTGCAGTAGTAGATGCAGTAATATCTGCTAACTCAGAATTATTACCTGAGAGATCGTATGCATATACTTCAAACGTGTAAGGAGTAAGCGGATCAAGTCCTCCGATGAAGATGGATATGGTACTCGCATCGAGAGAATCCACAAAATTACCATCGACACTGACCACATATCCGGCTATTCCGCCTTCATCTGTAGATGCATCCCATGAGAATACAACTGAATTAGCGCCTGCACTTACAGCAAGATTAGCTGGTGTAGAAGGTGCTGTTGTATCCGGGGCTTCACTCAATCCTGTAGTCAATGTAAGGAATGATTCAGCAGATTCATTTCCTGCCACATCTACAGCAGACACTCCGAATTCATAAGCCGTCAAAGGAGCCAGGTCAGTGATGGTAGCATTGGTTTCTTCTACAGTCCGAATGATAGCACCATCCTGATAGACATTATATCCTGCTATACCTGATTCGCCATCAACGGAAGGCTGCCATGTCAGGGATACATTTGTAAAACTTACTGTCCCTTCGAGACCGGCAGGAGCTTCAGGAGCTGTAACATCTGTTTCTCCCGGATCAGCCTTTTGCTCGTTGTAAAGCGCAAGAACTTCTGCAGCAGAAAGTCCGGTATTATAAATCTGGACATTATCCAATGATCCATCAAAATAATTAGCCACATCGATAGGATCGTATCCTATACCTAATGGATGAACAGTATTATTCAGATCACCAACCCGATCCGCAGAATTGGCTTCAACACCATCTTTGTAAATGATATCTTTCAGACCATCATGTACGCATACGTAGTGTGTCCATGTACCAGGTACAAGCTCATTGCCCCCACCTGCATCCATATCTGTAATGCCTGGTGTGCCGGTATGATTAGTCGTCCATACAACTTTACCGTGAGTAGGAAGTGATATCTTCCAACGCTCCTGCCAGCCTCCAAATGAAAGCAAATAGGCCTCTCCGGTCACTGGGAGCTCATTGACATTCACCCAGAAGCTAACACTTGCAGCGGGTGTATTTAATTGAGGAGAATTGTCTGCTGTGATTCCGGAGTTGCCATTAAATGTCATAGCATGATTAGACCTGCCATGTTGATCTATTGCAGCAACCGCTCCATTGACTTCTCCATTGTTATGATATGGTGATACATCTTCTCCGCTTGCATCCAATGGATAATTAGCGACGATGTTACCAGAGAATACAGGATTAGCATGTTGTTCTGTATACAGATCAGCAACTTGCTGGTCTGTGAGTGGCGTACTATAAATCCTAACTTCATCAATACTGCCATTCGTAAAATTACCCTGATCAATAGGATTCCAACCAATACCAAGCGGATACGAAGTATCATTAAATGCTCCTCCCACATCTTTAGCATTTGCAGGAGCACCGTCAATATAGATTTTATCCTGTACCGTTCCATGAACACACACGACATGTGTCCATGCGCCTGGTACCAATGCATGCCCATCACCTGCATCCATATCTGTAATGCCTGGTGTGCCCGCATGATTAGTTGTCCAGACCACTTTACCATGTGATGGAAGTGATATTTTCCAACGTTCCTGCCATCCACCGAAGGATAATAAATAGGCTTCGTCACTTGTAGGCAGCTCATTCATATTCACCCAGAAGCTAACAGAAGTCCAGGGTGTATTGTACTGTTTTGAATTAGCAACTTCGACATATGATGCATCTGCCGGATTAAAAGCAACAGCATTTTTAGCATATCCAAAACGGTCATAAGTCAGAGGAGCATTATAAGATTCTCCATCATTGTGAAATTGACTTACGTCGTCAAAATTTCCTGCGAATGGCATATTTAATACCAATGGATCAGGATCAATGACTGCACTATTTTGCGTGTTATGAAGTTCTTCGATGTCAGTAGCTGAAAGTGCGTAATTGTAAATTTGAACTTCGTCAATAGATCCATTAAAATAGTTGGCCACATCGATAGGATCGTATCCTATGCCTAATGGATGAACAGTATTATTCAGATCACCAACCCGATCCGCAGAATTGGCTTCAACACCATCTTTATAAATGATATCTTTCAGACCATCATGTACGCATACGATGTGTGCCCATTTACCAGGTATAAGCTCATTGCCTCCACCTGCATCCATATCTGTAATGCCCGGTGTGCCCGTATGATTAGTAGTCCAGACTACTTTGCCGTGAGATGGAAGTGATATCTTCCATCTTTCCTGCCAACCACCAAATGAAAGCAGGTAGCCTTCACCAGTGACCGGAAGAGCATTAACCTTCACCCAGAAAGATACTGTCGTAGCAGGTGAATTTAATTGTGTAGAATTTGGAGCTGTTACTTTTGAATCTACTCCATTGAAACTAACAGCATTTTTACCAAAGCCGAAACGATCAGGTACAAATTCTACATTATGACCAGATGCGAAATTGCGATATGAAGACTCATCACTGAAATTTCCACTGAAATGATAATCAGCAACCAATTCGTCAACAGCTACCGGAGGAAGAGATTGCTCAGCAAACAGAGTAGATACATCTGAAGCACTCAGTGGTGAATCAAAAATGGTAACCTCATCTAATGCACCTTTAAAAAAATAATTGTTATCGATAGGAGAGTAACCCATTCCCAAAGGGTAGGTGGTACTTCCCAGATCGCCGGCTGAAGGTCTTTGATTAGCAATTGCACCATCCACATAGATGAGGTCATTAGTCCCATCATGGACCATGACAAGATGTGTCCATCTGCCTACTTCAAGCGCACTCCCTGAATCAAGGTCTGAGCAGCATACAGTTGCTTTTGTAGTCCATATCGGTTTGCCATGTGATGGAAGTGATATTTTCCATCGATCCTGGTATCCTCCATGAGAAAGTATATATACTTCTCCTGAAGTTGGCAATTCATCTACTCTGATCCAGAAACTTACAGAGGTCGTGGGGGATAATAATTGATTTGCATTATTAGCCAATAGATGGCTTTGTACGCCGTCAAATAGATAAGCCTGATTAGCTCTTCCAAAACGGTCTTGTGTTAACGATGCACCATAAACAGTAGCATTGTTGTGATCCGGGGAAACGTCATTCGCATTTCCGCTGAAAGGATATTCTGCCACTTTCGTCTGCGCACCTGATCGGGGTACCACAAACGCCAGCAACAAAAAAATGGGTAACAGCACTTGGTAAATTCTTTTCATTATTAGCTATTTTTTTATTGTTAATGAAGTATGATAATTTAAATTATTCCGTGATAAATTTTTTGATCATCGTCTTTCCATCCTGCATGATCCTGATGATATGCAGTCCGGGATGCAAGGACGAAATGTCAAGAGTTTTAGTTGGCGCGCCATTCAATGAGGTATTCAACTCAATGAGTCCATTGATATCAAATATGGTCATGATGGCACCTGAGGGATTGACAAAGATGGCTGAGGGAATCTCTATTGTCAGTGATCTTAATGCGGGATTTGGATATATATTAAGACTAATATAATCAAATTGTTGGTCTTCATGTGTACTTGTAATGACTGCACCACTCTCAGCGGCAATCGAATCAGGTAATTGGGCGTAATCATAGATCTTGATCTCATCCAATACACCCCTGAAACTATAATTTGGGTCATCCGGAAGATATTGGCCGATTTCCATGTCAAGAGGACTTGCATTGATTTGACCACTAAAAGGGGAAAAACTTTCAAGGCGACCGTTGATGTAGATCATTACAAAACGACCATTATAAGCTGCAGCTATGTGATAGAATTTATTTTCTTCAAGGACAGTCTCCGAATCCAGATCTTTTACAGCTCCTGATGTATTTTTTATTGTCCATCTTACTTTACGATCAGGAGTGATAGAAAGCTTCCAGCGGTTCTGATAACTTCCATGTGAAATAATAAAGCGCTCTTTGTCTCCTATCAGTTGTGGTTGCGCAAAGAGGGATACTGTGATGCCATCCGTAAAATTGAGGATGCTGTTATTCACGACACGAATGTGATCATTGATGCCATCAAAAAAATAAGCCTGTAATGACTGCCCCAGTGAATCAGCCGTAAGCTTAGCTCCGGAAACAATTCCATTGAGCTGATGACCGCTGATATCATTCGCATTGCCTGCAAACGGATACCAGGCGATCAGATCACCACCTGCATCCAGATTTGTGTCATAAGAAAATAACTTCACGCTTGCAGTCGCTGTGCCACCTCTTCCGTCATCAACGGAGAGTTGAAGTGTAAATATTCCTTCGGTATTAGGAGCTGTCCAATCGATTTCATTACTGGTTCCATTGATATTTCCGCCAGTGATAGACCATGTATAAATAATCGGATCATTATTGCCATCAGTCACATTTGAAGTGATATGAATAGTGCCACCGGGATGTGTGTATTTTGAAGAAGGAACCAATGATAGTATTTCCGGTATGAGATTTATTTCTGATACCACATCAATCGTGATGGATGTGCTGTCTTTTTGATGACTTTCATCTTCGACGATCAGTTTCGCTTCGTATGTACCTACGACGTCCGGAGCAATAAACGTCACTTCTTTTGCAAGACCTGATTTAGTTTCACCCTGAAAAATAAAAGTATAGGTCAGGTCTTTTGTTTCCTGATCAATTCCTTTTCCATAAAATATAATTGTATCACCTTTCTCAACTGTAGTTCGATCAGGTGCAAAGGACTGAATACGCGGCGGATAATTGTAGGCAACTGATGATTGCATATAATCCACAACGACACCATTGATCAGCATCTCATTGTTTTTGTAGGTGATCGTTCCACCCGCTGGTGCTAATACAATCGACACTGCTTTATTCGCCGGAATATTTATTGATGTAGGAGAAGTTACATTTTGAGCCAGGAAAGATTCGGAGACGACATCATAGATATCTGTAGGTTCCGGTCCGGCATCGATCAGGATAGATTTAGTAGTTGTATAGGGATTGAAAAGGAGATAGGATGGATAAGCAGCATCTTTGAAAAAATCAGTTTTGAGCAAATCGATTTTCAGAATTTTCTCTTCATTTGTTTTTTCAAGTATGGCACCCAGGTATCCGATAGAAGAAGTGCTGTAGAGAGAAAGATTCGTACCTGCCCATCCACCTTTCAAAGCATCACCTGTCGAAACGAGCATCATTCCCGCATCTTTTTCGCGCAGTGCTTCATATCCCATCACACCATTCGGATCGTATGCATCAGACCACGCATGTGAGTCCTGATGTGTATTGATTAAAAATCCGGGATACATCAGTCGGGTTGCATTTGCAAGATTTAGAATCCATTTTCCTATAGCTCTTGCATATCTCTTGTCATATCTGACCATAGGGGCAAGCTGACCTGCCTGTTGAACTCCATTCAATTGAAATGCATAATCATTGCCTGCATCATTCGCTTCGCCTACAAGACCGGATACATCATACCCGTTCCATTTACCAACTATCGTGCCCCAGCCTCTGAGCGGACCGCGATTGAATATCCAGAATAGAATATTTGCAATATTATATTTCGTACCAATCTCAGCATTCATTTTTGCTGCGGTATAAGCACCATAAGGCAACTGCAATTCATAAGATGGATTTGCACCCAGACCACTGAGATATTCCATGCTCCATTCTGCGGCTTGCAGATATTGTTTGTCACCGTTTTGTTTGTATGCATTATACAGTAACCATCCGAAAGCACCCGATGCTTCAGGTTCGTGTACGCCATCAGGGTTGGGTGTCATGTGCAGAAAATCCCACGCTCTGTATTCCATAGAAGCACGAGTCCATGGTGTTGTCTTGCCACCCATAGCCTGAACTGCCAGTGCCATGCGATCTGCGATGAGCTTAAATTGATTTTGAGCGTCTCCGATATTTCCATACAGATCATAGAGCTGATAGAAATAAATATTAGGCATCATATCATACCACCAGTCAGAACCACTATGTCCGCCGATATTGTTCAGGTATAAATTTTCTCCATTATTCTTATTGAAATAATCCTGGCTCATGAGGATCCAGTTCATTCCATATTGATTCGTCTTATCTACACTCGCTAATGATGCTCCGACTAACGAAGGCAATACATTAATAGCCTCTCCGCTATTGTCACTGTTTGTGCCGACATAACTATCCAGTCCGAATGTTGGATTTTGTGGATAATTTGTTCCCTGTGGCGAAGTAAAAATTAATGGGAGATAAAGACCTGTTTTGTTGATGTCGTATACAAATGAATCATATCCTATCGCTACTTTTTTCCAATCTCTCATGCTGAAAGGCGATGGTTCGTTGGGCATCAACTCTATGCGTTGAATATTTATCTGGCTTACCTGTGCTGACAAGATCTTGATCGAGCAAAGAAAGAGAATTGAAAAAATAAATGAAAGACTATGCTGCATAGACAGAATATTAATAACCTGGATTTTGTGAGAGATTCGGATTCAGATCAAGTTCAGTCTGAGGAATAGGGAACACCTCGTTCTTTCCTTCTACAAAACCGGTGAGGACATCTTTTGCAATGCCCCATCGTACTAAATCAAAGAAGCGATGAAACTCGAATCCGAGTTCGACTCTTCGTTCATGTCGTATAATATCGATGAGTGCTGTTTTGTCTGTAGTAGTGATGACAGGTAGTGTAGTAGCAGGATCTGTGGCTTGTGCTCTTGCTCTTGCTCTCACTTCTTCAAGCGGAGCCAGTGCTTCAGTAGTTCTTCCCAGTTCAGCCAGTGCTTCTGCTTCCCAAAGAAGAACTTCATCATATCGTATGAATGTATAGTTAATATCACCGTCTGCTTTCTGCGTGACTTCAGCAGTGGGCTGCAAAAATTTTCTTGGGCTTGCACCAGTAGATGAAAAAGATGCTTTGTAGGGTGTTCCAAAATAGTCTTCATTCTTTCGCGCCACTGTAAATAGTAAGCGCGGATCGCCTGGTTCAAATGTATTGACGAAATCTGTAGTGACCTCTGCAAATCCATATCCATCAGGTATTTTCTTTGAAAGCCATTCCTGATTGAGATTATTTCCTACGCCTAATTCAAGATTCGCATGTTGGATTTCAAAGACTGATTCACTATTGTTTTGTGTTGTTTTCAGAAAGTTATTTCTGTAGTCTGCTTGCAAAGAGTATATACCCAATGCTTTGATTTCTGCTATGGTACTTACGACCTTATCCCATTGTTTGAGATAAAGATGTGCCTTTGCTTTTAACGCAAGTGCTGCTCCTTTAGTCACTCGTCCGACATCAGATGCTCCATAGGATACAGGTAGCATTGAAGCCGCATCTCCTGCATCAGTAGCCACTTGCTCGAATACAGTTGTCTGTGATGTTCTCGTCACGTTCACATCTTCAGGTGCTTGTATATTGAGTATAAGAGGAACATCACCAAAGACCTGAGCAAGCGTAAAATGATAATACGCTCTCAGAAAAAGCGCTTCACCAATGACTCTGTTCTTAAGGGTTGCATCAGCATCGATGAGCGGCGTTTTTGTGATCACTGTATTCGCCTGCACAATACCGGCATAGTTCAGCTTCCAGTAATCATTCACTTCCTGTGTAGCTGCCGTTTGTTTGAAGATGTCAATGTCGATAATACCAGGTCTTGATCCATCACCACCGACTACAGCATCATCAGATGCTATAGTTCCAAATACCCAGTAGTAATTATTGTTGGTACCGTTGATGAGTAGCGACTGATAAGTTGCATTCACAGCCTGAATGGCATCATTGGCAGTCTTGAAATAATTGTCTGCATCGAGACGACCCAATGGTTCTTTATTCAGCAGATCTGTACAGGATGCAAACCAAAATGCGAGTGACAGAATGAGAGATAGAAAGTATGTATTGCGCTTCATCATTTTAAAATTTGAGGTTTGTACCTAGTAAGAAAACTCTCGGCGCGGGTACGGTGCCCCAGTCAATGCCTACAGCCAGATCAGAAGACACACCGTATCCCCTCGTATCATTTGTATTCGCCTGTATTTCCGGATCGAGGCCGGAGTATTTTGTAAATGTGAATAAGTTCTGTGCAGATACATATACTCGCCATGAGCTTATGCTTTTGCTTTTTACTATTCCTTTCAGATCATATCCGATGGTCAGGTTGCGCACACGCATGTAAGAACCATCTTCAAGAAATCGTGTAGATGAACGGCGATTCCTGTTCCGGTCATCAAGAGTTACCCTCGGAATATTTGTGTTTGTGTTGTTAGGTGTCCATCGATTGAGGATATCTTCATAACTATTAAACCCACGAAGCTGTGTCTCATAAGCGAAATTGCCATAAAGAAAATACACATCATTTCCCTGTACACCCTGAACTAAAACAGAGAGATCAAAATGTTTCCAATTCAGACTTGCGTTGAAACCATACGTGAAATCAGGAAAGGGATTCCCCAGATGTGCACGGTCTTTATCGTCGATGACATTGTCACCATTGAGATCAGCAAACTTTACATCTCCAGGTCGGGTATCCTTACTTTGAAAAGCACTTGCATCAATCTCTGCCTGTGTCTGAAAGATTCCATCCATTTTATACAGATAGAATGATCCTAACGGAAAGCCGGGCTCAGTTCTGGTGAGTGGACCGTCAGATAATCCAAAGCCTCCAAGCAATGGCTCAGTACCTGCGATAGAGATTACATTATTGCTGACAGTTGAGATATTGGCCCCAACTTCATATGTAAGTGCGGATCCGGATTTACGAAAATTAAGCGCGAGCTCAAAACCTTTATTTTCCACTTTCCCTGCATTGACATAAGGAGGGCTGAAAGCACCTGCAGTTTGGGGGAGAGGTACACGAACCAGAATATCATCCGTCTTCTTATCGTAATAATCAGCAGCCAATGTGATCCTGTCACCCAGGAAACTAAGTTCGAGACCAACATCCGTCTGTGTGGTAGTTTCCCATTTTATTTTATCATTTCCGGTCTCAACGACTTGCGATCCTGTTGCAATCTGATCACCGAACGGATAAACAACTATTCCTGTCTGTACAAGAGAGCTGAATGGATAAATTCCGATTTCCTGATTTCCCAGTTGACCCCAGCTGGCTCTGAGTTTAGCATGCGAAATAAAATCTAAGTTTTTGAAAAAGGATTCATCAGAAATATTCCAGGCCACGGATACGGCAGGGAATACGCCATACTTATTACCCTTCCCAAAACGTGATGATCCGTCACGTCGCAGTGAAGCGTTGAAGACGTAACGGTTTTTATAATTATATCCTAATTGACCGAAGTAGGATAGAAGCCCCCATTCAGTCGCGACACCTGATGCGCTGATATCACCAAATGTCTGGTTGACACTATTGTCGATAAACCATAGATTCTGATTTGAGGTCATAAAATTTCTTGCAGAAGCACCGAGGTAATCTGTCCGGTTAGCAATCGCTTCCATTCCTAAAAGAAAACTTAGGTTATGCTGTTTTTCAGCGCCTAGAGAAGTGCTGTAGTCAAGTGTATTATTCCATACTAAATTCCTGTCTATGACATTCCCTCTGCTGAGTGATGTAGGATCATAGATAGCGGCTGAAAGTCTCTCTTTAAAAATGGTTTCACTTTGCGTCACCAGATCCATACCCAGATTAGTTCTGAAATGGAGATTGGGGAGAAAATTGTATTCAGCGAAAACATTTCCAAAAATTCTGTACCGCTGAATATTCCAATGTGTGGAATTGATGAATACGATCGGGTTGGCATTACCATCACCATAGAGCATCGGATCACCGAGCAAAGCTGATGTGTTGTTATAATTTCCATTTTTGTCTTTAGATGGAAATACCGGTGCAGCTATCAATGCATAACGTATGCCGCTCAATTCATTTCCCGGCCCAGCTCCATCGCCCGAACTACCGATCACATCACGATCAGCATACGAGAGGGAAATATTATTACCAACTTTAAAACGACCTTTTCCTAAATCGCCATTGAAGCGAAGTAAATATTTATCAAAACCCTGTCCTTTGAATACACCTTTCTGACTTGAATATTCGCCAAGGATATAGAAGCTGCCATTATCACTGCCCCCTGATGCTGAAAGAGAATGTCTTTGCATCGGAGCGACGCTGAATACTTGCTTCAGCCAGTTATTATCAGGCAATGTATCAAGTATGGCAGGATTATATAATTCAAGCTGGTGCGGAACATCACGTAGCTCATTTGAATTTGTAATGGCCTCATTTCTGATCATGAGATATTCGGAAGCGTTCAATAATTTGGGAAGCCGGTTTGCCTCTTGGATTCCATAGTAGGAGTCAAAGCTGAAAACCGGAGCTCCCTTCTTGCCTTTTTTGGTAGTGATGAGGATAACACCATTAGCTGAGCGCGCGCCATAGATTGAAGCCGAAGCACCGTCTTTCAGTACTTCGATGGATTCAATGTCGGAGATCGCAAACATGTTGATGTTACCCGTGGTGGGTATGCCGTCGATAATATATAGTGGATTGTTATTGCCCAATGTACCTGCGCCTCTGATCCGTACTGCTATGTCATCACCCGGAGCACCTGTGGCCTGAGTGACCTGAATCCCGGCCACCTGCCCTTGCAAAGCCTGATCTAAGCCCGTAAGTGGAAGATGTTCGATGTTTTTGGCTTTAACCGAAGAGATCGAACTGGAGACATTGCTTTTTATTTCTTTTTTATACCCCACGACGATGACATCTTCAAGTACTTTCTTGTCGGTTTGAAGGATGACATTTATTCGTGTCTGACCATTTACAGGGAACGATTGGGCGACAAAACCGATAAAGCTAAATTCCAGGACAGCATCTGCCGGAGCTTGTATTGTATAGGATCCATTGTAATCCGTTGAAGCGCCCAATGTGGTGCCTTTGATCACAACATTGACACCGATCATAGGGAGTTGATCCTCTCCGGAGGTTACAATCCCTGACACGGTTAAGTCCTGACCATAAGCAAATATTGACAGGAAAGTCAATAAGAGGGTCACGGATAACTTCATCTTATTCAGAATAGTGGTCGTCATGCAAATAAATTTTTTAAAGCTGTTCCACCTATGTAAAGAGGGAACGCATCACTAGATGATACTACATAGGAACGGTAGGTCTAATCTACGACGAAGGGAAACAGCAAATCTGTACTTTAAGTGAAAAGAATGGTACTTTTATGAATATCTGATTATCCACAATTTAAACCTGCTTAATATTATGAAGGTATATCAGGAGATAACACCGGTGACCGGTGCTGACATATTTGTGATCCTGGACTCAGTCAACAAAGGTTTTGAGTACCCGATTCACAATCATGCTGAATTTGAATTGACATTGGTGATGGGCAGTGCAGGTACACGCATTGTTGGCGATTCTGTTCTTCATTATGCAGATGAAGATCTTGTCCTGATCGGTCCGTATTTATTCCACAAATGGGATGATGAGTTCAAGAAGGGTGACAAGGAAAATCCCTGTCGTGTGGTGACTCTACAGTTTGATATGCATTTGTTTGACAAATATTTTTTGTCAAAAAAACCATTTGCACTCATTCGGTCATTGCTGAAGACATCGGGCAGAGGGATTCGGTTTTTTGGAAAAACAAGAGAGGAGGCAAGAATCAGAATTGAAAAGCTTGCAGGCCTTTCGGGGTTTGAAAGTGTAACTGAATTTTTATTGTTGTTGGATCTATTATCCAAATCCACTGAATCAGAATTTCTAGCCAACACCGGATTCAATGTCAATCTGGTACAGAGCAATAGTAAAAGATTGAACGCGGCATATCAATATATCATCGCACATTTTCAGGAAAGCACATTGAAGATGTCAAACGTTGCAGCAGAAGTAAACCTTGGTGATTCAGCATTCAGTCACTTTTTTAAAAAAGCGACGAATCGAAGTTTCTCCGATTACTTAATTGCGATGCGAATTGAATACGCCTGTAAATTATTGCTTGAATCTGATGAACAGATCAGCCGCATTGCTTTTTTGTCGGGATTTAATAACATCGCCAATTTCAATCGTATGTTTAAAAAAGCGCATCAGGCTACACCGATCCGCTTTCGAAAAATATACCAGGAGAAAAGTAAATTCGACTGGAACAGACAGATCACACCCGGGCAGTTTATCCCTGCCGGTGTCAATGGAAAAAGCGGTGACAAGCCGCTTGAATATAGTACCCGCTACGTGAGATCCTGACCATTCAGATGTCACATGCCAACAGATCAAAAATGACGTATAGATACATCCTATTCTTTTTTAGTCTTTCCCTAATCGGGCTTTCATGTCGCGAACATCGGAAGAGCCAGGATGGTCTTATCTATTGGTCTTCAAGCAATCCTGAAGAAATAAAATTTGCAAAAAAATATATTGACCAGTGGAATACTAACAATCCTGGCGAGCCTATAACATTTCAACCTGTCCCTGAAGGACAATCAAGCGAAGAAGTTATTCTTGCAGCTGTTGTCGGAAAAACAACGCCAGATATTTATTCGAATATGTGGCAGGGTGATGTCGAGGATTTTGCGCGTGCAGGCGTATTGATTGCACTGGATACACTGGATGGTTTTATGGATTTTTTATACCAGCGATGCGATTCACTTGTGGTTCAGGAAATCACCTCTACGAATGGTCATATTTACCAAATCCCATGGAAGGTCAATCCGATCATCATGATGTACAATCCGACGATGTTTCATGATGCCGGAATAGATGATGTACCAAAAAATTATTCTTCATATTTAGAGGCAGGAGGTAAAATTTCAACACATGCCGAACAAGCCAAACTGGGAATTCAATGGCTGGGCATAAGTGAAGTCAGTCCGATCTGGTGGCAACGATTTTTTAATTTTTTGCCGCTCTATTATGCTGCATCACATGGAGCTCCTCTTGTGAAAAATGATAAAGCCGTTTTTAATAATGAATTTGGAGTAGGTGTTTTTGCTTTTTTGCAAGAGTTATATACGCGAGGTTATTTTCCACGTGAACAATTAAAAGGACAAAGCGATCCGTTTCTTGCATCGAGGGTATCATCCACATTCACAGGTCCGTGGACAATTGAACAGAATGAAAAATTCAAACCCGAAGGATTTCAATTCGAATTTGATTTTGTACCTGTACCGGATACAATGACAGGGCCTGTATATTCTTATGGTGATCCGAAAAATATAGTCATCTTCAATACATGCAGTGATCCGCAGAAAGCATGGAGTTTTCTCCGGACCGTACTAAGTACTGAAGCGGATAGAGACTTTCTTCAGCTATCCGGACAATTTCCGCGACGAAAAGACATCAATACAAATCCACTCTTCCTGGATTACCTGAAAGATCATCCGAAACTTATTCCATTCGCTATGCAGACAAAACATCTGAGAGGTATGGATTGTGAACCCTATATGAAAGAAGTATTGGACATCATCTCACAGGAATACGAAGCATGTGTTGTCTACGGAAGAAAATCACCGAAAGATGCAATTGATGATGCAGCTAAGGCTGTAGATCTTCTTTATATACATTGACCCCCGACCCCCTGAAAAGGGGGAGGTATTGAGAAGGATTTGACTTTTTAAAAAAGAAAGAAATTTGCGCAAATTCATTGTTAAATATCATTTGCGCAATTAGCGGTGAATTAAACATTTAACCAATTAAACATTTAAACTGATTTGGCCAAAAATGTAAACAAGTCCCCTTCAGGGGATTTAGGGGTAAAACGAAAATCCAACACAGCATCCTACCTGCTGGTGTCACCTTACATTCTGCACTTTACTGTATTTGTTTTATTTCCGGTAGGGTTCTCATTATTTCTTACGTTTCATGAATGGAATATTATAGGTCCTATGAAATATGTAGGACTTACTAATTATCAGAAACTTTTTCAGGATCAGTATTTTTTAAAATCAATCAGGAACACTCTCGTTTTTTTAGCGATACACATTCCATTGCAGATTGTCATTGCCTTAGGTCTTGCTGCTGTGCTCAATGAGAAAATCTGGTTCAGGGCCTTTTTCCGCGGCGCATTTTTTATGCCTGTTGTTGTATCAGGAGTTGTCGTTACGATTATGTGGCAACAATTATATGGATACGAAATGGGGTCCATCAATACTTTACTCGTCTGGATGGGGTTTAATAAGGTAGGTTGGCTCATTGATCCATTTTGGGCCATGCCTTCGATAGCCATTATGGCTACATGGAAAAATGTCGGATTGTATATCATCCTTTTCCTTGTTGGCTTGCAAGCCGTTCCACGATCGCTTTATGAAGCAGCAGATCTTGAAGGCGCTAATAAATGGCAGAAGTTCATCTACATCACGCTGCCTGGTATTAACCCTACGATATTTATGGTTGTGGTCTTGTCGACGATCAGTGGATTCTCATTGTTCATCGAACCTTATGTCATGACAGGAGGTGGCCCACTCAACACTACACTTTCTTCAGTGCTTTACATATACAAGCAGGGATTTTTCTACTACCACATGGGCTATGCGGCGACGATGGGTTTTGTTTTCGCCTTATTGATTTTGTTTGTGGTGATGATTCAACGACTAACCATCGAAAATAAATAAGGCATGAAAAAAGCGATCCTATATATTTTATTGTGCTTGTTTGCATTCGCATTCTTATATCCTTTTATCTGGATGGTGAGTGCATCTCTTTCTGAAGAGAGAAGTATCAAGGATATCATCCTGACACCTGTTCATTTTACATTTGAACAATACATTAAACTATTTCAAAGCATACCGATTCTTGGTTCATTAGCAAATAGTCTCATTGTAGCTACTGCAGTCACAGCAGGCGTTCTGATCCTTGGCTCGATGGTCGGTTATGCCCTGGCACGACATAGGTTTGCAGGAAGAAACGCGATTTTTTATCTGATTCTTTTTACAATGACACTTCCGTTTCAGTTGACACTTATTCCAAATTATATTTTAATGGTTGAGTTTGGATGGACCAATTCGTTTGCTGCACTTATTATCCCGGCGATGCTCAATGCGTTTGCGATTATTTTATTCAGACAACATTTTATGTCCATACCACAGGACTTAATTGATGCAGCCAGGATTGATGGATGTAATGAATTACGCATTTTGTTTCAGGTATTGTGGCCGATATCGGTACCGACATTGATTACGGTGGGTATCATCACCTTCATGACATCATGGAATGAAGTGTTGTGGCCCATCATTGTCATACGAAAAGAAAACCTGATGACGATGCCACAGCTTGTAACCTTGTACGCAGTGGGCGGTCGTTCGCTCGGACAGATCGGTATGAAGCTGGCGAGTGCCACGATGCTGGCGATGCCGATCATTATCGCGTATCTAATTTTTCAAAAATATTTCATTCAAAGTATGGCCAGCTCTGGTCTTAAAGAATAAACGCTAACTGAAAATAAATCAATACAAAATGCCAATTCAAAGACTACCAGTACATTTTGATGCTGACCCCAAGAAAGTCATCCTTCTATATCTTGATCCCGGAGAGTCTGAACGTCTTGGAAGGTTTTCAACTTTTGTAGATGCTATGTCTGACGATCAGGCTGAAGCGTTTTACAAAGAGACGACTACACTTTTTGCCCATAGACATAGGAAGATGAATGAGGCTGTACTCGAACATGCTCAACGAGGATTGTCATCTTTAAAGACTTCGTTTGATTTTTCTGAAAAACAAAAACTTGTCTTTGGATCTTTTCTCACAAAGGAATATTCTGTAGAAGCTGCTGCATTGTTCAATCCTTCTATAGTAGAGCATCCTGATCAGACTGGCTTAGCTGATGGAGAAACTCGCTTTGTATTATCTCTTCGTTCAGTCGGGGAAGGACACATTTCAAGTGTAGGTTTTATGGAAGGTGTGATCGATGGGGCCAATCATATTCGTTTCACCGCACAGGGACCATGGCGTACACCGGGAGTGAAGTCATTGCCTAAAGGTGGAGATGACGATCATTATGATATTGATTTTGGTGATGATATTCCTTTGTCTGAACGTGTTATTTTTCCCCAGGCTAAAAGCGAATCCATGGGCATCGAAGATTTGCGTCTTGTCAAATTTTCAGATGGCGGAGAATCTAAATACATGGGCACATACACGGCCTACGATGGTAAAAGTATTCTTTCGAAAATGATGGAGACCACCGATTTCCAGCATTTTGATATTCGAAAATTTAAAGGAAGCGAGATTGATAATAAAGGCATCGCTTTTTTCCCGCGGAAAATAAATGGTCAATATGTTGTGAGCTCCAGACAAGGTGGAGAAAAGCTGACCATCATGCGTTCTGATGATTATATGACATGGAATCATAAAGAGCCGCTCCAGCAACCCACGCGGGGATTCGAACTTGTGCAGATAGGAAATTGTGGATCACCGATTGAGACATCTGAAGGATGGTTGATGATCACGCACCACGTCGGTCCGATGAGAAGGTATACATTGGGGGTCACCCTTCTTGATCTTGATCAACCTCACAAGGTGATTTCAATATTGGACAAACCACTGATGGAGCCATTGGAAAGTGAACGTGAGGGTTATGTTCCAAATGTGCTTTACACTTGTGGATGGATGCAACATGGTGATAGTATCCTCATCCCATACGCCATGTCTGACGTAGCCTGTGGTTTTGCATCTTTAAATACAAAAGAGATTCTGGAAAGATTATTAAAGAGTAAAAAATAATGAAAGACAAATCATTTCGTGTATTTGTGATGCGGTTTTGCGCTGTATTGGTTGTGGCCTTGATTTTTTTGTCATTATACCAATGCACACCTGCTGTTCCAAAAACACCAGACACTTCTCATTTTGCTGTTAATCCTGCTCATCTGAATTCATTGTACGAAGAGAAAAAAGTGGCTGATCAGAATGTAGGGATCATTCATATTTATGCACAATATCCTGATTACCATTGGGTCGGTGACAATGATGAGGGAATCGCTTGTGTAGATGATGCTTCGAGAGCAGCTGTTTTTTATTTGCGTCAGTATAAAAAGTCATCTTCGAAAGCGGATTTGCATAAAGCGACGATGTTACTACGATTTCTGATGGTGATGCAGGCAGAGAATGGGTACTTCTACAATTTTATCTGGCCGGATGGAAGCATCAATAAAGATGGTGTGACAAGTGCACCCACACCAGTATGGTGGTCCTGGCGTTCTCTTTGGGCTTTCGGTGAAGCCATTGATGTGCTAGGAGCTAATAAATCTCTTTCGAAGGAAATCATTACCCATCGCGATTTACTGATCAATGCCATGTTGAATGAGAAATTTCTTTTTTCTACAAAAACAGATACTGCAGGTGGTGTAGTGATTCCGTTGTGGTTGCCAAAAGAAGGGGCTACGGATCAGGCCTCCATTATTTTAATGGGCCTCGCTTCAGCATACAAACAAAATATTTTTAAAGATGACAAACCTAAAAGATATGCCATCAACATGTTGATGAATCATCTGGCGGACGGGATCATGATGATGCAGATCGAAGATCCGGGCAATTTTTGTGATGGCGCATTTCTGAGTTGGCAAAATCTATGGCATGGCTATGCCAATCTTCAATCCTATGCATTATTGTCCGCAAGTCAGGTATTGAAAGATCCTCATATGGAATCTCATGCGTTGTACGAGATTGATCATTTTTATCCGGCTCTTTTTGCAAGGGGATATTTGCAAAGCTTTTGGATTCGCATGTCGAAAGGGAGAGCCATCGTATATGATATGAAGAGTTTGCCACAGATCGCATATGATATCAGGCCTATGGTTTTTGCATGCATGAAAGCTTTTGAAGTGACAGGGGATACCAAATACAAATCCCGGGCGAATCAATTGGCCACATGGTTTTCGGGTCAGAATCCGGCGCATGCTGCGATGTATGATCCGTCGACAGGTGTTGGGTTTGATGGTTTATCCGGCCCTTCTCAAATCAATAGAAACTCCGGTGCAGAGTCAACAATAGAGGCCTTATTGACGATGCAGGTGATGGAAGGCGTGAAGAAATAAAATCGAAAATCGAATGCTTCGACCTGCTAATCTCAGCCATGTGCTGCAGCTCAGCAACCATCGAAAATCGAAAATCGAAAATACCGATACGGGTGTTGTTTTCAAGAATGATTAAATAAACGATATTGTTATGGCAGAAGTAAAAGTGATAAATTTCATCAAGCGATATGGCGATGTAGATGCCGTATCCAATCTGTCATTAGACATCAAAGACAAAGAATTTGTAGTCCTGTGCGGACCATCCGGTTGTGGAAAGTCAACTACGCTTCGTATGATCGCCGGTCTTGAAGACATCACATCAGGCGAACTCTACATTGGTGATAAATTGGTAAACTCAGTAGCACCAAAGGATAGGGACATTGCGATGGTATTTCAAAATTATGCATTGTATCCACACATGACTGTTTTTCAAAACATGGCATTTGGACTAAAGCTCAAAAAAGTACCACAGCGTGAGATACAACAACGTGTAGAAGAAGCAGCTAAAGTGGTAGGTCTTGAACCTTATCTGAAACGCAAGCCCGGCACATTGTCAGGCGGTCAACGACAACGCGTAGCACTAGGTCGGGCAATAGTCCGAAATCCAAGAGTATTTTTATTTGACGAACCACTCAGCAATCTTGATGCAAAGCTTCGCGTACAGATGCGCATGGAGATCTCACGACTTCAGCGCAAGCTCGGGGTGACCACCATCTATGTGACACACGATCAGACAGAAGCGATGACCATGGCCGACAGGATCGCCGTGATGAAAGACGGCCTGCTTCAACAATTTGATACACCGATGAACATGTACAACCATCCGGCTAATCTTTTCGTGGCAGGCTTCATCGGAAGTCCTGCTATGAATCTAATAACGGGCCGGCTTGATGAATCTCTTGTATTTACTGACCCTACTCAGAATTTTAAAATAGAATTGCAAGGCTACTTACCATCATCAGTTGCCAAAGGGCCAATGGTCTTAGGCGTGCGGCCGGAAAATATACATGGTGACAATGGGTTGAACATTTCATCCTATACATCCATCAGCATTACCCCTGATGCTATTGAGCCGATGGGTAGCGATAGTTTTCTTTATTCTAAAATCGGTGAGCATACATTCATAGCTCGACTTCGTCCGGAGACACATATTTCAACCGGTCAGGCGACTACGCTTTTCATTGATCGGAGCAAGCTTCATTTTTTCGATCCTGAAACGGGAGAACGTATATAAATCTTGAATTGGGAATAGATTGAAAGTATAGTCCTTCTAACGCAATGGATTTATTGTACAATAATTTCAAACTGATTCATATATAATTGGCTTATAATGTGAAAAAATAATTTTGAAACCAGCTTAGTATCAGTTTTTTCCTAATAAAAATAGCAGATGTTGGCAAAACTGCAAATTTAATATACAATATTTGAAAATTATCCTTATATTAGTTTAGTTTTTTGAAGGCTTGAGTCTGGTTTTGATTTATGCCTATTCTGTTGTTAGTTAGTATTCATAGTATAATTGAGCTCATTTCCTTATTAAATTTTTACTCCTTTATTTTTAAGCTCACTCTTTAAAGTTAGATTTCTTAACAAATAATTTATACAATGAAACACTGTTTTAGTACTAAACCATTTAAGCTTTTGGGTTTACATAAAAGCTTCAACTACACCTTTTTTATTACTACTTTTTTTCTTGCGCACACATTGATTGGTTTCAGTCAAGTACAAATCATTCCTCAGTGCGGATTTCAGGATCAGACGCTTCCAGGAGGGAATCCAGAGGCTAATCCTAACGTTTCCTGTGCGAGTACGCTTGGGGTTGATAATAATTTTATTCCAGCTTCAACTGATGCAATAAAGTACATCGATGTTGTGCTGAACGTAATGCAAAAAGAAGGACCAGGAGTACCAGAAAACTTTTCAAATACTCAAACACATAAGGATTTCCTGATGGATATCGTGAATACAGCATGCAATTTTGCAGAATTACAAAACAATGACGAACCTGCATATGATGGAGCAGCTCACCCTGAACCAAATCATATTCTTGATACTTAAATGTAGTTCAAATAAATTTTATCCAAGATAATCGAGGATGGAATAATGATGGGAATATCTACGGAAACTACAACTATACAAACAATTCTAGAAACAAAGATGCCGCCCTCAATATTTTTATTTGCGAAGGTTCAACGGTTATTAAAAATGGACAAGTTGTACTATGGGGCTTAGGTGGGATTGGGAATACTCAGTATATAATGATGAATGGAATGTATCAAGTATACCTTAACAATAATGTATCTCAATGGTCCAACCTTTGGATGCAAATGGGTGAATTATTAGCTCATGAATTAGGTCATACATTAGGATTGTCTCACTCTTGGGTAGATTGTGGAACATCTATTCCAGACATTATACCATGCCCTAACAATATCAATTGGTGTAGTCCTGATGGTCCGTCGATAACTCCACCATGTCTTAATAATACTATGGGATATTCAAGTCTTAGAAGATGGTTTTCACCTAAGCAAATAGGAAGAATGCATAGGAATTTGACAAATAGGGATATTGCCCGGTTCGTTAGACACGAACTTGTTTCAGGCCAAAATATAACTGTGTCCAGTTCACAAACTTGGGCAACAAACAGGTTTGTTTTCGGAGATATAACAGTTCAAACCGGTAGTACCCTTACGATAAATAGTAAGGTCTTTATGCCAATTGGATCTAAGATAATTGTTCAAAGAGGTGCAAGGCTCTATTTGAGTTGTGCTAATTTGATGACTTGTCGAAATCCTTTAAGCTCACTTAAAATCAACGCGAATGGTGATTATTGGGATGGAATAAAAGTCTGGGGAAATACAACCTTACCACATCTTGCAAATATGTACGATCCTCAATCTTCAATGCCAGCAACATACGCGGGAAGAGTTATATCGGATAAAAGTGAAATTGATAATGCAGTGACAGCTATTTCTACCAGTAATCCAACTGAATCATGGCCAAATTCCCAATATTATTATGGAGGATATATATATGCTACTGAAACTATTTTCAAAAATAATAAGCGAGGGGTGGCGTTTATGAAATATGATTTTGATAACCTTAGTTTGTTTCAAAAGTGTCAGTTTATTTCTGATAATAATAACTCATTTTCAGGAATAACTATGTGGGGAATTAAGAAATTTTACATTAGTGAATGCACGTTTTCAAATCTACTATTGAATGGGCTTTTAGGTTGGGATGCGAACTTTCAGGCTTTATCGTGTACTTTTACAAATGTGCATCACGGAATGGAATCTTATTCCAGCTCTCCCTTAACCGGAGTAATGGTTGCAAGTCAAAATACATTTACTAATTGTAATGTTGGACTGGAAGCTACAAATTCATTGGCTTCTCAAAATCTTCACAACACTTTTAATAACAATTATTTTGGAACCGCCTTTATAGGTGATACACGATTTTTAGATATCGATAATGATTTTTTAAACTGTGTTAATGGGGTTAATGCCATGGTAACAGGTTTCAATGGAGATAATCAGATACGGTGTAATGATTTTGTTGATAATACCTTTGGAATAGTTGCCCTTGGCGAAAATGAAGGTTTAAGATTCATTTTTAATCATTTTGATAACCCAAATCAAAATGGAGATAATGTTGAAGTTACGTATTACGCAGGCTTGACTTCTGTACACACTGGAAAAATTAGAGCAGCTCAATCTTGGCAAGATCCTTCCAATTTCTTCCAGAAATTACCTGCGGGAAATTTATTTACGAGCAGCTATACGGAGACCAAAAGGCATATTGTAACTGTGCCTGTTTCAAGCAACACGAATCAATCTGAGGAATTTACTTATCATCATACGGCGGAGGGCCTTACACCAAGAGTTTATCCATACTGTGGAATTCTTGGTAATTGCCCTCCAGGAGTTAATAGCCTTCATTATAAATTTTCGTATGTGCCCTATCCATTTATCCAACCGGATGAATGCCATCGGAGCCTAAGTGGATACTGTGCAAATGTTACATGTTATGCAAACATTCTTTCTGATTATAATACAAAGAAGCAAGAGTATATTAGTACTCCGACCTTTTCAAACAAAGAAATTTATCATATAGCCCGGACGGAAAAGTATAATGCGCTTGACACCATTGTAAGAGATTATCTTAATAGAGGTGATTATTTAGGCCTTGATCAACTACTTCAAAATGATTCTGAAACTTATGCCAAAAGAGCTAGGATCGGGATAAAAATACTTCAGTCTGATTTTAATGGTGCTAGAAGTTTGCTGTCGGCTTACCCAATTGTTGATTCAGGTGACCAAGATTTTGTGGATATACAGGCAATCAATATAAACCGCTTGCAGTATGGATCAAGTTTGTCCTCACAAGATATATCTACGCTGCAAAACAAAATAACTTCTAAATCAATTGAACAAGGATATGCTAGGGCTATTTTGTCACATATGTTGGATTCAATTTATGAGCCAGAACTGGGTAATTTAATCATCACTCCGAGAAGTTCTGGTGGAAATTGGACAGTAACCTCTGATCATACTATTAAAATATTTCCTAATCCAACCACTGGTTTAATTGATTTGGAATTTGACAAAACAATAACCGGAAATCAAGAATATGTGGTTTCAATTTTCTCAACTGACGGTCGAGAAATTTATACTAATAAGGTTGATACAAGAACGAATACAATCGATTTATCCAATAGTCAGAATGGAATTTATTGGGTGAAAGTATATGACACTGGAATGAATCCGATATTCAATTCTAAACTTGTCTTGATCCACTAATTTCAATCACTTAGTTACCTAAATATTCTAGTGAGGAATTCTAAGATATTATTCATAATTGTTGGGTGGTTAAGCACTAACATTGCTTACACCCAACTTTTATGGAATAAATCGATTGATTTCAGCTATGAGGCTAACTACGCTTCTACTGTTTCTGAATTTGAAAACGACCAATATATTATCGGTACTATGACCTATCCCTCTGGGGTTCCTCAAGGAGCGTTAATATCTCTGGATAAATTCGGCAATGTTAGATGGGACAAGTCCATTGATTTTGGCGAAAATCATTTTACATTATTAAGGAGTTTTAAAATTCTCAATGATGAGATTTGGTCAACAGGAGTGCTACGCTTAGATACTTTAGTTAATTTTTATCCTGCAATTGTTGCCAACAATACAAATGGAGATGAACTATGGCGTAAGGTCTATGATTTCAAACCGTTTAATGTAAACTTTGCACGAGGTGGTATCAGGATGTACAACGATACGACTGTAATTGTTTTTTTTAATGGTTACAAATTTGAAAATGGAACAAGGTATATTCACAAACAAGGCTACATGCTACTTGATACACTGGGAAATGAAATATCGCGTCATTGGTGGACAAGTGATTTTGATATCTCAGACCCAACCGATATTGTGCCATTCCCGGGAGGTGGTTATATGATGTCTGTTATAGAGATTGAGGCCGGACAGGGGATACCGTTTGAATATCGCTTAACCATTAGACGACTGGACGATACCTTTGGCATTGTATGGAATAAAGTATTACCATATGAAGAAGCGGCGGGAGGGTATTTTTCTTTTGATACGGAAAAAAACATTTACATGAACTGGACAGAAGATCCTAATAATCCAAATTCAGGCTCTCCATGGGGTAGTCCAGCTATTATTTCATTTGATTCGAGTGGAGGATTTCGTTGGAAATATGTTTTTGATGATAATCCACGGTTAAGATTTTTAGGTCATATTATTACAACTTCTGAGGGTAATTTAGTTTCGTCTGGTGTAGACGAACCAGGTTTCCACCCAATCCAGTGGGGGTGGATGGTCTCATTGGATACGAACGGAAACTTGCTTTGGGATCATAAGTATATTATTGATGGTATTTCTCCTGATTTTGGAGGAGGCTTTAATGATCTCATTGAAACAAAGGATAATCATTTATTGGTTGTGGGGGGAATTCAGGATAAATATCCACTAGAATCTTTCGAAGCCCGACAAAACATCTGGGCTTTGAAAACAGATTATCAAGGATGTATTTCAGAAAGTTGCGAAGAATACAATGTGTTGACTTCAGTAAACGAACCAGATCACCAGCCATCAGTGGAGTTTAAAATATACCCTAATCCAACATCATCCTTACTCCATATTGATTGCAAAAAAGGATTTCAATATTCAATAAATATTTTTAATCTTCAGGGAAATAAAGTATATAGTAACCATTCTGATGGAACAAGTATTATAATTGATGTCGAAGATTTTTCAAGTGGAACATATTTTGTAACGTTAGTAAGTGAGAATACTTCATTGGTAGAAAAAATTATTGTGATAAGGTAACTTGAAATAATTTTAGCTTTATTGAGGGAATATCAAAAAGCCCAGAATCTACCCTGAAATTCAATTATTTTGTTGCCCATATTATTCAATCTTTTTTGTGATGAAAAACTCTCTTTTCTCTAGCCTTTTGATCTGTCTGGTCATGAGCAGCGCAACGGCTTTCCTATCTGCTCAGGAAAATAAGTTTGAACAGCTGGGTTCACTCCTTCCTACGCCCAATGATACCCGATCTGCCAGCGGAGCTCCGGGCCATGCCTATTGGCAAAACAAAGCTGACTATGTGATCGATGTTCATCTTGATGACAACAAGCAATCTATCTCCGGTAAAGAGACCATCACCTATCACAACCAATCTCCGGATGCACTTACCTATCTGTGGTTACAATTGGATCAAAACAACATAGCTCCCGATGCCGATAGTTATTCCACCTCTACAAGCAAGCTGGATACAAAAGTTTCTGCATCTACTCTGGCCAGATTCAACCATGCGATGAACCGCGGCTATGTGATCGAAAAAATCACAACGGTTGCAGGCACTGACCTATCGTACACCATTAATAAAACAATGATGCGTGTCGATCTCCCTCAGTCGATCGCACCAGGAGGTACATATTCATTTAAAGTAGAGTGGAATTATAATATCAATGATCGTCTGAAAGAAGGAGGCCGCTCAGGGTATGAATATTTCAGTGCCGACAGCAATTATATCTATGCGATAGCCCAATTCTACCCGCGCATGTGTGTGTACGATGATATCTATGGTTGGCAAAACAAACAATTTCTGGGTTCCGGCGAGTTTACTGTGCCCTTTGGCGATTTTGAAGTGCATATCACTGTTCCTGCTGATCATGCTATCGCGGCTACTGGAATATTACAAAATCCAAAAGATGTACTTACAAAAGATCAGCAGGATCGTCTAGTAAAAGCACATTCTAGTTACACCGAGCCGGTCATGATCATCACACCTGCGGAAGCTCTGGCCAAAGAATCTGTGCGCGCAAAAGATGAAAAGACATGGATATTCAAAGCGACGAATGTCCGCGATTTTGCCTGGGCATCGTCGCGTAAATTTATCTGGGATGCCATGGCCGTCAAACAATCCGCAAGCCCTGATGTCATGGCGATGTCGATGTATCCAAAAGAAGGAAATCCACTGTGGGAACATTACTCTACGAAAGTCGTGGCCCATACATTGAAGTGGTATTCCCATTACACATTTGATTATCCATATCCTGTAGCATGGTCTATACATACCGACCGCATCGGAATGGAATACCCTATGATTTGTTTCAATGGAGGAAGACCACAGGCAGATGGTACATATTCTGACGGCACAAAGTATGGTATGATCTCTGTCATCATACATGAAGTAGGACACAACTATTTCCCCATGATCGTCAATTCAGATGAACGTCAATGGACATGGATGGATGAAGGCCTGAATACATTTCTACAATTCCTTGCGGAGCAACAATGGCAGAGAGATTATCCATCAGGTCGTGGCGCGCCATATAAAATCACAGACTATATGAAGTCTGATCAGAAAATGCTGGAGCCTATCATGTCTAATTCTGAAAATATCAAACAGCTCGGTAGCAATGCATATGCAAAGACAGCCACAGGGTTGAATATCCTGAGGGAGACAGTGATGGGCCGGGATCTCTTTGATAAAGCATTCAAAGAATATGCTAATCGATGGAAGTTTAAACATCCGTCCCCCGCTGATTTTTTCAGGACGATGGAAGATGCTTCTGCTGTAGATCTTGATTGGTTTTGGAGAGGCTGGTTTTTTGGTACCGAGCCTTGTGACTTAGAATTGTCAGACATTAAATGGCAGCGAGCGGACATGCCTCAGGACTCGACATTGCTGACCAGTGATGAACGTTTCCTGAGTGACAATCCCCAAGGTCTGTCATCCGTACTCAATCGCGAATCCATCAAGCAAACGCAGGACGAAATCGATACAACGATACGGGATAAGTATAGTGATGTGGATGCACAGAAGGCGGCAAAAGAAAATTATGATGCCTATGTCAAAAATCTGACACCGGATGAAAAAGTGCTGGTGGATAAGGGACAAAATTATTACACACTTACATTCAAAAACAAAGGAGGTCTGTTGATGCCGATCATTATAAAATTTGTATTCGAAGATGGTACAGAACAGGTGCAACGCATCCCTGCAGAAATATGGAGAAGAAATAATGAAGAAGTATCCAAGGTCTTTATCACAGACAAAGTGGTGAAGCAATTTGTACTGGATCCTTACCTCGAGACAGCGGACATCGATAGAAGTAATAATTCTTTCCCGTCAGAACAGCAGATGAGCAGGTTCGAATTGTTTCAACAACAAAATCAGGGGAGAGGCAGGACGCCACCGGGGAGATCTTGATATACAATGAACGCGCTAATTATTATCTTGTTAGCCGGGAAATCACTTATTAAAACTTAAAGCAAAATGGACCAGCAGAAAGCAGATCTCTTTATTATCACAAATGCCAAATTCTTCGAATCACACTATCTCAATTGGGTCAGGGAACAGATCCTCCAGATGGATGAATCCAAATGGCCGGCACTCCAAATGCTGCAATTTAAAGACCCTACTATTCATCTTATCGTTTCAATTCTTGGCGGACACCTTGGGATTGACCGGTTTATGCTGGGAGATACGGGTTTAGGCGTAGGAAAATTACTTACATGTGGCGGATTTGGGATATGGGCCATCATCGATTGGTTTATGATCATGCCTGCTACTCGTGAGAAAAATATGCAGCTTTTTCAGCGGGTTTTATCCAGCGCTCCATATGACACGATCACGACTGTATAGCATCATCGGCTTGGCTTGTCTGGCAGGATATGCCTGGCTTGTTTTTCTCCTGCTTGATTCGGGACATCCTGATCATGAATTGAATGTTTGCCTTTTCAGGAACCTCACAGATACACCCTGTCCTTCTTGCGGCTCCTCAAGGGCAGTAATGGCTATCATTCATGGAGACTTCCTTGCAGCTATTCATTTAAATCCATTTGGTTATTTGATTGCAGCCCTCCTCATCATTTGTCCAGTATGGATACTATTTGATTTGATATTGGAAAAAAATTCATTTTTCCTTTTTTATAATCATGCAGAAAATCATATCCGGAATAAATGGGTAGCTTTTCCAATGATTGTTTTGGTTCTGGCTAATTGGATATGGAATATAATAAAAGACCTATGATAGCGACAACATTTGCTTACAAACCAGGAGAGCATGAGGCCGAGAAAGCTTCAAACAGTTATCTGATGTCATTGATAGCTGTCATTGTGGGTCTTCCGTTGCCCATCATTAATCTTATCGCCACCTTTATTTTTTATTTAGGAAATCGCAAAGGAACTTTTTTCGTCCGATGGCATTGTACGCAGGCATTGTTGTCTCAGGCTTCTTTACTTGCGATGAATAGTGTTAGTTTTTGGTGGACGATCTCGATCGTATTTAAGGATGGAGAAGTCTCTAATCATTATATCTCCTACATGATCACCGTTTTCCTTTTTAATCTTGTTGAATTCATTGCCACAATCTATACGGCCATTCAGACAAGGAAAGGCATTCATATATCCTGGTGGTTTTATGGAGATCTGACGAATGCAATAGTTCGAAAATAATATGGAAAAACTTTTACTCAAGCTAATCATTATCATCTCATCTTTTTTTGCGACCTGGTGGTGTTTACGACAGGTTGACTGGATGACATTGTTCAATGTAGAGGAGATCAGTCAAACGACTGAACAGAAGCTTGGTGAAATGTATTGGGACATTTATAAAAAAATTGAACATGAGACAGAGGATAAGAAAATAACAATTCCAATCGATTCCCTTCTGACCCGAATTTGTGTTAAGAATGATATAGATCGCGGAAAATATAAACTTCACATCATTCGTAAAGATGATATCAATGCATTTGCATTACCGGATCATCACCTGGTCATTTTTTCCGGACTGATTGAAGACTGCGAAAACGAAGCAGAACTCTGTGGAGTTATCGCTCATGAAATGGCGCACATGGAGAAAGGTCACATCATGAAGAAATTAATTAAAGAAGTCGGATTGTCCATGTTGATCTCCATGACGGGTGGCAAATCAAATCAGGAAATTACACAGAATGCTATCAGGATATTATCCTCTACTGCCTATGACCGAAACCTTGAAAGTGATGCTGATCTCACAGGAGCAGATTACCTGATCCGGGCGGATATTGATCCCGAGGCTTTTGCAGGGTTTTTGTATCGAATGTCATCGAAAGAAAAAGATTACCCGAAACAAATATTCTGGATAAGCACTCATCCGGGTTCTGAAGAAAGAACAAAAGCGATTATCAATTACATCTCAGACAAACACTATCAGAAAAAAATGATTCTCGATTCGACACGGTGGGCACAACTTCTGATAAGTGTCAGGGAGAACTAACGAAATGGGCATTAAATTTGCTCCATTCGTATTGTCACAATTGACCTCATCAATTTTCTTCATTTCAGATATGAAAAAAATTTTCTACCTCATATTTCTCTTTCCGATATCCGTTCTTTCTCAAAAGCAAATCTATATCCCGCAGGAATGGCAACAGGGAGGATTTGATTATTCCCTCTCCCGCTCTGCAGAATCGGATAACTTCATTGTTTTCTGGGGCCCACTCGCTGGCGATGACCCTACACAGGCACCAGGCGATATTTCATTCAACCCTCAAAACATTCTGAATACCGCCGAAGGCCTCTACACATTTTATATCGATACCATCCATTTTGTCAATGATGACGCCGGCCTGATACACCAATACAAAATCATCCTCGTCATGCTCAACACCTGGACAGGTTATGATGGATGGGCATATGGCGGGAATTATGACGGCGTAGTCGGTGCCATGTGGATGCATCCGCAAGCTGCATCTTCAGGCCCAACACTGGCACACGAATTCACCCATACCCTTCAGAATTATACATGGATGATGAACCCCGGGCATGGATTCATCGACAGCTCATATGTGGGTTTTTTCTGGGAAACGCATGCAGAGTTCATGGCCCTGCAACGCTATCCATCAGTTGCCCTCGAATTTGATATGGCCCGATGGCTCAATACCTGTCAGTTTCACTGGAGCTCGACAAGACATCATTACCAGGCATTCGTTTTTCTTCAATTCATCAAAGAGAAAGATGGTATCGGTATGATCAATCGCATGTGGAATGAAGCCAATATCGGCGAACATCCGCTCGAAACCTATAAACGTCTCAAAGGAATCACTGAAAGTCAACTCAATGACCTCTTCGCCGAATATGCCATGCGCAATGTCACCTGGGATTATGAGATCGGAGATTTATTGCGTGAACGTGTATCAACACTCAATCCTGTTTTTGTTTCTCATCCGACTACCATTCCGGAGTTGGTAGATTCTGCAACCCAGCGATACAAAATTCAAAACCATCTCGCACCACAGGATTATGGTTACAATATCATCAGACTTTATCCGCAACAATTGGAAGGTTGTCAAAAACGTATTGTATATCTCAATCTTTTAGGGCAATATATTTTCCCTGATTTTGGTGAAGCAGGCTTGCGATTTGGTTTTGTTGCCGTCAATGCTTCCGGGCAACCCCGATACAGCGAGGTATACACAGACCATGGAGAAGAATCATTCGAAATGCAGGACGACGAGACAGAGCTTTATCTTGTGGTCACCGGAGCACCTACTCATCATCACAATTATCCATGGGAAGTCGGTTTCCCCAAAATCTATCGCTACCCGTATGAATTCAAATTGGAAAATGCATATCCGGAAGGATTTCAACCCGGTTTTCATGATGCACCTTCTGGAATTCCGGGCGCTTTACATAGCAATGGCGGTGGCTTCGTAGCTTCAACAGCTTATGCTGCTCCGACTGCTTATGTAGGACCGAAAGCGCAGGTTTTGGATCAGGCCCAAATATTGGATCAATCCCGAATCGAAGACGATGCCATTGTTGAGCACTCTGCGATTGTCGGTGATACTGCTGTAATTTCGGGTATTGCGATCATAGGCGAGAATGCACATGTGTATGGACATGCTACCATCACAGGCCAGGCTCATGCTTTCGGAGAAAGCGAAATTTATGATAATGCGCTTCTGGATGATAACGCCCTTATTTTTAATACAAAGGTTTATGAAAATGCACAGTTGCATGATAATACATTTTGCTGGGGCGCAACATTGCACGGCGATATTTATCTGGGCGGCGATGCTGAATTTTTCAGGGAATGTGATCACGGTACGTATCTGCAGTTTGAATCCGCATATGATCGCAATTGTGATGGCCTCGATGATCATCCAGCCAATGTGGATGTCACGAAACAATTTATTTCTCCAGAGTTTCAGGATTACTATTCATTGACATGTGATGGATTGATTCAAAATATATTCACCGAACTCTCTGCGACCATTTGCCCCGGGGATACTTTTTATTACAATGGCAATGCGCTGACGGTCGGTGGCTTATACCAGGATATTTATCCATTACCCAGTGGCGCAGATTCAATAGTCAATTTAAACCTTGATGTTCTTGTTCCTATTGAAGCGTATGGATCAGAAGATTTATGCTCCGGAGATACGCTGATGATTTCAGGTAATAGTATTACAGAGCCGGGATTTTATGATATACATCTCGACACTACAAATTGCAGCACCATCCTTCATCTTACCGTGTATGAGGTCATCATTGATACGAGTATTGTCAATATGGGTACAAGCTTACATTCTCCGGCGCATGAAGTACTTTTTCAGTGGTTTGATTGCAACACAAATATGCCGGTCCCTGGTGCGGTGCAAAATGATTTCACGCCCACTTCGATTGGATTTTACAGGGTAAGATTAACCACTATACAGGGCTGTGAAGCTTTTTCCGATTGCTACCTTGTTTTACCTACTGCTACTCACGCGCCTTTAAATGAAATACAATGGCATATTTTTCCAAATCCGGCTCATGATGTTCTTTATGTACGTACGGATTTGCAGAAAGTTTATAATTGTGGAATTGAAGTTACTGACCTGCTTGGACATATCCTGCTTAAGCAATCCATTGTGGAAGCAAATGATAAAACTTTAATTGATTTGCGTTCTTTGCCTATTGGTATTTTCCTCATCACGATACAGGACGATAGGGGCACATCATCAACCAGGCTCTTTACGAAAATGTAACGGCAAAGATTAAAACGCCATTAAAATGAAAAAACTCCAGTTTACTTTTTTTATCCTTATCCAATATGTTTTTTTGTTTTCACAAAATGATATACAGGCTATTAAAGATGTATTCGCAGGATACAAAACGGCCATCATGACAGATCAGGAAGCTCAGGCTATTGATTATATGGATATCCGAACTCTCGATTATTACAAACATATCCTCAATCTTGTAAAATCAGCAGACTCTATCACACTGGACGCGCAACCTCCATTAGATAAGTTTACTATTCTCAATATCCGGCATGTGGCCACAAAAAAACAAATACTCGCATTTAATGATAAAAGTATTATTGCCTTCGTCATCAAGAATGGTATGATGGGAAAAAACACACTCGAAGGATTTGAATTGGGAAAAATAACAGTCAAAAAAAACACCGCAAAAGCCATGATCATCGTCGATGGTAAAAAATCAACTAAGTTTTACAATTTCTACTCCGACGGAGCGAATTGGAAAATAGATTTCTCCTCCTTATTCCCGGCCGAAGAAAAAGAAACCGCACAAATCATAAAAGACAGTGGCAAAACCGAAAATGAATTCATGCTTGGCATCCTGGAGATCATGTCAGAGAAAAAAGTAAGTCCTAACATCTGGAAGAAAATAAAATAAAGCAATAAGCAATAAAGCAATAAGCAATAAGCAATTCGTTTTTGTGGAATCGAAAATTGAAAATCGAAAACCTTGGGCTATGGTTCGACCTGCTTCTGCACATCCTTGTGCTACAGCTCACCAACCACAGCTCAGTTATACCGTTAATTTCCAAGTAATCTGAAAAATATTTTTATATATTTTTACCCCGGTTCATGCATAAGATCCCGGACTAGTTCGGCATTGCCGGCTTGGGACGTTGCATGAGCCTTTCTTTTTTTAGACGCT
>JBBSAQ010000048.1:0-34962 GCA_038252065.1 Chitinophagales bacterium
ATAGAGATGTATATGCAGCTGATGGAAAAATATCCCGAAAAAAGTAGTTTCTTTGCAGCCAAAATAGAGGCTCTTAAATAATTATCTTCTTTTGTCATGCTTAAAATATTAACCATATTCATTGCTTTGGTTTGCGTCCTTTTGATGGCGGTGATCCTGATCCAGAACCCAAAAGGTGGTGGTGTAGACAGTACGTTTGGAGGCCAGAGCGCCAATCAGATGTTCGGTGCGGCCCGATCAGTTGATTTCATCGAAAAGCTTACCTGGGGACTAGCTGCTACGCTTTTTGCTCTGTGCATATTTGCGAGTTTTTTCGCGAAGTAACAGCACTTCAACGGGAGAGAAGCTTTGCTCCTTCTTATTTACCTAAATCATCAAGTATCCACAACCTTTACAAGGTTTGGATTGTCATAATGGCAGCATATTCATATGTTCCAAATCAGAATCTATCCATTAAATAGCCAGTCCTGCAGAAGGGCTGAAATTATGGCAGATAAGTCCATGATGGCATATCTTATGATGGGGACGGGTACAGAAAAAAATCAATAACAAGTAAAATCATCTAAAATCTATGAAACTTAAACCCATTAATGACCGGGTGGTGATCAAACCGGCTCCAGCAGAGGAAAAGACAAAGAGCGGCATTATCATCCCGGATACAGCTAAAGAGAAGCCACAACGTGGTGAAGTCATCGCAGTCGGCCCAGGCAAAGAAGGCAACCTCATGACAGTACAGGTAGGTGACGTCGTCCTCTACGGAAAATATTCAGGACAGGAATTAACCCATGATGGTATAGACTATCTGATCATGCGCGAAGATGACATCCTGGTCATTTTGAATTAATACGCATTGATTCCCCTTCAAGTATTCAACAATAAACTTCTAACGCAGATAAAATCATAAAACAATGGCTAAAGAAATTAGCTTTAATACAGAGGCAAGAGAAAAATTAAAATCTGGTGTTGACGCTTTGTGCAATGCCGTCAAAGTTACATTAGGTCCTAAGGGCCGTAATGTCATCCTTCAGAAAAGTTTCGGTGCACCTACCATCACTAAAGACGGTGTCACTGTAGCTAAAGACATCGACCTTGATGATCCTGTAATGAATATGGGTGCACAGTTGGTGAAAGAAGTAGCATCAAAGACGGCTGATATCGCTGGTGATGGTACGACAACAGCTACTGTCCTGGCACAAGCAATGGTCAATGCAGGCATGAAAAATGTTGTAGCTGGTGCAAATCCAATGGACCTCAAACGCGGAATCGATAAAGCCACTAAAGCTGTCATCGAAGACCTTAAGAAACAATCAGAAGTAATCGGCAATGACTTCGAAAAAATAGAACAAGTCGGTTCCATTTCTGCCAATAATGATGAAGAAATAGGGAAACTGATCGCAGATGCTATGCGTCGTGTATCCAAAGATGGCGTCATCACCGTAGAAGAAGCAAAGGGAACAGATACATATCTCGAAGAAGTAAAAGGTATGCAATTTGATCGTGGTTACCTTTCTCCATATTTTGTCACCAATGCAGAGAAGATGATCGCAGAATATGAAGATGCCCTCATCCTCATCTACGACAAGAAAATATCCAACATGCAGGAAATCGTTCCTGTATTAGAAAAAGCAATCGGTGCAGGTCGTCCACTGTTGATCATAGCAGAAGATGTCGATAGCCAGGCTCTCGGTGTTTTAGTGGTCAACCGCTTACGTGCTCAATTGAAGATTGTAGCTGTAAAAGCTCCGGGATTCGGTGATCGTCGTAAAGCTATGCTTGAAGATATCGCGATCCTCACAGGAGGAACAGTGATCAGCGAAGAGAAAGGCTACAAACTTGAGAGTGTAGAACTCGAACATCTTGGTCAGGCTGAGAAAATAACAGTTGACAAAGATGATACGACCATCGTTGATGGTAAGGGTACACAGGAAATGATCACGGCCAGAATCAATCAAATCAAACAACAGATTGAGTCTACTACATCAGACTATGATAAAGAAAAGCTTCAGGAACGTCTTGCTAAATTAGCAGGTGGTGTTGCAGTTCTTTTTATCGGTGCCCCAACCGAAGTAGAAATGAAAGAAAAGAAAGCACGTGTAGATGATGCCCTTAGTGCTACAAGAGCAGCTGTTGAAGAAGGAATCGTCACTGGTGGTGGTGTTGCTTTAGTGAATGCAATCAAGTCTATTGAAAATCTCAAAGGCGCAAATGATGACGAAACGATAGGGATTCAAATCGTCAAGAAATCACTCGAGGCTCCTCTTCGTATCATCGCTGAGAATGCAGGCGTGGAAGGTTCAGTTGTTCTGATGGAAGTTGTCAAAAGCAAAGGCAGCATAGGTTACAATGCAAGAACAGACAAATATGAAGATCTGAAGAAAGCAGGTGTCATCGATCCTACAAAAGTAACGAGGATAGCACTTGAAAATGCAGCTTCTATCGCAGGTATGATCCTGATCACAGAGTGTGTCGTCAATGACAAGAAAGAAGAAGGTGGAGCAGCCGGTGGTGGTCATATGCACGGTGGCGGAGGTGGAATGGGTGGTATGATGTAACCGCAGATTTCACAGATGACGCAGAAACCAATTATTTAGATTCTGCAAAATCTATATAATATTAAATCCCGTCTCCGAAAGGATGACGGGATTTTTTTATTTTACGAGATCAATAAATTAACTGATCATGAAGTCACTGCACTTAATGCTTCTTTTCCTTTCAGCAAATCACTTATTCGCACAAACGACTGAGTCATGGAATGGTACTTTCGAAGGAAATGTACTAGGCGTCACTGCAAGACTAATCGGTAAGCAGTCAACCAAAGGTTGGACTGCAACAATTGATGTCAATGACTATATGATCAACCTGCAGGGATCAATTGTAGAGATGCGAAGTTCGGGAACAATGTCCGACCCGCAAGCCGGCACCAGCATTCCCTACGAGGCTGTTCTCAACGGAAATCAAATCATCCTGAAAATAGAGGATATCAATCCGAATTCAGGCCAGATGGAAAAAATGGAATTCGCGTTCACCAGAATTGCATCTGCTCCGGAAACAAATACAAATCAATCTTCCGGTACAAATAATTCTGCAGACAAAATAACACATGATCACAACCTTCTTGGTACATGGCGTTATACGGAAAGCTATGTGAGTGGAGATTTTAGTTTTGCAACTGATTGGTTCTTATGGGTCAATTCTGATGGCAGCTTTCAGTATAGTGATGGTCGTACTGCAGGTGGTGGTTCTAATTCTTCAATAGACTCAGGGGATGGAGATGTTCACAATGCAAAATGGAAAACTGAAAATAAATCCATCTTTGTTGATGGTGGAAGTGGCTGGCAGTTTTATGCAAAGTATTATAAAGAAAACAATAACCTGATGCTCACATTTGGGAATGGAAAGAAACAGGTGTGGGCGAAAATAGAATAATAACCTCGTTACGGAGATGCATTTAAGGATACTCTAAAAATTAAAATCCCGCCTCTTCCGAGAGCGGGATTTTTTTTGGGACTAACTTGTAGATTGGTTTATTAATGCTGTTTGAAGGATCTTATTATCTACTTTTCTTCAACAGTGGGGATTCATCATATCGTTATGTTATTTATGCAGGTATGCTGATCGATTCGTTGACAGGGACTGTCCAGCCTCGTTTGTCCTCCATTGTACCAAAACGCATGTGATTGATTTCATTACGTATGGAAGTTGAAAGTTGCCATTTGGTTGGATCCAGTTTCATTATCTCATCATTATAGCTGATCTCTTCAATATTAGCTACGAGTGCTGCAGTGCCTGTTCCAAATACTTCAACAAGCTCCCCTGCATGAAATTTCTGTAGTACTTCATCGATCGACAATTCACGTTCGCTTACATTGTGCCCAAGGCTTCTGCATATTTCAAGTGCTGATTCACGGGTGATACCTTTCAATATAGTACCTTTCGTTGCTGGGGTTACAACCTCATCTTTGAATACAAAGAAAATATTCATCGTGCCACATTCCTGAACATATTCATTGTGAATAGCATCTAACCAAATCACCTGATCATAACCTTTATCTCTTGCTAATTTAGAAGGATAAAGGGCTGCTGCATAATTTCCTGCAGTCTTAGCCTCTCCTACTCCACCGGGTGCAGCACGGATATAATGATTCTCAACTAAAAGCTTGATAGGTTTTGGATAGTATGGTCCTACGGGTAAGCAAATAATCAGAAACTTAAACGTATCTGATGCCTTCACACCTATCATCTCATCCGTAGCAAACATCAATGGGCGCAAATAAAGCGCACTGCCTTCCATTTTTGGAATCCATTCCTGCTCGATCCCAACTAATGTATGAACAGCTTCCAGAAAAATATTGGCAGGAAGTTTTGGCATACACATTCGATGAGCTGATTCATTTAACCGCTGTGCATGAAGTTCAGGTCTGAACAATAAAGGAGTTCCATCCTGAGACCTTGAAGCTTTCATTCCTTCAAATATGGACTGGCCATAATGAAGAGCCATGTTCATCGGACTGATTTCCATCTTGTGGACAGGACTGATACGGGGATTAACCCATTCCTTTCCATCAAAATCAATTTCGAACATGTGATCGGAAATAATCTTACCAAAAGGAAGATTATGAAAGTCTACCTTTGAGATCCTTGATTCAGAGGTCAGGTTAATGGTTAAGTCTTTCATTAGCTTTTGATTTTCTGCAAATTTAAATAAATTCATTTTGATCTCATAGTCAGTCTGTTATATATCTTGAAAGAATTCTTTAATATCAATTTCCTGCTAAAACCTAATATAATATTTGGTAAATGAGCCCTTTTACAACCTATATAATTCCAGAATCCCCAAGTAAAGAAACAGCACAGACGCTGAAATGGTTATGGATCATCGTGGATCAGCCCCTTCTGCCCACTCATGAAGAGCTACTTCAAAAAATCTGTGCGGCATTAAAAGCAGATTTTTCCCTGGATGTTAAGGTCATTGTTTGTGGCAAAGATCAGAATATCATCTTTTCAGATTTAGATTCTGAGTCAGCGTCGCTGGTCATCAGTTTTGGCATTCAACCTTCAACATTAGGCATCTGGATAGATCTGAATATCCAGGGCTTGCGATACCTCGAATCCTTTTGCTTTATACTGTCGATCAGTCTGGCTGAGCTGATCAATCAACCTGCTGCTAAAAAACAACTCTGGTCGTCAATGCAATCTTTTATGCATTCAAAGCAAAACGATCAAAAGAAAAATGTGTCCGGTCGACAATGATCAGAGAAATTCTTTTTGCCAGCCAGAATCAACATAAGGTAGAAGAGATCAGTTTGCTTCTTCCTGATGGTTATTCTCTTCTGGGTCTAAGAGATATTAATTGGACAATGGAGATACCTGAACCATTTGAAACTTATGAGGAAAATGCAAAAGCAAAAGCTTATTTCGTCTTCGAGCGTACGGGATTGAATTGTTTCGCTGATGATAGTGGATTGGAGATCGATGCTCTTGACGGCAGACCTGGTGCTTTCTCAGCCAGATATGGAGGTTTAGAAAGAGACAGTATGGCCAATATGCAAAAGGTATTATCCGAAATGACGGGTAATTCAAATCGCAGTGCGAGATTTCACGCTGTTATAGCATATCTTGATATGGAAAAAGCAATACATATTTTTGAAGGAAAGGTCGAAGGCACCATCGCTCCGGCACCTGCAGGTCATAGAGGATTTGGTTATGATCCGATATTCATCCCTGAAGGCTTTGATCTGACTTTTGGTCAATTACCTGATCGTTTGAAAAACAAAATCAGTCACCGTGCAGTGGCCATGGAAAAATTCATTTCATTTCTGAATTCGAGCAATAAAATATAAACCAAAATTGTTTCATCTCCAGTGATGATGACACGAAGGACTCTCATTATTCAAAAATCGAAATTCAAAAATCGAAAATATATAATATGTCTCTAGAAGTTTTCGGCACAGGACAAGGAAGAACAGGCACCACTTCTTTGAAAAATGCATTAGAGCATTTGGGATTTGGCAAATGCTATCATATGTTTGAACTCTTTCAGCATCCCGAAGAAGTAATCTATTTTGAAAAGGCAGAACAGGGAGAGACTGTTGACTGGGATGTATTATTTGAAGGCTATCGATCCGCTTGTGATTTTCCGGTGATACGATACTATAAAGATATCCTTGCAAAATACCCTGATGCAAAAGTGATTCACACTACACGTGACCCGGAATCCTGGTTCAAAAGCGTGAGTGATACTATTTTTTGGGCCACCCAGCCAACACCAATGCGCATGTTAAAAATGATGATCCGGTTGCCGTTTTCTTCGGTTTTAAGAAAACGTTTACGTGTGCTGAAATTCAATGGGATGATGGTAAGAAAGGTCTTCGGAGAAGATCTGAAAAATAAATCAAAAGTGATCAGTGTCTTCAATGATTACAATGCTGGTGTGCTTAATTCCATTCCGAAAGAAAAAATGTTAGTCTATGATGTAAAGCAGGGATGGGAGCCGCTATGTAGCTTTCTTGGCGTACCTGTTCCCTCTATACCATTTCCAAAATCAAATACAACGGATGAGTTTTTATATAACGTAAAGAATAAAATCTTAAAAAAGAAACTGGAATGATTTCCATCAGATCAGTATATCAATAATTACAGTAGTCCCAAAAAGTATGCTGGCGATTCCATTGGTTTCAAAAAAAGCCTGATTGATTTTGCTCAGATCATTAAGTTTGACTAAATGATGTTGCCAGAATAATAAGCCTGCAAACCCGATGGCTCCTATCCAGTGCAGAAATCCAAGTGATGGAAATAACTGACTTTGATACCAGGTAATACAAAACAATAAGCAGGCACAAACAAAATGAAGCCCTATTGAAATTTGATTTGCTGTTTTATTTCCGAATCGTCCGGGGACCGAATGCAACCCGTTTGTTTTATCAAACTCTTCATCCTGAAGAGCATAGATGATGTCAAAACCACTCACCCATAGCATGACCATGATGCCATAGAGTATAGGTAACAAATGAAATCTCCCGGTAACAGCCAGATAGGCGCCAACAGGAGCAAGTCCTAATCCAATACCTAAAACAATATGACACAGCCATGTGAACTGTTTGGTATAACTGTATCCAAGGATGACCAGAAGAGCAACCGGTGACAGGTAGAAGCAAAGAGGATTAATCCAAAATGTCGTAAACATAAACGCTGCAGACATGAAGACGACAAACAGAATAGCAGAAGATGGCTTGATGACCCCGGCAGGAATCTCTCTGAGCAGCGTACGCGCATTTTTAGCATCAAATCCTCTATCGATATATCTGTTGAAGGCCATGGCGGCACTGCGCGCGAAAATCATACATAGAAGTATAAGTCCTATTAATGTCCAGCTGAAAGGTGAATGATCAAATTTTAGCCCAAGGAAAAAAGCAAGCAATGCAAACGGAAGTGCAAAGATGGTGTGGGCAAACTTGATAAGAGAGAAATAGGACTTCATCGTATAAAATTAAAAATGCCTGTAAAGATTTCTCTTTACAGGCATTGATTCTTTTAATCAACAAACAAATGTTGCTTATTTGCTTGGTGGAACTGGTGTTGGTGATGCAGGAGCATTAGGGTCTTTGTTTACATTACCTGTGATATTGAGGAATGATTGAGCCGGAACAGTATTCGCTGTAACGGTTACCCTTTTAGTTTGCTTGCCTGGTTTGCCTTTGCTATCGAATTCTACATCGATTACACCTGTTTGTCCTGGTGCGATTGGATCAGAAGGCCATTTTGGAACTGTACATCCACAGCTACCCTTAGCGCTTGCGATAATCAGAGGCTCATTACCGGTGTTTTTGAATTTGTAGGTGTGTTTGACATGCTCGCCTTCATTAACGCTACCGAAATCGAAATCAGTTTCTTCGAAAGCCATAGAAGTTGTTGGACCTGATGGAACCTGATCTTCCGGATTTGCACCTGGTTGGCCTGCAGCTGCTGGTTGTCCTTCAGCTGGTGTCGTGGCAAGACTTTCTCTTGCTTTATCTTTTGCGTCATTTGCACCACCCTGGCAGGCTACCATAGTCAATGAAACGACTGCAATAAGAGCTACAAATAGGTTTTTAAATAGATTCATTTCTAAAATGTTTTTTTGTTTTCAAGAATGGGTCAAAAATATAATAAGTCTATATATAATGGAAGTCCAAATTTATGAATCGCTGTTAATGAGGTGTGAATCAGCACTTTCCAATTTAAAAAGCATTCCTTTCTCTCCATAATAGCCCTTAATTCTATATTTGCAGCCGCATAGCTCATGCAGATGAGAAAAGAGAAGTTATTTGAATGTCTGGTCCCGTAGTTCAATGGATAGAATAGAAGTTTCCTAAACTTTTGATGCAGGTTCGATCCCCGCCGGGGCTACTTTGACAGAAAGCAAAGAGCATAGTGCAGAGAGCATAGAGCTTAGTGAAAAAGCAATTGTCAAAAGGCAAAAAGATTATAAAGATTGTAAGTAAACGTTTGGCTACCCGTTATTCGTTATTTTCTCTCCCCCAACGAAATGTTTCCAACTCAAAACCGGCAAGATCCAATACCCTGTCGACAACTGTCATACAAAGCTTTTCAATTGTATCAGGCTTGCTGTAAAATGAAGGTATTGCAGGACAGATGATTCCTCCTGCTTCAGTTAGCTTTCTCATATTATCAAGATGTATGAGGCTGAATGGTGTTTCTCTGGGCACGACAATAAGCTTTCTTCTTTCTTTCAGGATGACATCTGCTGCGCGGGTCATCAGATCATCTGAATATCCATTGGCTATCCTGGCCAATGTACCCATAGAACACGGACAAATGATCATTTTATTAAATCGTGCGGATCCGCTTGCAAAAGGTGCATTAAAATCGTCTGACGCATAGATTTTATGTCCGAAACTTTCAATCGTCCTATCCTTAATCTCCAACTCCCAATTCGTCCGGGCATTGCGGCTTATAACAATTCCAACCTCATCATATTGGTCTCTGATAAGGGCTAACCGCTGGAGCAAAAGGCTCGCATAAAGCGCCCCACTTGAACCCCCTAATCCTAATATGAGTTTATGCATATATTTGCGTCCTGAATCAAAGTAGAAATATAATGGCTTTATCCAAGTATTGTTTATTTATAATGCTCTTCGTGAGTACTTTAAGCCTCTATGCCCAGGAAAAGGAAATCAAATGGATGACCTGGGAAGAGGCAGCTGCCGAAAATGCCAAAACACCAAAAAAGATTTTTGTGGATGTATATACGGACTGGTGTGGCTGGTGCAAAAAAATGGAGCAAACGACCTTTAAAGAGCCGGCAGTAGTAGACGCTATATCTAAAGATTTTTACGCTGTCAGATTAAATGCTGAACAAAAAGAAAGCATTTTCTGGAGAGATATGGAATTTAAGTGGACACCAAGTGGAAGAGGTGGAACAAATCAACTGGCATACGAAATCCTCGATGGTCAAATGTCCTTCCCCACTTTTGTTTTGCTTGATGGTGTTTATGCCCGAATAGCTATTTCTCCGGGCTACAAAGTTGGCGATGCACTCCTCAAAGAACTGAAATATGCATCTGAAGAAATCTACCGGACAACTGACTGGCAGACCTATCTATCAAAAAGTTAGTTACTTGCTGGAAGTGTTAAGTAAATTGATTGGTAAATAAGGGTTGGTGATAATAAATGATTTCAATTTGTATTCAAAATTATCTTTAGCCCCTCAACCTGTCCGCTTTGTGACACCCGATAACTAAAGAAAATAAAATAATCAAGGCTCCGTAGCTCAATTGGATAGAGCAACGCTCTTCTAAAGCGTAGGTTACTGGTTCGAACCCAGTCGGAGTCACTTCTTCCACTATTATTTATCCGGTCTAAGTGGCTTTACCTCACCTCAATCCCGCAAATGTTCAGATAGAACCGTCATGGCTTGAGCATTTGTCGGGTGAGTTTACAAAACCATATTTTGCACAGATCAAGAAATTTCTGACTGCGGAAAAATCGAAGGGCAAAACGATATATCCACCAGGACCACTGATTTTCAACGCTTTCAACAAGACACCTTTTGATAAAATCAGAGTCGTTATTCTTGGGCAGGACCCTTATCATGGACATGGTCAGGCGATGGGATTAAGTTTTTCTGTACCAGAAAATATCAACATCCCGGCGTCTCTCAAAAATATTTATAAGGAATTACATCGGGACGTAGGATTTAGTATCCCGCAGCATGGTGACCTGAGTGCGTGGGCAGCACAGGGAATCTTTCTGCTTAATGCTATTCTTACAGTAGAGAAGAATCTTGCCGCAAGTCACAGCAAAATCGGTTGGCAGATTTTTACGGACGCAGTTATAAAAATCCTCTCAAATGAAAGACATGGTCTTATCTTTCTGCTATGGGGAAATTACGCCAGGACGAAAAGATCACTAATAGATTCCACAAAACATACTATTCTGGAAGCAGCTCATCCATCGCCATTGGCAAGAGATGCCTTCAGTGGTTGCAGTCATTTTTCCAAAACCAATACGATATTGAAAAAAAGAGGTGAAACACCTATAAACTGGTCCTTATGATGAATTCATTTTATAGACGACTTTTAGCCATTGGTTCCGTTCTGGGTGCTTTCGGTGTGATATTTGGGGCCTTTGGCGCACATTACCTCAAAAACAGATTAGAGCCCTCTTCACTTGATATCATCAGGACAGGTGTGCTTTATCTTTTTATTCACGTTCTGGCACTCCTGTTTGTTGTGATCTTAGGTATAAAAGATGAGAATTCACGACTGTTGAGAAGTGCCGGAATATTTTTTATTTCGGGTGCTTTACTGTTTTCCGGCTCACTTTTCTATATAGCCACCGAAAGCATTACAGGGCTGAATATCCCGTTTATAGGCATTCTCACACCTATTGGCGGCCTGGGCTTTATTATAGGATGGGGCATGCTATCGTTGTATCCATTTTCAAATAAATAAGGAGAAACATATATTAATAATAAGTATAGTAAAAGTTATTGAAATCTCTTTATATTTCGGTGAATTTGGTAATCAAAAATCTAAAAATAAAAACTCTTACTATGAAAAAATTTGCTTTACTCTTCTCAATGCTGGTGTTGTTTGCTATCGCAAATAGTGCAAACGCTCAAGCGGGCTATAAAAGCGCAATTGGTCTCCGTCTTGGTTCACCACTTGCTGCTTCTTATAAATTCTTCATTTCTGATCCGGCAGCTATCGAGTTGTATGTAGGATTTAGAAGTTACAGTATTGGATACACCTTCATTAATCCCGGGGCTATGTATCAGTATCATTTCCCTATCTCAAGTGTTGATGGCCTTCAGTGGTATGTGGGAGGTGGTGCAAGTGTGTTTCTATACAGTTACAAAAATGTATTCGGAACTGCGGGTGACAATTTTGGAATTGGCCTTAATGGTGTACTCGGTCTCGACTACAAATTTGCAAATGCTCCGATCAATTTAAGCGCAGACTGGATACCTACAATTTATTTGTCAGGTTACCTCAGTGGATTTGGTGCCGGTATTGGTGCGCTTTCAGCTCGATATACTTTAAACTAAAATATAATTATTCCCTTAAAAAGGTTGTCTCTTCACAGAGACAGCCTTTTTTTATTTTACCTTCATATATAAAAGTTCGATGTATCTTAGACTAAGAAACATTTTTGGATTAAATAGTCTCTAACCTAATCTTTATCCATGTTCCTAAAACTCACCCTCATTCTGTTTTCAGTCAACTGCTTTCTGCCTACATTTCTTTTTGGTTCATCCGCTGTTAATACAGAAGATCATCCTTCATCCATGATAGAGATGTGCGAAATGATCCCTGATCACCATACCTCAAAAATGGAATTGAGGGCATTAAAAAGAGATGAAAAACGTCTTGTTCGATTCGAACATTTTTTCTCCGTGCTGAATAAAAAATCAACAGCAAAGAGCTCAAAACATTCCTCAGGTATTTTTAGTGACCCTGTGAACCGATGGTTTTGGTTGTGGATCATTACCTGGGGGCTCGGCATCTTTTTACTGGTTGTATCATCAGGAGGATTGGCTGGAGCAGGAATTGGCCTCATTTGGTTTCTGGCCTTTGGCTTTGGTTCTGTTGCTCTTATTTTATGGCTGGTGAAAAAATTTGGCTAAAATTCGTTTATGAATTTGTGAAAGCAACACCTGTTGACTTCTAATCACTATTTAGTTGATACGTTTTCTACGCTTTTATTATGTGAAAGTGAGCTTGCATTTTAATAATTTATTTTATTCCTCTTAACTGATCCTTACGAAACCTGTCGTCATGGCTGACGTCTTCATCATAACTAAAACATTCTGCCATGACAACTATTCTTGCACTCCGAAACAAACTTACCCTGGTGGTTATATTCTGCCTCGGTTTGTTTTCAGTGATGAATGCACAAACAAAAATCACTGCCTTTGGATCCTATGGTATTTCTGATATCCAGGTATCCGGTTTAGGCATCCTTGATCTGCTGGATCCTTATCTCAAACCGATAGCACAGTATACTGCAGGAGTTCAATTTGAAAAAGAAATTGGAAACCACTTTGCATTCTTAACCGGCGCTCAGTATACATCCAGAGGATTCACTGCAAAAGAAGATTTCAACGTCAATGTATTTGGTTTAGATCTGCCTATTGGTGCCCGCATTGATACCAGACTGCAGTATATCGAAGTACCCCTGATGCTGAAGTATTCGATTGGAGAAAAAGGTATCTCTCCTTATATCAAAGCGGGAGTTTCCACTGCATATGCTGTATCCGGAAAATTCCAACCAAAAATTGATGCGATCATAAGCTGGAAATTACCTGCCATCAATATTAACTTACAAAATGATATGTATAACAGGCTTGATGTATCTGCAGTCGCAGGTGCCGGCGTCGATATCCCAACGAATGAAACAGGCTCAATTCAGTTTGATATCAATTACAGACACAGCTTAAATGATATGTTCCTGGATAAAATAACGGACATACGAATAAAATCCCATGGCTTATCATTCGGTGTGGGCTATACAGTGAGGTTTTAAACGGTTTTATATATTCATTTCGTTCTGATCAATAAGGTGCGCCGGTTTACCCGGTGCACTTTTTTATTAAAAAATAATCGAAAAGAAACCCGGATAATCCAGATAAAACTAAGCTTCAGACTTTGGATCCGATGAGAGGATATAGAAAAGAAAGTAAAGAAAGGAAGGGGAATCATTGACCTAAGGCAGGACATCAAGTTCGTCTTCTTTGTTCCGACGGTTGTTTCGCCAGACAATAAGACCAAAAAAGCCTACCAACGTATATGGAAGGGCAAGCATGTACAAGATTCCAGCATTTAAGCCTTTGCCCTCTGATCCTCCATTCGCAAGGTTACTCTCCGCTGAAATGTGGCACATAGGGCACTGAGCGTAAGTATTGCCGGAATATACCGCTGCTGAGAAAGTAATCAATACGACCAAAAGTAGACGGTTTACCTTTTTCATAATGTAAAAATAAGCGTTTCCCTGAATTATCTACCTACAGGGTAAAAGAAACAAATAAACAACAGGTCCGGTCATAGCTACATACAACCAAACCCAATATACCCATTTTGATAACTTCACATGCCTTATATAATCACCCATATATCCTTTGATAAAGGTCATCAGGATAAACGGAAGACTTGTACCGGCTAAGAAAATGTGGCTGAACAGAACGAAATAATAGACAGTTTTTATTACCCCATCCTTACAAAACTTTATTTCTTCATTTGTAAAGTGATAAATCACATACGAGATTAAAAAGCCTGCGGAAAGGAAAAGAGCCACATAGATACTTTTACGGTGTCGCTCTATTTGCTTATTCTTAATAAAATACAACGCTGCTATTAATGCCAAAGTAACGCCTGTATTGAATAATGCATTTAACCCTGCAAGGAAACGCAGATCGAAACCAACCTGAAATTTATACTGCCGCATTGCGCCCACAAGAAGCCATACAATAACCGTAAAAATCCAGGCTAAAACATTCAGTTTTTTGATCCGGTTATTCCGCCTTTCTTCAATCCCTGTTTCTGTCATTTCTCTGAACCCCGTTTTAATTCGATATGGTCTGACCGTTCCCTGGGAAGCAGCAGGGCCATATGTTCAAGGAGCATTTTCTTTTCATCCTTGGTTACTTCAGCATAATAGGCTCTGATCACTTTGTTGCGATCAATCAACGCATGGGTCTTGCCGGGAGGCCATTTTGCCAACACCAAATCACATAACGTATTGGAATCTCCGCAGTTAAAAACATACCACGCTGTTCGGGTGGTGTCCAATAACAGGTCAGATTGTTCATTGCAGGTATTCAAAATAATAAAATTGGCTTTCTTCGTTTCCTTAAACTGGTGATACAAAGAATCTAACGTAATGGAAATTGATTTTTCGTTTTCGCATGAGACAAGGCTAACAATAGAAACGTGCTCGGCCAAATCACCAGATGAAAATAATTGATTGGTCTGATCCTTCCACTCACCTGCCGGGAATGGCTGTGTTCCACTCATGATGGCTTGTGCCTGTTTCCGCCAGTTTAAACCCGACTGGAGATAATACCATGAAACAAAAGGGAGAAGAAACAGCATCAGAATGACTGTAATGAAAATTTTCCTGGACATTCACTTTAATATTATTCAGTAAGCAGATGTTAATGATACTTACTTTCAATTTTAGAATATTGGCACCGTATTAACCAATGTATTGACTAGGGATGTCCATGAAATCAGGTGGATAGTTACTGTTGATTAGTAACTTCCATCTTTTCTCTTTCTTTCACAAAAAGGCGATTATTCTTCCATGCATTTCCTTCAAAGAGGAAAGAAATAATAGCCCAGATGAGCAAGCCAACCGGCAAAACAACGCTCATCATCAATCCGCGGGCTTCATACTTCATATGCATGAATTCAAATACAATGAGGTAGGCTTTATATAAGCTTCCTGCGATCATCACAGCATTCATGATCACTTTGGGCGCATGGTATCCTTCGATGATATATCCTTTCCCTGTAAGCGCTACAAGCACCTCAACAACGGTGACCGCAGCCAGAATCAGGATGGTCTTTAATGCTATTTTCTTAGAAGCCGTATAATCGTGTGACATTGTTAATTTATTTATTCAATCCTAGAATTAAGTTCACTTTCTGATCTATATATCAAAGCAGATAGAATACCAGGAATACAAACACCCAAACCAAATCTACAAAGTGCCAGTACAATCCTATTTTTTCGACCATCTCATTCTTATTTCGTCGCTTGATATATATTCCGCTGATGACATTGACCATGATAATCGTGAGAAAAATAACACCGGAAAAAACGTGAAATCCGTGGAAGCCTGTGATAAAGAAAAATAAAGCTCCGAAAGCCTTAGGCCCGAAAGGCTCTGATTTAATAAGTCCTGTATCAGGTCCGGAAGAAACTATGTATTTACGGTGAACATATCCACGCTGATCAACAGTGGCTTCGGGATAATCACCCGCGGCGGCATAAGAAGGACCTTCATGCTCCCCGGATTCGCCAGCATGCGTAGTTTCTTTACCTTCAACAGCCTCATGTCCTTCACCTGCCTCAGCAGCAGCAGCTGATGCAAATGCAGTCTTGTGAATCAGATAGCTTGTGCCCACTTCAAATACCTCGCTGGATTCTTTACCATTTGCATCAAGATAGATACCCGCCTCTGTATGTCGGCCAAACGGGCTTGTCGTGATACTCATATGTTCCTTGCCAATCAAAGTCGTCCACTCCCATGCCTGACATCCTAAAAATCCCGCACCTCCAAGAATAGTTAGTGCCATCCAAATCACAACTCCCTTTCGATTTTCCCGATGACCTTCCTGCACGGCTCTGATCATTGTAAAAGAACTGAAGAGAAGAACAAATGTCATGAGCGTCACAAACAAAAGCGGGTGATGAGGACCCAGAACAGGAAATGTACTGAATACAAAATCCGGAACAGGCCAGCTCACAGTGCTAAATCGCAATGTTCCGTATGCAATAAGGAAACCTGCGAATGTAAATGCATCTGAGACAAGGAAATACCAAATCATCAGTTTGCCATAGCCTACTTTAAAAGGATATTCCGCGCCTTCCCAGCTACCGTTTTCGGTACCTGTATCTGTATGTTTTTTGTCTAATGTATCTGTAGTCATTATTTAGATGTAGATCATTGAATCAACAAGAATAAGAAAAGATATAACCAAAGGAAATCAACAAAATGCCAGTAGTGCAATACAAGTTGAAACCTCCTTCTTCTTTTTTCAGTGGGCTTGTACGTCAATGAGTATGCATTGAGCGTAGCAACACTGATCGCAAAAAGACCTCCTAAAACATGCGCCGCATGAATACCGGATATCACATAAAAAAAAGAACCACTCGGATTACCATCCAGGGGAACGCCTATGTTATATAATGCAAGCCACCCCTGATATTGAAGTACGATAAATATGATGCCCAGTAAAAGACTTATCGGAAGAGCTATTCTGTACAATCCGGCTTTACCCGTGTTAAATCCCCAATAACTAAGATGTAAAACCAGGCTACTGAGTAAAATAACTCCGGTACTATAAAAGAAAATATCAGGAATTCTGAATTCAAGCCAATTGCCGGCAGCATGCCTTACAACATATGCACTGGTGAGGGAACCAAACATCATCACCATACTCCCCATGGCTATCCACAACGCAAAAAGAGTGGAGTTTAACCCTCTCTTTGGTCGTTCTATACCACTTGCTATCTGACTATTTGTGTTCAATTTCCTTTCGATTTTTAAATTACATACTCCACCATAAAATCATCAATGCAGCAGGCAAATAAATGAACGATGAAAACATTAATGCCTTCGCGCTTTCCCTATCGAATCGCCTGAAAAAAGTCCAGGCTCTCCAGATAAAATAAAGGGATAGTAAACTAATCCCTATAGCGCCCCATGATGTAATAAGTCCTGCTGAAAACCCAATCCAGATAACCGGCAAAAGAAGTATAGCATAAATAAATGCCTGCAATCCCAAACGCGTATCGATCTTTCCGTTTTCAACCGGTAATAGTTTATACCCTGCTTTCTGGTATTGATCAAAAGATAAAAACCCGATCGACCAGAAATGTGGAAACTGCCAAATGAATTGAATGGCAAAAAGAAATAAGCATGCTGGCGTAATCACGCCGTCATAAGCTATCATGCCTATCATCGCAGGTAATGCTCCCGGAATAGCTCCTATGACAACTGATACCGTACTATAGCGTTTCAAAGGGGTATATAAAAAAGCATATGTCACCAGTGAGACCATCCCAAGAAAAGATGTAAGTGGATTTAACAATGCTAGCAGAATAATTCCGACAAGGCAAGTTAACCCTGCAAGTAAAACAGCTGATGATGAATTCCATCGGCCTGCAGCAAGAGGTCGATTGGACGTACGTTCCATCATTTTATCATAATCAGCTTCAAGTATTTCATTTAGGATATTGGCAGAGAAAGTGATTAAAAACCCTCCTGCAGTCAATAATAAAAAAGAAATGATGTGAAAATTATTACCTGCAGCGATGAAATAAGCAACTACTGAAGAGAACACGACGAATGTACTCAGGCGGAATTTGACCAGCAGTTCTAAATCCTGTAGCCAATCCCTGAATGTGATTGAAATCGCCCTTACCTGTACCTCTTCTTTCCTTTTCATCCGTGATCCTCCCCTTCAGCTTTTTCCTTTTCAGTCATTGGTATATGTTGCTGAATAAAATCTTTTTCAGCTCCCTCTTTGCTATAGTCATAAGCCCATCTGTGCACCGTTGGTAATTTTCCAGGCCAATTGCCATGTATTGGTTTGATTGGAGCCGTCCATTCTAATGTGTTTGCACCCCATGGATTCTGAGTGGTCATCTTTTTGCCTTTCCAGATACTATAAAAGAAATTGAATACAAAAAGAATCTGAACACTAAATACAATGATAGCTGCTATGGTTATAAATTGGTTTAGTCCATGAAAATGGCTAAATGCATCGAATGTATCAAATCTGTAGTACCGACGTGGAACACCAGCCATACCCATATAATGCATTGGCCAGAATATTGCGTACGCCCCAACGATTGTAACCCAGAAATGAATCCTTCCCATGGTCTCATTCATAAACCTGCCGTACATCCTCGGAAACCAATGATAGACACCGGCAAACATTCCGAAGAAAGCAGCAATACCCATCACGATATGAAAATGCGCGACAATAAAGTATGTATCATGCAATTGAATATCAAGTGCAGAGTTGCCCAGAAAAACACCTGTCAATCCTCCTGAAATAAACATGGACACAAAACCAATGGCAAATAACATCGCCGATGTGAATCGAATATTTCCTTTATAGAGTGTAGAAATCCAGTTAAAGACTTTTACAGCAGAGGGAACTGCAATGATCAGGGTGAAAATCACAAAGAAGTTAGAAATAAATGGATTTACACCTGACATAAACATATGGTGTGCCCATACCAGGAATGAAAGGAATCCAATCGCAAGAATAGAATACACCATCGCTTTGTAGCCAAAAATGGGCTTTCTGGAATGTACTGAAAGCACTTCGCTGACTAGTCCCATAGCCGGAAGGATAATAATGTAAACTTCAGGGTGTCCAAGAAACCAGAACAAATGCTGATACAAAATGGGACTGCCTCCGACGTTTTCCAGAGCGTGTCCGTTGACAAATATTTCACTGAGATAGAAACTTGTTCCCATCCCACGATCGAACATAAGAAGGAAAAATCCGGATACTAACACAGGGAAGGATAGAATACCTAGTATTGCCGTTACTAATAACGCCCATACTGTCAGGGGCATACGCCACAAACTCATTCCCTTCGTGCGAAGGTTTAATACAGTTGTAACATAATTAATACCTCCCAATAAAACGGAGACCACAAAGAGCGTGAGACTGACTAACCACATTGTCATACCGGCTCCTGATCCTGTACTTGCCTCAGGTAAAGCACTTAACGGAGGATAGGCTGTCCAGCCTCCTGAAAAGGGTCCTGTATTCAAAAACAAAGAAATAAACATGACCACACTTGCCAGGAAGAAAAACCAATAGGATAACATATTGAGAAATGGTGATGCCATATCCCTGGCACCAACCTGAAACGGAATCAACAGATTTGCAAAAGTTCCACTCAAACCTGCAGTCAATACAAAGAACACGATAATCGTTCCATGCATTGTAACAAGTGCGTAGTAAAAATCAGGATTTAACGATCCTATACCTGCATCATTGACTGTAATCCACTTCCCTAAAAGTGGTTTCAGCCACGCCACACTATCATCCGGAAATCCCAGTTGAAGCCTGAATATAATACTCATGCTTGCCCCTACAATGGCCCAGAAAATACCGGTGATCAGGAACTGTCGTGCTATGATCTTATGATCCTGGCTGAAAATATAATGCGTGATAAAATTTGATTGATATTTATCTCCATGAGGATGATCATGGAAATGATCATCATACCCCTGCTCTCTTATGAGAACATCGGTTTCATCATGTTGCAATTCAGACATAATTATATCGTTTATTGAGCTATAATTTTTAATTCTGTTCTCCTGTTCTTCTGACGGCCGGCGTCGGTATCATTCGTATCTATTGGCTTAGTTTGTCCATAACCTACTGCAGTTAATCTTGCCGTATTGACACCGAGTGTGATTAAATATGCTTTAACGACATCTGCCCTCTGCTGAGATAGTGTTTTGTTCGCTGCAGGATCACCTGTATTGTCCGTATGACCTCCAAGTTCAATGCGTATGCTTGGATACTTCTTCATGATCTCAGCTAAATCGTTGAGCTGATATTTTGAATCTGCGGTTAAAGCGGATCCTCCAGATTCAAACTGCACAAAGTCAAGTTGAATGGTTTTGAGATCAGGTGCTCCTGCAGTTGGCGGAATTCCGGTATCAACCATAGCCTTGTCGAATGACAAGTTTAAAGCATCCCGGTTTTGTTTTATTTCAAAACCAAGAAGCTTCCCTTTATTCGGATCACTATCTTTATTTCTTATGCTGCTTTGATAATAAGATTGCTGTTTGGCTAACCAGGCATTGTATTCATCTTCACTGACGATACGTACTATCCTTCGCATACTATAATGGCTCTTACCACAAAGTTCAGCACAGGCCAACTCATAATTGAAGTCCTCCCAGAGAAGCGGACTTGTAGGATCATTGGGATCTTTATGCACATTATATTCCGGATATTTGCTTAGCTCTTCTCTGTATTCTTCCGTTGTTTTAGTTGGCGTAAAAACAAAATATGTAGGCAGTCCAGGTACAGCATCCATTTTTACCCTGAAATGAGGAAGGAAAAAACTATGAAGGACATCTCGGGCGATAATTCGTACACGCACTTTTTTGTTCACCGGCAACCAGAGTTCATCAGGGTGAAAATCATCAAAATTCTTTGGGTCTGTCCAGTCTTGTCCAAGAGGATTATCCGCAGTTACTTTCTTATAATCCCTCGCCCCTAAAACACCATCTGCGCCGGGATAACGGAGATGCCAGGCAAACTGGTACCCTGTGGCTTCAATTTCCATCACTGAATCATCCGGTTTGATATCTGCCATTACAGTATTCCATGCCAGCAGGCCCTTGACCACGAGATAGGTCATCACTACTGCAGGTATAGCAGACCAGACAATTTCAAGCGTATTGTTATGAGACCAGTGAGTGGCTTTAGACCCTTTAACTTTTTTATATTTATACGCCAGATAAAAAAGGGCAATATGCGTAAGTACAAATACAATCCCTGTAAAGAAAAGTGTCACATTGAAAAGGCTGTCAAGAGTACCTCCATGAGCTGAAGCCGCTTTATGCGGTCCATACCCTAACATGTAATTTTTCATCCAATATGCGGAGACAATCGTCAGAATCAGAAAGCCGATCATGAAGAGCAAAAGAGCTCTCCCCTGATTGCGATTGCTTCTCAATTCTACCTCTTCTTCTCCGCGGATGCGGGAATAAAGCTCAGTCAGTTTGCTGATCTGAAGTATCACAATAACTAAAAGAGCAATACTTAATAAGATAATCAAAGCGGTCATTTGCTATATGGCTTTTAATACTTCATTCAATGTTATATCAGTTTCCATCCGGGTTATGTATGATGCGATGCACTTTCCATCAGGTATGGATCTCTTCTTGGCAATAAAGAAGCTTTTTCCAAACGGGAAAAAACAAAATAAAAAAACAGCCCCAGAAATCCAACGAACGTTCCTATCTCCAGGAATCCAGGTATATTAAATCCGGGTATATTATAAACATCAGGATGTGCCGTCTGAAGTATTCCGGGCTTTAGCATCAGGAAGAAATTAATCCAGTGTGTAAATACAAGAAGACATGAAATAAACATCAGGGTTCCATATTTTCTCTTTGTATCATTTCGCAGCAATACGATGAATGGAATAACAAAATTGCATACGATATTAATGTAAAAAATAACCGGATAATGGTGCAGTCGGATATTGAAATAGATAGTTTCCTCCGGAATATTTCCATACCAGATCAACATGAATTGGGAAAACCACATGTATGTCCAGAATATACTGAAAGCAAAAAGATATTTACCCAAATCATGCAAATGTTCAATCGTCACTAATGGGAAATAGCCCCTGATTTTTAGTATGATCAGGATAATAATCGTAAGTGCTATCATTGACACCATTAAGCTTACAGAAGTCCACCATGCATACAATGTGCTGTACCAGTGTGCATCAACTGACATCACCCAGAGCCATATCATAGCCGCACTTGAAAACCCAATAAAGGGTAATGTCGGTGCAGCCCATATCCGCATTTTACGGGCATGGGTAAACGTTGTATCCCCATGAGAATCTTCATCAACAGAAAGCCCACGCAACTTAAGCGCAAAAAATATCCATGCGCCCATAATGATCATTCCTCCGAACGTATACCAGTTCTTGTTGAGGAAACTGGATTTACCCGTGAGGACTTTATCAGATGCGACTACAGATTTGTCAGCCCATTCATATAGATGATGCCATCCAGCCCAAATACCAATAGCGATAATCGTCATCAACACAAAGCCTGGTATCAGGAAGAGAGAAAATGATTCCCATAAACGTTTAAAGACTGTATACCATCCAGCCCATGCTGTAATTTTAGCAGCTATCATAAAGAGAGCCATCAATGCAATCCCGGTGAAAAACACAGAATTGTGAAGGACATTTGACCAGAAGCGTGTATGCCATTGATCATCACCCATGAATGTAATCAGCAGGGAGATGAGGCCAATCAGCATCATGATGCCAAATATTGTTTTTTGCCTTGTTTCGAATATAAACTGATTCATATCTGTGTTAGTCGATTCGATTCTTTATTTATGTACTTCCGTCTTATGCTGCGTATCAGCCGTTTGATCTCCGTGTGCTATTTCATTGGCAGTGGAATCTTTCTCCATTCCGATCATGCCTTTTTTCATTTCTGCTTCCATAGGATCCCATGGCATAGCTTCTTTGTTCAATGTATTCAGCGTAGAACTATACTCAAGATTTTTTGCTTTTGCCTCAAGTGATCTTATATAGTGAATCACATCCCAACGTTCTACATAACTCAATTTATCTGCGTAAGGACCCATCACATTTCTTCCTTTCATGATCGCGTGATAAAACCTGCCGACATTAGAGTGAACAAAAGTGTCGAGCAGGAAATTAGCCGGGGCTGCAGGATATACGCCTGCCACAATTCCTTTAGCGGGATCTGCTTCTCTGAGGAGATATCCTAGTCCATCGCCTTTATCGCCATGACAGATACTACAATATATTCCATAGAGTAGCTTTCCCTGTTCAAGTCCTTGCTTGCTGATAGGGAATGGATTTTGAACTATTTCTTTAGTCGCCCGTGCTCTTTCAGGCTCTGTATCGGCATAGTAGTAAGGTACACTACCATTTGGAACGTAGGCTATCGATCCATCTGTCAGTCCTTCGAAATTATCCATATCGGCCATCCTTGTGGCAGGATCAGTGGCATTGGCCAGAGATACATCTCCTCTTGCTACGGTCCCGGGTACACTCTTACGAGGCATGACGAATTTTTTGTATTCTTCTTCAGTACCCCAACGGTTATAATAGTAATAGTCAAACAAATTAGCTTCATAACCCGTCGTATGAACCATATCAGGCATGTATTCATGACCGCGTCGGTTGTCCTTTGCAGGAGAACAAGCGATCAGTGTGACCAGGCATGCCAGAATTGTATATGCTGTATACTTCATATTCAGATCGTCTTCGTTTCTACCAGGCTTGCACCGGTGTTGTTGAAAAAATTTCTGAGCCGGTCTACTTCACTATTCTCAAGTCCCCCTGTTTCAAAAGCTATACAGAACTTATCATCCGTGATGGAGGGATGAAGAATAGGATTCATAACGCCAGGTCCCTGACCATTGATGATATAGAAAGTGGCCACCATGCCAATTGATGCAAACAAGACCGTCAACTCAAAAGTGATGGGAACAAAAGAAAGGATAGCCCAATATGGTTTTCCTCCATAGATCTGTGGCCAGTCCCTGGTGTGAATCCAGGTCATGCCAAGAAATGCGGTAAGTGTTCCTGTCAAACCATAGACAAAACCACCAATATGAATTCTTGACTCTTTCAGATCCAATAAAGGATCAAGGCCATGAACAGCAAATGGTGTGTACACATCCATGATCTGGAGATGGTCTTCATTGGCTTTTATGACTGCAGATTTGAGGATTTCCTCATCATCATACAATCCGAATATTACATTTTTTTCAGGGTGCTTCATGATTTAATGAATCACTTATTTTTATTTCGTTTCAATCAATTAATGATGATCATTGCCGCCATGGCTATCATGACCGGCGATTTCAAGCTCCATATTTCCACTCTCCACTTGCTGATATGTGGTACTTGCATTAGAGTTTACATATTGGTCTCCGGAACTCTTGAGTATATGTTTGATTTCAGCAATAGCTACCACAGGAGCTACGCGAACAAATATGAGATAGAATGTAAAAAAGATTCCCAACGTGCCTATGAAGATCCCTACTTCCACGATCGATGGAACATAAAAGCTCCAGCTGGAAGGCAAATAATCACGAGCCAATGTTGTAGCAATAATGACGAATCGTTCAAACCACATTCCGATGTTGACGAAGATTGACATCAGGAATGTCATTGTTACATTCCGTCTTACTTTTTTGAACCAGAAGATTTGAGGAGAAAGCACATTACAAGTCATCATTCCAAAATAGGCCCACCAATATGGTCCGAGTGCACGGTTGAAAAATGCGAACTGCTCATATACATATCCTGAGTACCATGCAATAAATAATTCAGTCAGATAGGCTACACCTACGATAGTACCGGTCACAAGAATAATCTTGTTCATTGATTCAATATGGCCAATTGTAATATACTCCTGAAGGTTAAGAACCTTTCGGGTAATCACCATCAACGTCAATACCATCGCAAAACCTGAAAAGATAGCACCTGCTACGAAGTAAGGTGGGAAGATCGTGGTGTGCCATCCGGGGATAACCGAAGTCGCAAAGTCAAAACTTACTATCGTATGAACAGAAAGTACAAGTGGTGTAGCTAGTCCTGCCAGCACCAGGGAAAGTGATTCATGACGTTGCCAGTGTTTGGCAGCGCCAGTCCATCCAAAAGAAAGCACATTGTACAATTTCCTTCTCAATCCTTTTGCCCTGTCCCTGACAGTAGCAAAGTCGGGTACTAATCCAGTGTACCAGAATAAAAGAGATACGGTGAAATATGTTGAGATCGCAAATAAGTCCCAAAGCAACGGCGAATTAAAATTCGGCCAAACAGGGCCTCTTGTATTCGGATAAGGGAAAAAGAAAAAGGTAACCCATATTCTTCCGACGTGAATCATAGGAAATAAAGCCGCGCATATAACCGCAAAAATCGTCATTGCTTCTGCAGCACGATTTACACCTGTACGCCATTTTTGACGGAATAATAATAAGATAGCTGAAATAAGCGTACCCGCGTGACCAATACCGATCCACCATACAAAGTTGGTAATATCCCATCCCCATCCAATAGTTCGGTTGAGTCTCCAGGTACCGATGCCCACCCATATCGTGATGAGTATGCAGATGACGCCAAAAGTCAAAGCACTTAAGGCTACAATGAAAGCCATCGTCCAGGCTCTGCTTGGTGCCCTTTCGGTAGGCGAACAAAGATCTTCCGTGATCTGGTGATAGGTCTTATGCCCTTGAACCAGCGGTTCTCTGATCGGTGATGTAGGTCCTGAACCCATATTTTAATTTCTATTGATAATAGGTTGTTCGTCTTTGTTATTCATTCAGCTTTTAAGCATCTACGCCTTCTGCCTTGTTGATTATTCTTGCCTGATAATTGACAGCAGACCGGGTATTTACTTCTTCCAGTACTATATAATTCAATGGTGATTTCAGTTTTTCGTTGAGATCACCGGTTTCATTATTAAAATCTCCAAAAGTGATAGCGCCTGTAGGACAGGCAGATTGACACGCAGTTTTCACATCGGCATCTCTGAGCAGGCGATCTTCTGATTTAGCTCTCAGCTTACCTTCCTGAATCCGTTGTACACAGAAACTACATTTTTCTATCACACCTCTTGACCTAACAGTTACATCAGGATTTAAAACCATCCGTGTAAGGTTATCAGCACCATATGGAATACCATCTTTTTCAGATTTCATTCCCAGATCAGGTTCATTGATAGGCCAAAGATCTGCTGTGGTATAATCCAGCCAATTGAATCTTCTGACTTTATATGGACAGTTATTTGCGCAATATCTTGTGCCAACACATCGATTATAGGCCATTTGATTGAGTCCCTCGGAACTATGATTTGTCGCATTGACAGGACAAACATTTTCACAAGGTGCATTATTACAATGCTGACACATCAACGGTTGATAGACAGCACTTGGATTATCAACGTCACCGTAATAGTAACGGTCAATACGTAACCAGGCCATTTCATGATGGCGACTCATTTCACGTTTCCCAACTACAGGAACATTGTTCTCCGCCATACATGCTACTGTGCATGCACCACATCCGATACAAGAATTCAAATCCACATGCATGCCCCAATGATGTCCTCTCGCATATAAATCATCGTGCCCGGGGTAGATCTGCATTTTATTTAATTCCTGATGCTCATGACGTTCTTCCTGCAGATCATGAATAAACTCATCTATGTTTTCGAGGTGACTCTTCCTGATGATGGTCCTGTTGACAAGCGATCCCTGGTATCCTTGTCGAACGAGACCGTATGTCATGTAGACTGTCGCGGCTTCGTCAGCGTTTATGACTTGTTTTGTTTCACTATCCTCACCCGTAACACCCATGGTATGATGATACTGAACACAGGAGTAATAATCTTCTTTTCCCTTTTTATCAGAAACGGTTGCTCCGCCGGCATAATATTGAATCAAGCCATCGCTATCTGTCTTCAACAATGGATTAACATTCACGCCTACGCCTAATCCTGCCCGACCAGTTGCTGTCCTTCCATATCCGAGTGCTAATGCAAAAGTATCGGGTGTCTGTCCAAACTGCTTAATGACCGGAACACGCAAAGTCTGTTCATTGACGACTAAATCAGCCAATTCTCCATTCTCTAAATTCTCGTGCGCTATAAATTTACGCGTGCCATCAAATGCTACAGGCAGAGCTAAATAATTACCCCACCCACATCGGGTCACTGGATCCGGCATTTCCTGTAACCATGGATTATTAGAATGCTGACCATTACCCATGGTAACATTTTCCATGAATGTGATTTCAGCACCTGTACCCGGTTGAATTAATTTTGAGGTCAGGGCAGAAAGATTGTTTTTGTAAGAAGCTCCTGATCCAGCAGGTGAATACGTAAATACACCATCGTGTAATAATTCATTCCATGAAGAAACTGAACTTACATTCGCTGCCCAAGTCGCTTTTAGATATTCATAATATGGTTGCTCAGTGGTAAATAATAAATCATTGCCCCCTTTCCATTTTAACAAACTTAATCCTCTCTCACGAGTATCAAAAAGAGGGGCAATCGTTGGTTGTATCATGGAGACATGGCCGCGGACAGGCTCAGCATCACCCCAGGATTCGAGGAAATGATGATCCGGTGCAAGTACTTTGCACAATGCAGTTGATTCGTCAGGAGAAGCATTGGTACTGATACACAAAGCCACTTTGGACATTGCTTCACCAAAGGCAGAGCCAAACGGTAAATCATAGACTGGATTTGAACCATAAATGATGAGCGCATCTACTTCCCCGCCATTCATTGATGCGACCAGTGCATTCACTTTACTTTCATCACCTTGTCGCTGATAAGAATATTGTTGAATGTCAACAGTAGATCCTTCATTTCCAAGCATGTGATTGATGGCAGATACGAATGCCTGATCTCCGATATTGTTTGAACCACTTACCAGCAAAGATTCACCTGGCATTTTTAATAGTTCGTCTGCAGTCTTATCTATCGCCGCGGTAAGTGAGCCGCTTAATGATGGAGCGTTAATAGAAGATTCTCCTTTAGCTGCGGCTATTTTATTATACAACCGACCAAGTACAGCACTGGATTCGCTTGGCTTAATCCTGATCCTGTTGTCAGCATTTGTGCCGGTAAGCGACATATAACTTTCAATCTGGATATGCCTTGACATTTTTGCTTTTGTAGCATCCTTGATCTTCCTGTTTTTTGAATAGTCATGTGCATATTGTACAGGAGAGACCCAAGTCCCCAGAAAATCAGCCTGAACACTGACGATCACTTTTGCTTTGTCGAAGTGATATCCAGGTACCATGGCGACGCCGTACATAGCTTCATTTGCTTTGAGAATGGCGGCAGAAGAAACCGGGTCGTAAATAGCAAGTTTTGAATTTGGATATTTAGTCTGAAATTCTTTCAGAACATTTTTTTCTGTAGGACTCAGAATTGAATTAGCAACAATGGCAATTCTGCTTTCAGGTTTTAAAGTTGTACTGACGAGGTCATCAACCTGCGTCCATGTAGCCGTTTCAAATTTACCTTCTGCATTTTTAATTTGAGGGGCACGTAGTCTGTGAATGTCATACAAACTTAACACTGAAGCCTGAGCACGAGCTGAAGTTCCACCCGAAGAAATAGCAGATAAAGGATTCCCTTCAACTTTGATAGGTCGTCCTTCTCTGGTTTTCACCAAAACGCTGCAGTAATCTCCGCCAACTACATAAGAAGTAGCATAATAATTAGCGACTCCAGGTACAAGGTCATCAGGCTTGGTGACAAAAGGAATAGCACGTTTTATAGGAATCTCGCAACTCGCAGCTATAGTAGCAGCACTAATACTAAATCCGAGATACTTTAGAAAATCGCGACGCCCTGTCTGTGCAGAAGCAAATGAAGCTCCCTGGGCCAGCATAGATGCCACTGAACCATCGGGCATTTCCTGAGTGGCCTGATCTATGAATTTTTCATCGCGACCTAAGTCCTCTGAGCCAATCCAAATATCATTGTATGATGACTGATCTTTCATGATCTTGTTTAAATTCTGAAATAGCGTTTGTTCGTTTCTTTATTCTCTGCTAGTAGTGACATTTCTGACACTCCAAACCTCCGATATCCTCAACTGTGATCTTTGTCTTTTCTCCTTTGGACAGTGCTTCGTGGTATGACTTGTAGGTCTCATAATATTTATTACCCGTGAAATTGACCTCGGTCTGTCGATGACAGTTAATACACCATCCCATACTTAAAGGAGCATATTGATACATTTGATCCATTTCCTGGACTTTGCCGTGACACTGCTGACATGCTATTTTGCCTATGTTGACATGTTGGGAATGGTTGAAATACACATGATCAGGTAACATATGAATACGTGTCCATTCAATCGGTCCTGAAATTTTTGGTTTCACTTCATTTGTCATTGAACTGGCTATATTATCCCACTGTTCATTCACTGTCCTTATTCCACGTCTGTCCAGTGCGGTGAGATTTTTGTCCTTCATATAGGTATCCCCTATCCATTTTGTATAGATAGCTTTAATCTCATCATTGCTCAGTTTATCATAATTGTCAATGTACTTATCTGTTGAAGGATCATATCCATTTGATGCAAAGATTTTGGTCAATTCCTGGGTTCCATAGAGCGTACCTTTCTTGATGGCTTTATGACAATTCATGCAGGTATTGGCTGAAGGAATGGAGGCGTGTTTACTTCTGCGTGCACCATCATGGCAATATTGACAGTTGATACCCTGGAGGCCGGCATGAATCTTATGTGAAAAATTAATCGGCTGATCGGGTTTGTACCCTTGCTGACGACCGAAGGAAATACCATTATTGACCGTAGTGTATCCACCAATCACGATAAGTGAGAAAATCAGAAAGGAGATGACACTCTTACTTCTGAGAATCTGAAGAAAGGTCAATTCCTTAATCGGTTGGGTGTCACCTTCTGCCTGTGCAACAATATTCCTAAGATTTAGAATGGCCCGTGAAAGCGTGAACACTGTGATTAAAAGTACCGCAAAAAGGATCCAGTAGATGAAATCATTCGATTTGTCTACCCCACCGGCAGTTGGTTCTCCTCCTGCTGATACAGCTGCAACCGGAGCAGGTGGAGGCGCATTGATATAGAGGAAAATGGATTCAATTTCTTCGGGTTTGAATGCTCCAAAGGAAGTCATCACTGTAGGCTTCCATTTATTCCACAATTCGATAGCACGTGGGTGTCCGGAAGCAATCAAGGCCTGGGAGTTATGAATCCATTTATAAAGGTCTTCTCTCGGATATGCAGCCCACCGTTCTTCAAATCCACCGAGGGCGGGCCCGGTCATATCATCCTTCATATTCGCATTATGGCAGGCTTTGCAATTGTTCTGGAACAGAACTTTGCCAGCCGCTACTGTAGGTTCGGCATATGAGCTACCTACAATAAAAATCCAGCTAAACGCAAGGAGAAGGCAGTATTTCAAGCAGTTATGATGCATAACATATAAAGTAGAGACTGTAATAATAGCTGATTATGGCTGCAAAAATAATTAGATACAAGACTTAACCTGAATCCAAAGGTTACCTATTTACTATTTAGACATAGTCTAAATAGTATTTGTTAAAATCATACTGAAACACGTGCTGCAATCCGTGGATAAGGATGATAATTTACTAATTCAAAATCCTCAAAACTGAATGAGAAAATATCTTTCACCTCCGGATTGAGTTTCATAATGGGTATTGGTCTGGGTTCTCTTGACAATTGCTCCTGAACTTGCTCAAGATGATCCATATAGATATGTGCATCACCAAAGGTGTGTACAAAATCACCTGGCTGAAGATCGCAAACTTGCGCCATCATCATTGTCAGCAAAGCATATGAAGCGATATTAAAGGGTACACCCAGAAAGACATCTGCTGATCTTTGATAAAGCTGACAACTCAACTTTCCATCTGCGACATAAAATTGAAATAGGCAATGGCAAGGAGCCAAAGCCATTTTATCAATTTCAGCTACATTCCAGGCTGAAACGATAATCCTGCGACTATCGGGATTAACTTTTATTGTCTTCACGGCCAATGCTATCTGGTCGATAGTGACACCGTCTGCACCAGTCCAGCTTCGCCATTGGTGACCATATACGGGACCAAGATCTCCATTAGAATCCGCCCACTCATTCCATATCCGAACACCGTGTTCCTGCAGGTAAGCAATATTGGTGTCCCCTTTTAAAAACCAGAGAAGCTCGTGAATAATGGACTGTACATGAAGCTTTTTAGTCGTCAGTATTGGGAAACCTTCACCGAGGTCGAAGCGCATCTGATGACCGAATACGCTGATTGTACCTGTGCCGGTGCGATCACTTTTACGTAAACCCTGATCCAGTATGTGGTGGAGGAGATCCTGATAAACCTTCAACTCTTATCCATTTGACGGCTAAGGTAAAAAGATATATGAAAAGAAATCATATTTGATTTAAGAACATTCAACATTATCTCCGGGTCCTTAATACGTCTCAAGGTGATAAAGGTTTTCTCCCGGGAAAAATAAGATTTCCAACGATCAGGCATACGAAAGCTCCTGACAGGCCTGAAAGTAATGTGCTTTTCAAATTAGTAGAAAGGATAACCCCAAATTCACCAAATACCCAATACCCTAAAACACTTCCAAGTAACCCTACAATAATGTTTCCAAACAAACCCAGGCCCTTTCCTTTAAAAACTAAACTTGCCAATCCTCCAAAGGCTGCTCCAATAATAATCATGATGACAATATCCATAATACATGTTTGGGGGATAATGCTTCTCTCAAACGTTGAAATCACTTCCCACCCTGATTAAAACTTGCTCCATCGGATAAAGTTTATATAAAATGCCATTTAACCCATATGGTTTGTGATACCTGCTCTATTCCTTTTCCAAAATTATTTCCATTTCAAGTCAGTTAACCATTACCATTAAAAAATATTCACTTTCCTGAAGGCGCATTTCAGGCAATTGAGAAGGTTTATTTATTCCTAAGTATTTTACACGCTGATTTAATCAAATTCAGTCCTGTTGGCTTATCGTTCACTTCATCAATGCATTGAAGATCTTTCTTCAGATCAACTGCTTCGAATACAGGATGAAGTTGATCCTTATCTTGAAATGGCGGAGATACATCGCCGTGTTTTTGATGCAGGCGGCCCGGCATTACTTTTTGAAAAGGTAAAAGGCAGCCCTTTTCATGCACTCTCGAATCTTTATGGAACTAAGGAAAGAACAGCATTTCTCTTCAGAGATACACTTGATGATGTACAGCGTCTCATCAGGTTAAAGGCTAATCCCGGTGATCTCCTTCGTCATCCGTTTAAGTATGCGGGAATTCCCTTGACTGCTTTAAAGGGTTTGCCATTAAGAGCAATATGGAATAGGCCTATTCTACAAGGTGAAACAAAACTTAGTTTGTTGCCTCAGATTGTATGTTGGCCTGAAGACGGCGGAGCATTTATGACGTTACCACAGGTTTTGAGTCTGCCTCCTGGTGAAGATAATATTTCGCATTCCAATATTGGAATGTACAGGATTCAGTTTAGTGGTAATGACTATATCCGGGATAAAGAAGCTGGAATGCATTATCAACTTCATCGAGGCATAGGTGTACATCATACGTTGTATAAACAGAGTGGTGGAGAATTTAAAATTTCGATTTTTATCGGCGGGCCGCCATCCCATTCGTTTGCTGCTATCATGCCTCTACCTGAGAACCTGAGTGAGGTCACGTTTGCAGGATTATTGGGAGGCCGCAGATTCAGATATTTCTGGAAAGATGGTTACATCCTTTCAGCAGATGCAGATTTCTGTATAACAGGGACTGTGCGTCTAAATGAAAAAAAACCAGAAGGGCCATTTGGTGATCACCTGGGGTATTATAGTCTTAAGCATGATTTTCCGGTATTGGATATTAAAAACATTTATCACCGGAAAAATCCAATCTGGCATTTTACTGTTGTCGGGCGGCCACCACAGGAGGACAGCCATTTTGGTTGGCTTATTCATCAACTGGTCGAGGCATTGGCACCGAGTGAATTTCCCGGCTTGAAAGAAGTTCATGCAGTAGATGCAGCCGGAGTGCATCCTCTTTTGCTGGCCATCGGTCATGAACGTTATATGCCCTTTCGTGAACCCGTTCCGGAGGAAATATTAACCATCGCCAATCATCTGCTGGGCAAAGGTCAGACATCATTAACTAAATATCTTTTTATAGCTTGTGATGAAGATGATCATCAACTCTCTACACATCGAATTCCTGAGTTTTTTCAACATGTATTGAGCAGGATTGATTTAAGTCGTGATTTACATTTTCAAACCAGAACTACCATTGATACTTTGGATTATAGTGGTGACGGATGGAATAGTGGTTCAAAATTAGTGATAGCCGCGCGAGGACCGGTGAGAAGAATTTTGTCGAATGAAGTTCCTGCACATCTGGAACTTCCTTCTTCATGTAAAAAAATCAATCTTGTGATGCCTGGCGTTTTAGCTATTTCTTTTGTTCCGTTTTCAGACTATGACACTGCAAAAAAAGAAATAGAATTATTGTGCCAGTCCATTTCGCAAATGGAGCTTGAGCAATGGCCACTTTGGATTCTTACTGAAGACAGCACATGGATGAGTGCACAATTAAACAATTTCCTCTGGGCAACATTTACACGATCAAATCCGTCGAAAGATATTTATGGAGCTGGAGCAGAAGTAATTGACAAACACTGGTCATGCAAATCACCATTGATTATTGATGCCAGAATTAAAACTCATCATGCACCAGTGCTTGAATCAGATCCGGCAGTCCGTCAAAAAGTGGACAAGATGTTTGCTAAAGGAGGGATGTTGTATGGTAAAGTCAAAGGATTGTGACATTTTGCCCCTAAATCCCCTAAAAGGGACTTATCTCGATGTCACTTTTTGAAATTAAATGTAATTGGAAAAATTAAAATTCCCATTTGTTGATATAGGGGCTTATGAATAAACTTCCCGAAGAATTTGTGCGAAGAATGCAGGCTCAGCTTGGCGATGAAGCTGAGGAATTTTTCAATGCATTATCTCTTCCTTCTCCTACCAGTATCAGATTAAATCATCGCAAAGGAAAATCTTCGTTTAATGATCTTCAAGGAGTTCCATGGTGTACGAATGGATTTTATCTGGAGACTCGCCCGCGATTTCATCTTGACCCGCATTGGCATGGTGGCGCATATTATGTGCAGGAAGCTTCTTCAATGATCCTGGATGATGTGATCACCCGGTTGAATCTGGACCAAACTTCACGGATCTGGCTTGATCTGTGTGCAGCGCCCGGAGGAAAGACAGGCATACTGGCCAGCCATCTTAAGCCGACAGATATTTTGATTGCTAATGAAGTAGTGCCTCAACGAAAAACAATATTGTGGGAAAACCTTGTGAAGGGTGGATACATGAATACAATACTCACAAGTGAACAAACTTCTTCATTTCGCGAACCGCTGGCTGATCTGATTTTGATCGATGCGCCATGTGCCGGCGAAGGCATGATGCGAAAAGAACAAGAAGCAATCAGCCAATGGACTGAAGGACTGGTAAGGTCATGTTCTTTATTGCAAAAACAAATCCTAAATGATGCAGTCAAAGCATTAAAGCCTGAAGGGTATCTGATATACAGCACATGTTCTTATAGTCTTGAAGAAAATATTTACAACATATCAGACTTCAACGCATCGCATGAACTTGAATCCATTCCATTGCATTTTCCTGAACCATGGGGCATAAAAACAATAAGCTATAAGGATGCTGTCGGTTACCAGTTGTATCCGCATAGCGTAAAAGGAGAAGGATTATTTATTGCTGTTCTGAAAAATAATTCAAATCGAAAGTCGGCGATACAAGGAAATAAAAAACTGTCAAATGAATTCATACCAGTTCCTGTAGCAATTGAATCGATTTTAAATAATCCATCTTCATACAGACTAAGAAAAAACAGTGAATACAATTTACTGATTTCATCGGCTGCTGAAGAAAAAGCAGCTGAAGTGTTGAAGCGAATTCCCAGGGCTGAAATCATTGCTCAGGCGGGACAGCTAAAAGGAAAGGATTTCATTCCCGCTCATTTCTTGGCGATGTCTGGAATTCAACATACCGATTTAAAAAATATCGAACTTGACCTTGAAGGGTCACTAGATTACCTTGAACGCTCCACAATGATTCCTTCATTGATTAATGAAAATGGATGGTATCTGGCTTCTAATGAAGGAACTGTGCTAGGCTGGCTGAAACACACTTCCCAGGGATGGAAAAATCACTATCCGATGAATTGGAGGCTAAGATCCCGAAACACTTTCTGACACCAAATTGAGCAAAATTAGCGCTCAAAAACACCTTCGTAGGCATTGGTTATCAGACGCTTAGACCATCGTGGCACGACTAGTCGTGGGGCGCCGCGTGGGGGCACGAGGGGG
>JBBSAQ010000049.1:0-33977 GCA_038252065.1 Chitinophagales bacterium
CACCCCATAACGAGGCGGCGAAGCCCCTCGAAAACTCAGCCCTGAAAGGGCGTCACCCCATAACGAGGCGGCGAAGCCCCTCGAAACCGCAGCCCTGAAAGGGCGTCACCCCATAACGAGGCGGCGAAGCCCCTCGAAACCGCAGCCCTGAAAGGGCGTCACCCCATAACGAGGCGGCGAAGCCCCTCGAAACCTCAGCCCTGAAAGGGCGTCACCCCATAACGAGGCGGCGAAGCCCCTCGAAACCGCAGCCCTGAAAGGGCGTCACCCCATAACGAGGCGGCGCAGCCCCTCGAAACCTAAGCCCTGAAAGGGCGTCATCTCACATCGAGGTGGTGAAGCCCCTCGAAAAAGGTGGTGTAGCCCCTCGAAAGACGGCGCAGCCCCTCGAAAAAAAAATATTTTTTATTCCCACATTTTATAAAAAACCCTAATTTCATAATCGCTCTTAAGAGCAACCACTGAAAACGTAGGTAACCACTTTTACCTATTTATTATTCTTCACCAGACGCCGTCAAAGGCAACCAAAACATGATGGGACAATCACTTGTAAAAAACTACGTGCACATCGTCTTCAGCACAAAACACCGCCAGCATCTCATCCATCCACCCGTAGAAGATGAATTACATCATTATCTGGGAGGGACGTGTAAAGCCCTCGAATGTTCACCCCTTATCGTCGGAGGATTTACGGATCATATACACATCCTTTGCATGCTATCCAAAAAAATAGCCCTTATGAAATTAGTAGAACAGGTGAAGTCCAGCTCTTCTAAATGGATAAAGTCCAAAGGGGAAGGCTATACCCATTTTTACTGGCAGGATGGCTACGGTGCTTTTTCAGTAAATCCAAAAGGAATCGAAAGAGTAACCGCATACATTAAAAATCAAAAACAACATCATCGAAAAAAAACATTCCAGGATGAATACAGAGCCTATCTGAAAAAATACGAGATCGAATATGATGAACGATATGTATGGGACTAATCTGTATATTCACTCTTCGACAGAAATATGATAAGTATTTCTTTTCCATTATTTCTTTTTGATCATTCATGTCCGCGATTAGGTACATATTAATTTATTCATCCAATAATTCGTATCCTTAATCTATCATACCCTAATTTGTACTATTGAGTCATGAGGTTAACCCTGTATTTTCCCACCTTATTTACGATACTCATTGCTTCCTTATCTAATATCTCAGGACAGGACGCCCATCTCAACGTGATGACTTTCAATCTCCGTTACCCTAATCCTGGCGATGGCATTCACTATTGGGACCATCGAAGACCGCTGGTCACAAGCCTGATCCGCTTTCATGACATCGATCTGCTCGGTGTGCAGGAAGCTCATCGAAGACAAATAGATGAGATCATAACCGATTTGCCGGAATATGCATGGTTTGGCGTTTGCAGAACAGATGGAATGGTCGATCCGAAACCTGATGGTGAATTTTCAGCCATACTGTATAGAAAATCACGATTTACTTTACTTGATGGTAATACCTTTTGGCTTTCTGAAACTCCTGATAAAGTCGGATCAGTAGGCTGGGATGCAGCGTTTCCACGCATTGTAACCTGGGCAAAATTTAAAGACAACGCGACGGGAAAAGTATTTTTTCACTTCAACACCCATTTTGATCATATCGGTGTGAAAGCGCGTAATGAAAGTGCAAAATTGCTCCTTCAACAAATTAAATCAATAGCAGGTAATACACCAGTGATCATCACAGGTGATTTTAACTGCAATGAAACAGAACCGCCCTACCTTACCATGACAGATGATTCGGCAGCAATTCATGTCATGGATGCAAAGACAATTTCTCAAACTCCTCCCTATGGTCCTACAGGCAGCTTTGCCGGAAGCTTTCAGATCTCAGACCTGATTGATCACCGCATCGATTTTATTTTTGTTCTGAATAAAGTAGAGGTGTTGAAATATGCCATTCTCTCCGATTCGTGGAATGGAAATATGGCATCGGATCATTTGCCGGTGATGGTGAAATTGACGATCAAATAGTTTGCAAATTAAATTATAATTTTTTTATTCAATTGAATATCTTACTATTCCCTATCAAGTCTTTAAATAACAGTGTATGAAAATAACTCTTTACATTTCTGTCTGTCTTTTTATCGTATTTCAAAATAACCTTCAGGCACAGAACTATATTCCAATGGACACAATTACTGATTGGAGAGTAGACACTTACTCTTTCGGAGGTTCAGCGGAAAACTGGTATACGTATGTAGGTGATACGATAATTCATAATAAGTCCTATCGTATCATTGAGTATGAACTCTTTGAAAACTACTTCGTCGATCTTTATTTCCGGGAAAATAAAACGACCAGGAAAGTATATAAATATGAACCGGATGCAGACAGTGAAATTTTATATTATGATTTTGGACTGGAATTGGGTGATGATTTCTTCGTGGAATATTCATCAGCCCATTTTACTGTCGTCGATATCGATACCATAGACAGCCCGGCTGGACCATTGAAAAAATGGGTGCTTGATAATGGAAATTTATATTTTACTTACACTGAAGCTATAGGTGGCAGTCCATTGGATTATCAATACTGGATCTACGTACAGGACCCTGTCCATTATACTACATGTGGTTATCATTATTGTGAAAAAATATTTGGAGATGAAAGTTGTTCTCCCCCGCCATATAGAGCTATAACTCAAATTCAGGACATAAGCATATGTGAAGGTCAAAATTATTTGGGACATGAATTACCAGGGACCTACGCAGATACACTTATCACTCAAAATGGCTGCGACTCGATCATTTTAACGAATCTGAATGTTATCCAACCTGTTGCAACTTCAATCGATACGACTGTTTGTGAGGGGGACTCACTTTATGGAATTAACTCCTCAGGTACATATTCATTTAATTATTTATCACAATTTGGTTGCGACTCCATTGTGACTATTACTATTATTGTACTTCCACTCCCACAGATAGTTGAAACTTATGCATTATGTCCCGGTGATGAAGTATATGGTATATCAGAAGAAGGACTTTATTCTATTCTCCTGCCATCCGAAACAGGTTGTGATACCGTATTGACTGTGGTCATTACCTTTTTACCAATTGAAGATCCAGCATGCGTAACAGCAATACTCAAGCTCAATCCAACACACATAAAAATATTTCCCAACCCTGTAACAGATTATTTGGAGTTTGAAACAGATGTTCAAATAATAGAACTTAATATATTGGATTTACACGGACACGAATTAATAAAGATAGACAAGTCAAGCTCAGGAAATAATTTACTGGATGTTTCAAGTCTGGTGCCAGGTGTGTACTTTCTTCAGGTGAAAAGAATAAATGGAAGCAGTTTTCAAAAGTTCGTAAAATTATAGATGACATTTTCTCAGCCAGCGATGAAGACACTGAGGCTTGAGCAAAAAAAAGAAGAAAGTTATCCGTAGTCTCAGACTACGGATAACTTTCTTCTTTTTTAAATGAAATGCTTGATTTTGCAAACTGATAAGCCCACCAGATCAACAATGGCTGAAATGGCAAACGAATAATGGCTATCCACAGATCCGGATTATGCTCGTGCAGATAGTTGATCAGCATTTGAATATTTGCAGGGAAAACCGCAATCAGCAAAGCAATCAGGCACCATGCGGCAATTCGCCTTGTTGAATGAAACATCAACATTAGTGCACATGCAATTTCAACTCCTCCGCTCATATAGACAAGTTCCTTTTGCCAGGGGATCCACGGTGGCATGATGTCTAAGAAAAAATCTACCCAAATAAAATGAGCTATCCCGGTAAAAGAGAATAACGCTATGATGAGGTAAAGCGAAAGTTTATGCATTGACTCAAAACTAACGATAAATGCGACTGCGAGTAAATCAGCTATCCACCTGAACTCGTGAGGCGTGAGAAATATGATGTGAGACGTGAATAAATAAATAGCGCGAACAAATGTTATGCGTCGGTTGACCGACGCATAACAAGAGAAAATTTATCCGCACGTTGAAACTCACATGAATCTATGTCAATCATAGCCCAAAATTGTATTTTGGCGTCATGATATCTAAAGCCTCTCTCCTGATTGCAGTCTTCTCTCTATTCAGTCATTTGACTTATGCCGGAGAAACTAAAGCTGTATTTACTTCCCTATCCAATGTCCGGCTAACATTTAAACTGAATAAAAATGGCAGCCCACAATATACAGTTGACTTCAAAAATCAGCCTGTCATCAAACCTTCCGTCCTTGGTTTTCACATCAATGATTCCACCCATCTGGATAAAAATTTCCAGATCATCAAAATGGATTCTTCCATGGTCGACAACACATGGAAACCAGTATGGGGCGAAGTAAGCCAGATTCGCAATCATTACAAAGAATTTACAGTTCATCTGATACAGAATGCTAAACCAAGTTTCCTCATCAATATTATTTTCAGAGTCTTTGAAGATGGCGTCGGATTCAGATATGAATTTCCATTACAACCCCATCTTACCTATTTCATCCTCAATGACGAACTCACACAATTCAACATGACCGGTGATCACAAGACATTCTGGATCCCGGGTGATTATGATTCAAATGAATATGAATACACCACGTCCAAACTGAGCAAAGTTGATAACTCAAAGATCCCATTGATTTCATTTGGAGTAAGAGAGAGAAGTGAACCAGATAAATATGCCGTGCAAACACCACTAATGATGAAAACAGATGCAGGTCTGTACATTAACATTCATGAAGCCGCATTGATCAACTTTCCATCAATGCAACTGCACGTCAATAAAAGTTCGCACAGCCTGACCTGCAATTTAGTACCCGATGCGATCGGAAATAAAGCATATCTGCGCACACCAGCCAGGACTCCATGGCGAACGATAATCGTCAGTGACAAGGCAACCGATATCCTGGCTTCTAAAATGATACTGAATCTCAATGAGCCTTCCACCATTAAAAATACATCATGGATCAAACCCATGAAATATATAGGTGTATGGTGGGAATTGCAAACCGGTCTCCGCTCCTGGACATATGCCAATCATTTAGATTCTTTATCCGTTGATGGTCACCTCGTGCCGCATGGTCATCATGGCGCCAATACGGCCAATGTCAAAAAGTATATCGATTTCGCATCAAAAAATGATATCAGCGGTTTACTGGTGGAAGGCTGGAATACAGGGTGGGAAGAATGGATCTTCAACTGGAATGGAGGACATTTTGATTTTATCACCCCCTATCCTGACTTTGATGTCAAATCCATACAATCCTATGCAAAGAAAAAAGATGTACAGATGATCATGCACAATGAAACTGCCGCCGATGCGAGTACATACGATATTCAGATGGACACTGCTTTTCAGTTTATGCATAAATATGGCTACAAAGCCGTAAAGACAGGCTATGTGGGAAATATTATTCCACGTGGTGAACATCACGATGGACAGTGGATGATCAATCACTATATCCGTTCCATTGAAAAAGCAGCAGATCATCACATCATGATCGATATCCATGAACCTGTCCGACCAACAGGTCTAAGCCGTACATATCCGAACTTTATGGCTTGTGAAGCGGCCCGAGGAAATGAATGGCATGCCTTCAGCAAGGGCAATGCTGTCGATCATGAAACGATATTACCTTTTACACGTCTTATGGGTGGACCGATGGATTATACGCCCGGTATATTTAAACTCAGAAATTTTGCCAAAGATCATCCGGAAAGACAAATGCATTCAACACTTGCAAAACAACTGGCCTTGTATGTAACAATGTATTCGCCTCTTCAGATGGCGGCTGATCTGCCTGAAAATTATGAAGCCCACATGGATGCATTTCAATTCATCAAAGATGTCGCGGTAGATTGGGATGATACTAAGATCATAGAAGCTGAACCAGGTGACTATATTACCATTGCAAGGAAAGAGAAAGGAAAGAATAATTGGTTCATCGGCTCCATCACGGATGAGAACAGCAGGCCCACTTCGATCCCACTTACGTTTTTGGATGCCGGTAAAAAATATGTCGCGGTTATATACGGCGATGCAGACAATGCCAACTGGAAAAATAATCCTGAGGCTTATAAAATTGAAAAATATATTGCCACTAATTCTTCAACACTAAAACTCAAATTAGCCGAAGGCGGAGGAGCTGCAGTTAGTATCATGCCCGCGACTGCTGATCAAGTAAAAAAATTGAAGGTGTACCCTTAATCTAAATCATCTATGAAAATCAAAGTAATTCTTCTTCTACTGGTTGTAGTTTCCTACAGCGGTATGATTTGCGCCCAGAGCATCAACAAGCCAAAACTTGACAGCTTGTTTTCCCTTCTCGCTGAAAAGAATAAAGCCATGGGCAGTGTCGCCATATCAAAAAATGGAAAAGTCCTGTATAGTAATGCCATTGGGTACAGTTCAATATCGGAAAGAGAAAATAAACCGGCCACTACAAAAACGAAATACCGAATTGGGTCCATTTCAAAAATGTTTACGGCGGTGATGATCTTCCAATTGATTGAAGAAAAGAAAATCAAACTCAATGAGACACTGGACACCTATTTTCCTGGCATCCCGAATGCAAAGAAAATAACGATAAGTAATCTATTAAATCATCGAAGCGGGATACACAATTTCACAGATGATGAAGAATATGCGAATTACATGACACTTCCGAAAACGGAAGATGAAATGCTCGCGATCATTTCTAAAAACAAACCTGACTTCGAACCCAACGAAAAAGCATCATACAGTAATTCAAACTATGTCATTCTCGGTTATATCATTGAAATGATCACAAAGAAACCGTATGCCACAAATCTTACAGAAAGAATAACATCTAAAATCGGGCTCACAGATACATATTATGGCGGGAAAACAAATATTGCCAATAATGAAAGTTACTCTTACACCTATACGAACCAATGGGATATAGAGCCTGAAACGGATATGAGTATTCCCGGTGGCGCGGGCGCTATTGTGTCAACACCTATTGATCTGACAAAATTTATTGAAGCCTTGTTTTCATACAAATTAGTCTCAACGGAAAGTTTATCAAGGATGAAAACAATGACAGATAATTATGGCATGGGTATGTTTCAAATGCCATTTTATACGCGCAAGGGGTATGGCCACAATGGAGGCATCGACGGGTTCGGATCTACAGTGGGTTATTTCCCTGAAGATACTCTTGCGATAGCCTATTGCACTAATGGTCAGGTCTATGGTATCAATGACATCCTTATCGGTGTGTTGAGTATTTATTTTAATACTGAATACACACTGCCCATATTCTCTACCATTCAGATCAAGCCTGAAGAGCTTGACAATTACACGGGCACCTATTCAAGTCCAGAGCTTCAAATAAGTATCAGCGTAACAAAAAATGGCTCGACCCTTATGGCTCAGGCTACCGGACAACCTGCCTTTCCGCTCGAAGCCACAGCACCCGGAATATTTAGTTTTGGTCGTGCCGGAATAGTTCTTGAATTCAATACGTCTGACAGTGAAATGACATTGAAACAAGGCGGCGGAAGTTTTGTATTTAAAAAGGATAATTAATCTAAGACTATAACATTATATGCCTCAGGTTTTAATCTCAATAACCTCAGGTTTTAACATCAATTGCCTCAGGTTTTAAAATCAATTGCCTCAGGTTTTAACCTCAATTGCCACAGGTTTTAAAATCAATAACCTCAGGTTTTAAAATCAATTGCCTCAGGTTTTAATCTCAATTGCCTCAGATTTTAACCTCAATTGCCACAGGTTTTAACCTCAATTGCCACAGGTTTTAACCTGTGGACAAGAGGTGTAGAAAATTTTTCAAACCCTGAAAGGGTTTAACTCACTGTGTATTGAATTCAATATACACAATACACTTATCTTTGCAGCTCTCTCCACTTCTCATGATTCATTTATGATCCGCCCTATCCAGGTATTGTTGATTATTTTGTTGTGCCAATACGTCCACGCGCAAGTGTACCAGGGCCTCGTCATACCCGATAAAAAAGGCCGTTTCGGATCTGCATCGGAAATCACTCAGGCATCAGGCCTCGCACTGGACAACAACGGCATCTCTCTCTGGACACATAATGATCAGGGAAACCCAACAACGAAAGTGTATAAGATTCTTACCTCTACAGGTGAGAACACCATTACAATCCAAAAAGTGGTCAATATTCTCAATGCTCAAAACCTGGACTGGGAAGATCTCGCCAACGACAATTCCGGAAATATATATTTATGCCAAACAGGAAAAAATTGCAACGCCAATAGCGATCCTCTCGAATGTCCCAACAGATTCATCTTTAAAATTCACAAACTTTCACTCGCCACCTTAAATAATCCGGACTCAAATTCGGTTACACCCATTACTTATTTTTTCAAATACCCACTTACAGGATATGATACTAACAATTGCCATGCGAACGATACGGTATTTGTCAATTGTGAAGCTGTCATCTGGTTCGGTGATGCCATTTATTTATTTACAAAAAACATATGGAGCAAAGTGACTAACAACTGCGGGGGATGGCAGGGTGGATATACCTACATGTTTAAACTCTCATTGACTGCGGGAAGCAGTATGGCCAATCCATTAACAGCTCAATATATGGGAAAGGTGAATTTGAAAATGTTGCCTACAGATGATGCTTCCAAATATAATGTCACCGCAGCCGCCATCAGTCCTGATCATACGATCCTTTCTCTCATTACCTATGGACGGATATGGCAATTTAGAAATTTCACAGGTGATCAGTTTTTTTCCGGTACGGGCATTTACAATGATTATTCTACTACCGGATTGGATACTATTACACGAGGGTATGAGGGACTTGAATTTATCAACAATCATTCAGTGACGCTTTGTGTCGATGGTGTGAATGGACGTCTGTCGGCCATTGATCTGGACAGTCTTGCGCTTTGGGTTCGCAATACAAATAATGCGGGAGCCGGAAGTTTACGAAATGGACTTTTAGCAGCAACAGAAGGAGATACATTACACTTTAAATCCTCCCTCATTAATGATACGATAACCATCACGTCTGGTCCATTAGTCTTCAACCGAAATATGAATATTATTCAACCTACAGGACAGTCTGTTTATCTGCAATCTTTTACTACAAATACAATATCGGTTCCGGCAGGAATAAGTATTTCATTGAAAAACATCAATATCCTCTGTGGAAATGCATCGGATGCTGGCATTCTAAATGATGGAACCATATCTCTCGAAAACATCTTTTTTCGCAATCCGGTCATTACGAACAAAAGCATTCATAACAGAGGAAATCTTTTTATTAAAGGAATCGTACAGCTATTTAATTAATCAATTCTATTGCTTCTTATTCTATATTATTTGTATTATATTTATCCATAATTTTTATTTACTAACTCATCAATATTATGAAAGCTATCTTATTCCCAATTTTACTGATCTCGTGTCTGAACCTTAATGCACAGGAGCTCGTGATGAAGATTATCAACCCACAAATCAGTGGAAATCAGGTCACCTATGATCTTCGTGCAGAGAATTTTATCCACATGATTTCTATGCAGTATACGATCCGCTATGATACCAGCAAATTATCGTTTGTGGCTATTCAAAACATGAATCTAATTGACTTTTCCAGCCAATGCTTCAATGCTAACATTCCTGGCCTGATCCTGAATTCATGGTACCAGCATGGTATCGGCGGCGTATCTATTGAAGAAAGCACACCTATCTATCAGATTGTATTTGAAATGCAAAACGGAGGATTTGGAAATGTTTGTTTTGCTGAAGATCCTTTACAAAGTGAGTTTGCAAAGTCTTTGGAGGAAATCATCTCCTTTAACATTGTAGATGATTGCCATCCGCAACCTTTTCAAATTATTCTGGGCACATCAGGAACTGAAGACATAGCACCTGATAATGGTCTTAATGTTGAAAATATAATCAGAGATCAGAAGATTCATTTCACGCTCTCACACGACCAGGTATTGGCCTTCAATCTTTACAATCTGGATGGAAAGCAGATTTCAGCATTCTCAATGCAGCATTATTCATCAGGCGTAAATATGCTTAAACCTGAGTCTTCACTTATGCCGGGCATTTATGTATTGACCACTCAGATTCAACAACAACCTGTATCATTTAAGCTATTCTCTTACTAAAATCCATCCATGACTACGAATAGCCCCTTTTACCCTGAAGTCGGTGTGTACAACTTTTAATGTTTATCATTGTTTTTCTATCACCAAAAGTGATTTATCTTTCATTTAATAAACCAAACAACATGAAACAAAACCAGGAAAAAAAAGTAGCAGGCATATGGATGGACAATAATAAAGCCTTTATCATCAGCCGTCCGGCCGACAATAATAATGGAGAATTTGCCATCAATGAAAAAATCGATGCCACACATTATCACGGCGAGAAAGGAGAACATGCCTCGATGAATGCCGAACCGCAAAATCTTGCTAAATACCACAAGGCCATTTCAAAATCCATTCTGAATTATGATCATATCCTTGTGTTCGGCCCGGGTAAAGCACAGGAACAACTGGTCAATTTCCTTCGTGAAGATGCGCATTTCAATAATAAGCAACTCACACTCGATGCTGCACAACACATGACGGATCCGCAATTAATCGCCAAAGTCAGGGACTATTTTGCTTAATGCACATTTCAAGCCTTGACAGAGAACCGGATTTTTAGGGTGCTTTTGTGACAATAAAAATGGTAATTATTCGAACATAGAATAATTACCATTTTTCATTATTTTATGCTTGAACCTAATTTAAAATTACTTCAGCTCCGGAAAATAATTTAAGTGCTGTCTACCGGTCGCATTTACCCCATTAAATGTCGTTATCCCGGTTCTTTCCTGTAGGTATCTTACACTAGTTTTGAGAACTATTTAACACATAAAATCAACAACTCTAACAACACATGAAACAAAAAATCACCACCTGGCTTTGGTTCGACGGACAAGCTGAAGGAGCCGCAAAATACTACACCTCAATATTCAAAAATTCAAGTATTGATAATGTCATGCGGTATGGTCCCGGCGCACCCGTTCCCGAAGGCACCGTACTCACGGTCTCATGGACCATCGAAGGGCAACAATTTGTAGGACTTAATGGCGGGCCTCAGTTCAAGCCTTCAGAAGCCGTCTCATTTTTTGTGGATTGTAATTCACAGGAAGAAGTGGATTACTATTGGAATAAACTCACTGCAGAAGGTGAAGAAAGCCAGTGCGGATGGCTCAAAGATAAATTTGGTATATCCTGGCAAATCATACCTTCTGTACTGGGTGAACTACTTCAAAACAAAGACCGCGTCAAAGCAGGAAGAACGATGCAGGCTATGTTGCAGATGAAAAAAATCGATATCGCGAAACTGAAGGAAGCTGCTAGTGAGATGTGAATTGTATTGGCAGGGCTTGCCCCTGCCTGGTATTAACATAAACTGGGATGCCAATAGACTATCGTGAGACGTTAAACGTGAGACCCGGGATGTGATTGTTGATTCCCCATTGTGTAAATAAATAATTTGTGTGAATTTGCGAAATTTGCGGCAATAATGAGATTTTCATCACAACGCGTCGCGGACAAAAACGGTTTACAATGCGAGAAACAAACTACCTGGTCTGATCTTAATGTCTATATTTATCGCATAGACAAGGCAAATTGGAAAAAGGACTAATATACTTTTCTTATTTCCTTACATCCAGATAGTATCATGAAGGGAAAACAAGAGCAGAAGCAACAACAAGCAGGAAAAAATAAAAAGCCCATCGCTCCTAAAAAAGCTAATGGTTCGAATTGGAGTAGTATTGGTTTACTTTCAGGTATCATCCTTCTATCTGCATTTATTTATCTCCCGGTTTTGCACAATCATTTTTTAGCCTGGGATGACAACTATTATATCCGCGACAATGCCTTTATCTATTCATTAAATCTGAAGGATATCTTTTCAAATAATGTCATGGGCAATTATCACCCGTTGACTGTGTTGATGCTGGCTATCGAATATCATTTTTTTGAATTGAGCGAAACAGGCTATCATGCTGTCAATTTAATCCTGCATCTCCTCAATGTTATTCTTGTTTTCTATGCTGTGGTCCTGTTATGCAACAAATCCGGCGTAGCATTAGTGACTTCCCTGCTGTTTGGCATCCATCCAATCCACGTTGAATCGGTAGCATGGGCATCCGAATTAAAAGACCTGCTGTACACCCTATTCTTTCTTGCGTCTATCATTTTGTATCTGAAGTACCTCGTGAAGTATGAGACAAAATATTTCCTGGCTGCACTGATGCTTTTCCTTCTGTCACTATTGTCAAAAGGTATGGGCGCCTCACTTCCTGTTGTGTTGGTTCTGATTGATTTTTTCAAAGGAAGAAAACTGACTACAAAAGTCTGGCTTGAGAAAATTCCCTTCTTTCTATTGGCTGTCATTTTTGGTATTATAGCCGTAGCTGCTCAAAAATCGCCGGATATAGTACAGGATATTACTTTTTTTACATTTCCTCAACGTATCGCATTTGCCTGTTATGGATTCTGCACGTATATCGCCAAATTAATATTGCCCATAAATCTTAGTGCCTACTACCCGTATCCATTCAAAACCGGCTCTGGCATTTCACTGATTTACTATGCCTACATTCCCTTAGTGCCTGGGATTTTAGCGGCGATCATATATTCTTTACGCAGCACAAAAAATATAATCTTCGGCATTGGATTTTTCGCCATCACCGTATTTCTTGTTTTGCAATTACTTCCGGTAGGCGATGCCATCATGGCAGATCGATATAGTTATGTTCCTTCCATAGGAATTTTTTATTTAGGTGGAGTAAGTTTTATGAATCTCTGGAATTCTAAACTGAAATGGATAGGGATAGCTGTACTTGCAGGATTTACATTTTTTTTCAGTGCGGCCACACACACACGTTGTCTTATCTGGAGAACAGATATGTCTCTCTGGCAGGATGTGATCGAACGTTTTCAAACCGTTCCTATCGCCTATTATAATCGTGGCCTTGCCTTTATGAATGAAAATAAATTCAAAGAGGCCCTTGACGATTATACAAAAGCAATTGAATTAAAACCGGGATATAATGTAGCTCTCGTCAACCGGGGGAACATACTCAGAGGCAATAGCCAATATGATCAGGCGCTCCGGGACTATAATTCCGCTATTGAAGCAACACCAAATTTTTCTATCGCCTATTTCAATCGCGGGATCCTCTATATGAATCAACAGCGAAATGAAGAAGCTTTAAATGATTTTTCAAAAGCAATCGAATTTAAACCACGGTATTACAAAGCATATAGTAATCGTGGTGTGATTTATACTAACCTGAAACGATACACAGAAGCGATCGAAGATTATTCCAAAGCCATAGAAATTAAGCCTGATTATATGGAGGCATACTATAACCGAGGTATGGCCCAGTATAATGCAGGAAACAAAGAGGCAGCATGCGCCGATATAAAACAATCGGCAAGTCTTGGATTTAAAACAGCAGCAGATGCCATTGCCAATATTTGTAATTAATAACTTAAACGCAAAAACTGAGAAACCTTTGTGATTTGTTTCTCAGTTTTAGCGTTAGTAGGACAACTATTCGTCAATCGTAATTCCTCAATCGCAATTCATTTTCTGACAGGCATTTTTTCTTTCAAGGCATCACCTTTATTTGACAATCCCCGGAATAAAAGGAAACTGAAATCATAACGCAATGAATCCTTTCCAAACGAAAACGTATTGGTCGCTCCATTATGACATTTGATACAACTCGATGTGTCCTGCATAAATGTTTCAATTACCGAATTACCCAATAATTCAGGTGCAGGAGGTGGATTGGGTACGCCATGGATAGGTTCATTATTTGACGATAACCATTGACTTCCGACCAATTTGTAATTCTCCCACACACTTCCTTTTAGCTTATTCTGCCAGGCTTTATTCATCCGCTGCGTCGGACCATAGATGGGATAGGTGCGTGTGACCTGGGTTCCAAATGTATCTACATGTGCATCATTGATCATGGTCTGACCATACGCTTTCGCAAATGGAGGTTTGTTAGCCCAGATCAATTTACTCTGGTTTCCTACCAATGTATCAGCAGGTGTATTCGTCAGACAGTTCAGACAATTAGGATTGTAAAATGACCAGGGATAATCCGGATTCAACGCAGCATCTTGCAGATTATCCGGTGTATTGTCTACATGCTCAAAGGTGCTCCAAACCATAATCGGAAACAGTTTGGTTTTTGTGATGATATGCATTCCCACAAGTCCAACTCGCGCAGTGAAACAAGTATCCTTGCCTGATTTGCGATTGGCTGCCGGTATGTAAATAGTGGCTTCACGATTGTAAAATCTATTCCAGCGATCTTTTTCCTTCGGTAACAATAATCGCCATGCTGCTTTAATTTCGATCGTACCGATAGTGCCACCGCTTTTTGATTTTATCACCTGGTAATAACTTGAAGGCAAATTGACAGCAAGAGGCTTACCCAAATTTTTAAGTGAATCAACAAAACTTTGTTGTCCACTAAGCGTATTTAATTTATTGCCCTGCACATAAGCAACTTCTGCAGGGCTCATCATGATTTCATAAAGCACGAAATTCAGATTCCGATCGATCAGCGCATTGCCATCATTTTCGGTGAAGCCTGCAGTTGTAAATCCACCTGAAGAAACAACTAACGGCTGAAAAAGAAATTTTGAGCCGGGTGTTCCTGGATCACATGCTGCCGAACCTCCTCCAAATACATCATCAACACTATTGTAATACTCCCAAACCCTTGCTGAAGTATCATTACCGATCACATAACCTGTAGGATCTCCCGAGCCATTGGCCGGCCAGTTAAGGGCCACAAAGGATTGCCAGCTGAATTCATCAAACTTGGGTTGATCGATTGTGTCAAGATGAGTCCGGTAGCCAGGACTAAGGGCGGAGGAATCGTTCACTTCGTGCGGAATAAATGAACACAGCGAATCCGAAGTACCAAAAGCACAAAAGCTTGTGCCATATGGAGGATTCACATTTGACGGACCCGGTGTCGTCATGAGATGCTGGTCGCAGGAAATCACAAAAATGAAAACTACAACAGCAAAAGCAATAAGGGATGGCAAACGCCAATTGCGAAAAGATGAGTGGTTCATATCTAAAAATTAATTTGGTGTCCGACAATTAATTTGAGGGGTAATTAGAATTAAAAACATTTACCAATACCCGATCCCGTCTCAAAAATTCTTTGGATGCATTAAAACATAAGTAATCATTTCCATTTACCTGAAATAACTGATATCAAGTACATTGAAAGAAAGGTAAAAAAAGTAATCGATTTATCAAAATATTATTTCTGAAATATCGTCGTTCTAACAACTACAAATCAGCGTTATAAACGTATCCAAAGAACTCCCTTAAGAATTTAGTAAATTGCCTTAATTCTAAACTACCTAATGATCCCATATATGAAAATCAACTGGTCAATTCTTCCGTTCCTTGCATCATTTACCCTCCTATTTTCCTGCAATAACGGGGAACACAATAAAATGATCCTTGGGAAATGGTCAGGCATAGAATGGCTCGTCGATGGCCATCCGTCAAGTCACACGCCGGGAGAAGCTGTCTTTACGTTTAATGAAGATGGTATCTATTCATTTGAATATGCCGGCAATGTTGAAAACGGAAAATATTATGTCAACAATAATGAGCTATTTACAACACCTGACGGCGGTATAAAAATGATGGTTAAAATCCCTAAGATTACCCAGGATACACTGATATTTGATATGAACCGCGGAGGACAGGCTGAGAAATTGACTTTGATCAGAAATTAATCCTCTTGCTGATCATTTCCCGGATCCAATGAGAAAATATCTTCACAACGAATTCGATCCTGCAGAACTTGTTCAGGTATTTGATGAAATACCATTATGGTCTGCACCATTTGGATTGAAATTACTTGAGCACATCGAATACAAACAAGCTATCACTGTTCTGGATATCGGATTTGGAACCGGATTCCCGCTGATAGAATTAGCCATGAGACTGGGTGACCAATCAAAGGTATTTGGAATTGATCCCTGGACTGCTGCAATAGAAAGAACAAAAAGAAAAATTGCATTTTACGGTATTTCCAATATAACCATCATTGAAAGTGGCGCAGAATCTATTCCGCTAGCAGACAACTCTGTAGATCTAATCGTCAGTAACAACGGGTTAAATAATGTACAGGATCTTGAAAAAGTACTTTCCGAATGTTCACGGATCAGTAAAGACAATTGTCAGTTTGTAATGACAATGAACCTTGACAAAACCATGTTTGAGTTTTATGATCAGCTTGAGATCGTATTGATGGAAAAGAATATGAACAAAGAGATTCAATTCATGCGTCAGCATATTTATGAAAAACGACGTCCGCTTGAGGAGATGATTTCTTTGCTTCAACGGTTTGGTTTCAGGGTCAAAAATGTTGACCATGACATGTTTAAATATCATTTCGCAGATGGAACAGCAATGTTCAATCATTATTTCATTCGCATGGCCTTCATGGATTCCTGGGTCAAACTTCTGCCAGCGGAGTATGTGGATGAGCTATTTGAAGTTGTTGAAACCAGATTAAATGAGATTGCCCTTAGAGCCGGGGGAATTAAATTGAGTGTGCCTTTTGTGGTCATTAATGCATTGAAAAAGGTGAATGGTTAGAATTGATTAGCTCGAGTTTGCCCCCGAGCTCTGTTATATTTCGGATAACTCACCCCTATCCCATATTGTAAACATTATGCTTTTCGGGTAACTCACTACCTTCTTCTCTCTTAAAAGAAATGAGTTAGGTGCCCGAAAAAAAAGACGCGATAAATCGCGTCTCTACATCCTTTAATCCAAGAAGATTTAATGATTATTTCTTTTTTTCATCTTTGGGATCCATCGGCTTAGCTTCGGCTGCTTTGGCAGCTGCAGGTTTAACATCATCGTTCCACATATCGCGGATGGCTACATATTTACCATCGCGCAACTCAAATAAGGTAATGTACTTACCTGTATAGACAACTTTTCCTTCCTTATTCTTTGAAGTAGAGGTACCTGTTTCTGTTGCGTATTTTCCATCAGCCCATACGCCTGTGGTTACAAAAGAGATGGTGTTGCCTAAAGAATCATTATCCATTTCTCTTTTGATACCTGCTTTGATGGCATCCATACCGACACGGGTTGGTTCATTATTGGCAAGACTTTGAGCATCAGCAGCATAATATGCAGCTACAGCATCCACATTTTTAGAGTTGCTACCAGCAGCATAAGCTGTTTCCAGGGCTACGATTTTGGCTTTGACTGAATCCATGTTCATCTCAGCTGATTTTCCGGATTCAGGTCCCTGGGTGCAGGATTGAAAAAGGAAAATGGTTGGTACGATTAGTACCAGTACAAGTTTTAGTTGGTTCATAATTGTTGGTTTTAATTGGCAAAATAGACATAAAAGCTGTCTTTTGCAATAAACAACACCGTCGAAATGGGGTTTATTTTGTCATGTGTGGGAATATGGAAGGATAAGCTCAATCTTATGATTCGCTATGTCATCACCTTTGTAGTATTTAGTCTTCAATTTCTTTACCTTATACTCAAGACCAACGTAATTGATCGAGCTATAGGAACTAATCTATTAAAACCACTCCATCTTCATCAATTGCCGATAACTTTTCACCCAGTTTTTCTAATTCCACCAACTTCACTATCCCACCGCAAAATTTATCAGTTTTAAGGCCATGCAAGGAATAGATTTCAAATATAGATGCATCACAGTGAAGACAACTCCTTAATACTTCCTTTATTAAATAATAGCCTTAGTTAAAGCAGTATGAAACAGAGGTGCTAAGGCCGTATTCGAAATGATGGGATTTAGATCGCGTACTGTTCTCCATGGTCCCCCCTAATCCAGGGAATACAAACTCTGGATGTCTTTCGGAATTAGTTAGATCATACCCAATTCTTCCACCTAGCGCCACAATAATTTTACCGGAGATGACCTTTTGAAATTCTATTCCTCCTCCCATTCCAAATAGAAATCTATTGTACATATATTCTACTGTATGATGAGTGCTTTGATACATTGGGGGACTTCCACGCAAAATTGTTTGATCAAAATTATTATTAGTATAGAGAACGCGATTTATTAGTAAATCGTAATTAATCTTTTTATTAGTAATATCAATATCGTATTCCAGGTACTCTGAAGAAAATGAGCCCAGGTAAGATATCCTCGGACCAATACTTCCTTTGACATAAATACCACTCCCATATCCTATTTCATTTGAAAAGCTAATTTGAACTGGCATCCTATAAATATCAAAATTTGTAGACACTGATCTTCCATAGAATGTGTAGACCGATTGATCAATCGGATCAGTGTACGTGGAATTTCGAATGGCATGCATCTGATTTTGACTGGAATACAATAAGTCGGCATTAATCGAAATATGGTCCGAAACAGACTTACTAAATGTTATTCCGAATGCTTTCCCATTAAACTTACCTTGATTGATAGGATATGATTGAGGTCGGTTATTCCAATCTGAATGATTATAATTATTATAGATAAATGGCTGATAAGTCAACCCTACAGAGAAAGAATAATCCTGACCGAAAGAATAAAAATAAATTAATAAGAAACAAAAAATAAAAGCTATTTTTCTCATGGCAGTCTATTTTTGAATCAAAATTTTGATATAATCTGTTCTCGTGGATGAGCTTATTTTTGCAAAATATAATCCGCTTATAGAGATTTCAGAAAGATCAATTAAAACCTTTCCGTTATTCAATCCGTATGTATGAAATACTTTAGTTCCATTTAATGTATAGAGTTCAAAAACATAATTACCTGAGTTAATTCCCTCAATAGTTAGAAGACCCTTTGATGGGTTAGGATATAAAGTTAGTCCTTTTCTACTGATTTCGTTTTCGTCAGATCTTATATTTATTTCCGAGTTGAAATCACTATTATTTTCTTTTTGTTTTTTCTCTTGTACCCAAGCCGGATGATGTTCTTCATCTTTACATGGAGATGGCAGGTACATGTGATAAGTCCTGCAGGTATTGCCGCCGCCGCATAAATTATGATAACATACCACAACATCAAATTGATCATTTACATGATGATGAGGAACATCAACTATTAATTTGTATCCAATTCCCCCTCTCCGTCTTCGTCTTCCGCTCTTCACTCTATGCTCTTTGTTCTTTGTTCTTCCCTCTTTGCTCTATGCTCTATGCACTTCCCTCTATGCTCTATGCTCTATGCCCTATGCTCTTCCCTCCATGCTCTTCGCTCTTCGCAGTCTGACCTGAATCATTCCATCCAATGACCTGCCTCATAGTTACTATATGAAGGGAAAGAGAACTTTAAATTAGAAATAGCCTAAGACGTACTTCAGGGATTTAAGATCATTAAAATGCTGCATTATGACTAAACATCATTCAGATACGCTGTTTTCAATAGCCGAAGAACTCCTCTCCGCTGCTGAACACGAAAAGGAAAGATCAGAAGAAGATGTGGTCACTCATCTCATCTGTGCCAATTCCAGACAATCTCTTTCCAATTATCTCGCAGGGTTTCTGCTCAGAAGAGATATCGATATCGAACATCCTGTATCCATATCAAGTCTGTTGGAACAATGCAAGTGCGTCGATGCCAGATTTGACTCGATTGATCTCTCGCCAATCCATTGCAGAAATCAAACGCATGACCGTGATTACTGCCTCGAACCCGAGCAGGTCGATGCCTGTGTCAAAGTTGCACAACATGCCCGGTCTATCGTCATGTCAGACACACCGGGATATTGAAAAGACTATATATTCCTTGTCACAGGGTTGCCTGCCTATCAACTTTAGCATTCATGACTTCTCCTGACCAGTCATGCTTAAAAAGAAATCATGATCCAACAACATAAAGATTTAACTACACATCCCGATCTCGGGACACATGCCGAAGGAACAGGTCATAAGAGAACCCAACGACCTGTTTATACCGATTTCCTTCCTCCCTGCAATCATGCCTGTCCAGCAGGTGAAAATATCCAGGACTGGCTTGGCCTCGCTCAAGGAGGTCATTACAAAGAGGCCTGGCAAAAATTAGTCGAAGAAAATCCAATGCCAGCCATTCACGGCCGGGTTTGCTATCATCCCTGCGAAGATCAATGCAACCGCAGTTTTGTTGATCATCCTGTAAGCATTCACGCCGTAGAAAGATTTCTAGGGGACATGGCACTTAAAGAAGATTGGGCAATTGATATCAATGCTCAACCTTCCGGAAAAAAAATTTTAGTAGTCGGTGCAGGTCCAAGTGGATTGTCAGCTGCATACCATTTGCAACGCGCAGGACATAGCGTTGAAATTTTTGAAGCGGGCCCATTGCCTGGCGGTATGATGCACTTTGGTATTCCCGCCTATCGGTTGCCACGGAATATTCTATTAGCTGAAATAAAACGGATTGAAAATACGGGCGTAAAAATCCGCATTAATTATAAAGTTGAAGATATCGCCGGAGAAAAAGCTGCCGGAAATTTTGATGCAGTTTTTATCGCGGTCGGAGCACACATCGGAAAGAAAATTGATATTCCGGCACGTGATGCCGGACAAATACTTGATGCTGTAAGTTTCATACGAGAAGTTGAACTAGGGAATGCGCCAAAATTAGGCAGACGCGTTGTCATTTATGGTGGAGGAAACACTGCAATGGACGCAGCCCGAGTCGCCAAACGTCTTGGCGCTTCTGAAGCATTTATCATCTATCGCCGCGACCGTGAACATATGCCTGCTCATGATTTTGAAGCAGATGAAGCCATGGGCGAAGGGGTAAAAATTCACTGGCTGCGCACCATCAAAAGCATTGATCAAAATTCTTTTACCGTCGAGGTCATGCATATTGTTGACGGCAAGCCGGTTCCTTCAGGTGAATTTGAGACTCTCGAAGCCGATTCACTCATACTTGCTCTTGGCCAGGATACGGATACAGGTTTTTTAAAAAATGTTGAAGGCATTTCTTTTAAGGAAGATGGAACTGTCATCGTAGGCCCTGATATGATGACCGGTAGTAAAGGAATTTTTGCAGGTGGCGATATGGTGCCCGGTGAACGAAGTGTCACTATCGCAGTAGGTCATGGCAAGAAAGCAGCGAGATATATCGATGGCTTTCTACAATCTCATCCGTACACTCCTCAACCAAAACATCCGATCATCGGGTATGAACATCTGAATGTCTGGTACCGGACTCATGCTCCTTTGCAACAACAATCACATTTACCTCTTGAAGAATCAACTAAAGATTTTTCTGAAATCGTAAGCGGATTGACAGAGACAGAAGCGAAATATGAAGCAGGAAGATGCTTCTCTTGTGGCAACTGTTTTGAATGTGATGGTTGTTTCGGCGCATGCCCTGAGGGCGCTATTATCAAACTTGGTCCCGGAAAACGATATCAGTTCAATTATACACTTTGTACAGGGTGTGCTGTTTGCTATGAACAATGTCCTTGTCATGCTATAGAGATGAATGCAGAACCTCCTCAGTCAAATAATGGAATATAAAAAGCAATAAGAAAGCGCAAATAATTTATGAACAAAGATAGAAAGGCAGCAACCCTGGATGGAAATGAAGCCACAGCCTATATAGCCTACAGGGTCAATGAGGTGTGTGCGATATTCCCCATCACTCCATCATCAGCGATGGCAGAGTTTGCTGATGAATGGTCATCAAAAGGAATGAAAAATATCTGGGGCAATATCCCCGATATCATTGAAATGCAAAGCGAAGGTGGTGCTGCAGGTACTGTGCATGGTGCATTGCAAACCGGTGCATTGACAACCACATTCACGGCATCGCAAGGCCTCATGCTCATGCTGCCGAATATGTACAAGATAGCCGGCGAATTGACATCAACCGTTTTTCATGTTGCTGCCAGATCACTTGCATCACAGGCGCTTTCCATTTTCGGAGATCATCAGGATGTGATGGCCGCACGAACGACCGGGTTTGCGATGTTGGCTTCTGCCAGTGTACAGGAAGCGCATGATATGGCCCTGATAGCACAGGCAGCAACACTGAAATCACGAATCCCGTTTATTCATTTCTTTGATGGCTTCCGCACCTCGCATGAAGTCAACAAGCTAAATCTGATCTCTGACGAAACGATCAAGGCTATGATCGATGATCAACTGGTATATGATCATCGCAGCAGAGCATTAAATCCGGACAATCCGTTCATAAGAGGCACAGCACAAAATCCCGATGTTTATTTCCAGGGTCGTGAATCGGCAAACACGTATTATAATGCATGTCCGGAGATCGTGGCCACTGCAATGAAAAAATTCAATGATCTCACCGGTCGTACATATCTTCCATTTGATTATCACGGCGATCCCGCTGCAGACAGGGTCATCATCATCATGGGATCGGGAACGGAGACTGTGGCAGAAACTTCAGATTTCATAAATGTAACCGGAGATAAAACAGGTGTTGTGCAGGTCCGTCTTTTCAGGCCCTTCTCGCTCAACTATTTATTGAATGTCCTTCCAGCTTCGGTAAAAACTATTGCAGTACTTGACCGGACAAAAGAATCTGGTGCTTCCGGTGAACCCCTTTACCAGGACGTACTGACATCACTTGTAGAAGCTTTCAACCTCGGCAAAATTTCTTCATTGCCCCGCGTCATCGGTGGACGATACGGTCTTTCATCAAAAGAATTCACACCGGCGATGGCAAAAGCAGTGTTCGATGAATTAAAAAAACAAACGCCTAAAAATCATTTTACGATTGGAATTAATGATGATGTCACGCACACCAGTCTTGACTATAATGCCTCATTTACGTTAGATGAATCGGGCTGGACACAAGCGTTGTTTTATGGATTGGGTGCTGATGGTACAGTGGGTGCGAATAAAAACAGTATTAAAATCATAGGAGAAAACACGGATCTCTTTGCACAGGGCTATTTTGTATACGATTCAAAAAAATCAGGGGCACAGACTGTATCTCATCTTCGATTCGGACCGAGACCGATAAAGGCTCCTTATTTAATCGGGCATGCTGATTTTATCGGGTGTCATCAATTTAATTTTCTGGAAAAAGTAGATATGCTTTCCCACGCCAAAAAGGGAGCGACTTTTTTATTGAATAGCACATTCCCTCCTGAAGTGCTATGGGATAAGCTTCCATTGGATGTTCAGCATTTTATTTTAGAAAAAAAAATACGTCTCTATACGATTGATGCCGATAAGGTAGCTCTCGCCACAGGTATGGGTGGTCGGATCAATACCATCATGCAAACCTGCTTTTTCGCGATCTCGGGAGTACTCCCACGCGATGAAGCCATCACCCATATTAAAAAATCAATTGAGAAAACATATTTCAAAAAAGGAAAAGCGGTCATTGAAAAAAATTTCCTTGCTGTTGATCAGACGCTTCAACATTTAACTGAAGTAACTATTCCGGCTAAAACGACTGCACTTTATCGCGGTATCCCTGTCGTATCTGACAAAGCTCCTGCTTTCGTTCAGGATGTCATCGGGAAGATGATGTCCGGACATGGGGATGATATCCCGGTCAGCGCTATGCCTGTAGATGGTACATATCCATCAGGCACGACAAAATGGGAGAAGCGGAATATCTCTGATATGATTGCAATATGGCGGCCCGACTTATGTATTCAATGTGGAAATTGTAGTTTCGTTTGCCCTCATGCTGTGATCCGTGCCAAATTTTATCACACAGATAGGCTTGCGGATGCACCGGATGGATTTAAATCTGCACCAATCAATGCGCGTGGTTTTCCGGAGACAAAATATACATTGCAGGTTTATGGGGAGGACTGCACAGGTTGTAATCTTTGCGTAGATGCATGTCCGGCCACTGATCCTGATGATCGATTCACAAGAGCCATTAATCCGGGCCCGATTCAACCTACATTGGAACAGGAGCGAAGAAACATTGATTTTTTTGAATCCATTCCATTTAATGATCGGGCTACAGTAAATTTTTCGATGGTACATGGTGCGCAGTTTCTCGAACCATTGTTTGAATTTTCAGGAGCATGTGCAGGTTGCGGTGAGACGCCGTATATCCGATTGCTTACACAATTGTTTGGAGACAGATTACTCGTAGCCAATGCGACTGGATGTTCCTCTATTTTCGGTGGGAATCTTCCGACAACACCCTGGACAAAAAACGAAGCCGGTAAAGGTCCTGCATGGTCTAATTCCCTTTTTGAAGACAATGCTGAGTTTGGATTGGGTATGCGGCTTAGCGCTGATAAACAGCTGGCCATCGCCAAAGACATGCTCAAACAATTGGAACCGCAACTTGGAATTGAATTCGTTTCCTCTCTCCTTGATTCACCTCAACGGCTTGAATCGGAGATTGCAGCACAGCGGGGACGTATAGATGAATTGAAAAATAAATTACAAACTATAACGTCCCCACTTGCTGCAAATCTGCTTTCAGTCGCGGATTCACTGGTGCATCGCAGTGTATGGCTGATCGGTGGTGATGGATGGGCATATGATATAGGATCAGGCGGACTTGATCATGCTATGGCCAGCGGAAGGAATATAAATATACTGGTACTTGATACAGAAGTTTATTCGAATACGGGTGGCCAAATGTCTAAAGCTACTCCAACTGCTGCTACTGCAAAATTTGCTTCAGCAGGAAAACGAGTTGGCAAAAAAGATCTTGCATTGCAGGCTATATCTTATGGCAATGTATATGTAGCGCAAATCGCGATGGGTGCCAATCCACAGCAGACATTATTAGCGATGCGAGAAGCTGAAGCTTATGATGGTCCTTCGTTGATCCTCGCCTATAGCCATTGCATCGCACATGGAATCGATATGAAAAAAGGAATGACACAACAAGCGAATGCAGTAGCCAGCGGCTATTGGCCATTGATCAGATACAATCCGGTCTTACGAAAAAATAATCGCAATCCTTTTGTACTTGACTCACCGCGTCCGACGATTTCGCTGAAAGATTATGCATACAAAGAACTACGATACAAATTACTCACCCTCACTAATCCTGAGGAAGCCGAAAAGTTGATGACATTAGCGCAGGAGATTTTGGATCTGAGATGGAAGACGTATGAAACGATGGCAATGAGTGGGGCGGAAACGTTTCATCCGGTATTGTAAGATGCGAGGAGTGTGCTTCGACCTGCTTGAATCATCCTTGTGCTATCGCTCAGCAACAGAGGGAGAAAAATGTAAATTAAATGAAAATAAAAAGAGAAGCTTCCTGTATAAAATATAGAATATGACAAGTATCAGTACAAACTATCTGGGCATGAAACTGCGATCTCCGATTGTCGTTTCAGCATGCACATTGTCCGAGGATCTTGACAACATTCTCAAGATGGAAGATGCAGGAGCAGGTGCAGTGGTGATGTTTTCCATGTTCGAAGAACAAATCAGGAAAGAGGAAGCTCTGATGGAAAATATAATAAAGACAACTACAAATGCATTCGCAGAGTCATCTGATTTCTTTCCCGATCTTGAAGAATATCATGTGGCCACAGGAAAATACCTTGAAACCGTCCGCATGGCGAAAGAGCGTGTCCATATTCCGATCATCGGTAGTCTCAACGGAATTACACCCATGGGTTGGATCGAATATGGTCGACAGTTGGAACAGGCGGGAGCAGATGCGTTAGAGATCAATATATTTTTTATCCCTGCTGATGTAGAGTTGAATGGAACTGATGTAGAAATGCGCTATCTGGATATCATCAGGTTGATGAAACAGACAGTCAGTATACCTATCGCTGTGAAGATGAACCCTTATTTCAGTGCGATGGGACATATGGCGTTACAAATGCAGGATGCAGGAGCGGATGGGCTGGTATTATTTAACAGGTTTTATCAACCGGATTTTGATATTCAGCTATTGAAAGTGATTCATGATATAGAATTCAGTGAAGCCAATGAGATACGGTTGCCACTGTTGTGGATCGCTATACTTTCAGGGCAGATCAAAGCCTCACTCGCTGCGACGACGGGTGTGCAGAGTGCACGTGAAGTCATCAAATATTTACTGGCAGGTGCTGATGTGACGATGACAGCCTCAGCATTGTATAAAAATGGAATCGCTTATATCGCTACAATGGAACGAGTACTGCGGCAATGGATGGACAGCATGGGATTTCTGAACCTGGAGGACTTTCACGGATCGATGAACCAGTCTAATATATCAGATCCGACGGCGTATGAAAGAGCAAATTACATTCGGATATTGGAAGGGATAAAGTAAACGAAGGATGAATACATTAAAGCAATTGGATTGGCATATTTCGCTATAGGCATTTCAAAGCAATAATTTTCAAATGCGCATCTTACTTACCGGTGCTAATGGATATATCGGAATGCGGCTATTGCCCGTACTGGTAGAAGCCGGCCATGAAGTCACCTGTGTAGTAAGAAATCGTAATCGCTTTCAGCCTGCAGCAGATCTCTTATCCAAAATAAATATTATTGAATTTGATTTTCTTCAACCCGAAAATGCGATTCAACAATTCAATAAAAAACAATTCGATGTAGCCTATTACCTTATCCATTCACTGGGTGACACATTTACAACGCTCAAAGAATATGAACTCAGATCAGTAGGATGTTTTGTCCTGGTCGCCACACTTTGCCAGGTGAAACAGATCATTTATCTGGGAGGTATCAGCAACCAGGTCAATCTCTCACAGCATTTGTTGGCTCGTAAAGTTGTCAAAGATGTGATCATGCGCTCAGGTATCCCGTACACCATTTTTGAAGCAGGCATTATTGTTGGCTCAGGCAGTGTATCTTTTGAGATCATTCGCGACCTGACTGAAAAAATACCCATCATGGTCGTTCCTCGATGGTTGAATTCCTTATGTCAGCCTATCGCTATCCGGAACGTGATCAACTATTTGAAAGAAAGTATACTGAATGAACAAACATTAAATAAAACATTTGAAATAGGCGGACCTGATGTGCTGACATACAAGCAAATGCTTTTGGAGTTTGCAGCTGTGCGGGGGTATAAACGATATATTTATTCATTACCTGTCATTTTTCCCGGTCTTTCTGTGTACTGGCTTTACATGACCACGTCTGCCAATTTTACAATCGCACGTCAGCTGGTGCAAAGCATGAAAAATGATGTCGTCTGTCATGAGCACGCTATTCTTGACATTATTCCGCAGGACCTTATTCCCTACAGAGAGGCGATTAAAATGGCTTTTTTGAAAATCGAACAAAACATGGTTGTATCCAGCTGGACGGATGCAGCTTCAAGCAGTATCAGCAATCTCGATCTGAATCAATATGTGGAAGTGCCTGTCAATGGGTGTTATACCGACCGAAGATGGATGGAAATTGACAATGATAAAGTTGAAGAAGTGGCTAATCGTTTCTTTGGTATCGGAGGAAATCAGGGCTGGTACTATGCAGATCATTTGTGGCGTATCCGTGGGTTCATGGATAAGCTGGTGGGTGGTGTTGGAATGGAAAGAGGAAGAAGAAGTGATACCGACATTCAGGTCGGTGATGCGCTTGATTTCTGGAGAGTACTTTTAGCCGATCGTAAAAATTACCGTTTGCTTCTATTTGCCGAAATGAAAATGCCCGGTGAAGCCTGGCTGGAATTTTCAATTGTAAAAAATAAAAACCGCTGCGTACTCAAACAAATAGCCACATTTCGTCCGAACGGCATTTTGGGACGAAATTACTGGTATGCAATGCTTCCCTTTCATTTTTTCATTTTCAGAAATATGCTGAAACGAATTGCCGGAAAATAAGAAGAGAGCAGAGAGCGAAGAGCAGATCGAGGGCAGCGATGATCTAACTATGATGCAGGAATTCAATAACAGGTATGGAATTTTACAATTCATCGAAATAGGAGATGAGGTGTGCACCGTCAAAAGTATTCAATAGAATAATGATTCCTAATCCACTATAGGCCAATACAACAATCCTCTATAATTTTTTCATTACCCCAGCAATTCCTTCTTCGCCGCATCCAATGTCGCTCGTGCCATCTCTCTGTCAGGTGCTTCGCAATAAACACGCAACACAGGTTCAGTACCGGATGGCCTTATCATCAGCCAGCTGTTATTGTTGAGATAATATTTGAAGCCATCCAGTTTTTCTGTTCGTTCGATTTTATAGGGTCCAAATGATGTGTATTGATCACCTTGACATTTCGCAAGCACAGCCTGTTTAATTTCCTCGGTAATATGCAGATCATACCGATCGAAAGCGAATGGCCCGACTTCATCATACACTAATTGTATTAATTGACGAAGTGATTTACCGGTCTTCGCCATAAATTCAAGGATCACAAGCCCCATCCATACGCCATCCCTTTCCGGAATATGTCCTTTCACAGCCAGACCTCCCGATTCTTCCCCACCGACCAGAACATCTTCTTTCGCCATAATCTCCGCAATATATTTGAATCCGATTTTTGTCACCTCAACTTCAAGCCCGAATTTTTTCGCCAGTTGAATCATTTTATCAGTTACGGAAAAGGAGATGACAACCTTACCTGTCATTCCTTTTATTTTATACATATAATACAATAGCAAAAGAAGAATATGGTGTGCATCTACAAACATTCCATCTTCATCAATCATCCCGATGCGGTCAGCATCTCCATCATTTGCTATTCCGATCTTAATAAGTGGATCGGCCTTGATCATTTCACTGAAGGGCACAAGGTTGCGCTCGATCGGCTCAGGAGCCTGACCATAGAATGATGGATTGTAATCGCAATGCAGACATACAGCATCCGGCAATATCCTTGGAAAAATCAGATACCCAGCACCATACATGGCATCATACCCGATCCTGAAAGGCACATTACGTATAGCTTCAATATCAAATGATGACATCACATGATCATAATACAAATCTTCAAGATTGAGATAAGCAAGAAGATTTTTTTCCTTCATCATATCAAGTGTGACGAGATGTTTCATCGGTTTCTCCGGAATATGCTTTTCTACTGCTGCGATATCATCCGGGACTGAAGGACCTCCCAGGGAAGACTTTAGTTTAAATCCATTATAGGAAGGTGGATTGTGGCTGGCTGTAATGACGATACCCAGATCCGCATTGAGTTTGCTGACAGCTAGTGAAACCATAGGTGTAGATGCAACATGATCACATATCACCACCGATAACTGATGACTCCCCATCACCTGTGCTGTAGCCTCTGCAAACATCTTCCCACCAAACCTGCAATCATACCCGATCACCACTTTTTGCATCGCCCGTTCTTTCATAAATATCGCCGAAGCTTCTGCGACCCTGATCACATTTTTGACAGTATAATCATCAGCTATAATCGCCCGCCATCCATCTGTCCCAAATTTGATATCACTCATATATTATGTTTTTTTGTAATATATTTAATTAACTTTATGCCGGTAGAAAATGATTAAACGAATAGATGCCGGCAGCACTTCACATCCTTTCCGTAACTTCTGGACAAAATAAACAAACTTGAGAAGAGATTCGTACAAGCTTCAGGGTCTTCGTATGCATTTGATTGACACGCTTCGTCAGGAGGGTATCAGGGATGAAAAAGTACTGGCCGCCATGGCAAAAATCCCACGTCATTTATTTCTTGAAAAAGCTTTTGAAGAATGGGCCTACAAAAATGTAGCCTTTCCTATCGGTTGCGATCAGACTATTTCTCAGCCATTGACTGTAGCTATTCAATCCAGTCTTCTCGAAATCAAAAAAGGTGACAAAGTACTTGAAGTGGGCACAGGTTCAGGCTATCAGGCGTGTGTCCTTTCAGAACTTGGGGCCAAGGTCTATACCATCGAACGACAGAGCACACTATATGAACGAACAGAAAAATTTCTCAACGAATTAGGATATCGTTCGATACGGACTTTTTTAGGCGATGGATATTTGGGGCTTCCTATGTTTGCTCCTTTTGATAAAATAATTGTCACCGCAGGAGCATCTACACTTCCTGAATCATTGATATCACAACTTGCAGTTGGTGGTCATCTTGTGATTCCCATTGGAGATGATCAGGGGCAGACTATGTGGAGATATACCATGACTGAAGGAGGTAAGGTAGAAAGCAAAACTTTTGGAAAATTCAAATTTGTACCCTTTCTGAAAGGAATTCAATAGGACATTTTTTTTCTTCTATCACTTCACTTTTCTTCCCTGCACCCTCTTTGTTTCATATTGATTTTCACCTATGCGTTTCAGGTCCACCATTAAACTTGAATACGCACTTCCGGCATCCACATTATAAACCTGACCCTTGTAATGAATTTTACCACTTTCGCGCTCCCAATCCTGCGCAAGCAATGCGAACCGGTTGTCATATTTTGGATTTGGTCCAAACATAAGATAGGCGTCATTATCAGCTTCTTCAAAGCTAATTGCAAAACGATCCTCTTTTGGCATGAGCACGACAACACCGGGCGTCCCTTGTCGGATTACGATCTGTTGGACCTTCTTTCCATTGACTATTCTGATCTTTCCTTCTGTGATCGAGGTCTCATCATCCGAAACAGCTCTGGACAATGTGATATCCCTGGAAACATAAAACTGGATGCGCATGATTTCATCTTTGGTCCAGTTCTCTTTTTCGTAGAGTGATTTTGTAAAATAAGTATACTGCGGACTGCATGAAGCAAAAAAACCTATGCTCACAAGTGCTAAATACATTTGAATCTTCATTGGGAATATCTGGTTTAGTTTCAATTTTACATCCAAATTAAGGTGTTGAGCTGATCAATATCAATGGCCATGAAGAGTTTAACCTTGATTTAAATCAGACTTTAAGTAACTGTTAAAACATTTGCTCCAGGAATATTGATTTTGCGAAATTGTGTTGGGATACCGGATAAAAGGATACTGGATGCCGGATTAAAGACCCATCATTATACTCACGCTTCACGACTGACGTCTCACAAATGAATATGGTATAATACACCACTCACTACCGACTATTACTCACTGAACAAACTATTGCTTTCTTCTTGCCATGAAAAATGACTTCAACAGAAGTGCACTCTCCTCCATCATGATCCCCATCTCAAGTTGCGTACGTGGATGCAGTAATTCTTTACCATAGCGCATAAAACCTGCTTTGTCATCCGGCGTTGCAAAAACGACACGACTGATCTGCGACCATCTTAGAGCACCGGCGCACATGACACAAGGTTCAAGGCTGACATAAAGAGTACAATCCATCAGGTACTTGCTACCCAGATATTGAGAGGCGGCTGTTATAGCCAGAATTTCAGCATGAGCCGTGACATCGTTTAACATCTCTGTACTGTTGTGACACCGTGCCAATAGCTGATCTCCTGAAGCAATGACAGCCCCAATCGGTACTTCTCCCGCCTCAGCCGCCTTTTGGGCTTCCTGTAAAGCCAGCCGCATAAAATATTCATCTCCGTATACCTGCATCATAGCTAAAGGTAAAAAGTTCTTTCTGAGTCAGTTATTAGCCACCTTTTGTGAATAAAAAGTCAAAAAGGAACCTGATTTATCATTGATTCTGGGTAATCTGATGAATCTGTGGTAGTTTTGCACATGGAATTCAATCTTAAAAGCAAGCATGAGCTTTTCGCTGATGCGCTTACCTTCGACGATGTACTACTTGTTCCCGCATATTCTAATGTGCTGCCCCGGGAAGTAGATATCAGCTCTCAACTTAGCCGTAATATCCGTATCCATATGCCTATGGTCTCCGCTGCCATGGACACAGTGACCGAAAAAGATACGGCCATCGCGATCGCCAGAGAAGGAGGAATAGGGATCATTCACAAAAACATGGATATCAGCAGCCAGGCTAACCAGGTAAGAGCTGTCAAAAGATCCGAAAGCGGTATGATTCTGGATCCTGTCACACTTTCCGTCTCCGCTACTGTCGGTGAAGCCCAACAATTGATGCGCACATATAAGATTGGTGGCATTCCCATCACCAGCGCGGATGGAACACTAGTCGGTATTCTTACCAACCGTGATCTGCGATTTGAAGCACGGCATGACAGGCCCGTCTCTGAATTGATGACACCTACCCCACTGATCACAGCCCCTATGGGAACAACCCTGGAACAGGCCAAAAAAATTCTTCAGAAATATAAGATTGAAAAACTCCCTGTTGTCGATGACAATCAAAAATTAAAAGGTCTGCTCACATACAAAGACCTGATGCGTCTTGAAGATTTTCCGAACAGCAGCAAAGATCATCTCGGTAGATTGAGAGTAGGTGCAGCAGTCGGAATCACGGGAGACACACATGACAGAGTTGATGCGCTTAGACATGTTGAAGTAGATGTCATCGTAGTGGACACTGCACATGGTCATTCAGAAGGGGTATTGAGAATGATACGTGAGATTAAAAAGCGATATCCGGATTTGGAAATCATCGCCGGCAATGTAGCGACCGGTGCAGGTGCATTAGCATTGCTTGAAGCAGGTGTAGATGGCGTAAAAGTTGGAGTTGGACCCGGCAGTATATGCACCACGCGTATTGTAGCGGGTGTAGGGGTACCTCAATTGTCAGCGATCTACGGAGCAGCTTTTGCACTCAAGGGATCAGGCGTACCTGTCGTCGCAGACGGAGGTGTTCGGTTTACAGGTGACATAGCAAAAGCTATTGCAGCAGGTGCGCATACAGTGATGGCAGGTTCTCTATTTGCAGGTTGTGAAGAATCTCCCGGTGAAACGATAATTCTGGATGGTAGAAAATTTAAAGTTTACCGAGGTATGGGTTCGTTGAGTTCTATGGCACTTGGCTCGAAGGACAGATACTTTCAGGATGTCGAGGATGATCTTAAGAAACTTGTACCTGAAGGAATAGAAGGAAGAGTTCCCTATAAAGGAAGCATACATGAAGTGATGGTTCAGTACACTGGAGGATTGAGAGCAGGTATGGGCTATTGCGGAGCAAAGGATATTGAAACATTACGTGAAGCATCATTCGTCAGGATTACTACGGCTGGCATCAGTGAAAGTCATCCGCACGATATCACCATCACAAAAGAATCTCCCAATTATTCGAGAAGATAATGAAGCCAAAGGGCAAGAAATTACCTGCGTCATATTATGCTTCTCATGATGTCAATTTTCTGGCTAAAGATCTTTTAGGTAAATACCTCTGCACACTCATCGGTGGAATTTATACGAGTGGAAAAATTGTTGAAACAGAAGCCTACCGTGGTCCTGACGACAAGGCTGCACATTCGTACAACAATCGAAGGACACCCCGGACAGAAGTAATGTACCGTAAGGGAGGTGTAGCCTATATCTATTTTATTTATGGTATCCATCACATGATGAATGTGGTCACTGCGCCACAGGATTTTGCTCATGCTATACTCATAAGAGCTCTTGAGCCTGCAGATGGAATAGAAGCGATGGCTAAAAGAAGAAAAATGGAAGCCTCTGATATCCGTTTGACAAAAGGCCCGGGTGCACTTTGTCTTGCTCTTGGATTGACGAAGGATATGACAGGTACATCATTGTATGAACCATCCACATTTATCTGGATAGAAGAAAGGGGCGTCAACTATGCTGCTGCAGAAATCTGTGTTGGCAAAAGGATAGGGATAGATAATACCGGTGATGCTGTGGATTTGCCATGGCGATATTTCGTGAAGGGGTGTAGGTATGTGAGTGCGAAACGGAGCTGTTGACCGGTTTATAATTTCAATTTACAAAAAAAAATTGCTGTTCCTCTCGGTTTTCATCCTTATCGGAATGTTTATAAAAATGAGACTGAATATTGGTCGACTAATGGTTACAAGGAGGATTGTAAAAGGGGCTGCAAAGTGGACCAAATAGTGGACCAAATAGTGGACCAGATAGTGGACCAGATAGTGGACCAAATAGTGGACCAGACTTCCACTTATAACAACGTGAATTATCAGGCAGTTATACCATCGTGGCACGACTAGTGGTGGCACGACTAGTCGTGCCACC